>JBGUJU010000043.1:0-32709 GCA_045114065.1 Sodaliphilus sp.
GTGGTGCCGTCGGTGTAGGTGGTAACGACGATGGTCATGCCGTTAGCCTCCTGCATCTCCTGACCAGCCATGTTGAAGTAGCGTACGCCAGCAACGGTCTTGTCAGCGTTGAGCTCGTCAACGTCAACGAAGGTACCCTTAGAGATCTGGACATACTTGCGACCGGTCTCGATGTCGGTAACAATACCAACAACATACTTGTAACCAGCCTGGATCTGCCAGAGGTTCTCGTTCTCATACAGCGGGTTCATGTTGGCATTGCCAAACTCGGGCTCGGTGCCATCAGCCTCGGGACCATAAGCTACGCCATCTACCAAGAAGTAGAAGGGGATGTAGTGCCAATCCTCGGGGTTGGTGCTTACGGGATGACCGTAGAGCTTCCAGGTCAGAGCAACGTTGGTCTGAACGCCGTCGGGATCGTCACCCTGTACGAGCTGATAGTACTGCTTGTTACCGTCCTTGTCGAAGAATACAACCCAAGCGCCAATTGCATAGGGATCACTGGGCTCGGTCCAGGTTACTTCCTGCTCAGCAGTCAAGTCATTGTAGTTCTCGCCACCAGCAACAACGGTGATGGTGTAGGTGCCATACTCGGGCAGCTGGATGAAGCCGTCAACGAGCTCATAGCCCTCAACGGTGAGCTCAACGCCCTCCTCGGGACCATTGTAAGAAATAGCAACCTTACCGTCTACGGTGGGCTCACCAATAACGATCTCACCAGTCAGGTCAACGGGCTCCTGGGGCTGGGGCTTCTCATAGAAGACAGTCTCAGAAGCAGTCAGATCATTGTAGCCTTCGGCAGAAACGGTTACCTCAATCAGGCTCTCACCCTCACCAACGGTGATGGTGCTATCCTCGCCAAGCTCAACAACCTCGCCGTTAACGGTAACGGTGATGGTTACGTCCTCCTCGCCAGTGTAGGTGATGTATACAACACCATTATTATCGGGACCGCTGATCACGATCTCACCAGGCAGGTCACCAGGCAGCTCGAGTGCGGGCACGAGATACTCACCAGTTACAGAACCGTCGGTCTGACCCTCAACGTGAGCAACAGCAGTCAGCTTCACGATCTGGTCCTCCTCGGTACGAACTACTACGTAGGGGTTCTCAACGGGCTCGCCATCAACATACAGGGTAACCTCGCCCTCACCAGTAGCGGTGAAGATGTAAGCGTCATCATTCTTGGTTACCTCGATCACGGGAGCGGGAGTCTGAATGGGCTCGCCACCAGCAACAGTTACGTGGCAGGCAACCTCCCAGTGCTCACCCTTGGGGCAGCACTCGCCGCGGGGATCGGTACCAGAGCAAGAAGGCTCGGTGATCACCATGATGTCACCACCGGTGAAGTCCTGAGCAAAGCGGACGGTCAGGGTGAACATCTGATCATAGTCACCAGGAGCCCACTTTACTGAACCAACACCTACGGGATCATCCTCATCGGGATCCAGACCCTCGGGATAGTAGAAGTCGGCCTCGGTCCAAGCAGCGATGAAAATGTCAACACCCTCACTAACTGCCAGAGCAACCTGACGATCAATGGGGTTACCAGTACGGGTGTAACCGCTCTGGGTCATGGCAGCACCTGCAAGAGCGTCACGGTTGGTGATGCCCTCGGGGGAGTTGATCCATACCATGAATGCGCTGGTGTACTGGTCGAAGTGAGCCTTTACATCCAGAGTCATCTCACGTGCCTTACCTGAAGTCTGAGCCAGGAACTCGGGCGTTACTTCAAAGTCCTCAATGTACAGGTAGTTGTCGGCCGAAGCGGTACCTACCATCAAGAGGGCTGCAAGTGTAAATAAAAACTTCTTCATAAAACTAAAAATTAAAAAGTTAATAAAAAATTATTAAAGTGTTCTCTATCAGTTGCATAATAATGGTAAAACCTGTTCTGTCTTCATCAAATCGTTCCGGATTAATCTGTCGTCGTATTTTTCTTTTAAAATAATGTGCCACATGAGACTTTTGTCACTAGAATAACCACATCCCCGGTCATGGAACCCATGCCGGTTATTAGATGCGGGTAATACTTAAAATTCTCATCATTAGCAATTTATTCTTAGTTTTTCTTTAATAAAACTATTTTGTTTTCCACAAAATTATAACATTTTCCCTAAGTGACAAAATCCAACCGAAAAAAAAGTCTTAAAAAAGTTTAAAATTCAGGGTAAAAAGAGGCTGTGCCATCACCATTTTTGATTGTTGTGATGATGACACAGCCTGTTAGGATCAATATCATAGCCGGAATCAGGGGGCCTCAAACATCAGAGGATGAGCGAGACGAGGACATAGGTCCAGTGCGCCACGATGGCGGCGAACAGGCCGCCAATGGTGTGGGCAAGGATAGCACGCGAGGTGAGCTCGCGATAGTGCATCGAGTCGAGCATCGCGGTGTGGGTGCTCAGGAAGCCGCTCCAGCACATGCCGATGGCGGTGAACACGGCGATGGCGTTGCCATCGACCCAGCCCTCCTGGATGAACTTGGGAACCAGACCGAGCGCGGCACCGACGGCACCGAGGGCGGTGATGGGGAAGCCGATGAGGTGAGGATCATTGAAGCCGAAGAGCCACTGGAAGACGAAACCGATCTTCTCGCCGAGCCACGGCAGGACAGCGATGCCCTCATAGGCGGCACCCGTATAGGAACCGTCGGCACTGGCCGAGAAGGTGAGAATCATCACCAGCGAAGAGATGATGAGCACGCCGGGGATAATGGCGAGCCCGACGTCAACACCGGTGCGGCCGCCGTCGAGCAGGGAGTTGAGGACGCGCAGGAACACCGACTTGTACTCCTCGTGGGTCACCTCGAGGTCGGCCTCGGTGAGTTCACAGGCGGGCTCCTCGGCATACTCGGGGTGAGTCTTCTTGACAAAGTGCTGCATCAGGCGGGTGGAGATGATACAGCCACAGATGGCACCGACCAGACCGACAAGCGGCTCCTTGAAGTAGCCGTAACCCATCATGAAGATGATGACAATCAGTCCCATACCGAAGGCGGTACCGAAGTTGGTCAACGAGATGAACTGGAATTTCTTGAAGTGGGAGGCAAAGCGCTTGTCCTGGGAAAGGGTGATAATGGCGGGGTTGTCACTCAGGAAGGTGAGCACCGCACCCAGCGATGCCATACCAGGAAGGTTGAACAGGGGCTTCATCAGGGGACGGAGGGCCTTCTCGAGCAGCTCAACGACGCCAAACTCTACAAAGAGGCGCCCGATAGCGCCCGTGATGACACAGACGGCCATCAGGAAGAAGCAGGTGTTCAACAGCAGGTCATGGGCAGTGTGCATGACGGTGTTGAGCATGTTGGCAGCGCCCATCTTGATGGCGAGACCGCCAAAGAGCAGGACAACAATAGACAGACAAATGACTCCACTGAACTTGTGACGTGCGCGCTTCAGGCTACGGATATACCGCTTGGTGAGCGACATGTGCAATCTACGCATTCTCATTGTTCCAGATATTAGTTTTTTAGACGTTAGACACGAGGTGCTAGACGTTAAATTTTGACTTTAGTTTTTATTGTTTGGTGTTAGACGTTAAAAAAACGGGGCAAAGGTAGTAAATATAGTTCAAAGCATCGAGGTTAGAGGTTAAAGATTTTATTACGGCAACAGCTTTTCACGATGCCGATGCCGTAATCACGCCATTGGTGACAAGGGTGAAAAACTATCATTTTATTATTTTTTCACATTATATTATTGTTATCATTTAACAAATAGACGTATTTTTGCACCAATTTTATTCATATAATCAATAAAGAACAATGAGAAAAACTGTACAATTTTTTTTAGCCGTGTTGATGGCTGTCATGTATGCCTCGGCGGCCCATGCTGTCGTTGACCCTTATGAAGCGATGCAGATCACTCCTGCCGAGGGGACAGTGACAAGCCTGCAACACTTTACCATTACCTTCGGCGACCTGCCGGTAGTAGTCACGACCGGTGCCATCCCCACCCTGCAGAAGGGTGGCGGTGTCACGCTCGAAGGCCACATGAGCGTGGATACCGACGGCAAGACGGTGATTATCGACTTTGACGAGGTCAGCACCGCACCGGGAGACTACTATCTGAATCTCCCCGAGAACTCGCTCACCGTCAACGGTGTGCAGCTGCTGCCCTTGACACTGAGGTACAAAATCGAAGGCGACAGCGACTCGTTCTACGAGCAGATCAGCGTCGATCCTGCCGAGGACACGGTGACGAGCCTCCAGAACTTCACCGTCTCGTTCCCGGCCTACATCGGCGAGATCAACTATGGCAGTAAAGCCACGTTGAGGAACGACAATAATGGCATAACCTATCAGGCCGAGATGTTTGCCGTGGGCTACAACGTGCTGATCTATTTCCCCAACGAGGTGACCAAGAATGGCAACTACACGCTCACGATTCCCGCCGGATCGGTCATCATCTACACGCTAGGCTCTGACGTGGAGGAACTTAACTTCCACTACACCATCGAGGGCGGCGACGATGATTCCTTCTATGACTATATCACCATCAATCCGCCCGAGGGCAACGCCATCAGTCTGCAGAACTTCACCATCACCTTCCCTGAAACCGTGGACGGGATCGCTAGCGGCAGCATGGCGACGTTGACCAACCTCACGAGCGGTGCCACCCTCCAGACCCCCATGACGGCATCGGGGCACGACGTGATGGCTAACTTCCCCACCGAGGTGGTCGAACTGGGCAATTACAAGCTCACCATCCCCGAGGGTTCACTGATCTTCAACTCGATGGACGAGGATATCGCAGAGCTGACATTCCTGTATAGCATCAAGGCCATCACCCAATCAGAACACACCATCAATCCGCCCGAGGGCGAGGTGTACCTGCTGCAGAACTTCACCATCGACTACGACTCACCGGTCCTGGTCAACGAGAATGCCCGCCCCTTCCTGGTCAATGACGAGACGGGAACGGCCTATGAGTGCCACATGTTTGAGGTCGGCGGCAACGCCTTTATCTATAAGGAGTATCCGTTGAGCACCCTGGGCAACTACACGCTGCACGTGCCTGCAGCCAGCATCGAGATACTCGAGAACGGCACAGTCAACCCCGAGCTGATTTTCCACTACACCATCGTCGAGAAGGAGTACTATGTGCCCACCGTCATCGAGAACCAGCCCGAAGGCGAGCTACGCCTGTATCAGCGCACGGGATACGTCATCAGGGAAGTGGAAAAGGAGAATGTGGCCGAGGATGAGTGGCCCTATGAGCTCATCACCGAGCCCCAGGACGGTTCGCTGGGCATCGTGTTCGGCGAGAACAACAAGGTTTACATCCAGCGTCCTGTCTCCTGGTCCTATTATAACGGATGGGTAGAGGGCACCCTGGGCGCCGACGGCAAGACCATCACCGTGCCCATGGGACAATATGTCGCCTACACCTATTCGCTGGAGATGGCTGTCCAGGTGGCTGTGTTCACCTACGACGAGGAGCGTGGCTCCTACTTCTACAACCCCGACATCGAGGAGTTGACCTACACCATCGAGGATGACGGCAGCATCAGGCTGAACGGTACCGACGAGCACAATATCCTGGGAACGATGAACCGAGCCTTCGGCCAGAACTTCCAGTACCTTGACTATGAGTGGCTCCAGGACGGTGATTTCGGGTCGGTTTATCTTCCCATCAACGAGACACCGCAGACTCCTCCCGAGGATATGCCCACCGAGATCTATTACCTCACCACAGCCGTCAATGACGGTATGGAATGGGAGCCCTATTTCACAACCGTGGTAGTGGGCATCGATGGCGAGGACATGTGGTTGCAGGGCATCACGCCCTATCTGCCCGACGCATGGATCAAGGGACACATCGACGGCAACACCGTCACCTTCCCCAACACGCAGTTGCTGGGCGCCTATGAGGTGCTGCTCTACTTCAAGGCAGCATACTACGACCCTGCCACCGGCAACACGACCCAGAAGGATATGGTATTGACCATTGACGATGAGAACACCTTATATACTTATGATTATGTGTTCATCACGGTTGACCAGCACAACCTCTCCTACATCAACTATTATCAAGGCCTGACGATCTCCAGGTATCCCGATCCCTCGGTATCGGTTCCCCAGGGTCTCAAGACCTATGAGTACACAGTCAAGTACAGGACCTGGAACGAGTATGGCGGCTTGGTATGGAAGCAGCACCCCGTAGCTATCGGTTTTGCCGGCGACCATGTTTACATCCAGGGCATGAGTGAACTTCTCCCCGAGTCGTGGGTAGAGGGCAAGCTCGTCAATGGGCAACTGGTATTTGACATGCCCCAGTATATCGGCAACTATGAGGAAGAGTATGAAATGCCCTACCCCATCTATTTCCTTGGTTTTGACGAGGTGAGCGGTCTGGTGATTCGCCAAGTGACCCTGGATTACACGCCGCAGACCCGCGTATTCTCTAATCAGTCATCGGGAATCAGCTTCGGCATCAACAAGACCGGATACCTGAGTGTCGAGGACTTCTTCCAGGTTCAGCTGACACCTGTCCAGAGCTTCCTGACCGGTGACGTCAACGACGACGGCAGAGTTTCTATCGACGACGTGACCGACCTCATCAACTACCTGCTGAGCGGTAACGCATCGGGCATCAATCTTGCCGCTGCCGATGTGGACTACGACAACCACTACAACATCAGCGACGTGACCGCACTCATTGCATCCTTGCTGAGTAACTGATACCCAGGCACATCAATAAACCAGGAGGGTGCTCATTACTGAGCACCCTCCTCTTATATTGTCATGATAGGGATTGTTTTGGGAGCCGTGGTAGGAGTCCTGACTGGAGTCAAGTCACAGATAAACACTGACCATCCACTCCTAACTTCTCACTTCTAACTCCTAACTTCTAACTCCTAACTTCTAACTCCTAACTTCTAACTCCTAACTCCTAACTCCTAACTCATCAGAACGGTCTGCGTCCGCCAGGACCACCACCCGGAGGACCCCAGCGACCGGGGCCACCACCCCAACGGTCAGCGTTGCGGTCCTTGGGCTGCTCACCCTTCTTGAAGGTGTTGAAGCGGTAGGTAAAGGTCACCATGCCGTAGCGGCCCAGGGAGTTGTAGAAAACATCCTCGATGTAGTCGCCAGTGACATTACGGAAGATATTCTTCCTCTGGCCCAGGATGTCATAGACCGAGATGGTCAAGGCTGCCTGCTTGTCACGCAGGAACTGATAGGCCAGCGAGCCGTTCCAGATCCACTGGTCGCTGTTGTAACCGGCACTGTAACCGCTGGTGGTGCTGTAGCGCAAGTCGGTGCTGATGACTAGGCCAAAGGGAGCCGAGTAGGTGCCGTCGAACATACCGCCCCAGGTGTGAATGTTGCGGGTGTTGGACTTGAGCGCCGATGTGGTGGTATTCTGGAAGCTATAACGGGGACGTAACTCAATGTCAAAAACGCTATTGCGGAACGCCAATCCGGGCGAATAATTGATGAACCAGGTGTTGCTGCGGTTCTCGACGCCGTTGGTGACACTCTTGGTGACACCATAACGGGTGAACATGTGGCTGGTGAAGTACCATACCTTGCTGGCACCGAAGGGGAAACTCAGCATGTTCATCGCCATAGCGCTCCACACGCCGCCCACGTTGGTATAGCTGGTGATGCGTCCACCGGTCAGTTCGTCGGTAGTCACGTCCGAGACAATGCTGTTCTGGGCGAAGTCGACGTTCATCATCGCCATGATGCTACGCTGGGCACCCTGGGCGAAGTCACCGAACCGCAGGTTGATGTTGTGGTTGAAGGTGGGCTTCAACTCAGGATTACCGATGATGACATTCAAGGGGTTGCTCTCGTCGGCGACGGGCTGCAACTGGGTGATGCTGGGCTGGTTAGCGCGCATGCGGTAGAAGAAGTTGAGGTTGCGCGTATCGGTGAACTTGTAACGGAAACGTGCATAAGGGGCCACCGACCATGCCCAGCGCGCGGCGATGTCACGGGCGCTGTTGATGAGGTCTTTGCTCTTGGACATGGCGCTGTTGACACTGATGCCCACGTTGAGGTTATAGGCCTTGCGCACCTGACGGAAACCGGCGCTGAACTCCTGATTGAAGAACGTGTTGCGGAAGCTGTTGCTCAGGGGCTCGTTCCACTCCTGATCGGCAATCGTTCCGCCGGGCCAGCCACCGATGCGGTCGTTGTCATAGACCATCTTGTCACTCGTGGTGTAGCGGTAGTTGCCACGGTAGGAGAACTCTAGGAATCGGGCATTCTTCACGTCGCCCAGGGGCTCGGTCCACGAGAGGCGTCCCGTCACGTTATGGGTCTTGCGACGGTTGTTGGCCGTCTGGTCGATAAGCTGATCCTGGTCTTCCAGCAGGTAGTAGGTGTTGTCGGTGTAGGTGTCGGCGTCCTCACGCACATTGCTGTAACGGTAGTTGAGCATCAACGACTGGCTGCGGCCGGGATGACTGGCCACCTTGTGGTTATAAATCAGGCGTGCGCCCCACTCGTAGCTCTTGCCGTCGTTGAAGAAGTTGCTCAAGCTTCGGTTGACTGCGGTCCTGGCGGCATCGCCGGCACGGGTGAGCGACGAGTCGTTGCGCTCGCTCTTGTTGAAGTTGAACGAGAAGTTGGGGCGGAATTCGATGGTGTTGTTGCTGTCCACCTCCCACTTGAGTCGGAAGTCACCACGCAGGTTGTGGCTCTTGTCACGGGCTGCGGTGTTGGCATCGTAGTAGCTGACCGAGTCGGTCAACAGGTTCTGACGTGCCGTGCGGGTGCGGGTGTCGCGGTCGCTATGGCTGTACATGATGTCACCGCCCACGCGGAAGTGCTCGTCCTCCTTGCTGCCGACGTTGAAATTAATGCCGGCATACTGTGAGGTGGTCACGCCGCGGTCACCGCCGAAGCGCTGGAAACGTCCCGAGGCTCCGTCACCGAAACCCAGGTTGTTCACGTTGTTGCCGCCGCCTAGGATGGTAAACTGGTTGCCATCGCGGAAGTGGTTAATCATCACATTGCCCGCATAGCGTTTATCGGTGCCATAGCCGGCATTGACAGTGCCAAACCAGCCGTTGTTCATGCCCTTCTTGACGGTGAGGTTGATAACCGTCTCGTCGTCGCCATCGTCCACACCGGTGAGGCGAGCCAGGTCACTCTTGCGGTCAACGATCTGGAGCTTGTTGATCATGTCGGCAGGGATATTTTTCGACGCCACAGTGGGGTCGTCGCTGAAGAACTCCTTGCCGTCGATGAGGATCTTTTTCACTTCTTTGCCGTTGGCTGTGATCTTGCCGTCAGTGCCCACCTCGACGCCCGGCAGGCGCTTCAGCAGGTCCTCGACCACGGCATTGGCCTGGGTCTTATAGGTGTCGGCATTGAATTCGATGGTGTCTTCCTTGACAACGATGGGGCTCTTCACACCCATGACCACCGTCTCCTTGAGCATGATGGTGTTGGGATCCATCTGAACCACACCCATATTCACGTCGCGACCGTCCTCGCCGACGGTGACGTGCTTGATGAGATCGTTATAGCCCAGATAGGAAAAGCGCACCAGATACTTACCTGGCTTGACACCCTTGATGTTGAATACACCGTTCATGTTGGTCGTGGTGCCCTTGACCATGGTGCTGTCCTTGTTGGTCATGAGCAGCTTGACGGTCGCCTCGATGAGCTCGGTGGTATCCTGGGAGTCCACCAGCACGCCGTTGATGACGGCATCATGCGCAGCGAGAGGCAACATGCAGCTCACGGCAATCACAAGAGTGATAAAAATGTTCTTCATATTTCTCGATATAATAAGCTGTGTGATTTGATGGTGCAAAATTACTTGAATGTTGTAAATCGTGCAAAAAAATTCGCTTAATCCACCTTTTTTATAGACAAATGAGAATAGGCACCATTTTATTTACTTTTTCACCTTCAACGTTTGGCTTCTTGACTGATTTGTTGTACATTTGCGGATTAGAATCCTCACAAAGATATAGAAAATATGAGCAAAGTCATTATCATTGGATGCGGTGGTGTCGGCACCGTGTGCGCCCACAAGTGCGCGCAGAACCCTGACGTGTTTAACGAGATCGTGATTGCCTCGCGCAACCGCGCCAAGTGTGATGCCGTGGCACGTGCCATCGGTAAGGACAACATCACCACCGACCAAGTGGATGCCGACGACGTGGAGCAACTCGTGGCCCTGCTCAACCGCCACAAGCCCGACATGGTCATCAACCTGGCCCTGCCCTATCAGGACCTGACCATCATGGAGGCATGCCTGCGCTGCGGCGTGCACTATCTGGACACCGCTAACTATGAGCCCCGTGACGAGGCCCACTTCGAGTACAGCTGGCAATGGGCTTATCGCGAGCGCTTTGAGCAGGCTGGCTTGACCGCTATCCTGGGCTGCGGCTTTGACCCGGGCGTGAGCGGCGTCTATACCGCCTATGCCGCCAAGCACCACTTCGGCGAGATGCACACGCTGGACATCGTGGACTGCAACGCTGGTAACCACGGCAAGGCCTTCGCCACCAACTTCAACCCCGAAATCAACATCCGCGAGATCACACAGAAGGGCCGCTACTGGGAGAACGGCAAGTGGGTAGAGACCGGCGCGCTGGAAATCCACAAGCCCCTCACCTACCCCATGATCGGCCCGCGCGAGAGCTACCTCATGTACCACGAGGAGCTGGAGTCGCTGGTCATCAACTTCCCCACACTGAGGCGTGCCAGGTTCTGGATGACCTTCGGCGAGGAGTACCTGACCCACCTGCGCGTGATCCAGGACATCGGCATGGCAAGCATCGAGCCCATCAACTACCAGGGCATGGAAATCGTGCCGCTGCAGTTCCTCAAGGCCGTGCTGCCCAATCCTCAGGACCTGGGCGAGAACTACACGGGCGAGACAAGCATCGGCTGCCGCATCAGCGGTACCGACAAGGAAGGCAAGCCCCTCACCTACTACATCTACAATAACTGCGACCACCACAAGGCCTACGAGGAGACCGGCATGCAGGCCGTGAGCTACACCACCGGCGTGCCCGCCATGACGGGTGCCATGATGTTCCTCAAGGGACTGTGGCGCAAGCCCGGCGTACACAACGTCGAGGAGTTTGATCCCGATCCCTTCCTGGAGGTGCTCAACAAGCAGGGTCTGCCCTGGCACGAGCAGTTCAACATCGACCTGGAGGCCTAATGGTTTAGATATCAACAAGAAATGGATGCTTTGCGGCATCCATTTCTTGTTTTATCTAGATTGTCTAGTGTTGTTCTTGGGGGAAGAGGGCAATCAGTTTCTCGTCGGCGGCACACCAGGGTAGCGTCTTCAGTTCGTCCCAGGGGAGCCAGCGGCTGGCGGCGTGCTCGCGCATGGTGAATGCCGTCGTGGTCGCCGTACAGCGATAGGCGGCAAGGGTGATGGTAAAGTCGGGGTAGTCGTGGGTGACGGTGGCCAACAGTTCATGCACCTCGACGTCAAAGTCCATTTCCTCGAGCAACTCACGGTGTACGGCCTGTTCGGGCGTCTCACCGGGCTCAATCTTTCCGCCAGGGAATTCCCAATGATGACTGGTGTAGTCGTAGTGCGACTCGCCACGCTGCATGCACAGCACCTTGCCGTCCACCTCGACGACAGCTGCCACTACATTATAGTGTTTGCGCTCCATTGTCACTTAACCAGGGCCTTGCCGGCGTCTTGCCAAGCCATCACGCCACCGTCCAGGTTGGTCACCTTGAATCCACGAGCGGTGAGCAGACTGGCTGCACGCGCGCTGCGGCGTCCACTGCGGCAATAGACAGCCACCTGTCGCTGCGGATCAAGCACTGCCATCGCCTGATCGACAAAGGTCGTGTCATTCACATCCACGAGTGTTGCACCGGCAATGTGGCCGTCATCATACTCATCCCGGGTGCGCACGTCAAGCAGTTGCACGGCAGGATTGGCAATCAAGGTCTGGAACTCATCGACGCCCATGTTGGCATAGGTACCGATCATCGCTGTTTTCTTGGTCCCCTTACTGAAAATTTTGGCACATGACACAGCGATAATGGTCAATACGGCAAGCAGTATCAGGGACTTTATTTTAATCATCAGAATCATCATTTCCTCTTCTTTTTAATAGTTTGATGCAAAGGTATAATTTTTTTTCATGACAACGGGCATTTTAACACTTTTAGGCACGATTTTTGCGGTGTTTTTATCCGGTATGAATAAACCTTCTCAAACTTTTTTACAAAAATATTTTTAACTTGTGCCCAAAAAAGGCACACGTTGAATTTATATTTGCAATGTAAAAAAATTGAAAATTATTTCGGCTACGCAAAAAGACTGCGCTCTCACGCCGTTCCTTTGCGCCACGAATGTGAAATGTACCCCACCACGACGCCCCAGTGACGTCCAAGGTTCCAACTCTGAAATGCACCAACGACAAAACGTGCCTTAGGAAAAAGAAACACTAACATTCTGAACTGCCGCCGCACCTCGTCCCTCCACACACGAGGCAATCCATCACCCCATCGCGGGCACCGATCCAAAGAATCGGACTGAATCTTGAATTTATAGTATGAGATTAATATTTAATTAAGAAATTACTAATTATTAAAAACATTTTAAACTATGACGACGATTACCACTTCTTCATTCAAGACCTACAACCGCGTGCACAATTATCTGTACAACAAGAACATCGAGTGCTGGGGAGACCTCGAGAACCTCAGTATCAGCTTCTTCAACCTGTCGCGTGAAGAGACCGACGAACTGCTCAAGAAGCTCATCAAGCATTTCCACTTGACACCCGCCACCACAAACCGCACCCTCGCTGCCTAAAAGCGACACACACGACCGCGAACGGTTGACCAGTGCCTCATCAACACGAGTGTCAACCGTTCATCACCGCGGTCCACACCCCATGAGCTCGCGTCCCGGCCAACCCGGGACGCCCCCTCGTTGACTGCTGCCACCAACAAGAGATTGATTACTAACAAACTGATTTACAATGGAAAAGAAAAACGACACAAAGAAGAAACAAACCACGGCTGCCACCAAGCGCCAACTCACTCTGCTGGATGCCATCGAGACCATCGTCGGCAAGGCTCGCAACTCCCAGCTGAGCGAGAAGTTCATGACACAATGCCAGGATGAGATCCAACTTGTCGCCGACGCCTATGGCATTACCCCACGGCAGGCCATCCTGTTCTGCATCACGCTGGAGTGCGGTCCTCACCACGTGAGCCACTATGAACTGCCCCGTTACCTGGACATGAGCAACGTCAAGAGCCTGACCTTCGGTCCCGACATCAACGCGATGATCAAGATGAGGCTCCTGCGCTATTGCGACAGGGACCACGACGGCTTCGGTGTTCCCGAGCCCGTCATCACGGCACTCAGGGAGAACAAGGCCGTCATCAGGCCCACGCTTCTTGTCGAGGACTGCTTCACGCTGTTTGAAATCATGAGGAGCTGGTTTGAGTGGCTCTGCAACGATAGCATCTCTCCCGATGAGATGTGCGATGACCTGAGCAAGCTCTTCAAGGACAACTGCAAGAAAATCGCCTTTGCCCGTCAGATGCACGAGATGAAGCTCAGCAACAACGATATGCTGTTGCTGACGTACTTCTGCCACAGACTGGTCAACGAGGATGACCATCAGATTGTACCCGGCCAGCTCGATGATCTCTACGAGAGGCGCGCTGCCTATAAGCGCAATGTCAGGGAGCTGGCAGGCGGCACTCACCGACTCATGCAGATGGGGTGGATCGAGAACGCATGCATCGACGGCACTGCCGACTCCTCCATGTTCTGCCTCACCGACAAGGCCAGGCGCGAGCTGCTGTGCGAACTCGACATCGAGATGCCTACCGTGAAACTGAGCAACCTGATGGAGCCCAAGACCATCAAGGCCAAGTCGATGTTCTACCCCAACGCGATGCAGCAGCAGATCGACGAGTTGAACAACTTCCTCGACGACAAGCAGTTCGTGCAGATCCAGCAACGCATGGCAGACAACGGTTTCCGCACGGGCTTCGCCTGCCTGTTCTACGGAGCACCGGGTACCGGCAAGACCGAGACCGTCTATCAGCTGGCGCGCACCACGGGACGCAGCATCATGCTCGTGGATGTGCCGCAGATCAAGAGCAAGTGGGTGGGCGACAGCGAGAAGAACATCAAGGCGCTGTTTGACCGCTACCGCGACCTGGTCAAGCGCTGCGAACTGGCCCCCATCCTGCTGTTCAACGAGGCGGACGCCATCTTCGGCGTGCGCAAGAACGGTGCCGAGAATGCCGTGGACAAGATGGAGAACACCATCCAGAACATCATCCTCCAGGAGATGGAGAACCTGCACGGCATCATGATAGCCACCACCAACCTCGAAAGCAATCTGGACGACGCCTTCGAGCGCCGCTTCCTCTACAAGGTGAAGTTTGAGAAGCCCGACGCCACGGTGCGCAGCCGCATCTGGCAGGTGATGATTCCCGAACTGAGCGATACCGATGCCATGACACTCGCCAAGGCCTTTGACCTGAGCGGCGGACAGATCGAGAATGTCGCCCGCAAGAACACCATCAACAACATCCTGCATGGCGATAGCAGCGACCGCCTCGACACGCTCATGGGCTACTGCAAGGACGAGACCCTGAACGCGGCATCCATCTACCGCCCAATGGGTTTCAAATAACACAATATAATTGTCGTCACAGTGCCTGCATCATTTTTTCAAGTGGTGCAGGCCTTATTTTTTTAAAAAATAACTATCTTTGCCCCACCAAATCAAATAGCTATCATCGATATGAATCATTTCAAGCGATTATTTTTCTCACTGCTGGTTTGTGCCACTGCAGGTTCGGCATCGGCACAGTACTATAGCGGAGACCGCACCTTTGACGGCGAGAACAAGAACGAGGTTTCCCTCTCGCTGACAACAGGCAAAAACATCATCACGGGCCCGTGCATCGGCAACACCGTGCACTACAAGCACTACTTCAACAACCACTGGAGCGTGGACGGCGGCGCCAACCTGCAGTACACCAAGGGGCTGTACGGTTTCAAGGCCAAGGGCGAGTATCACTTGAAGGTCAAGTCTTTCCACATTTTTGCCTCGGGTGAGTACATGTTCAACCATTACCACGACTTCAACACCAATGAGAACGTGGGCAACATGTCGGTCCGCTTTGAGCGTGGCTACTGGGACATCACCTTGGGCGGCTCGTTGATCGGCTACAATATGATGGGTGACCACTATACCGAGCCTCTCACGCTCACCTTCGGCGCCCATGCTTCGTTAAGGCCCCGCACAAACCGCTGGAACGTGGGTGTGCTATTCCGCAACTATGACGACTTCTACTACGAGAACTGGAACATCAACTGGGGTCTGGACTTCTACTACAGGTTCAGTCCCCGTTGGAAATTGTTCGGCGAGTTCAATATCCGCCCTGCCGGCTCAATGAGCCAGTTGGCAAGCAAATATGAGACAACAGGCAAAGTTGGTTTAATCTTTCGATGGAAATAACAATGAAAAAGTCAGTATTATATAGCCTCATGGCAGCCGCACTGCTCGCAGCAAGTGTATCATTCACCTCATGTGAAAAAGTGAGCCCCCAGGGTGTGCTCATGGGCAACACCAGTGTTGACGACCGTGTGAAGCAGTCACTGGTCAACAATTCCTTCTATGAAGTGGCATGGGACAAAGAACTGCCCGACACCGTAACGGAATACTCCTTCCTTGTGGGCAGCGACAGCCACATTACCTTCGACCCGGGCCGTCTCGAAGAGATGCTCGATATCAGCATCAATGATGGCGACCTGTTCTGCTGCCACTTGGGCGACCTTGCCGACACCAAGGCTGAATACTATTTCAATACAGAAAAGGCACTTTATTATGCCACCGAAAAATGGCAGGATAAGTACCTGGAGCCATATCTTGACGAAGGAGAAGCTGTTATAGACACCCTGTTCTATGTAGATCCAAGGACCGGTTGCTTGTATCGCAAAGATGACATGTCCATCGTACCCATATTCTTGCCCTTTTATCCTGTAGTGGGTAACCACGATATCACCCACAACGGATGGGCTTTGTACAGCAGACTGTTCAAGAGCTCGTTCTATGAATTCACTGTCAAGGTGGGTAATAAATTTGATCGCTTCATTTTCCTGGATTCGGCCAACGGCACATTGGGCGACTTCCAGATTGAGCAGATTGATGATGGCGTTTTCTGGCGTGACAAGAAGAACATCCGCAATACCTTTGTCTTCACCCACACCAACATCTTCAGGCCATCACTCAACGAGTTCGCATCGACCTATTGCCGAGAAGAGATGTACTATATCCTGGACAAGTTGGCAGACTGGAAGACGACCATCGCCTTCTGGGGGCATGTACACGCGTGGGACGAGAGAGATTTTGGCGATGTTCACCACATCACCATGCCGTCGATGAACTTCGTTGACCATCCCAATGGCGGCGATGACCTGATTGTGCGCATTACCGTTACTGGTGACCACGAATACAAGATGGACCGCCTGGGGCTGCACTGCAAGGAGCGCAGCAAGAAAGAACTGGAAGAACTGGGATACAAAACCTCTACCAAAATAACAGATTAATGCGCTTCATGTGATTGAGTATAAGGCGATAGAATTTGAGGACCTGGACATCTTCCGCTCCTATCTGCGGTGGGAAGATGTCCAGGGCTGCGAATGGAGCAGCGTGAACCTGCTCACCTGGAACCACTTCGGGCTGGAATATGCCATCGTCAAGGGGTACCTGGTGCTGCGGTTCATCTATGGCGGACAATACACCCATACCATGCCGCTGCCGCCTGTACCCGAGGGAGTCGAGCACCCACGCCTGTCCGAGGCGGGCGACGGTTGCTTGGAGTGCGTCATCCGTGCCCTGCGCGACGAGTGCTTTGCCCATCACCAGCCCTTCAGCATCACCAACCTGAACCAGCAGGGAATCGACTTCCTGCAACGCGTGTTCCCGGGCGAATTTGAGTTCTCCGAGCCGATGACCGAGCGCTATGACTACATCTGCCTCAGGGAAAACATTATCGCCCTCGAGGGCAAGGAGATGCGCCCCAAGCGCCAGCACCTGTACCAGTTTCCACGATTCTATCCCAATCACGAATATCGCCCGCTGGAGCCCAGCCTCTTTCCCGAGTGCCTGCAACTGCTACAGCACTGGAGCGACAATGCCGAGGCCATCGGCCACCTGCAGGGAGCCGACAGCAAGGTGATGGAGCGCGAGTCCATTAGCCAGGTATTCAACAACTGGGAGCGTTTCGGTGCCATCGGCGGGGCGGTGTTTGTGGATGGCAAGATGGTGGCGTTCACCTATGGCGTGCCCATCAACGGCAACACCTTTGACCTGTGTGTCGAGAAGGGCGACATCGCCTACAAGGGCGTCTATACCGTTGTGCGTCACAACTTTATGCAACAGATTCCCGAGCAATACACTTACATCAACCTTGAGGAGGACTTGGGACTGCCGGGACTGCGACGTGCCAAGTCATCTTATCACCCTGCCTATCAGATCAAGAAAGACCGCGCCATCTCACGACCCGAACAATCCGTCATCAAGGAGGAACGCAGACGTGAAGGCGCTCGCCACCTGATGCAGGTGGTGTTCAACGACAGCGTCGAGGCGCTCGACATCTTCTTCTCTCACGTGTATAGCCCCGCCGGCAACTACTGCCGCAGCCAGGAGGGAGAAGTCGTGTCGGCAGCCCAGGCCCAGCCCTATCGCCTGCTCTATCACGGCGAGCATGCCGATGCCGTCTATCTCTACGCCGTGGGCACCCTGCCCGAGTGGCGCGGCCAGCACCTGATGGCACGTCTGTTCAAGTACATGCACCGCGGCCTGCTGTGTCAGGGCAAGGTGTTCTCCACCCTGTTGATTGAGCAACCTGGCCTGCAGGAGATGTACGAGAAACTGGGTTATGCCCAAGTCGGCATCGCCCCGCTGATGGACGAGAATGTGGTGGAAAACGGCTTTGAGGCCTATGACCAGTGGCAGCGCTCAAGGCCCTGTGTCCTGCTGCAGGACGAGAACAGGTGGCAGGCGCTGCAGGTCTATAGCCGATTTGACAAGTCCTATTACCTTGTCAAGCCCCATTACAAGGGCATGGTGCGCGTCATCAATGTCATGGCAGCCCTTCAGCTACATGCCGCCGCCCATCCCGACCTGTTGCTGAAACTGCATGTCTCGGGCGACGAGCACATCAGCGACAACAACGGCTGCTATGCCATCCAGGGCGGCACAGTCTGCCGCATCTCCCGCTGCACCAGCATCGAGACGACATTCACTATCAACCAATTAACAGAATTTCTCTTCAAGGACGCACCTCTCGAGATGCCCCTCGTGCTACTCTAATAAAACCCCATCTCCCTAATCTTAGAGGGGCATCGATGCAACCGCTATGACACCCCAGCAGGGCCAACTATGACACCCCAGCAGGGTCGACTGTGCCGCCACTCCCGTGGCGGCCAGCATTGACAACGGCCCGTCCTGTTATCCTCAACGATTACCTGATGATGTCGTCCTCGCTGGTCACGTTCTCATGACCACACCCCTCGTCGCACAACCAACCGAAGGGGTCACTCTTAGCGGCTGGGAAACTGTAGAACACCCAGTGCACGGGTTTCCTGAAGCCGAATCTACGTCCTTTGTGTTCATGCACCGGCGCTTGATAGCACACCGTCACGCCACTCACATATTTGTCCCGCTCGTAGGGGCTATACCTCACCCCATTGGTCTCGATATAGGCCAAATCCTCCATGCAATCGTGCTCAACGATATTTGACGGAAAGACGCGATTGCCGCCCAGGACGTTCCTCGCCACGGCCAGATACTCGGGCGTTGCGGTCTTTTCCCAACGACGGCTGGCGTGTGCAAACCAGCCGCACTCGGTTGCCCACTTGGCGATTTCCTGTATCGACACATCACCTGCATCGGGGTGGCGGCGCTCAAACAAGTTGAGCAGCAGCGACAATTCGGCAGTAGCACCGTCAAGAGAACCTTGCTCGTCATGACCAAGCACGGCAAAGAAATTGTAGCACTCGTCGGCAGTCTTGTTGTAAACCGTTGTGTCCGAGCGGGTATAGGCGCGACCCGGGATGAACTTTCGGCCTTTCTGCCCATGGGCAATGAGGGCGGTGAAATACTTGACGGCTTCCTCGAGGGGCATGAAGCGGTAGGCATCGCGCTCGTCTTTCAAGTGTTTCTTGATGGCCTCCTCGGGGTGGAACTGCACACCCAGGGCAAACGTCTTGTCGGTGCGCTCGATGGCCTCGATGATGTCAACGCCATCGGTCGGCGTCACACCGGTCACCCGCAAGGGGGTTCCCGTCACGTCGCCCACCACCTGATGGTGCCACGAGGGCACACCACGGATGATATCAGTGCCCGCAACGGCAAGCAGCAGCGAGGCGCTGTCGGTGACAACGACGTCGTGAGGGGTATAGTAGCGCTTGCCCTCGGCATCGCGCTGCATGCGGTGCAGATAATGATACTCCTTGCCCAGGCCTTCGAAGTAAACACCCAGGTCCTGAATGAGCGGCGCCCCCGAAACGACGCCCAGCATCTGCATGCCGCGACACAGGCCCAGTACCGGGATATCGTGGTCCAGGCAATAGGCCATGGTGAGGTACTCCGACACGTCACGCGTGGCGTTGGCAGGGCTGTCATCGGCAATGCCATGCCACGGCTGCGGAACGGCAAACAGGGTGGAACTGATGTCGCCGCCCCCCAGGAAAACGACAGCCTGCACCCCAGCCAACAGGGCATCGGCATCGGTGCCATGGTAGGTGTCGCGCTTGACGATGTCGGCATACTGCTGAAGCAACACCCCGAATTCATCGACATATTTCGCCCCGATTTTCCCATTGTCGTAGTCAAATCCCGCTGGGCACAGCTGCGGCAGAATCACCGCCTCGCCACCTGCCGCCTCAATGGAAAGGACGACGCGCTCATAGGCCGCTGCATTGGATTGCCAGGCGAGGCCCACACGCACCCGCGCCTCCTCACCTGCGGTAGCCCCAAACGAAATAGCCCATGCCAACAGGACAAATACCCAGTATCTCAACATCTTGTATTCCATATCACTCCTAACTTCTAACTCTAATTCTCCTTCAGCATCTCGAGCACCTGCTCCACGGGCAGGGCATCGACGTGGTAACCATTGCGGCCGGTCATCGGCTCGGCCATGAACAAGGAGTTCCACAGGGCCTCGGCGGTCGCCTCGATAGTGGCGGCAAAGATAGAGGACATCTCGCTGTTGGCCAGCACTGTAGAAGTGATGGTCTTGGCATTGCTGTCGATGAGGTTACCCGGGGCGACCGACAGGGCAATGACATAGTCGCCGCTGCCATTACTGGCGATGCCGCCGGTCTTGGCCATGCCCATCATGGCACGCTTGGCGACACGCTCCAGGTTACGTGAGTCGAGGGGCGCGTCGGTGATAACGACCATCATGCAGGAGCCGTCCACATTCTCGGTCTTCTGGACGTGATTGATGAAATCGTGCTTGTGGAGCCGTTGACCCACCTGCACACCGTCAATCTCCAGGATGCCGCCGTAGTTGGTCTGCACAAGCACGCCGATGGTGTAACCGCCCAGCGACTCGGGCAGCACGCGCGACGAGGTGCCGATACCGCCCTTGAAACCGAAGCAGATCGTCCCTGTCCCTGCGCCCACACATCCCTGCTCGACGGGGCCTCCATGGGCTCCGTTGATGGCATCGATGACCATCTGGGGCGTGACGTGCATGCCGCAGATGTCGTTCAGCCGGCCGTCATTTGTTTCGCCCACCACGGCGTTGACCGACCTCTCGCGCTCGTTGCCGGGCTGCATCAGCGTGTAGCGGACGGCGCCCTCTATGCCTGCCGCGACGCTCAAGGTGTTGGTGAGGATGACAGGTGTCTCGATGTTACCGAGTTCGCGCACCTGAGTCACGCCCGCCAGTTTGCCGAAACCGTTACCCACATGAATGGCAGCAGGCACCTTCTGGCGGAAGATGTTGCCCTGATGCGGCACGATGGCGGTGACGCCAGTGCGGATGCTGTCGCCCTCGATGAGGGTCACATGGCCCACGGTGACACCTGGCACATCGGTAATGGCATTATATGGTCCTGGCGCGAAAATCCCCGTCGGGAATCCCCACTCTCTCAGGGTCTTGCGCTGCGGCTGTGCCACGGCAACAACTGCTATCATCAGCCCTAGTACCAATAGGATATAACGTCGCTCTTTCATATCAATCCAATATTAGTCAGGTTACAAAGGTAGTAAAAAGTTTTTACTCCCTGATTGCCACCCGCACAGTAGAGACGCAAAATTTTGCGTCTCACGAGTGGCAATACGGCTGGCTCCACGACAGGGCGCCGTGGGACTAAGTTTTGGGTTTGCTCCCAACGCCTCGCAAAAAATCTAAAAAAATTTACTATCTTTGCCGGCTGAATTGGCGATATGGACATTCTGGTCATAGCACTGTTTTCACAAACCAAGCCAACACCAGATGCCACTAGATTGATTATCAACGACTAATTGAATGCGAGATCGGCAACTTGACATTTATAGGGCACTCTTGATGATGCACATTCCCTGCGTCGCCCACAATGCCTACTGGCTGGGCAATGCAGTAGAGCCCTACCGCTCGTTTGTGCTTCTCTTGATAGCACAAGCGTTCTTCATTTCAGGTTCTGCCATGTCGCTGCGTAAGTCAAAAATCACCCTTTGGGGCATCTTTGTCAACCGTTTCAAGAGGTCCATCGCCCCCTTCTACATCTACGCTGCCGTG
Organism: Sodaliphilus sp.; assembly: GCA_045114065.1. Taxonomy (GTDB): domain Bacteria; phylum Bacteroidota; class Bacteroidia; order Bacteroidales; family Muribaculaceae; genus Sodaliphilus. The sequence continues at coordinate 21,734 of JBGUJU010000043.1, forward strand.
ATGCTCGGTGTGATCGGCGTCCTCTCCACCCTGCTGCTGAAAGGTACCAAATACTTCAGGCTGCTGCCGTTTGACGTCACCGCCTACACGTGGTCAGATGTGCTGGATGTCATCTTGTGCTGGGATCTGCCTCATTGCCCCTTCATGGCCCACTTGTGGTTCATACCCGTTTATATCATCCTGTATTGCTCGCTCGCGCTGCAGACCAAGGTGATGAAGTACTTCAACCGCTATGTCTATCTGGCCATGTGCGTCATCCTTTTCCTTCTGGTTCAAGGCTTTACCGATCTTTCTTTCCTGCGCGAACTGCTGTGCTACAACGTGTTCACGGTGACGGGTTACCTGTTCTACAAGCGTGACAGCGAGCGCATCACGACCATAATTGGTGTTACGGCCTTGGCACTCATCTTGGCCAATGAATTCATCTTCGGCGGCCACTTCGTCCCGCTTCAGGACCACAAGTTCCCACCCGACTGGATTTACCTCTCCTACTGCGTGATGATCTTGTGCTTCCTCTCGCTTGTCTTCAGGAGAATCACGTTTCCCTACAATACCATCTTCAGAATCTGGAACGAGCGCGGCTATACCATCTATCTGTACCAGAGCCTCGTGCTGTGGTTTGTCTATGGACTGCACCAGACGGGCCTCATCAAGTGCTCGATCATGCCGGTCAACTTCATTCTCGACTTGGTGCTCGTGTTCATCTTGTCCACCGCCCTGTCCTATGTGACCTACCCCCTTGAGAAATGGGTCATGCGCAAGGTGGGGCTATCTAAGCCTAAAACTCCCACACAGCAGCAGGTCAAAGCCTAAGAAAGTCGTTTTTTGGGGAATTTGTTCACGTTTTATTGAAAATGTGCTATATTTGCATCCTAATATATGCATTAGCCATCAGCTGTTAGCGCTTAGCCTTTTGCAGGCTAAAACCTAATGGCTAATAACTAACGGCTAAAAACTAAAAAATATGGGAAAGAACAAACTCAAGAAATTTGCCGACATGGAGCGCATGCAGTGTGTGTTCCAGTTCCCCTGGGCTGTGGTGACGCAAGAGGGCGGATGCCCCATGCGCGGCAAGTGGAATGAACAATATTTCAAGAACGACAATCCCATCGTGCTCGAGCTGGGATGCGGCAAGGGCGAATATGCCGTGGGACTGGCACAACGCTTTCCCGACAAGAACTACATCGGCGTGGACATCAAGGGTGCCCGCATGTGGACGGGCGCAAAAATGGCAACCGAGCTCGGAATGGGCAACGTCGCCTTCCTGCGAACCAGCATCGAGCTGATCGACAAGATGTTCGCCCCCGACGAGGTGTCCGAAATCTGGATCACCTTCCCCGACCCGCAGATGAAGAAAGTGAACAAGCGCCTCACTTCGACCCGCTTCCTGGATAATTACCGCAACATCCTGCGCGACGGCGGCCTGGTCCACCTGAAGACCGACAGCCCGTTCCTCTACACCTACACCCACGCCCTGGTCGAGGAGAACCATCTGCCTGTAGAGACCGACACTGATGACCTGTATGCCAGCGGCATGGCCGACGACATCCTGGACATCAAGACGCATTACGAGATGCAGTGGCTGCAGCGTGGCTTGACCATCAAGTACATCCGCTTCGCCCTCCCGCATGGCGTGGAGCTCGTGGAACCCGACATCGAGATTGAGCCCGACACCTACCGCAGCTACAACCGCGGCTACATCCAGATGCCACAACTCATGGACAAGGAGAACGACGAGTAGCGACAGTGTTAATCTATGCCGTGGCTCCCGCCACGGCCCCAAATACTAAAAAGCTAAAGACTAAAAACTTAAAACTCACAACTAAAAACTAAAAATGACCATTTATCCGAATCTGATATTAGACGCCCTGCGCACGGTGCGCTATCCTGGCACGGGAAAGGACATCGTGGAGATGGGCATGGTGAACGATGACATCCGCATCGACGGCAACCGCGTGAGCCTGTCACTCACCTTTGAGAAACCCACCGACCCCTTCATCAAGAGTGTTGTCAAGGCTGCCGAAGCCGCCATCCTCGCCCATGTGGGCAACGAGGTGGACATCAAGGGCAACATCGGAGTGAAAACCGCACAGGAGAACCCCGTGCGCAAGATAGTCGACCCGCTGCCTGGCGTGAAGAACATCATCGCCGTGAGCTCGGGCAAGGGCGGTGTGGGCAAGTCCACCATCGCCTGCAACCTGGCTGTCGCACTCGCCCTGCAGGGCTACCGCGTGGGACTGCTCGATGCCGATATCTTCGGACCCTCGATGCCCAAGATGTTCGGCGCCGAGGACGAGCAGCTCTACATGCACGAGGTGGATGGCAAGAACTTGATCATCCCTCTGGAGAAATATGGCGTGAAGATGCTCTCGCTGGGCTTCCTCGTGGACAAGGAGAAGGCCATCCTGTGGCGCGGCGCTATGGCAAGCAATGCCCTGCGCCAACTCATCAACGAGGCCGACTGGGGCGAGCTCGACTACTTTGTCATCGACCTGCCTCCCGGCACCAGCGACATCCACCTGACGCTGGTACAGACACTTGCCATCACCGGTGCCATCGTGGTGACCACTCCGCAGCAAGTGGCGCTGGCCGACGCACGCAAGGGCATCAGCATGTTCATGGGCGAGCACGTGAACGTCCCCGTGCTCGGCATCGTCGAGAACATGTCATGGTTCACCCCTGCTACCCACCCCGACGAGAAGTACTACATCTTCGGTCACGACGGCGGCAAGCAGCTCGCCGAGACGCTGGGCGTGGAACTGCTGGGCCAGATTCCGATGGTCGCCAGTATCTGCAAGGGCAGTGATGACGGACAGCCCGTGGTGAGGATGAATGACGTGAGCGGCGTTGCCTTCAAGCAGCTCGCCACACGCGTGGTCGAGGCCATCGACCGCCGCAACGAGACACTGCCTCCCACCGAAGTCGTGCAAACCCACTAATCAACAAGTATATTTTCTTATTGTATAACTCATAAAGATCTATCGATTATGAAAAAGATTATTGCAATGCTGACGTTGGCAGCTTTTCTGCTCACCAGCTGTGGCTCGGTACCTATCACCGGCCGCAAACAGTTGAATCTTGTCAGTGACCAGGAGGTGCTGGCAGCAAGCCTGCAGGAGTATGCCACCTTTATGCAGACGGCCCCCATTTCGGGCAAGAAGACCCAGAGTGCCCAGGTGACCCGCGTGGGACAGCGCATCGCTGCCGCCACCGAGGCCTACCTCAAGTATGCAGGACTCGAGAGCGAGTTGCAGAATTTCGCTTGGGAGTTTAACCTCATCCGCAGTGATGACGTGAACGCCTGGTGTATGCCCGGCGGCAAAATCGTGGTCTATGAGGGTATCATGAACCTCGTCAGCAGTGACGACGAGTTGGCTGTGGTCATCGGCCATGAGGTGGCTCATGCCGTGGCCAAACACAGCAACGAGCGCATGAGCCAGCAGGTACTCGCACAATATGGTGCCAATGCCATCGGTATCCTCACCAGCGGTAAGAGCGCTGCCACCCAGCAGATTGCGCAGCAGGTCTATGGTCTGGGCGCACAGTATGGCGTGATGCAGCCCTTCTCACGCAAGCACGAGAGCGAGGCCGACAAGATGGGCCTGGTGCTCATGACAATCGCTGGCTACAATCCTGATGTGGCTGTCACCTTCTGGCAGAAGATGCAGGCCTCGACAACCCAGGAGCCGCCCGAATTCATGAGTTCGCACCCGAGCCATGCAACGCGCATCTCCGACATCCAGAAGTGGCTGCCCGAGGTCAAGAAACAGTACGGCGGCAAGTAAAGCGCCGTTAACCCAACAACATGGTGGCATGTCATAATGCGCCTCTGGTTTTTTAATCGGCCTAACGGCCGAGAAATTAAACAAAAATTTTATAAAAATTGATTCAATAATTTTGTTTGATTTCTCGCGCGAAGCGCGATTCATTAACTTTGAATGTTTTATGACACGCTACCATGTTTTAAAAACATTAGTTGCCAACTGAGAATGAGCAGGTTACTGACTATAATCGCCTTGTTGACGGCTCTGCTGCCATCAACGGCATCGGCACGCACGATTGCCGATCTGTTCGGCATAGAACCGGGCACGATCTTTCCGCTGCTGACACGCACCAACCGCCTGGACATGGTGGACTATTACAACAGTGGACAGGTCGTTGATATCGTGAACAACCTGAGCGGCGACAGCCGGTTGCTGGAGCTGGACAGCACCTACCTCAAGGTGCAGACCAGCAACAGCCGTGTGGTGGAGATGCTGATGAGGACCGCCGGCAAGGATACCGTCATCACGGTGATCGAGACGGTGATGACCCCCGTGCCCGACAGCCGCCTCACCCAGTGGAATGTACACTGGCAGCGCTTCACCAGCGACAAACTCTTCAGCATGCCTGCCATCGACGACTTCATTGTCGGCAAGATGCCGCACGAGTTGCGCCTTGATCTGCAGGACCAGATGATTTTCTCGCTCATCCGACTCACCTTCACTGGCGAGAAACACGACATCATCGAGGCGAGCCACGGCCTGGAGCAGTTCCTTGCTCCCAGCGAGTACAAGCGGTTTGCCCAGTACTTCAAGCCATCCATCCGTTACCGTTTCAACGGCCTGAAAATCAAGCCCCTCAAGTAGCCATGCAAGGACAACTGTTTCATGAACCGCCTCAAGGAATGACCTTGAGCGCTTTCAATGCCCTAGTAGAGAATGCCATCAACAGCCGCAGCGACCTGCAGAATCAGTGGGTCATCGGCGAGACTGTCGATATGCACCTCAACAAGAGTGGCCACTGCTATCTGGAACTCATCGAGAAGAACAACGCCGGCGACACGATTGCCAAGGCGGGGGCTGTGATGTGGGCTGGCACCTACAGAATGCTGTATCATCAGTTCCTCAATGCCACGGGACAGCCGATGGCCAACGGCATGAAAGTGATGGTCAAGGTCACGGCAACCTACCACAAGCATTACGGCTTCAGATTGGTCATCAATGAGATAGACCCGAGCTATACGATGGGCGACATGGAACGGCAACGCCGCGAAATCCTCGCCCACCTCGCCCGAGAGGGCATCATGGAGATGAACAAGCAGCTGTCATGGCCCGATGTGCCACAACGCATCGCCGTCATCTCGTCGGCAACAGCAGCCGGCTATGGGGATTTCATGAACCAGCTACACAACAATCCCTACCGATTGCAGTTCTATACCTGCCTGTTCCCAGCCATGATGCAAGGAGCGCAGACCGTGCCCAGCGTACTGGCCGCCCTCGACCGCATCAACAACCACATCGACCTGTTTGACTGCGTGGTCATTATCCGCGGCGGCGGCGCGACATCCGAACTCAACTCGTTTGACAACTATGACCTGGCTGCCGCCGTAGCCCAGTTCCCGTTGCCAGTCATCGTCGGCATCGGGCATGACCGCGACGAGACGGTATTGGACTATGTCGCTGCCATCAGGGTCAAGACGCCGACAGCAGCCGCCGAGTGGCTCATCAATCGAGGCACCAATGCCCTGGCCCACCTCGACGAACTCCAGGAAGCTGTCGTCACTGCCGCGCGCGACACCGTCAGCCAAGCAAGGGAACAACTGGCCTATTTCACCAGCATGATCCCAGCTACGGCACGACGCATCATTGAGACCAACGGCATCAGGCTCGACAACCACGCCAGGAACATCCCGCTGGTGGCAAACAACCTGATTGCCAACCAGCGCACCCGACTAGAGCGAGCCGTGGAGCGCATGGGCGGAGCTGTAGAGCACGCCATCCAACGTGAGCAGCAACGCCTCAAGGCGCTGGACGAAAAAGCCGCCCTGCTCTCCCCCGTCAACACCCTGCAGCGAGGCTATTCGCTGATATGGGCAGGCGGCAAGTGCGTCACCGCAGCCAGCCAGATCAACCCAGGCGAACAGGTCACCATGCAATTTGCCGACGGCACCGCCTCCGCCACCGTAGATGAAGTCACTGGTTAGTCACTAGTCACTAGTCGTTAGGAATGCGGATGCCAAATTCGCATAATTCGCTGACAAAAATGTCGCAGAAGCCATTCGCGCAATTCGGAAGAATAAAAAAGGAAGGCGGATGCCAAATTAGTATAATTCGCTGACAAAAATGTCGCAGAAGCCATTCGCGCAATTCGGAAGAATAAAAAAGGAACGCGGATGCCAAATTAGTATAATTCGCGCAATTCGTAGTTTTTAAAAAGAACGCGGACGCCAAATAATCAGTTTAATTCGCATAATTCGTAGTTTTTAAGAAAATGGAAGAGAATAAAGAAATGACCTACACCCAAGCCGTTACCGAGCTCGAACAGCTTGTGCAGAAGATGCAGGACCCACAGTGCAGCATCGACAACCTCACTGCCTACACCAAGCGCAGTAAAGAACTCCTTGACATCTGCCGCAAGAAACTCACCGCCGCCGACGAGCAACTCAAACAGATCCTCGCCGACATCCAGCAGCAATAGTAGGGCCTCGCCTTGGCGTGGCCATGTGTATAAACCGGGTCATAAAAAGGCAGAAATAAAAAAACTAAGGCCTAAAAACTAAAACCTAAAGCCTTTTTTACTACCTTTGCACCCGCTTAGGTGGCACAAGCCCATCTTAGCCTATAGCAACGCCGCGCCTGTGGTGAAATTGGTAGACACGCCAGACTTAGGATCTGGTAACGCAAGTTGTGTAGGTTCGAGTCCTATCAGGCGCACAGAAATCACATCAAACTGATTATCAGTTTGATGTGATTTTTAATTGTTAAACATTGTGAGATTTCTACAGAATTTGACAAAATAAATTGTGAGATTTCTACAGAATTTCCATAAAAAGATTGTGAGATTTGCCCAAAAATGCTTATTTTTGCGCTCAAAACAACCAAACATTTTGAGGAAATGGAGAAAGGAATAAGGATTTTCAAGAGAAAAATCTATGAGCAGATGCTCAAATGGAAAAAGAGCAAGGGTGGCGAGACGGCGTTGTTGATTAAGGGCGCCCGTCGTGTCGGTAAATCCACAATTGCCGAAGAATTTGCTCGAAGAGAGTATGCCTCTTATATCGTGGTAAATTTTGATGATGCTCCTAAGGCCTTGTGGGAAGCGGTCGATAACATTGCCGACTTGAATGACTTCTTCGTGAAACTTCAGTTTATCTATAATGTTAAACTGATAGAGCGCCAATCGGTCATTATTTTTGATGAAATCCAGAAGGCTCCACTTGTCCGTCAAGCCGTCAAGTATCTAGTGAAAGATCATCGCTATGACTATATTGAAACGGGGTCGCTGTTATCCATCAAGAAAAATGTTAAAGACATCACCATTCCGAGTGAAGAGACCCGCTTAACGATGTATCCCATGAATTATGAAGAGTTCCGTTGGGCGTTAGGAGACACAACGACTATCCCGATGCTTCGTGAAGCGTTTGACAGGTATCACCCCTTAGGGGACCAAGTCAATCGCAAACTGCTGAGGGATTTTCGCCTGTATATGCTGGTGGGCGGTATGCCGCAAGCTGTAAACACTTATCTAAACACTAACAATCTGAGTGAGGTGGATCAAACCAAGCGAGAGATTTTGGAACTTTATGCCGATGATTTCCGCAAGATTGATCCGAGTGGTAACATCTCCCGCCTCTTTATGGATATACCCTCTCAATTAACTGGCAATGCATCCCGATATCAGATTTCGGGCGCCTTGGGACGCGTATCCGAGTATGTTAATGCCAGCGAATTACTTGCCGACTTGGAGGACAGCCTTTGCGTTAACTTCGCCTACCATGCCAATGATCCATCGGTGGGGTTGGCTTTGCATAAAGATAGGGACAGATATAAAATGTTTGTCGCAGACACAGGGTTATTTATTACGCTTGCTTTCTGGGATAAGCAAGTGACAGAGAATATCATCTATCAGAAACTGTTATCTGACAAACTGAGTGCAGATTTGGGTTATGTCTATGAAAATGTGGTCGCCCAAATGCTAAAATCCGCTGGTAATGAGTTGTTTTATTATACCTGGCCCACCCCCAGCGGCAAGCACAATTATGAGGTGGATTTCCTGCTGTCACGTGGCAATAAACTTTGTCCTATCGAGGTCAAGTCGTCAGGTTATAAAAAACATGCCTCACTTGACGAATTCTGCAGAAAATTCTCAGACAAAGTGTCAAAACGCTATTTGCTGTACACCAAGGACCTGCATACCGATGGCGAAACTATTTTGGTGCCTATCTACATGACTCCACTATTATAAAACAAAAAAAATAGAGTGTTTCTCGGGGGTGCGTGCGCTCCCCCTTTTCGCGCCGTTGGGCGCCTTTTTGCGCCCTTTAACGCCTCATCGGCTTCCTGGAAAGGGCTGTCCGTCAGGCGTCGAGAGGTTTTTAAAGGTTTTGGGAGACGCAAACTTGACTCCTATCAGGCGCACAGGAAAGGGGCTGTGTCATAATTCGCCTTGAGATTATTAATCGGCCATACGGCCGAGAACCTTTAGCTCGGCGAAGCCAAATTAAACAAAATTTATATAAAAATTAAACAAGACGGTATTTTTATTTAATTTTATTAATGATTTTGCTTAATTTCTCGCGCGAAGCGCGACTCAATTTGCAGCGAATGAATTATGACACACCCCGCGTTAATATTGGGCCCTGAAATGAAACTAAACCCTTGATTGTTGTTGGATTTTACGTCAAAAGAACTGTCCCTTTTTTTCTTTTAGTTCGCTTCCATATTTGTCTTTCAAATACTTCTGCAACTCTTTCGAGTTTTCGCCCTCATAGATGCGGTTCTTGTCGAAAGTGGTCAAGGAACCGTCAATATCAATGATTTCGAACGTTGCCGGGTCGGCACCAGGTATGATGGAACCACGATAGAATACATGGCTTTTATCCTTGGCAAACGATTCAGAGGTATCAGTTGTTCCATCGGAGTAATTGTACACCTGCACAAGTTGGAAGGTGGCGGCATCTGCTTCCTTCACTTCCTTCATTTCCACCACATGTTTTTCACGCCACCATACATGGTCTTTATCCACATACCAACTGCCATAGCCATACCATTGGCTTCCAAATTGTCTGAAAGTACGGGCGTCAGCATCTTCTACCATTTCAAATTCATGGGTGTAGATGTGCGAACCGTCAGAATAAAAACCGCTTATCTCTGATAATTGGTTGTAATCCTTTACGACCGTGGCTTTCCATAGTAAATAAACCCGATACTTGTCTTGGCCCACATTCTCGTTTACTTCAGTGAATGTCTCTGGGTCGGCACCCTCAACAATGTGGTCTTCATAATACACCCGATATTTGTCGGCGGCATAGTGCCCTTGTAAACCATAACTGTCGGTCTCTTTTATCACATGAAAACTGTCGTAGTCTGCAAGTGGTACGGGTTGTTTTCCCATATAATATGCGTTGTTTTTGTCTTTCGCCCATTGTGTCCCATCATAATCCTTATCTCCTATGATGACAAATGTTTTTTTGTCTGACACATGTATGGGATTCCCGCGCCAAAAATAGTCATTCTTATCCTCTGTCAGGTACTGTCCATGTATCTTGAATGACTTGGGATCGGCACCTGTCATCATGGTGCCTAAAAGAAATACATGGTTGGCATCGACAGCATAAGGTTTCTCCAGGCATTTGAATGTTTTTCCGTCAGCGCCCTTGATGATCTTCCCCTCAAGAAATGCTTTTTGGTCATCTCTGGCGTACCCGTTACCCAAATCCTCAAAACTGGCAGGGTCTGCATCAACAACCCTGGACCAATGCCCAGCCCAGATATCCGTTCCTTGCCAGGTCACCTGTTTTCCGTCATTTTTATAACGTGGCGACCTGCTGCATGAAGTCAATATCATACAAACAAGGCTAAACGCCACCGTAAAATAGAGTAAACGACTTATCTTTACCATGTGTTGTTCGCATTAAGTTTATGTTCAATGCAAAATTAATGAAATGGTTGAAAACGGCAAAAGAAAATGCGGACTTTGTATGAGATGATAATTTTAAAAACTAGAATAATCTCAACCTCTGATTTCGAGGGTCTATTATAATTCAACCACTAGAACAATAACCGCCCTGCGGGCGGGAACCTTTAGCTCGGCGAAGCCAAATTAATCAAATTAATTATAAAATTTTTATTAATATGTAATAATATCAATTTTAATTTAATAATTTGTTTAATTTCCCGTGCGATAGCACGGTTATATTGCCTAGTCGCAATTATGACACTCCCCCCTTTCTGCGCCGTCGGGCGCCTCATCGGCTTCCTGGAAAGGGCTGTCCGTCAGGCTTCGGGAGGGGCAATCCAGACTGCTATCAAACACACAATAAAAACAGACCCGCTGAAATTCAGCGGGCCTGTTGTCAGCTTTTATGGGCAGGGTATTCTGAGCTTGCGCTCACGCCTCAGCTTAACATACTCATTGAAGAATATCGAATGTTAGTTCTCGGACCAACTTCCTGTAAGTAGGAACTCAATGAGTTTTGTCACATCCGAGATGTTCACAGCTTGGTTACCATCGGTATCGGCACAAATGGTGCAAATCTGCTGCTCAGGACTCAACAAATAGTTAATTAGGGCGGTCACGTCACTGATGTTCACACTGTTGTCATGATTAACGTCGCCCAACGCATAATCGTGGTCGCCACCATGCAGGATAACGGTCTTGGCCTTGCTCCAAGGACTCCAGGTGTCATCGGTGTAATGGGCCTTCACACGGAAGAAGAAGGTGCCACCGGCAGTCAGGTTCTTAACGGTGTAGAACTTGTCGGGGGTAATACCGGTAATCAAGCGATAATCAGCATCTCCTTCCTCGTTGACGGCTTTGAGTTTTGAAGGCTCGCTAGCATCACCTGCTAGGATTTGGATGTTTGCGATCGATCCATAGTCGTTCGGATAATTATCACCCTTGATGGCCACCTGGTCTACGTCGGCACAGTCAAGCACAAACACGTAGTCGGTAAAATTGGGTTCCAGATCAACGTGAATTGACTGGAGACTGGT
>JBGUJU010000044.1:0-37335 GCA_045114065.1 Sodaliphilus sp.
CCAGTGTCAGTATTGCTTTTGCCGTAAGTGCCAAAGATCTCTTTCTTTTTCTCTGAATCTAAGTACATTACAATTAGTTTTTAAAAAATTATTTCGAAAAGCGGTGCAAAGATACAACCATTTTTTGAAACAGCGATAGTTTTTCTCATTTTTTTGATGAAAAAACAATGCTTAGTTGTCGAGTTTCCAGTGGGCGAGGGGCTTGCCGTAGTCCTTGAAAATGCGGTAGTCCACGTCGGTGAGGTCGAGAGTGATGTCGGGTAAGTCCACTTGGCTGATGATGTCCTGTAGCTTATTGACGTTCATTCTCGGGTCCTGTACCCTGCCCAGTGTGACGTGAAACTTGAAATCTGACTGGATTTTGCATCCCATTGCTTTGAAGAATAGCCTGATATCCTTGACTAGTGCCATGAAGTCCTCGGGAGCGTCGGTGGTCGTGAGGTGGATGACTTGGCGGTAACGTCCCGAGGCAAATGCGTCAAGCATGTCGAATGTGATAGCAGGAGCTACAGTATTATTCAGCAGTTCGTTCAAGCCGGGTCGCAGGTCCACGTTGTCGGGGGCATAGTCAAGAAAGGCTATCGTAATATGGTAAAATCCCCGTTGCCAACGGATGTTGACACCATGCAGGAGGCCTCTCAGTTCTCTGAACCAGGAGTCCTCAAAGCTGATGGGCACTTTTAACTCAAGATATGTCGTCATGCAGGTTAACGGCGTTTCTTGGTGGCTCTCTTTTTAGTGGCAGCTTTGGTGCCGGCTTTTTTCTTGGCAGTTGATGATTTTGCCTGGTCGAGGCCCATCTGGATGTTCTTGATAAGGGCTTCGCTGGTGTAGGTGGCACCAGTGGCGATGTCGGCTTTCAGTTTCTTGGCCTCGGCTACGGTCTTGCCGATATACTGGGGCAACACCTTATCCTTGGCGCGCTTGAGGTAGTTGGGTGACTCCTGGTTGGGGAGCACCTCAATGTTCTCGATGACACCGTTCTTGATGGTGATGTTGAGCGGCGTGGTGCCGTTGTAGCCGATGACCTTGTTGGCGATGTCGCCGGTGTAGATGACCTGGGTGGCGCTGGCGGCCTTCTTGGTCGTGGCTTTCTTGGTGCGGGCATCAAGTGATACAGAGCCTGCCACGAGCAGCATGATGGCTGCGATAATTAATGTCTTTTTCATATTCAGTTGTTATTGTAGGGCCTCGCCTTGGCGTGGCCGCCGTTTTCAGTTTAGATGGATTTATAAGCCCAAAAGTTTAATCGTTACCTAACAATTCCTGTGCTTGAGCTAGGGTTTCGGGTTTGCCGATGTCTAGCCACTGATAGTCGGTGTCAGGATGATAGCCGTGGATGAGGTAGTGCTTGCACTCGTTGACATAGAATGGCGTAATCGAGAATTTCTCACCTTCCTGACGGCGATAACGCTCCAGGTGAGGGAAGATGCGCGGCGAGATGACGTGCAGGCCGCCGAATGCCAGTTCCCGCAGGTCGCGACCCTGCAGCTTCTCGGGATCGGGCTTGTACTCTCCCGTTGCCTTGTTGGTCCATCCGCACAAGCGGTCATTCTCGTCAAACAGGAAATAGCGTTGTGTCTTGCGCTCCTTGACGAGGATGGTTGCCAGGGCATCGTGCTCCACATGGTAGTCATAGAACGCCTTCAGGTCCAGCGTGCTGATGATGTCGGTGTTGTGCACCAGGAACGGCTCGTCGCCATCCAGCCACTGGCGGGCCTTGAGAATGCCGCCTCCCGTGTCGAGCAACAGTCCGCGCTCATCACTGATGTGGATATTGAGACCGAAGTTGTCATTCTTCTCCAGGAAGTCAATGATCATCTGCCCATAGTGGTGGATGTTGATGGTGATGTCGTCAAATCCGGCAGCTGCCACACGCTCAATAACGTGTTGCAGCATCGGCTTGCCGGCAATCTCGACCATTGCCTTGGGGCGGTCGTCGGTCAAGGGACGCAGGCGTGTGCCCAGTCCAGCAGCAAATATCAGTGCTTTCATTGCTTGTCAACAGGGTTAAGGGCGCGCTCGTGGTCAGGCTGCTCGCGATGAGACAACTCGACGCGCACGTTGAACTTATCGTGAATGTGTTCGGCCAGATGTTCGGCGGCATAGACAGACCTGTGTTGACCACCCGTACAGCCGAAGCACACCATCAGGTCAGTGAAATTACGTTTCACGTAACGTTCTACCGACTCGTCAACCAGGGCATAGACATGCTCCAGCCACTTGTCGATGGTGCTCTCCTTCTTGAGGAAGTCGATCACGTTCTGATCCAGGCCCGTGAATGCCTTGTACTTGTCATACTTGCCGGGATTGTTCAGGGCACGGCAGTCAAACACGAAGCCGCCACCATTGCCCGACGAGTCGTGAGGAATGCCCTTTTTGTAAGCAAAACTCATAACCCTGACTGTCAAGCCCTTGTCCTCGCTGACAAAATCCTTGAGGTTGACCAGTTCGTCAATGACGAGGCTCAGGTAGGGATACTGGGTAAACGGCTTGTTAATCACCAGTTTGCGCAGGTTGGCCACAGCGGGAACAATGCTGTTCTTCATGAAGTCTGGTTTCTTCTCGAAGTAGCCGCGGAAACCATAGGCGCCCAGCACCTGCAGGGTGCGGAAGAGCACGAATAGTCGCAGGTTGTCATAGAATTCCTTCTCGTCAATAGCAGGGACATATTCCTTGAGTTTCTCAAGATAGGCCTTGACGAGGTCTTTCTTCAAGTCATCGGGGTACTTGGCACGTGCTTGCCACACGAACGATGCCACGTCATAGTAGTACGGTCCCCGACGACCGCCCTGGAAGTCGATGAATGCCAGTTTGCAGTCGGCGGGATGATCGGCATCACCCACGAGCATCACGTTCCGAGACTGGAAGTCACGGTACATAAACGTGTCGCTTGGCACTGCGAGCAGGTCGCGGGTCAGTTTCTCAAAATCATTTTCCAACTTGTCCTCGTTGAAAACCACACCAGTGGCCTTAAGGAAACAATATTTGAAATAGTTCAGGTCCCACTTGATGGAACGCTCGTCAAAGCACTGGGCAGGGTAGCAGTGACTGTAGTCAAATCCCTGGGCACCGCGGAACTGGATGTCTACCAGGTCTCGCATCGTGCGGCGAAGCAATTCTTTCTCGTCGCTGGCAAAGGCATGGGTGATGGCACTACGACGAATCTTGTTCCACAGGATGTTCTCGGGCTTCTTGCCCAGATCTTCCTGAATATATGCCATGTGGTCCTCGCTGACGCCATAGACCTCGGGGACCGACAGTCCCTGCTTGAGAAAGTGATTGGCGATATAGATGAACGCGTCATTCTCCTCGCGTGACTCGCCGATGACGCCGACAATCGAGCGCTCGCCGTGCATGCGGTAGTACTGGCGGTTGGAGCCGGCTTTGTCCATCAGGACAACCTCGGTGGGCTCGCTACCCACAAATTGTTCATATAATTTTTTCAGTCTTTCCATTGCTATCGTTTTTAGTTTCTAGTCCCTAGTCTCTAGTTTCTAGTTGTTAGTTTCAAGTCTTATTGTGATTTTTTTAATGTATTAGAATTCGCTTGTGAAGTGGAAGGTGATTTTCGGGAAATCCTGCTGTGCCATCTGCAGGACGTAGTTGCTGTCGGCGAGGAACACATCGCGTCCCTCCAGGTCGAGCGCCATGAATTGGTGTTTGCGTTTCTTGAACGCCTCCAGCGCCTCTTCATCGTCACTCTCGATCCAGCATGCCTTGTACAGATGGATAGGTTCCCAACGGCACTGGGCGCCGTACTCGTGCAGCAAGCGGTACTGGATGACCTCAAACTGCAGCTGGCCCACGGTGCCGATGATTTTGCGGTTGTTGAACTGGTTGATGAACATCTGTGCTACACCCTCGTCCATCAGTTGTTCCAGACCCTTGTTGAGCTGCTTGGTCTTCATCGGGTCAGAATTCTCGATGTACTTGAACATCTCGGGAGAGAAGCTGGGCAGGCCACGGAAGTGCAGTTCTTCGCCCTCGGTCAGGGTGTCACCAATCTTGAAGATACCGTTGTCAGGCAGACCCACGATGTCACCAGGATAGACCTCATCGATGATCTCCTTCTTCTGGGCCATGAACGCGGTGGGAGCACTGAAGCGGTAGCTCTTGCCACTGCGCACATGCTTGTAGTTGCCGTTGCGCTGGAACACGCCTGAGCACACCTTGACAAAAGCGATGCAGCTGCGGTGGTTGGGATCCATGTTGGCGTGGATCTTGAACACGAAGCCCGTGAACTTGTCCTCGCCAGGCTCCACGGTGCGCTCGATAGCGCTCACGGGGCGGGGCGACGGTGCAATGCGCACGAAGCAGTCCAACAACTCCTTTACGCCGAACGTATTCAGCGCCGAGCCGAAGAACACGGGTGCCACCTTGGCATCCAGGTAATCGAGCGTATTGAAGTCAGGGTAGACGCCGTCAATGAGTTCGATATCGGCACGCAGTTTCTCGGCATCGGCCTTGCCGACAGCCTGGTCGATGGCAGGGTCATTGATGTCGCTGATGTCGACGCGGTCGGTCACATGCTGTTTGTCGGGCTTGAACAGGCTGATGTTGTGCTCATAGATGTTATAGACCCCCTTGAAGTGGGCACCGATGTTGATGGGCCAACTCAGGGGACGCACATCGATCTGCAGCTCCTGTTCCAGCTCGTCAAGGATATCAAACGGGTCGCGACCCTCGCGGTCAAGTTTGTTGACGAAGATGATGACAGGAGTGTTGCGCATACGGCACACCTCCATCAGCTTGCGCGTCTGGGTCTCGACGCCCTTGGCGACATCGACCACGATAATGACACTGTCAACAGCTGTCAGTGTTCGGTAGGTGTCCTCGGCAAAGTCCTGGTGGCCAGGGGTGTCGAGGATATTAATCTTGTAATCGCCATAGTTGAAACCCATCACCGAGGTGGCTACCGAGATACCACGTTGTTTCTCGATCTCCATCCAGTCGCTGGTGGCGGTTTTCTTGATCTTATTGGACTTCACGGCGCCTGCCACATGGATAGCACCACCGAAGAGCAGCAGCTTCTCGGTCAATGTCGTCTTGCCGGCATCAGGGTGGCTGATGATGGCAAAGGTGCGGCGGCGGGTGATTTCGGTTGTTAAAGACATATTGAGTTGTCAGTTTTTAATTGTCAGTTTTCAGTTGTTATTGCCAAGTCGGTGGAGTGTCTCCTCGAGGCTGTCTTGCCAATAGGGGACGGTAACGCCGAAGGTCGTCTTGAACTTCGTCTTGTCCAGCACGCTGTAGGCGGGACGATGGGCCTTGGCTGGGAACTCGTCACTGTGGCATGGCTGCACGTCACAGCCCGTGATGCCTGCCAGGCGGTGGATGGCCTTGGTGAAGTCATACCATGAGATGACGCCCTCATTGCTGAAGTGATAGATGCCTCCATGCCATTGATCTGCACTCATCACGATGACGATGGCGCGAGCGAGGTCGTGGGCGCAGGTGGGGGAGCCCACTTGGTCAAATACTACCTTCAACGCTGGCTTGTCTTTACCCAGGGCGAGCATCGTCTTGACAAAGTTCTTGCCATAGGGTGAATAAAGCCATGCAGTGCGCAGGATAACAGCATCGTCACCCAGGGCATCAAGCAATTGGCGCTCACCAGCGAGCTTGGTGCGACCATAGGCCGACTGAGGACAGGTGGGCATCTCCTCGGTATAGGGGATGCAGACCTTGCCGTCAAACACATAGTCGGTCGAGACATGAATCATGCGGGCGCCATGGCGCTTGGCAACGCGGGCGAGGATGCCCACGGCATCGGCATTGAGGCGTTCGGCCTGCGGCTCGTTGTCCTCGGCGGCATCAACGGCTGTATAGGCGGCACAGTTGACGATGACGTTGATGGCATGGTCATTTACCATCTGCTCGACGGCAGCTTCATCGGTGATGTCAAGCATCACGATGTCATTGCCAGCCACATCGGTATAGACCGCATTGAATCGTTGGTCACCAGTCAGCACGTTACGCATCTCGCGGCCCAGTTGGCCGTTGGCACCGGTAATGAGTATGTTGGTTGTCTTCATTGTCAATTGTCATTTAGGTCATCGCCGAACAAGGGTTGTTCCTCGTCGCGTTTGTAATAGGCGGCGAGCATGCCGATGAAGTGTGAGATTTGTGAGATTGCAGCTGCGGTATCTTGTGAAATCTCTTTTCCCTGCAGGTGCAGCATCATCACGCCATAGAGCGCGTTGAAGCAGGTTTCCAGTTCGCTGGGGCGTTCCTGTTCGGGTAGCGAGGCGCGCAATTGCACGATGTGGGGCAGGGTGCGATAGTAGTCGGCATGGTACTCGGGAAAACGGCCCTGGTCGGCAAGTAGTTGCTGGTGCAGGTCATTCAGGCGGATGAGCACATTGTGGCACACACGGATGTGGCCCCGCTCGCGCACGTTCTCCAGTTCCATCATCTTGATGAGCGACTCATACCACTCCCTGATTTCGTGACGCGTTTTATCGTCCACGTCATATCGGGAAATGACTGCCTTGTCCACCATGTCGATATCCAGATGGCAGGCACGCAGCAAGTCCTCGACCTGCCACAGGTACAGGAGGTACTCGGCGATATTCTCTTGGCGTTTCTGCTGTGCGATGATCATAGCGTCGTGAGGGGCGTTATCCGAATCGGCTGATGTTGCGCAATGTGGACTCATCAACGACACGGATGCGTCGACCGTCAACAGTGATGATACGTTCCTGGGCAAAGGTGGAGAGTGTGCGGATGGCGTTGGCGGTGGTCATGTTCGATAGGTTGGCGAGATCTTCACGCGCCATATAAATCTTCAACGTCTTGCCGTCGTCCTCATAGCCGTAGTTGTCGACGAGCATGCACAGGGCCTCGGCAAGACGGCCACGGATGTGTTTCTGGGTCAGGGTAACCACCTTGGAGTCGCTGCCGCCCAAATGCTTGGACAGCTCGTGGATGAAGAACCATGCCAGTTTCATGTTACCGTCGATGAGCTGTTTCACCACTGTCATGGGTAGGCAACCCACTTGGGACGGCTCAATGGCCATGGTGCTCGCCACGTAAGGCTCTTTGGCAAACCAGGCGCGGTAACCGAAGTATTGGATGGGACGATAGAGGCGCAGGATCTGTTGTTTGCCACCCATGCCGTTCTTGAATCGTTTGACCTTGCCCTTGATGAGACACCACAGATACTGAGGTTCGTCTTTCTCGGCATAGATGATCTGGCCCTTACGGAAATTATGGATGACAAAGTTCTCGGCGATGAGATGCTTCTCCTCGCTGTTCAAGATCGACCAGATGTCGGCCAAATCTTCCCTTATGATATCCTCTATTGTACTCTTTATTACCATGCCGTCTGATGGAAAACCATTACAGATTGGTTTAATGTGCAAAATTACTCACATTTTCCCACCTGCCAAAATCCACACGGCTAAAAAACACTAAAACCAGGTGAATAAATCAATTACTTCAACCATAATCTTAGGTTTTTAGAGATGTCTTTTCTATTGTCCCAGCTATCTGGTTTGAGCTGAGGTCAATGGCGGAATGCGTCGGGAATGGGTACTGGACTGTTGGGGTTGAAGCCGGGCTGGTTACTGATGGCGTTGGGGACGGTGACAGGGCGATAGCGCGGGTCACCCCAATCGCGGTTACTCTTGCCGTTGCCCAATAAATTGTCAAGCAATTGATAGATGAGCGGGCCTGCGTCAAACGAGATCGGAGCACCGAATAGGTTGATTGTGGGCTGAACAACAGGCAGGGTACGCCATTGGCCTGTATAAGGGTCGTAGATGCGGCGTGCCCCCACGTCAAGCGAGAATGAGTCACTGGCACGCCAACCCAGGGTGCCACCATAGGATGAACTGCCCAGGAACGGCATGGCTGCTACCGAGTGATACCGCTGATTGACATAGTATTGCCCGAAGGCATTGAGCGACAGGCGGTCATTCAGGCGGAACGAGGCATTGCCGAACACGCCGTAATCGTTCCACGCCGCGCGGTCAAAGTGGTACTTGCTGCCAGTCAGGCCCGCTGTGATCTGAAAACGGTCACCCATCGGCATCGTGTAAGCCACGCTGGCGCTTGCCATGTTGCCCATGCCAGGATAGGTCGTGTGGCTCCCGCTACCCGTGAGATAGCCATTGCCCACGCGGGTGATGACACCGCCCGCTGACCAGTCGCGGCTATAAGGGTTGGTGTCGTAACGGAATTTGGGCAGGGGAGTGAGATTGCTGTTCCATTCCGGCTGATAGATGGCAATAGAGTCTGAGAAGTGCTTGTTAAAGTCTAACTTGAGGTCAGCGGCAGTGGGTAGATTGGCATTAAAAGTGGGCTTGATGTTGCCGGCGGGAGTGATGGTGGGCAGTTCGGGTTGGGTGAACTGCGGACTGATAGTGGACCGGTCAAACTGAAGTTTGATCGTCTGATTCTCCTGGGCCGCCCCGATAAGGGCAACAACTGCTATGGCTATGGATAAAACCCGCTTCATACTGGCAAAGGTAGCCCTATACCTTGAAACGGACAAACAAGAAAGGTTAAATTGTCTTATCAGTCTGATTGGTTACCATTGCCGGGCATGTTGGTCCATGCAGCACGCAAGGCGGTGACGATGTCTTCATAGTCCTGTTGGGTGAATGGAGCTTCGCTGCTTGACAGGATGGTGAAGGTGATGCCATTATAGGTGCGATTGGCGCCGGTGTCTTTCAGGCCGTTTCGCAAGTAGAAAGCGTGGCGTCTCCGGCGTTGATCTGGATTGGGCGCATCGGGCTGCAGGGGTGACTCGATGTCCAAGATAAACGGACGCATGTCGCGGTATTTGTCAAGTATTGTCGACAGGATGCTCTGCCCATAGCCCTTGCCGCGCAGCCCCTCGCTGACGGCGAAGTACCAGAACCAATTGTAGCGGGGCAGGCGCAACACCATCGTCAGGCCCACCAGCATCTCGCCCTCATAGTAGGCCGTGTAGTCGATGTCCATGATGTCCAGCAGGTGGACAAGGTCATCATAGGGTATTTGTTCACCCGCAGGGAAAGCCGTCTCATAGAGCCGCCTCAATGCCTCATCCCCGGCATTCCCGCTATGAATTTCCACCAGCCTCATACTATTTCTCAATTTCTAATTCTTTACGCTCTCCAGTTCCTCGCCGGCCTTTTCCCACTCGGCCATCACTTCCTCGAGTTCGCGGGAGATTTTAGAGTGGGTGTAATAGACGTCCAGGTTCTCGCTCGTTGCCGTTGACAGTTTGTCCTCGATGTCGACGAGCTGCTGCTCCAGTTCAGCGATGCGGGCTTCCAATGTCTTTACCTTCTTCTCGGCTTGTCGGATGCGGCGCTCGCGTTCCTTCTGCCGCTGGTAGTCCATCTTGCCCTGGCTAGCGGGAGCCGCAAGGTTCTGTGTCTCAGCATCTGCCGCTTGGGAGGGAGTGGAGTTCTTGACTTCCAGTTGTTGCAGGGAATCCAGCTGTTTCTTCTGCAGGAAGTCATAGATGCCGCCTAGGTGTTCACGTACACGATGATCGCCGAACTCATACACCTTGCTCACGATGCCGTTCAGGAAGTCGCGGTCGTGGGATACCACGATGACTGTGCCGTCAAAGGCTTGGATAGCCTCCTTCAACACGTCCTTGCTGGGCATGTCCAGGTGGTTGGTCGGCTCATCGAGAATAAGCAGGTTGACAGGTTGTAATAGCAGGCGAATCATGGCGAGTCGGCTCTTCTCACCACCGCTCAGTACCTTGACCTTCTTGTCGGCATTCTTGCCGCCGAACATGAAGGCACCCAGGATGTCATTGATGCGCGTGCGGATGTCGCCCACGGCTACGTAGTCAATGGTGTCATGCACCGTCAGGTTCTCGTCCAGCAGTTGCGCTTGGTTCTGGGCAAAGTAGCCAATCTTGACATTATGCCCGATCTGCAGCTTGCCGTCATAGGGAATCTCGCCCATGATGCACTTGACCAGTGTTGATTTGCCCGCGCCGTTCTTGCCCACAAAGGCGACTTTCTCGCCGCGCTTGATGGTGAACGTTACGTCATGGAACACGTTCAGTGTGCCATAATCCTTGCGCAGGTCTTCGGTGATGACTGGGTAGTCGCCGCTGCGGGGGGCTGGCGGGAACTTCAGCCTCATGCGTGAGCGGTCCACCTCATCGACCTCGATGCGCTCCAGTTTCTCCAGCATCTTGATGCGGCTTTGTACCTGCACGGCCTTGGTCGCCTTGTAGCGGAAGCGCTCGATGAAGTCCTCGGTATCGTGGATGAGCTTCTGCTGGTTCTCGTAGGCGCGCATCTGTTGCTCGACACGTTCCTTGCGCAGTTCCACAAACTGGCTGTAGCTCACCTTGTAGTCATAGATTTTGCCCAGTGAGATTTCGATGGTACGGTTGGTCACATTATCGATAAAGGCGCGGTCGTGAGATACGAGCAGCAGCGCTCCGTTGCGGTTCTTGAGGAACGTCTCCAGCCACTGGATGGACTCAATGTCCAGATGGTTGGTCGGCTCATCAAGCAGCAACACATCGGGACGGCGCAACAACAGCTTGGCCAGCTCGATGCGCATGCGCCAACCGCCACTGAACTCGCTCGTCGGGCGGTCAAAGTCGCTGCGCTCAAAGCCCAGGCCCATCAGAGTCCTTTCGATTTCACCCTCGATATTATCGCTTTGCATCAGTGTGCGCAATTCGGTCTTTGCTGCCACACGCTCAATGAGTTCCTGATAATCTTCGCTGTCATAGTCGGTGCGTTCGGCGAGTTCCCGGTTCATGCGGTCGATGGCGGCATCCATCTGTTGCAGGTGTTCAAAGGCGCGCCCTGCCTCCTCCTTGACGGTAAGCTCGTCCTTGAGCACCATCTGCTGTGGCAGGTAGCCGATGGTGATGTCTGCTTGGCGTGCGACAGTACCCCCAGTGGGCATCTGCTCACCGGTGATGATTCTCAGCATGGTGGTTTTGCCAGCCCCGTTCTTGCCGACAAGCGCGATTTTGTCGCGCTTGTTAACAACAAAGCTGATGTTCTCGAACAGCACCTGGCTGCCAAATTCCACCTTGAGTCCTTGAATAGAAATCATGCCTATACTGTAATTTTGGGCACAAAATTACAAAAAATCCCACAATAGGCTGCTTCTAGAGGCTACAGAACCTCTAGAAATGCAGTTTGTCGTGTTGTCCTGGGTTTTCTAGAACAAGCTCAGAGGCTTCATCTCAATGCTCGCCCTGGCCTGTTTGATATAGTCGGGATTGATGTCGATGCCGATGCTGCGCAGGTTCAGCTCATAGGCAATCTTGCAGGTCGTACCGGTTCCACAATACGGGTCAAGCACGATGCCACCCCGCGGGCACGTAGCAATCAGGGGCAGTCGGTAGAGTGTGTCGGGTGCAACGCAATAGTGGGCGATGCCCGAACGCTGCACGCCGATGGTCCATACGTCACCGGGAATCATGCCGTGAGCACTATCGGGTTGCAAGTATTGGTCCTTGACTTTGCCGCCCCGCTTGCGACCTTTTTCGTCATTGCGTACGATCAGTGCATAGGTGCGTCGCAGTTCCTCATCATTGTAATAGAAGTCATCATTCTTGACCAAATGGAACATGCACTCGTGTACCTTGCGCAGGTGGTCCTGGCTGCCTTGGGGTGATGTGGTGGTTTTGTTCCACACGACTTCGTTGACCAGCTGCCATCCTTGTTTGTCCATCATGGGAAGCAGTACGCGCCAGGGTATGCCCTGTACAAAGCCGTCGGTGGTGTCGTCACCCAAGTTGAGCCACAACGACCCTTGGGGTTTGAGCACGCGCCATGCCTGAGCCATGGTCTGTAGCAGTTCGTTGATATATTCCTCGGCTGTAGTGGCAGTGATGCTCTCGGTGCCTTGATGTCGCCGACGCCAGTAGGGTGGAGTGCTGACGATGCAGTCGATGCTCTCGCTCTCGATGCGCCGCATGACTGTGGCGGCGTCGCCCTGCTCCAGGTGAGGCATCACCGATCTGCCCATGCGGGTGACCATGTCGCGCACCTCTTTGTCTTCGGCTGTGTTCTCGATCTGTTGGGAGGTTTGTGCGTTATCGGCGTCTTTGCTCTCCAGCATCTCGCTGAGCAAGGTAGCGGCGCGGACAGCCATCTTGTCATGGGCGATGCGGGAATAGGCCTCGTCGGCGAGCCATGCCGCAACGAGCTCGTCGGCATCGGTCTTGAAAATGCGGGCAAGACGTAACACTTGTTCGCGCTTGGGACGGCGCTCACCATGTTCATATCGGCTATAGGCAGGCACGTCAACACCGATAGCCTTAGCAAGGTCTTTCTGTAGTTTTCCGCTGCTGAGTCGCAGCTGCTTGATTTTCTCCGAGAACAGCATAATACAAGGCATTTGTTAGAATTTGACAAAATTAGTGCAAGTCATGGACAGAACAAAATAAAAGACGCAGTTTTTTATTTTTTATGTCATGACGCCGCCTAATTTTCAATAAATCAGGCGATATTTCTGCCATTGACAGAAATATCGCCTAAATGATGATTGCCTAATAGTCCAGAAGTGACTATTGTTATTTCTTTTTCTTCTTGCGGTGCTGATAGCGCCAGTGGTGCTGAATCGAGTGATACAGATAGTGGCGCATGGGGTGAAGCAGCCAGAAGTGGTAGAACAGGAATGCCAATATTGCACCGACAGAAGCTGCTACAACATTGTTAAGGTCGTAGTTGAAACCGGTCTTGTGCATCAGTGCCAGCTCCATAAGAAAAGACAACACTCCAGTTGCAACACAGATACCCAACTCCTGATTGATTTTGCTGTGATGGGGCAAGCGAGCCTTGGCATAGTCAAGAGTGAATACCAGACAGAGCACGAAATAAAGTATAAAATGACCTACCTGCTCGGCATGAGGGAATACTTTTAAAGCATTGACCCCCAGCGGGTTTTTGGCCAATGTAAAGAACACCGCCGCCAACAGTCCAATTGCGGTGGGAAGTCCTTTAGGTATGGATAAAATGAAACTCTTCATTCTATAGTCAGTGGGTGTATATAAATTTCAGCCTGCAAAATTAGCACTTTTTTTTGATTTAAGGGCGTTTTTTTAATAAAAATATGTATTGTGCATCCTTTTCCCCGTTGAGTGGATGTGGATAGGGAACAATCAACTATCTTTGCATGAATACTCATGATTTTGCAATGATGACTAGAGTCAAGGAATACTTTGAAATGTCAAGGCATGAGCGCCGAGGTGCAATAATGGTCTTGATTCTCATCGCGTTGTTGCTGGTGGCAACCTTTGCGGTGCGTTCTTGTCGGCAGTCAGCGTCTCCCGTCCAGGATGAGGCTCTCATTCGCCAGTTCGAGACAGAGGCCGATACGACTACCCTCATGGCTCCTCACAAGAAATCTTTTCCCAAGCAGACTCCCAATACGCCTAGGAAGTCACACCCCAAGAAGAAACGTCACCCGGTAGGTCCGAAGCGCTCTCCTGCACCCCGATTGGATCCGGTCCCCCAGTTTTAATGGCTTTTACCTTTTTGTGACCTTCAGATTGCTTTTCTCGGTTTAGTTTTGCATGTGTCATAAAAAGGTTTTATTTTTGCAGGATATCTAAAAAATGTGATTATCAGTCATGGCAAAACGAGGAGGATTTGCAACACGCTTGGGCGCCATTGCAGCGGCAGTGGGTTCGGCAGTGGGTTTGGGAAACATCTGGCGCTTCCCTTATGAGGCGGGCGAGAACGGTGGCGGTGCCTTTATCATGGTGTACATCATCTGTATCCTGGTGATGGGTATTCCCGTAATATTGAGCGAGTTCATCATTGGTCGCTCTACGCATAGCAACATGAAGGCGGCATTGAAGAAATTGTCGCCTGGAAAGAAGTATTACCTGTTTACCTACATCTGCATCCTGGGCAGCTTCATCGTCATCGGCTTCTACAGCGTGGTGTGCGGCTGGATCATCGAGTACCTCTACCAGGCGGCCCTGGGTAACCTGAGCGGCCACACGCCGCAGGAGTATAGCGATATGTTCACCGCATTGGTGGCCAACCCGTGGCGCTGCGTGGGATGGACCCTGCTGTTCCTCGTCATCAACTTCATTGTGATGAGCCGCGGCATCGAGAAGGGTATCGAGCGCGTGGCCAGCATCATGATGCCGCTGCTGTTCATCATCCTGATCATCTTCTGTGTCAACTCATTGCTATTGCCGGGCGCATCCGAGGGTTTAAAATTCCTGTTCGAACCCGACTTCTCCGAGCTGACGATGACTGGTGTGCTCGCGGCATTCGGCCAAGCTTTCCTGTCACTCTCGATCGGTATCTCGTGCCTGGTGACCTATGCTTCCTATTATAAAGATGACATGTCGTTGGTCAAGGATGCAACGACAGTCGCTGTGCTCGATACGGTGGTCGCCATACTCTCGGGCGTGATGATTTTCCCGGCCGTGTTCTCCTTCGGCGTGGAGCCCACGGCGGGTCCGCGTCTCATCTTCGAGGTACTGCCGGGCATCTTCCAGCAGATGGCGGGCGGCTACTTCTGGGCCCTGCTGTTCTTCCTGCTGGTGTTCTTTGCCTCGCTGACCTCGACCATCTCCTTGAGCGAGATTCCCATTACCTTCCTGATCGAGGAACACAAGCTGTCGCGTCCCAAAGCTATCAACTGGGCCGCCCTGATTACCTTTGCCCTTGCGACAGTGGCAGCCCTGTCGTTCAATGTGCTGGACGACATCAAGTTGTGGGGCAAGAATATCTTCGACATGATGGACTATGCCGCCAGCAACATCTTTATGCTCATCGGCGGCATCTTCACGGCGTTGTATGTGGGATGGATTATGGACCGCAAGATCATTCACGAGCAGCTGACCAACGGCGGACGACTGAAGGCCAGGTCGGAGTCCTATATGCTCTTCTGCATGCGCTATATCGCTCCCGTGGTCATCATCTTCATCTTCCTCTATCTCACCGGCATCATCTGATACCCGCCCACGCCAATACTGAAAAGAAAGACAATAAGTACAACAAATACAATAGATACAAAGCTGTCCGGCATGCGATGATAAAATGAGCGCGGATGCTTTAGTATTTATTGTATTTATTGTTTTCTTTTTAAATTAGTTTGTTTTATTGGTGACTGAGATAGTCGCGGATGACAGCGGTGAAGGGGCGCCAATACTTCTGGCACTTTACGTCGCCAACGCCGTAGAGGATGCCGAATTCGGCTTGGGTAGTGGGTTTCTCGGTAGCTATTGCTGTCAGCGACTTGTCGCTGAAGACAACGTAGGGAGGGATGTGGCTCGCTTGGGCTATCGCCTTGCGCAGGTCGCGCAGTTTCTCGAACAGCTTGCGGTCAAACTGCTTGGCATCGGTAGTCGTGGTTTCTTCGGTCGTGACAACCGTCGGTGCGGGTTCTGGACGCTTGCGACTCTTGAAGTCTCGCCGCTCATACTTGTTCAGCTCAATGGTGCGTCGTCCGTAGAGCACTTCGTTGCCGAACTCGGTGATTTTCAAGTGATTGTTCTCGTTGTACGCGACATCAAAGAGCCCTAGCTGTAGCATCTGCAAGAGGTAGGCGTTCCACTCGCTATTAGAGAGGTCATGTCCTACACCGAAGGTCTTCAACTTGTCATAGCCCTTCTCGATGATGTCAGCCTTGCGCCAGCCGCACAGGATATCGGTCACGGTGTACATGCTGGCCTGCTCGTCGGTGCGCTTGATGGCGCTGAGTGCCATCTGGGCGAGCGTCGTGCCGTCAAAGCGCTCGGGTGGGTTGTCACACACGTCGCAGTTGTGGCAGTCGTGGTCGAAGCGCTCGTTGAAGTAGTTGAGCAGGATGCGACGGCGACACACGCCGCTCTCGGCGAACTGCTGCATGAGCCTCAGCTTGTCCATATTGATCTGTACCTGGCCAGACTGGCGGGCGAACTGTTGCAAGGTAATAACATCGCCGTAGTTGTAGAACAACAGCGCATCGGCAGGCAGGCCGTCTCGGCCCGCACGCCCGATTTCCTGATAGTAGCTCTCGATGTTGCGCGGCATGTTGCTGTGGATGACATAGCGCACGTTGCTCTTGTCAATGCCCATGCCGAAGGCGATGGTGGCGCATACAACCTTGATGTCGTCGTTGAGAAAGGCGCGCTGGACACGCTGTTTCTCGTTCACACTCATGCCGGCATGAAAGGGCTC
The DNA here is from genome assembly GCA_045114065.1 of Sodaliphilus sp. Classification (GTDB taxonomy): domain Bacteria; phylum Bacteroidota; class Bacteroidia; order Bacteroidales; family Muribaculaceae; genus Sodaliphilus. Next base: position 16,116 of record JBGUJU010000044.1, read on the forward strand.
GGCCTGGATACCCAATCGGGTGAGTTCGGTGGCCATCTTCTCTGTGTCCTTGCGGCGCAGGCAGTAGATGATGCCGCTCTCGTCGCGGTGCAGGTTGATGAACTGCACGATGTGGCGCAGTTTCTGGCGCCCTGTGGAGCCTTGCACCACATTCAAGGATATGTTGGGGCGGTCAAACGAACTGATGAACAGGCGTGCCTCGGGAATGTGCAGCTGCTGGGCAATGTCGTCGCGTGTGATGCGGTCGGCAGTGGCAGTCAGTGCCATCACGGGAATATCAGGAAAACGTTGTTTGAGGGACCCCAGCTGGGTGTACTCGGGCCTGAAGTCATGTCCCCATTGCGAGATGCAGTGTGCCTCATCGACAGCGAACAGGCAGATGCGTTCGGTGATGCTGGGGGACCAGCGGTCAATTTCGCTGAGCAGTTTCTCGGGTGAAATATAGAGCAGTTTGACCTTGCCTTGCATGAGCAATTCCACCGTCTGGCGGTTCTCGCTCTCGCTTTTCTCGCTGTTGAGGGCCAGGGCGGGCACACCGTTCTGCTGCAGGGCATCGATCTGGTCGTTCATCAGGGCGAGTAGGGGAGAGATGACGATAGCAAAACCGTCCTCACTCATCAGTCCCGGTATCTGGAAACACAACGACTTGCCGCCGCCGGTGGGCATCAGCACGATGCTATCGCCGCCGTCGAGCGCGTGGCTGATGATATCCCACTGCAGGCCTCGGAAACTGTCATAGCCATAACAGCTCCTCAACATCATTAATGCAGTTTCCTGACGAGTCATAGGTTCTCTTTTAGCCTTTAGCCGTTAGCTGTTTGTTTATTGTTGTTCTTTCTTGGGATGGTCATCAAGCTAATGGCTAATGGCTCATAGCTAAAGGCTTTAATAGGCATTATCCTCACCCTTGATGGCGTTCCACACGGTGAGGAAGATGATTTTCATGTCCAGGAAGAATGACCAGTTCTCGGCATACCACACGTCGGACTCGACGCGCTTCTCCATCTGCCAGAGTTCTTCGGTCTGTCCGCGGTAGCCCTTGACCTGTGCCCAACCGGTAATGCCGGGCTTGATGGTGTGGCGCAGCATGTACTTGTCGATCAACTCGCTGTACATCTCGGTCTGTGCCACCATGTGGGGACGAGGTCCCACGATGCTCATCTCTCCTCGCCACACATTGTAGAATTGAGGCAGCTCGTCAATGCTCGTTCGTCTCAGCAGGTTGCCGAATCGGGTCACTCGCGGGTCGCCCTTGGTGGCCTGTACGGTGTCGCTTTCTTCATTGATACGCATCGTGCGGAACTTGTAGCAGTTGAAGGCTTGGCCTCGATAACCTGTGCGTTTCTGGACGAAGAAGATGGGACCAGGTGATGACATCTTGATGCCGATTGCGACAGGAATGATGACCAGTGGTGACAAGACAAGCGTCACAGTCGACACGAGAAGGTCGAACAAGCGCTTGATGAAGCGGTTGAGCGGGTTCTTCAAGGGGTAGGGGTGGACGGCGAGGATGGGCACGTCTCCCACCGACTGCAGCTCAAATTGGCGGGTGACAGTCCTGCCGAATTGCGGCACGTAGTAGAAGTCGACAGCATTGTTGTCGGCGATGCGGATCATGCGGGACACGTTGTTGTTGTCCTCGATGTCGGGGACGGCACAGAACATTTCATCCACCTGGTGAGTCTTGACGAACTGCTCCACATCGTCGAGCGAGCCTTGATAGACAGCCGATGCCGAACGTGCCCGTGGATTGTTGTCAAAGAAGCCCACGATATGGTAACCGTAACCCTGGTCGCCCAGCATCTCGTCGATGAGTCGGACGCCCACCGTGCCGCCGCCGATGACGATGACTCGCTTGAAGTTGAAGCCGCGGTTGCGGTACAGCTTCACCAGCTGGCGCGACAGCACCCACCACGTGGCAAGTGCGATGAAGAATAGCAGGTAGAAAAGCAGCATACGCTGCCACGGTGCATTATCGGGGCCCAGGAATGCTGTCAGTGAGACAAAGATTCCTGCATGGGTAAGCACAAGCTTGAACGCCTCGCCCACGACCTTGTCGGCATAGAACACGCGGCGCTCGTGCACCTCGCTATAGAAATAGATGCACACCAGCATCGCCACATTGAGCACTAACCAGGCAGGCCGGGAATACATCTCCTCGCATGGGGGCAGATAGTCACTGCTCCATACCATGGAGATGAGGAAGGTGAGGTTGACAATCAGCAGATCGACGATGCTGAATATCCACCTCACAAATTGTCCGTAACGGCCTTTACTCTTCATTCAGGCTTGTATCAATGATAATCGGTTAATGCTGTAGTGTCTGCACACATTTGCCGCAACAAGAATCGTGCTACGCGCGAGAAACCAAACTACAATGATATGATAAAATATGTCTTATCCGATAGGATGTAATGATGCTTGATTTCTTGCCCAGTAGGGCGATTCTTGTTGCTGACTTGATTCTTTAATCGTTAGAGCGGATTACTCGTTGTCGAGTTCCTTGATGCGGCGCTCGAGCTCGGCAATCTCTTCCTTGAGACCGACGATGCGGCTCTCCATCTGCTGTACCAGCGAGTTGCCACTCTTGGTGTTGGCAGTCAGGAAGCCCATGTTGTTCTCAAAGGTCTTCAGCTCGCTCATGCGCTGCTCGTAGGTGCGCACCAGGCGGTCGCGCTCGCTCAGGTTGCGGTCACTGCCACCCTGACGGGGACCACGTGATCCGCCGCCCTCGCCACGGGGACGAGAGCCGCGCATGTTGAAGGTCTCGAATGCCTTGTCGATGAGTTCACGATACTGGGCATAGATCTTGTCCTTCTCCTTGAAGGGGACATGGCCGATCTCCTGCCAGCGGTCCATCAGGTCGCGTACAGTCTGTGCGGCATCCTCGGCAGCCTCTTCGATGGTTGCCTTGAGGGTGGCGATGATGTCTTTCTTGGCCTTGAGGTTCTCGTGCTCAACGGCATGGACGTTGACGTTCTGTTTCTTCTTCTCCTCAAAGAAGTGGTCACAGGCAGCAATGAAGCGTTTCCACACGGCGTCGCTGTGCTTTTTCACCACTGGACCGATGGTCTTCCATTCCTTCTGCAGCTCGACGAACTTGTCGGTAGCCTCTTTCCACTCGGTGGAGTCCATCAGAGCCTCGGCGCGCTCGCACAGGTCAATCTTCTTGGCGAGGTTGCTGCTCAGCTCTTCCTTCATCGTCTTATAGAACTCGGCCTTCTTGGCAAAGAACTCGTCACACGACTTGCGGAAACGGGCGAACAGTGCGGCGTTAGCCTTGCGAGAGGCATAGCCCAACTTCTTCCAGTCTTCCTGCAGGGCGATGATCTGCTTGGTCACCTCGTCCCACTGGGCATAGGTCTTGAGATTGTCGGTAGTGATCTCCTCGATCTTCTCGCACAGGGCCGTCTTGGCGTCGGCATTCTCTTTCTCCTTGCTCTTGCGGTCCTCAAAGAAGGTCTGATATTTCTTGTTGATGGCACTGGAGGCTGCCTTGAAGCGTGCCCACAGTTCCTCGCGCAGTTCCTTGGCAACGGGGCCGATTTCGCGCCACTTGTTGTGCAGCTCCTGCAGCTTCCTGAAGGCGGTTACCACGTCGGTCTCGTCGTCAAGTTCCTCGGCTTCTTCACACAACTGCTGTTTCAGCTCCAGATTCTTCTTGAAGTCATAATCACGCAGTTCGCGGTTCACCTTGAGCACATCGTAGAAACGCTCGGTGGCGCGCTGGAATTCCTTCCACACCTCGGTGTCGGCAGTAGCGGGCACCTCGCCGGCGTCCTTGAATTCCTGCTGCAGTTGCTTCACGCGATTGAACTGGCGGTTGATATTGTCGGGATCGTTGGCAATCTCGTTGATCAGCGCGATAATCTGGCGCTTCTTCTCGAGGTTGGCCTCACGGTTGGCCTCCTGGGCGGCATTATACTCGGTGCGTCGTTCCTTGAGCACGTTGAGCAGTTCCTTCAAGTTGTTCTCATCGACATCCTCCTTGGGCGTAAAGTCGCCTTCGTCATTGCCGTTGGCGAGGAACTCCTCTTTCTCCTTGGCCACCTCGTCACGGCGCAGGGCAAAGAATGCAGCCTTGATGGTCTGCACCTCGTCCTTCACATCCTCGATGGGGCGGGTTGCCAGTTCACGCATCAAGTCCACCAGTTCGCTCTTGCTCTTGGACGCAAGGTCCAGGCTGGGCTTCTCCTCTTTGGCGGGTTCCTCGGCGGGCTCTGCAACGGGTGCAGCCTCCTCGGCCTTAGGCTCCTCAGCCTTAGGCTCCTCGATAGCGGGTTCCTCTACTTTAACTTCTTCATTCACTACTTCCTGAACCTCATTCTGGGGCTCAGTGCTCTGGATTTGATCCTTCTCGAGATTGTCCTTCGATTCAGATTGTTCACGCGGTTCGATCATAATAATACTTATTAGAAGAGTGTCAATAGACACTCGTTGTTAAATTCTAAACCCCAAATGTACTCACTTTTTCCCAATCGCAAAGCCATTTTTCCGTTTTTTTTCATTTTTCCCTGTTTTTTCAAGAAAAAATGAGGCCGATAAGACCAATTGGTCTTATCGGCCTCATTAAATCGTTATTAAAAATCGTTACTTCACGATTTTGGCCTTGATGATCTTGACGTCCTCGACAGGACGGTCCATGCGGCCTGTGGTGACATTCTGGATCTTGTCCACCACGTCCATGCCCTCGATGACCTCACCGAAGACGGTGTACTGGCCGTCAAGGTGGGGCGTGCCGCCAATGCTGGTATAGGCGTTGAGCTGCTCGTCGGTCATTGTGAACGGAGTCTTGGCAACTTCTTCTTCAGTCTTCTGGATGAGCTCGTTCTGCAGCGCCATGATGCCGTCATTGTCCTGAGCTTCCTGCAATTCCTTGATCTTGGCTTGGTTGTCCATGATCAGGCGGCGGAAGACGTCCTGCTTCTTCATGTCGGTCATGCGCTGGGTCATCATCTTCAAATCGTCGCTGCTGTAGATCTTGCCGGTCACGATATAGAACTGGCTGCCGCTACTGCGACGCTCGGGGTTCACCTGGTCACCGGTGCGTGCGGCGGCAAGGGCACCACGCTTGTGGAAATACTTGGGATAGACAAACTCGGCCTCGATGGTGTAACCGGGGTCTCCGTCACCCAGTGAGGTGTCAGGGCCAGCGGTCTTGCTGTTGCCGTCACCGGTCTGGATCATGAAGTCCTTGATCACGCGGTGGAACAGCACGCCGTCATAGTAACCCTCCTTCACCAGCTTGATGAAGTTGTCACGGTGCTGCGGTGTCTCGTTGTAGAGCTCGACAACGATGTCGCCGTAGCTGGTCTCCAATTTAACTTTCGTCATTTTGTTGTCTGCGGTTTTCTTGGCGGGAGCACTCTCGCTGCCGGCATTGTTGGCCTGGCATGACATGAGCGTGAAGACCGCCAACATGATAGATAATAATAAGTTCTTTTTCATTGTGTTTCAGTGTCTTATTCTTTGAAAGACCCTTAAAAATCCTTAAGGTCTCAAACGTCTAACTCCTAACTCCTAACTTCTGACTTCTAACTGATCAAATGCCCACGGGATAGAGGCGCTTGTAGATGCGACGGAAGTTGTCATCCTTGGCGCTCAGTTCAGCGGCATGCTCCTTGTAGTCAGCGCCCCAGAGCGACGATGCCAGATAGGCGAGGTAGACATGGTCACGGTCCTTGGCGATTGCGGCCTTGACTAGCAGGTCGATGCTCGGTGCATACTTGTCGCGATCGATGGCGTTGAGGTAGCGTGCCGTGCTCACCACAAACTGGCCCGTCCTGTCCTTCATGATCATGTTGTCCACCAGCGCTGGCAGGTCGTCGTCAATGCTGCCCATATTGTTGGCGATGTACTCGTAGGTCAACAGTCCGTTGGTGTCGGTATCGAGTAACTTTTTAGTGCTATTATCCATATATTCTTTAGTGATTAGTTTATTTACAATCGGCAAAGATAATGCTTTTTTCAGTTTTCTCGCTTTTCTCTCAAGAAAAAGTGATTTCTTTATCTTAGCCGAGCTATAAATCGAGAATTATTCTTAAATTTGCAACGTGGTGAGATGCCTCGCAATCTAACGGTAGGAATCACATCAATAAAAGAATATATAAATAAATGATGAAATCTCTTCCAATGAAATCGTTTTACACCCTGTTGCTGATGCTCGGCATTGCCCTGTCGCAGCCGATTGTGGCCAATCCGATATCAGCCCAACAAGCCAAACAGAATGCCCTGGCTTTCTTGCAGGAGCATGGCAAGAGCATGACCATGTCATCGATGCGGCAAGCTCCGGTGCGCTCGACAGCCATGCAGGCAACAGCGCCTTTCTATATCTTCAACATCGGTAGCCACCAGGGGTATGTCATAGCCAGCGGTGACGATTGCACGCCAGCCGTCTTGGGTTACTCTGATAATGGCTATATTGACGTTGACGACATTCCATGCAATCTCCAGGCTTGGCTTGACGGGTATGCTCGGCAGATCCAATTGATGCAGGAACAAGACGTAACGGGCCTCGGCGCTCCCAAGGAAATCGCTAACCATCCCGCAATTGCCCCGATGCTTACCTGTCATTGGAATCAGGGTGGTCCTTATAACATGAGTTGCCCGATTGACCCGGCGACTGGGACGCGATGTCTGACGGGATGTGTTGCTACAGCGATGGCCCAGGTGATGTATTACCACCGTTCCCACTCGATAAACTATACTACTGCGGTTATTCCCGGTTACACAACTTACACTCAGCAAATCCATGTTAATGCCATTCCTGCTGGCTCTGTGATCAACTGGGAGAACATGATCGATGAATATGGACCAAACGCTACCGAGTCACAAAAGCAGGCTGTCGCCAACTTGATGAAATATTGCGGCACTGCTGTGGAAATGGATTATGCTGCTGATGCGAGTGGTGCATCCGTTTCAGCAATCGCATATTCATTACCTAAATATTTCAATTATAGTCATAGAACGAAAGAGATCAGCCGTTCGGCTTTTTCTGATGAAGATTGGGAGGAACTCATGTATTCTGAACTGAGTGCTTCCCGTCCTGTGATTTACAGCGGTGATAATGGAAACATTGGGCATGCCTTTGTTTTGGATGGATATGATGGTAGTGGCTTTTATCATATCAATTGGGGATGGGGCGGCACAAGTGATGGTTATTTTCGACTTACAGCAACCGATGTGTCCGACAATTTGTTGCCTTACTCCAAATACCAAGGTGCGATCATCAGAGCTAAGCCCTACTCCTCGGTGCCAGACCCTGATGCAGGCATCCATTTTATGGATCCTATTATGAAAAATGTCTGCTTGTCAAATTGGGATGAAAATGATGATGGCGTATTTTCTATGGAAGAGGCTGCTGCCGTCTCAAATTTCCAGATAGGTGATATGATGACAACTCTATCTGTAAGAGAAAAAATTACTTCATTTGATGAGTTTCAATACTTTACAGGCGTTAAGACCATCGACGATGAAGCGTTCTATCAATGTGTGAACTTGAAGAGTATCACTATCCCGACCTCTGTGACATCCATTGGTGATCATGCATTTTCTTGGTGCACTAGTCTGAATAGGCTGACCATTCCCGAGCAAGTAGTATCAATAGGACGGAATGCGTTCAATGTCTGTACAGGTTTGAAGAGCGTTGATATTCCCAATACTGTGACTGCCATGGGTGACTTTGCGTTCTCGGGCTGCACTGGTTTGACGAGCATCACTATCCCTGAATCATTAACCGAAATTGGTAATTGGGTGTTCTCGGACTGTACAGGCTTGACGAATGTCAACATATTGAATTCTGATATTGGCACTGATATGTTCTCTGGTTGTACAGGCTTGACGAGAGTTACTATCCCGGCCACGGTGACTTCAATCGGCTCTTGGGCATTTAAGGGATGTGTCAACTTGAAGACTGTTGTTTGGAATACTAAGAACTTAATGCCGCATTCCACATTTGGTTTTGTCAATATACCTGTTGAGCAACTAATTTTTGGCGAAGGAATTGAACTTATACCGAATGGAGTGTCTCTATGGTGGCGCGAAAGCCTGAAGAGTGTGACGATTCCCAATTCGGTCACTACGATTGACATGGCTGCGTTTTTGGGATGTCAAGCTTTGACGAGTGTGACTATCGGCAACGGGGTTACTTCCATCGGGGTTCAGGCTTTTGACCAAAGTCCTCTGGCAACAGTAACCTGTCTCTCGCTTGTGCCGCCTGAACTGGATTATTTTGCTTTTGAATCATCTTATGCTACCGCAATTCTTCGTGTGCCTGCAAGCGCCGTCAGTGCCTATCAATCTGCTTGGCCATGGTGCTATTTCCAAAACATTGTGGGCATAGACCCGTCGCTGGGCGATGTGAACATGGACGGTGAGGTCAACGTTGCTGACATCAATGCCGTCATTGACAGGATTATCGGAGGAAGCGGTGATTGCCTTAGTAATCTCATGAGTGATGTCAACAGTGACGGCGAGGTCAATATTGCCGACATCAACACTGTCATCAACTTGATTCTAAACAAGTGATGTGACTTGACAATTATCGATGGTGTGATAGATTATAACACTGAAATCTGCCGTAAATATTGCTGATTTCAACTGCCGAATAGCGAGGTGGTGCATTGTTCGTTGCTGTTTGTAATGAATAGTGTGTGATTTTCTTTCAGATTGTCAGAGTATGTAATTATTTCAGCCTTGTAAATAAAATAATGTGTTTTTTAACCCCATTTTTGTGGAAAATTGCCGTAAAATCACTACCTTTGCACCGCAATATAGAAAAATTTATAAATATAACTATTATATTCAACAGAAAAAGTTTAGTAAATGAAAGCGATTTACACTTTTGGTAACGGCCAGGCAGAAGGTCGTGCCGACATGAAGGATTTGTTGGGTGGCAAGGGAGCTAACCTTGCCGAGATGAACTTGATTGGCGTGCCCGTTCCCCCGGGTTTCACCATCACCACCGAGGTGTGCACCCTTTACAACAAGGAGGGTCGTGATGCCGTTGTTGCCTTGATCAAGGACGACGTGATGAAGTCAATTGAGCACATCGAGAAGCTCACTGGTAACAAGTTCAATGATCCCAGCAATCCCCAGCTGGTATCGGTTCGCTCGGGTGCTCCCGTGTCGATGCCGGGTATGATGGACACCGTCCTGAACCTGGGTATCAACGATGAGGTAGCCGAGACCATGGCTCAGAAGTCGGGTAACCCCCGCTTCGCTTGGGATAGCTATCGCCGCTTCGTGCAGATGTACGGTGACGTGGTGCTGGGTATGAAGCCGACCAACAAGACCGACATCGATCCCTTTGAGGCAATTATCGAGGAATTGAAAGAGAAGAAGGGCGTGAAGTTTGACACCGAGCTTGATGTCGATGACCTCAAGGAACTGGTAGTCCGCTTCAAGGCTGCAGTCAAAGAGAATACCGGTAAGGACTTCCCCACCGATGCTTATGATCAGCTGTGGGGCGCCATCTACGCTGTATTTGACAGCTGGAACAATGACCGCGCTATTCTGTATCGCCGCATGAACCAGATTCCCGAGTGGTATGGTACCGCAGTTAACGTTCAGGCAATGGTCTATGGTAACATGGGCAACAACAGTGCCACTGGCGTGTGCTTCTCACGTGACGCCGGTACTGGTGAGAACCTGTTCAATGGTGAGTACCTGATCAATGCTCAGGGCGAGGACGTTGTGGCTGGTGTGCGTACCCCGCAACAGATTATGACCGAGGGCAGCCGCCGTTGGGCCAAGCTGCAGGGCATTAGTGAGGAAGAGCGCGCTGCCAAGTATCCCTCTCTCGAGGAGTCGATGCCCGAGTGCGCCAAGCAGCTCGTGGAAATCCAGCAGAAGCTCGAGGACCACTACCATGACATGCAGGACATGGAGTTCACCATCCAGGACGGCAAGCTCTGGCTGCTCCAGACCCGTAACGGTAAGCGCACCGGCGCTGCTATGGTGAAGATTGCCATGGATCTGCTGCGTGAGGGCGCTATCGACGAGAAGACCGTCATCAAGCGCATGGAGCCCAACAAGCTCGACGAGCTGTTGCACCCCGTGTTTGATAAGGCTGCCGTTAAGAACTCTAAGGTGATGGCCAAGGGTCTGCCCGCTAGCCCGGGTGCTGCAACCGGCCAGATCGTGTTCTTTGCTGACGATGCCGAGGAGTGGGCTTCCCGCAAGAAGAAAGTCATCATGGTCCGCATCGAGACCTCTCCCGAGGACCTGCGTGGTATGAGCGTTGCTCAGGGTATCCTTACCGCACGTGGCGGTATGACCTCACACGCCGCAGTTGTTGCCCGTGGTATGGGTAAGTGCTGTGTATCGGGTGCTGGTTCTATCAAGGTGGATTACAAGGCTCGCACTGTCGAGATGGGTGGCAAGACCTACAACGAGGGCGACTGGATCTCGATCAACGGTAGCACTGGTGAGGTTTATGACGGCCTCGTGGCAACTGTAGATCCTGACCTGGGTGGCGACTATGGCGCTGTCATGGAACTCGCCGAGAAGTTCAGCAAGATGGACGTTTATACCAATGCCGACTCACCCCGCGACGCCAAGAAGGCTCGCGAGTTGGGCGCTCACGGTATCGGCCTGTGCCGCACCGAGCACATGTTCTTCGAGGGTGACCGAATCAAGGCTATGCGTGAGATGATCATCGCTCCCGATGAGGCTTCACGTCGCGTTGCTCTGAACAAGCTGCTCCCGCTGCAGCGTGGTGACTTCGAGGGTATCTTCGAGGCTATGGACGGCTACGAGGTAACCATCCGCCTGCTCGATCCCCCCTTGCATGAGTTCGTTCCCCATCAGCTCGAGACCATGCGTGAGCTCGCCGAGGAGACTGGTCGCAGCCTTGAGGAGGTGAAGCTCGTTTGTGACGGTCTTGAGGAGTTCAACCCCATGCTCGGTCACCGTGGCTGCCGTCTGGGCAACACCTATCCCGAGATTACCGAGATGCAGGCTCGCGCTATCATTGAGGCTGCCCTCAATATGCAGGCCAAGGGTATCGTTGTGAAGCCCAAGATTATGGTGCCCCTCATCGGTGTCAAGAACGAGATCCAGATGCAGGCCGACATCATCAACAAGGTTGCTCAGCAGGTATTCGTTGAGCGTGGCGAGACCGTGGCCTACAAGGTAGGTACCATGATCGAGATTCCGCGTGCCGCTCTCGTTGCTGACCAGATTGCCGAGGTAGTTGACTTCTTCTCATTCGGTACCAACGACTTGACCCAGATGACCTTCGGTTACTCGCGTGATGACGCTGGCAAGTTCCTCGCCATCTACAAGAACCTGGGCATCCTCAAGGTTGACCCGTTCCAGGTACTCGATCAGGAAGGCGTTGGCCAGCTCGTTGAGATGGCATGCCGCAAGGGTCGTGGTGTGAAGCCCGAGCTCAACCTCGGTATCTGTGGTGAGCACGGTGGTGAGCCCAGCAGCGTTAAGTTCTGCGCTTCGCTCAACATGAACTACGTTTCCTGCTCGCCCTACCGCGTGCCCATCGCACGCCTCGCCGCCGCCCAGGCCGCCGTAGAGGCTATGTGATTTCTCGGAGTTTAGAGAAACAATTCTACAAAATAATAGCGGTTGGATTCTTCAATGAATCCAACCGCTTTATTAGATAGAGGTGGAGGTCAGCAGTGAGGCCGGCATGCAGTCATGATATTTTCAGGCAATGGTAAATGCCAAATAACTCATCATCGCGTTTTTAGGGTTATGACGAGTCGTCATTTTATGGGTTGAAACCTCTTTAATTCATCAATCATCAGCTGGCCGTCCTTGTCAATGATTTTGACGAGATGCGCCCCCTTGAAGCCCATGTCATAGAATGTGTAAAGGTACCAATCATCACCTTTGGGCTCAACCGAAACGATTCCATTGGGTTCATCTGGTCCATCCTGTTCATCAGAACGGAACATCCACACTGCAAAACAATCTCCGCTTTCACACTCATACTCATAGTTGTCATGCAGGTACTGGAGCATTTTGTCAGTGCAATGTTTCCTCAGGAAGTCGTAGTCAGTATACTTCCCGTTATTGTACATGTCGGTGATAAACTGGATGACTTTCTTCACACGTGCCGTGCTGTCGGCGACACGGATACTGTCGGCAACACGGATGCTGTCAGCCATGCGGATGCTGTCTACCATGTGAAGGCTGTCGGCGAGGCGGGCACTGTCGGCGAGACGTTGGGCCTCGGCCTCGGCTTTCGAGGGACCGCATCCTATCATAGTGCAGAGGCCGATGAATAAGGCGATTGCAGACAATAATCTCTTCATAGTACTATTCTGATACTATAAGGTGGTTGATTGTTATTTCAGCACTTCGGCGACTTTGTTGGCAAGGTCATTACCGGTCAAGCCACGGGACAGAATGGTGCCATCAGGGCCGAAGATGATGATGTGGGGGATGCCCTTGATGCCGTAGAGGTCGGTCGGCTCGGTCAGCTTCTCGGTGCCGATGATGACGGGCCAGGTAATCTCCATCTGTTCCATTGCCTTGCGGCTATCGTCAGGGTTGTCCCACACGGCAACACCCAACACATCCAGCTTGTCACCGTATTTGGTCTTTAAGGCCTGCAGCTTGGGAATCTCGGCGCGGCAAGGACCACACCAGCTGGCCCAGAAGTCCACGAGGGTGACTTTGCCTTTGCCAACGTAGTCCGACAGCTTCTGCTTGGCTCCGTCCTCGGCAATCACCTCAAAGTCGGTAAACTTCTTGCCCTCGGCTGTGACGGTGAGCTGGCGTGCAGCGTTCTTGGCTTTCCCCACGCGTTTCAGTTGGGCATACTCGGCTGGCGCTTCCTTGAGCATGTTGTCAATCTCGGCCTCTAAAAAATCTTTATACATCAGGTAGTTGCAGAAAGCCCAGGGACCGATGGCATTGTCTTTGTTCTCCTGATAGAGCTTGAAGAGCTCGTCGGCATAGCGGGCTTCACCTTCAGCCTCACTGATGGTGGTGTCGTTGGCCAACTCCTCCATTGACTTGCTCCAAGCTGCCATCTTGTCATTGAGCGGACTGATGGCTGTACCCTCGGCAATGTTGAGCTTTACTTCCCCGGGCTCCACGATAAAGCCGTAGGGAGTACCGCCGGCATACATGCGTGCAAAGAAACCCTTGTCAGCCGTACCCTCAAAGGTGCAGGTGTTGTTCTCGACTGTGGCGGTAGCGATGGTGTCGCCAGTATCATAATTGGTCAAGAAGGCGGTCTCGCCGTTGGCGCTGTTGTCAGGGAAGGTGACCGTCACCTTGTAGCCCTTGCTGCAAGATGCTAGCAGCAACAAGGCGGTGAAAAGAATCGAGATTTTTTTCATTGTTAATAATTGATTATGGTTAGTTGTTGTCTAGATGTTCTGGATTGTCTATTGGAATGACTAGTTACTCGCGTATGGCGCGGTAAATGAGTGACTGGATGTGGCTGCGTGCACTAATGCGGCCGAAGTTCGGGTTATTCCTCGTGGGGCACACACGGTTGCTCAGGAAGATGTAGAACATGTCGTTCTTGGGATCTACCCAGAAGCAGGTGCCCGTGAAGCCCGTGTGACCGAAGGTCTCGGGTGTCGCCTCGGCGCAGGTGTTGCTAGCCTCGGGGTCACCAACGACAGGTTTGTCAAAGCCCAAGCCGCGGTGGCTGTTGGGGCTCTTCTGGGTCGTGAAGGTCTCGACGGTTGAGGCTTTCAACAGGCGCACACCGCCATAGGTGCCGCTATTGAGCCACATCTGGAACAACTTTGCCAGGTCGTTGGCGTTGCTGAACAGGCCAGCATTGCCTTGTACACCGCCTGAGAAGGCAGCTAACTCATCGTGGACGTAGCCGTGGATGTGCTGGCGGCGCAGGTAAGTGTCCTTCTCGGTATAGGCAATCTCGTCGCGCGAGAACTTGCTCAGCGGGCGATACATCGTGTGGTAGGCGCCCAGCGGAGCAAAGATGTAGTTGTTCACATAGTAGTTGAGCGGCGAGTGGGTCATGCGCTGTACGGCATCGGCAAGCAACGAGAAGTTGCAGCAGCTGTATAGGTAGCGCTTCTTGCCCAACTTGGCGTGATACATACGGTTCATGATGGAATCGTAGGTCACGCGTCCGCCCCACAGGCCATCGGCAATAGCAATATTAAACTTGTCGGTCTTGACACGCGAGAGGATGTCGGTGCGCATCTTGGCGTCCTTATGTCCCCAGGCACCGTTCATGATCTTTATGGTGTGGGTAGCGTCCTCGGCACCGGCAATGAGTTCACCAGTATAGGACTTGTCGTCCATCATCATGTACCACATGTTGAGCGAGGCGGGCATGCCGGTCTCATGATAGAGCAGGTCGCGGAAGGTGATGTCCTCCTTGTCGCCGCCACGCAGGCCAGGGATGTACTCGCTTGCCTTGTCGTCGAGGCGGAATTTGCCGTCATCAAAGGCCTTCATTACACCGCTGATGGTGCCAGTAGCCTTGGACACCGATGCGAGACCGAACAGCGTGTTGTCGTCCACCTTGACGGGGTTGCCGTAGTCGATGGCACCGAAGGAACCTTTATAGACCACCTTGCCATGACGAGCCACGATGACCTGGCAACCGGGGAAGGCGTGCTGTTGTACGCCCAGGCGGCATACCGAGTCAATCTGGGCGGTCAAGCGGTTGTCAAGACCCACCTCGGCAGGGATGGTGTAGCCCAGGCGGTTGGCATCATAGTGGATGCCGTCGCCTGCTTCGTAGCGCGTTTTCTTGCCCTCAAAGGCCAGGGAGATGGGCAGATTGCCGCCCGCGGCATTGCCACCGAAGATCGTCTGTGCGGCATAGTCCTCGGCGAGCGTCGAGTTCTCGTAAGTCAGCACCACTGCCTTCACATGCTTGTTGGTGATGGCGGTGCCATACTTCTTGATATCATAGGGCTTGCAGGTCAACACCACGACAAGGTTCTTGCAGCGTTTGACGACCGCATTGAGCGCCTTGCGGTTCTCATCGCTGTCGTCGCCCACCTCAACGATGATGGTGTTGAAGTGACCGTCATGCAGTTGGTCGGCAAGATCATCAGCACTGCCCGACTTGTCAAGGTCAAAACGCTTGACCTGGGCGTAGTCGGCACAACGGCGTGTGAATGTGGATGCCGTGCCTTTCTCGTTTCCGATGGTAGCAACAGCGATATGACGGCTCTGCAGGTTGTGGACGGGCAGGATATTGTCGTTGTTCTTGATGACCGTGATGCTGCCGGCGGTGAGTTGACGCCTGAGCACGTTGGCGCGCTGAGAGTTAACCTCGTTCAGCAGGTTGGCGGTGTTGATGTGCTGCCTGCCGGTCAGGTCAAGGGCATACTTGTAGCGCAAAATCTTCTTGCAGTGCTCGTCGATGACGCTCTGGCTCAGTTTGCCGCTCTCGACGGCCGCTTTGACAGCCTTAATCTCGTCACCGATGTTCTCGGGCATGAGCAGCACGTCGTTGCCGGCAAGCAGGGCATTGACGCACACCGAGCCCTTGAGCATTTCGGTCGCACCTTTCATGTTGAGGGCATCAGTAAAGATGAGGCCGTTGAAATCCAGTTGGTCGCGCAGCACATTGTTGATGCAGTCTGTCGAGAGGCTTGTGGGCGCTTTGCCGCCATCTATGGCGGGCACCAGCAGGTGGGCTGTGAGGATACCGCTCAGCCCTGCGTCGATAAAGCGGCGGAAGGGCACCAGTTCACAGGTGTTGATTTCCTGCATCGTCTTCTCGATGACGGGCAACATCTTGTGTGAATCCCCGTTTGAGGAACCGTGGCCAGGGAAATGTTTGCCGACGGCCATCACGCCGCCGTCCTCCAGGCCTCGGGCAAAGGCGATGGCATGGCGTGCCACCAACTCGGGGCTCTCACCGAAGGAGCGGGTGCCGATGATGGGATTCAGCGGATTGTCGTTCACATCAAGTACTGGAGCGAAGTTCACTTGGATGCCCATGCGGCGGCATTGGCGAGCCACCTCGCGGCCGTACTCATAGAGCAACATGTCGTTGTCGATGGCACCCAGAATAAGGTTGCGAGGGAAGTTGGGGACATCCTTGAGTCTCATTCCCAGTCCCCACTCGCCGTCGATGGTAATCATCAGCGGCACGGCAGCAAGAGACTGAGCCAGATTGGTGATCTCGGCTTGTTCGGCCGCACTGCTGCTCTCATAGATGAGTCCTCCCACCATGTTCTGGGTCACCAGGCGGCGCACCAAGTCCCGTGTCGCCTCGTTGCTCGAGGGTGTCAGGCTTGCCACGATGAGCTGGCCGATGCGTGCCTCGGGTGACAGGCTGTTGAACACGCTGTCCACCCACTCATTCATCGCCACTTGGTTCACCTGGTTGAACAGGTTGGGTAACCTGTTATTGCTACGTGCCGCAGCACTTAACGTGAGTACCAGGCTCACTGCCAACAATAAAACACGATTGAATTTGGTCATTGCTTTTAGTTTTATAAAGTCCTTAGTACCTACTTTCCGCACAATTGTCTAAAATCTAACGTCTAAAATCTAACGTCTAAAATCTAACGTCTAACATCTAACGTCTAACATCTAATGTCTAACATCTAATGTCTAACATCTAACATCTAATGTCTAACATCTAACATCTAACATCTAACATCTAATGTCTAACATCTAATTCCTCTTAATCCTCACCTCATCCTTGGCGTCAATCTTCTTGCCGGCGGCCTCGAGTTTCTTGACATATTCCAGGATGTGGTTGCCATACTTCTGGGTATCGACGAACAGGCGCTTGCACGGCTTCATCGGGTCCATGTAGTCACCGCCGTTGGCCAGATAGTCGATGGTGGCGACGATGTAGGTCTTCTTGGGGTCAATCTTCTTGCCATTGAGGGTGGCTTTGACGAGTTCGCCCTTGGCATTGTAGGTGGCCTTCAGTTCCTTGCTGACGGCATCGCCACCGCGGCCGCACATCAGCTTAATGCTCTCGATGAGGGCCTGGCCCGGCATCTCTAGAACGACAAAGCGGTTGTCAAAGGGGAACATCGAGCCGATGACGCCTTCGGTAACGGTGCCCTTGGGCAAATCGGTGCGGATGCCGCCCTTGTTCATGATGGCGCAGTCGATGTTCTTAATTCCTGAGAGTTCCTTGATGATGTCCATAGCGGCGTCGCTCACCCAGTTCTGGAGGGCGTCGCTGGAGTTCTTCAGGTAGCGTGCACTGGTGGCGACAGGGTTGTTCATAATGCTGTCCACACCGTGGCGATAGTGGTCGAGCCAACGATTCATCGCGGTGTAGCGGCTGGCGGCAGCATCCCAGCTGGCATCGACCGGGATGTGGTTATACACAATCTCTCCACTCTCGAGATCTAGGTCGTAGGTGGCTACCAGTTTGCCGCTCTTGCCGTTCTGACCGATAGGAATCAGCTTGCCGTCGGCATTGCGGATGCGGTCCTGGCCACTGCCGGGTTTGATGGTAGAGTGGGAGTGACTGCTGATGACCATGTCGATGTAATGGCTCTGGGCGATGATGAGCGAGTCATTGGGCTCGGTGGGCTCATAGCTGCTGTAACCGATATGAGATACCATGATGGCATAGTCCACGCCCTGCACCTCCTTGAGGTAGCGCGCAGTGGCATCTGCCACATCGGGTGCGAAGCGATAACCCAGGTTCTTGCAGTTCATGTCGGCAATCAGGCCCGTAGGGTTGACATTGATGCCGAAGAAGGCCACTCGCTTATCACCCACAGCCTTGACCCAATAGGGCTGGAACAGACCGTCGAGCGGTGTGGCACTGACATCGTAGTTGGCACACAATTTCACGGCATCCACATTGCGGTAGTGGGCTGCCAGCTCTTCCATGCCGTTGTCAAACTCATGGTTGCCCATGATAATGGCATCATAGCGCAGGGTGTCCATCAGCGAGAATTCCACCTCTCCGCGATAGAGCGAGAAGTAGAGCGTGCCCTGTACGGCATCACCAGCATGGATGAGCACCGTGTTGGGATTCTCGGCGCGCAATTTGTCATATATGGCACGCCGTCTTGCCACGCCGCCCTTGCCGTCGCTGGCAGGGTCAACCTGGCTGTGGGTGTCATTAACAGCGATAATCATCAGGTGCTCAGCGCGCAGGGTGGGCACCATCACCAGTGCACACAGGCACAGGAGCATGAAATTGCGAAGTCTTGCCATAATTGTAGTATCGTTTTTTAGTTGAATGATCGTTTACTATTAACCGACAAAATTAGCCATTATTTTTATGTCAGGCAACAGCCCCGCCATGGTTTTTTTTCAACATTTTTAAAAAACAATCGAATTGATGTTTGCTGCGCTTGCAGTAAAGAGTTTAGCGTAAAAAAGAGAGGGTGAACAAACCAGAATTTGTTCACCCTCTTATTGGTTAGGGATCATTTCTTAGCCGGTGCCTTTTTAGCTGCGGGCTTCTTGGCTGGAGCCTTCTTAGCTGCGGGCTTTTTGGGCTCTGCCTTCTTAGCGGGCACCTTTTTGGCTGCGGGCTTCTTAGGCTCAGCCTTCTTGGGCTCTTCTTTTTTAGCTGCGGGCTTTTTGGCGGGTGCCTTCTTTGCTGCAGGCTTCTTGGGCTCAGGCTTCTTCTCGGGCTCAGGCTCGGGAGCGGGTTTCTCCTCCTCTACGGAGGCGGGCTCGTCGATGGGGAAGTCGCCGGTGGTGTCCTTGACGATGTTGTTGCGCATCATCTCCACCTCGCGGTGCAGCTTCTCGATCTCCTGCTCCTGGTTGCGGATGGTCAGCAGCAGGGAGTTCAGCTCCTCGTTGTCGATGCTGGTCGGGTACTGTTCCTCGACACGGGTCATGAAATCGCTCAGCACGTTCATGTAGTTGGTAAATGCCGTGTAGGGCGAGTCATAGGGGCTGTAGTGGGAGTGTACCGAGCCGTCGTCGTTGTGCTTAGTGGACATGTAGAAGAAGTGGTCGCTGGCCTGCAGGTAGTTCCAGTCTTGCTTGATGCGACGGTCGCGGCACAGACGCACGCGCTCACCGATGGAGTACAGTTTCTTGACGGCCTCCTGCTGCAGGGTGTTGCCCAGCCAGGCACTGGTGTCGCGGGCCTCGTCGGTCCAGGACATGGGGTAGGGCACGGCAAGTTCGGCGACAGGTTTGAACTTGGAAACCACCTCACTCGGGGTCCAGAACTGGATGTCGTGCTCAGCGGCAAAGCGGGGCAGCGCCTTCATGAACTCAAAGATGCCGCTCTCGCGAGGTTGCAGCTCGCCGAATGCGTCATAGTTCATGAACAGGTTGATGAGTTGTTCCTCCTGGGGCAACTCGTTGATCCAGTTGATGTACTTGTCGGCTGTCAGGGGATAGGAAGCCCACTCGGGATTGCTGAAGCGGAACGAGATGTCGTCGCTCAGCTTGCCGTTCTTCAACAACAGCTTGAGTTTGGGTGCCGATGCCGAGCAGTACAGGAAGTTGGGCGAGCGCCAGCCAAGCACGTGCTTGGCGTCGGCGGTAATGGCGGCCTTGAAGCCCATGGCATAGACCATCGATGCGATGTCGTCGTCATAGATGAGCTCGGTGTTGCGGAACACTTTGGGCTTTTGACCGAACAGTTGGGAAATTTTCTGGTCGTGGGCCTTGACCTGGGCAACGAACTCGTCGGGGTCATAGAGTGACGACAGGCTGTGGGCGTAGGTCTCGCTCAGGAACTCGACACAGCCCGTGGCTGCCAGCTCCTTCATCGAGTCGATGAACTCGGGCACATACTGCTCCAGCTGCTCCAATGCGGTACCGCTGATTGAGAAGGCAACCTTGAACTTCTTGCCGTGCTCGCGTATCATGTCGAGCAGCATCTCGTTGGCGGGCAGATATGACCGCTGTGCGATGCGCGTGATGATATCGTCGTCGGCGAAGTCATCGTAGTAATAGTGGTCGTTACCGATGTCAAAGAAACGGTAGTGTTTCAGGCGGAACGGCTGATGAATCTGGAAATAAAAACAAATCGCTTTCATATCTCTATTGTCATTTTATTGTTTGATTTCTTGTTGTTGTTTTGGTCTAGATGATCTAGATTCTCTAGGGGGGTTAACGATTGATGAGATCACGGTAGATCTTGATGACCTTGGCACCAGCCTTGTCCCAGGTGATCTGGTTGACCTCGGCCAGTCCTTGCTCACGCAACTCGTTGTACATCGCCGGATACTTGATGATGCTGTAGATAGCATCGGCCATGGCGTTAGTGTCCCAGTAGTCGATCTTGATGACGTTGTCCAGAATCTCGGCACAGCCGCTCTGTTTACTGATAATCGACGGCACGCCCATCTGCATCGCCTCCAGTGGCGAGATACCGAAGGGCTCGCTCACCGACGGCATGATATAGACATCGCTCGCAGCAAGCATCTCATAGACCTGCTTGCCCTTGAGGAAGCCGGTAAAGTGGAAGCGGTCGGCAATGTCTCGCTTGGCGGCGAGGCGTATCATCTTGTCCATCATGTCACCGCTGCCAGCCATGACAAACTGGGCGTTGTTGACCTTGTGCAATACCTGAGCAGCGGCCTCGACGAAGTACTCTGGGCCCTTCTGCATGGTGATGCGTCCCAGGAAGGTGATGACCTTGCTCGTCTTGCCGGGAGGCGCCTCCAGGTTGAGCAGTTCCTCATTCAGGGGCTCTACGGCATTGTGTACGGTGGTCACCTTGTCGGGACTGATGCCGTATTTCTCGATAACGGTGCGTCGAGTCAGGTTGCTCACCGTGATGATGTGGTCGGCGTTGTTCATGCCGTCCTTCTCGATGCTGAACACCGTCGGGTTGACATTGCCACGAGAGCGGTCAAAGTCGGTGGCGTGTACATGGATAACCAGGGGCTTGCCTGTCACCTGCTTGGCGTGGATGCCGGCAGGGTAGGTGAGCCAGTCGTGGCTGTGGATGACGTCACACTCCACGGTGCGGGCGATGACACCAGCCACAATGCTGTAGTTGTTGATCTCCTCGAGCAGGTTTTCAGGGTAACGGCCCGAGAACTCGATGCAGCCCAGGTCGTTGGTGCTCATGTAGTTGAAATCACTGTAGATGTGATTGCGCAGGTCAAAATACAGCTGCGGGTCCATCACATTACCGATGCGTCCCTGCACATAATCCATGTTCACGTCGCGCCATGCCACGGGTGTGCAGTTGGCGCCGATGATGTTGGCAAATTCTTTGGGCTCATCGCCCCAGGGTTTGGGGATGACAAAGGTAATGTCCATGTCGCCGTTCTGCCACATGCCCTTGGTCAAGCCGTAACTTGCTGTTCCCAGTCCACCCAGGATGTGAGGCGGAAATTCC
>JBGUJU010000045.1:0-13555 GCA_045114065.1 Sodaliphilus sp.
TTTGCGCCATAAACCTGAAACAATCTTTTTTACCTTAGAAATTTTACCTATTTGAAACCTAAAAAGGAATTTTAAGCCGAGGCTTAAAGTTCCTTTTTAAATTTCTCACTAACTTTGTGGTCTGAAAAAATGATAAATAAGATGAGGACGATAGCGATTATAGTGGCTGGTGGCAGCGGGACCAGGTTTGGCGCCGAGGTGCCTAAGCAGTTCCTGGAGTTGGGCGGACGGCCCATCCTGATGCGCACGATTGAGGCCTTCGCTGGAGAAAGTGGCGAGAAAGGTGACAGCCCCTTTGATGTCATTGTGACCTTGCCCGCCGACCAGATGGCGCTGTGGCGCGAATTGTGCGACAAGTATGCCTTTGCCGTGCCACACCGCGTGGTGGCTGGCGGCGAGACGCGTTGGCACAGCGTGAAGAATGCCCTGGACAGCATCGATGACCCTGCCGACGTCGACGTGATTGCCGTGCATGACGGCGTGCGCCCGCTGGTGTCGCCTGACCTGATTAAGCGCGTTCTCGAGGCTGCCTGTCGTGACGGTGCCGCTATTCCAGTGGTAATGCTCAACGACTCGGTGAGGCAGGTGGATGGCGAGACGAGCCATGCGCTGGACCGCTCGTCGCTGCGTGCTGTGCAGACGCCTCAGGCATTTGAGGCTCGCTTGTTGCTGGACGCTTATTTACGCCCCTTTGAGCGGACGTTTACTGATGATGCCTCGGTCGTGGAGCGTTTTGGCCACGATGTGACCCTGGTCGAGGGTGACCCACGAAACCTGAAAATTACCCGTCCCATGGACCTGGCGCTTGCCGAATACCTGCTGAACCAAGATGCCTGACCTGCGTCATACCGACATACAGTACCTGCACGGTGTGGGGCCCAAGCGTGCCGAACTGCTCAAGAAGGAGCTGGACATCAGCACCTATTATGATCTGCTGTATTATTTCCCCTTCCGCTACATTGACCGTAGCGTGATCAACCATGTGAATGAGTTGCATGGCGATGAGACGGCAATACAGCTGCAGGGACGTTTCCTCACCTTCACTACTGCTGGCGAGGGACGCAAGCGTCGCCTTCAGGCCCTGTTCACCGACGGCACGGGCACCATCGAGGTCGTGTGGTTCAACCGTGTGGCATCAATCCAGAAGACCTATAACACCAATACGCAATATATCCTGTTCGGCAAGCCATCGGTGTTCAACAACCACATGAACATCGTCCATCCCGAGGTGGACGTGCTGACTACCGAAAATGTCGCCCAGGGTCTGACGGGTGTGTACAACCTGACCGAGGTGCTGCGCAACCGCTCGTTCACCTCGCGCGCCATCCACAAGCTTGTGGTCACGTTGCTCAATACCCCGGGTGTGCTGAACATTCCCGAGACCCTGCCGCCCGAACTGATGCAGCGCTACCACCTCATGCCGCTGGCCGAGGCCCTGCGCAACATCCACATCCCGACCGACCTGCAGTCGTTGCAGCGGGCACAGTTCCGCCTCAAGTTTGAGGAACTCTTTTTCCTGGAACTCAATATCCTGCACTATATCAAAGGTAGCAGCCGTCGCCTGGTGGGCCATGTGTTCAGCCGCGTGGGGGCTTATTTCCATGATTTTTATAATAATGTGTTGCAGTTCCCGCTCACGGGGGCTCAGAAACGTGTCATCCGCGAGATGCGACACGACATGGGCAGTGGCAAGCAGATGAACCGCCTCCTGCAGGGTGATGTGGGCAGTGGCAAGACGATAGTAGCTTTCATGACGGCGCTCATTGCGCTGGACAACGGCTATCAGGCCTGTATCATGGCTCCCACCGAAATCCTTGCTGGCCAACACTTGGAGACCATCAAACCGATGGCCGACGCCATCGGCGTGAAGGTGGCACTCTTGACAGGTTCCACGCGCAAGAAGGAGCGCACCGCCATCCATGAGGCATTGATAAGCGGCGAGTTGCAGATTCTCATCGGCACCCATGCCTTGATCGAGGACACGGTACTGTTTCACAACCTGGGTCTCGCTGTGATTGACGAGCAGCACCGTTTCGGTGTCGCCCAGCGTGCCCGCCTGTGGAGTAAAAACCGCACAGCACCGCCCCACGTGCTCGTGATGACCGCTACGCCCATCCCCAGGACGCTGGCGATGACGGTCTATGGCGACCTCGACGTGTCCATCATCGACGAGTTGCCTCCGGGCCGCAAGCCCGTGACCACGGTCTTGAAGCATGAGCCGGACCGCTTCAAGATGTATCAGTTTGTCGGATCCCAGCTGCGCGAGGGGCGTCAGGCTTATATCGTCTATCCTCTCATTGAGGAGAACGAGAAACTGGACCTGCATGCGCTGGAACAGGGCTATGAGCAAGTCAAGGACGTATTTCCCCACTATAACGTGTCAATGGTGCACGGACGCATGAAACCTGCCGAGAAAGATTACCAGATGATGCTCTTTGCCACCGGTCAGGCCCACATCCTCGTGGCGACCACGGTTATCGAGGTGGGCGTGAATGTGCCCAATGCTTCGGTTATGGTCATTGAGGATGCCGAGCGCTTTGGCCTCTCTCAGCTGCACCAGCTGCGAGGCAGGGTGGGGCGTGGCGCCGACCAGAGCTACTGCATCCTGATGGCACGCAGTGACCTGGGGCGCGACACCCGTCATCGTCTGCAGGTGATGACCCAGACCAACGACGGCTTTGTTGTTGCCGAGGAGGACATGAAGCTGCGCGGACCTGGTGACATGGAGGGTACCCAGCAGAGCGGCATCGCCTTTAACCTGCACATCGCTAATCTTGCCCAGGACGGTCAGATCATCCAGATGGCGCGCAATGCCGCCGAGGACTTCCTGCGCGATGACCCGCAGATGGAGACCCCATGGGGCCGAAAGATGGCCGCTCATATCAGGGAAATCTTCAACAAGCAGCAGAATTGGGGGCTCATCAGTTGATGCTGCAACTCTGAGATTGTCTAATATTTTGACACTTTTTGCGTTTTTTCTGCACTTTGGGCTTTTCTTCATGTAAATCTTCGTTGAATGCTCATTTTAATGCATTATTTTTGTGACAGTAATCATGCAATTATTATTAATGTAACGATATGAAGAAAGCGATTTACTTTGTGCTTTGTTTATTCTTTGGTTTGCTCACCCAAGCACAACCGCAACTCACGGTTGAACAACATCTCGAAGACTATGACTATGCAGTCAAATATGTCGAGGATAATTACGCCGGTTTCCCCACTAAAGTCGTTGATACCACTAGCACTGATTATGAGGCGTTGAAAGCTCGGCTTCGCATGCAGGTTGCCCAGGGCAAACGCCCTGGATGGGATGCTGCCGCCGAATATTTGGCATGGTTCAACGATAGGCATTTGAAGATTCATTATGCGGTTTACAACGATAAAAATGAGAATGTCAACTGGACTGAGCAGTACTGGAAGAAAAAGTCAATCCATTATGAAGGCGTGATGGAATATGCCCCGGTTGCCATGGCCTGTAAGGTGACCGACAAGACGTTTCTGATTCGCTTCCCGGCTTGTTCCGGTCCTCATCCCGATGCGAAATGGATCAAGAATTCGATTAAGCAATTCAAGAAGTCTCATTGCGAAAACCTTGTGATAGATATTCGTGGCAATAGCGGTGGCGATCCGCGTTGGTCTCCTTATGGGGATTTGCTGTATGACCATGAGGCATCCCTTCCAGGAGTTGAATACCGCAATACTCAAGATAACATCAATTTCTGGTTAGACTATGAGCGGGCTCATCAAGTGAAAAAAGGGAATTCAAAATTGCTGAAAGACTTGTCGTCCAAGAATCCCGATAGCGAGTTCATCAGTTTATTCGGTGATGAGCTGTTGATAAGGAACAAAAAGGTAGATAAGTCGGTCAAGAAAGCCGCAATCATCATCGACAACAGCAACTCCAGTAATAGTGAAGCGATGCTGTTAGAAATTATGGCTACCAGCTATCGCACGACTGTTTACGGACGTGATAACACTGAAGGATGTCTGGACTTCTCGAATGTTTCTTATATTCCGTTCAAGCATTTTGACCACGTTTTCGGTGTCCCCACTTCACGTCGAATAGGCCTCCCCGAGACGGAAATTGACGAGAATGGTATCGCTCCCGATGTGCGAATCCCGTTGCCCCTGCCCGACAAGTTGACCGACAACATCGATGAGTGGGTCATCTGGGTCACCAATCAACTGGAAGCCGAATGAGCTGAGATTTGTCTAAGTTGTCTTAAATGAATGTTTTAGCCTCTTGACCCTTGGTGTAAGTTCAGGAGGTTAGAAAAACTACAATTCACGAATTTGAACTGTTTGCAATTGTGAATTTTTTATTTCATTGATTAACAAGCAATTAGTTTGCTATGTTTAGAATGTGAAACCAAACTTTACACTTTTTAGCAGAATTATTACCCCCTCGTATAAAATAAAAGCGTAATTTTGGGCGTTCTTAAAAACAAATAGACTTAGAATTTAACCAAAAATGAATATAAAACGCTACTATGTCGCCTTGATGGCGATGACCCTTTTTGCGCTTAGCATATCGGCTCAGAATATGCAATCGGCTTCTAGTTACAGCAAGATGCATAGCGACCTGCTCGCTAAGCAGAATCGTGTGAAGGACCAGATCCGTGTCCAGGAAGCTCAGAAGTATGCCGCTGATCTCTATGAGGAGTGTGAGCCCGAGCCCGATATCTATACCGAAGGTTGGGAAAGCAACCTCGTCAACTGCTATAAGGACGCCAACGTACCTAACACCAAGGTGCTTGACGTGCGTCACTATGTGATGCCTATCAAGGGCAATTATGTGACCAGCCACTATGGCTACCGTCCTCAGTTCGGCCGCACCCACAAGGGTATTGACCTGCGTGCTGCTGTCGGTGATACGGTCTATTCGGCTTATTCTGGCCGTGTTCGTCTGACTCGCTTTGAGCGTGGTGGTTATGGCTTCTATGTGATTGTTCGTCACGAGAACGGTCTGGAGACAGTCTACGGTCACTTGTCTCGCTTCCTGGTGAAGCCTGACCAGTACGTGAAGGCAGGCCAGCCCATCGCATTGAGCGGCAACACGGGCCGCAGTACCGGTCCCCACCTGCACTTCGAGACCCGTTTCATGGGTTATGCTATCAACCCTGAGGCTATTTTTGACTTCGCTAACCGTTGCACCCACACCGATAGTTATACCTTCTCAAAGAGCACTTATACCAAGGCCCGCGATTATGCGCCCAGCAAGCGTTATAACCAAGCCAAGAAAAGTGTTGCCACCGACGAGAAGGAGTCTGCCAGCAAGAAGACTAACAACAGGAAGGAGCAACAGCAGGTGACCGCAAGCACTCGTAAATCCACTAAGGAGAGTCGCGAGAACAGCCGCTCGACCTACAAGGTGCGCAAGGGCGATAACCTCACCAAGATTGCTGAGCAGCATGGCATGACCGTTGCCGAACTCAAGAAGCTTAACGGTATGGCAAGCAATAATATTGAGGAGGGTAAAGTCCTCAAAGTGAAATAACCGATTGACAAGAATTAAGAGGTAAAATAGAAATAAGGACAACGGACCCTAGGTTTGACATTCCAAGCCTAGGGTCCGTTGTCTTTTATTTGCCGTTACCCATCAGGTAGCGGTATACTGCTGTGAACTGCCGCCGGAAACGGTCTTGGAATCTGTCCAGCTTGCGGTCAAAGGTGAAGCGATCGGTCTGTGACGACAGTTTGGTCACGCGGTTGCGTGTGATGCGCTGGATGTCGTAGGTGTTCATCGCGTAGTGGCACGTGATATAGTACTCGTTGCGGTCGATGAAGTGGCGCTTGGTGATGTCCTCACGGCCAACGTCGCGGTCGGTCTTGAGTATGACGCGCTCACCGCCTCGGAGCACGAGTGTCAGGCTGTCGCCTTGTGAGACATGAAGCATCCCTTCCTGATAAGTGACTTCGAGCGAGAATGTTACCAGTCCGGCAGGATTGGCGACTGCCGACACGGCGAAGCGTGCGGCATGGAAATAGTTGTCATATAGGACTTCCTGCTGCGAACACACATAGCGAGTGCCGTCGCTCCTGTAGTGGTCAACGCTCACTTGGGCTGCCATGGGCATCACGCCACACAGCAGCGCCATCAATAATGCATGGATGGTCTGCTTGCCTATCACGCCGCAAAATTACCACAATCTCGCGAAATGCCAAAATGTGCCTTCTCTGGAGCAGGGCCTATAGAAGCCGTTTCTTGACAAACTCTACAATGAATTGGGCAGTGCCCTCAATGCCTAGCAGACTGGAGTCGATGCACAGGTCATAACTCTCGGCGTGGCCCCACAGTTTATCGGTATAGAAATTATAATACTCGGCGCGCAATTTGTTGATTTTGTCGCTGCGCTTCTCGGCGGCCTCGCGTGAGTCACAGTCACCTCGTGCGATGATGCGAGCCACGCGGTTATCGATTGGCGCGTGCAGGAACACGCTGATGACAGGACAGTGTTCGCGCAGGACATAGTCGGCAGTGCGTCCGACGATGACACAAGACTTGCGGTCCACGAGGTCTTTCATCACTTGGCATTGGGTCTTGTAGATCGTTTCATCGCTCATCGGTGTCTCGCCCACGAAGGAGGAACCTGCCATGGCCAGGTTAAGCGGCCACAGGCTGGGGAAGAACTTGGGGGTGCGTTCATCTGCAGCCTCAAACATCTCGGGGTGGATGCCACTCACCTTGGATGCCTCCAGCAGCAGTTGCTTGTCAAAGTAGTTGATGTCAAGCAGCTGGGCGACACGCTGGCCCACCTCACGGCCACCGCAACCGAATTGGCGTCCGATGGCAATCACATAATTCTGGTTGTTTTTAAGGTTCTCGTTCATCTTTTATTGTCGTTTAGTCTTATTCTTGGATTACGGCTGGGCGGTCATGGGCGCTGGGGTCCTCGTTCGGGTCCTCGTTGATGATGACGGTGAGAAGTTTCAGCCCCGTTTTCGGCGACCATCGGCCGACCACGTTGGTGGGGTAGTTGGGTGTCTTGAATTCCACAAATTCAAACTCCTGCACAAATTTCACCTTGCCCTGCCGCTTGAAGGTCTGCTCCAACAGTGCCGTGTTGTCCTTGCCCGTGAGCACAACAAAGTGATATCGCTGGTGCTCAATGTCGCCCCAGTAGATGCTCTGGTCCTGCTTGCCACGGGTCACGATATCGTCATCGCGGATGGCGATACCGATGTCGCCGTTGTCGTTAGGCTCCAACAACATGACAAATGTGCGGTTCTGGTAATCCTCTTGTGAGATGGTATCCATCATCATGGTGATGGCTGCCATCAGGTCCGGATTGGCCTTCTTGTTGAATGTCAGTCGCTTCATCTCGACGGTGATCGTCTTCTCTGGTAGACTGTTGCGTTGGCCCATAAAGAGTTGACGGGTGACGATCACTTCGTCATCCTTTGCCAGGAGGCTGCTGGTTGCAAGCACCGCTATCGCCAATGTGATAAACAATCGTTTCATCTTCATCATTTCAACCTGCTAAGTTACACATTTTTTTAGACACATTTCTTCGACTTTGGTTTATTTTTTAAAAACTTTATCTTCATTTTCTTTTTTTCTTAGAAATCTTTTATCTTTGCAGATATCAAGAAGTTTGTTTGCTTCTTTAGAGAACATGACCGAAGTTTATTAAGATACAAGTATTATTAATCATTCATTTGTTTGGGTTTATGAAAAAGTTTTACACATTAATTGCATTTGCTTTGCTGTCGTCGTTGGGCTTGATGGCCCAGGGATGGCCTTCGGACTACGGAGGTGTCGTGCTGCAAGGCTTCTTTTGGGATAGTTTCCGCCCGGCCGATGGCCAGCCTAACCAGGCGATGGCCACCATGTATGGCGCGGGGTGGGGCGAGAACGATGAGTGGTATGTTCCTGTCACCAACTGGGTTGAGTTGTTGAACCAGAAGGACAATATCGCTCCCTATATCGACCTGCTGTGGCTCCCTCAGAGTGGTGCCACGGTTTGCTCCGATAAGTCAGTTTTCACTACCGAGTGGGAGGCGTGGCGTGCAGGCCATAATGGATCCTGGGTCGTGACGCATTATGGAGACATCATCAACAATCCTGACTGCATGGGCTTTGTCCCCGTGTTCTATCTTGATCACGGTCGAGGCTTGACCTATAACGTCAATGGGACAACATGGGAACCCAAAAGCTACTTTGGCACCGAGACAGAACTGATCAATCTTATCAGTGCCTACAAGGCAGCTGGAACAGGTGCCATGGAAGATGTCGTTGCTAACCATAAGGGTGGCCTGAGCACATGGAGCGGTGAGGAGAACGCCGCCGACTTTGTCGATGAGATCAACGTTATCGGCCCCACGACAGGCAAGACCTATAGCATTCAGTGGGACTGGGACGAATACGGCAAGTGCAGGGACATCTGCTGGGATGATGAGAGCGGTAAGGGCAGCGGCAACGCTGACTGTGGCGGCGATGCCGGCAAGGGCCCATGGGCCCGCGACGTGGACCATCACAGTCTCGTCACGCAGCAGAAGATTCTCTCCTATCTGCGTTATCTCAAGGATGAATTGGGCTATATCGGCTTCCGTTACGATTATGCGCGTGGCTTTGAGCCCAAGCACTTTGCCTTCTATAACACCGAGGTAAGACCCACTTTCTCGGTGGGCGAGTTCTGGGGCACCGCCGATGATATCAAGGCGTGGATCAAAGGCGTCTATGATGAGGGCGGCTTCCAGAGCGGTGCATTTGACTTCCCCTTGCAGGAAATGATCAGGCAGGCCTTTAATGACGGTAGCGGTCACAGTTTCCGCTTGCTCAAGAATGACGGTCTCATCTGGGATTATCGTTTCAAGCGCTATGCTGTGACGTTTATTGATAACCATGATACCTTTAAGGATCTGCCGACAGATGCTAGTAACAGCAACTACCAGCATCGTGTCAATGCCCAGATTGTTGAGGCCAATTGCTTTATCCTTGCTATGCCAGGCACTCCCTGCTTGTTCTATCCTCACTTCATGCACCCTGTATGGCATGACCTTATCTGCCGCTTCATCAAGGCTCGCCGCACGGCTGGCATTACCAACGAGAGCACCGTATGGGATCCGGAATTTATCGGCTCCTATAGCATTGCTTGGCGTGTGACAGGCGAGAAGGGCGAACTTTATCTGCAGTTGGGCGACGAGGCTGTCAATGCCGGTGTTCCTGACGGCTTTGCCCAGGTGTGGTGCAACGATCAGGGCACGTGCCGCCTGAGCATCACTTCGTCTCTGGCCGATCAGGTTGACAGCAACGTCAAGCAGGATTTGGTTTATGGTTATCCTGTCGTGAACCGCAACAGCGGCAATTACACGGCTCCCATCGAGGTGAATGTGAAGCCTTCCAGTGAGGGCACCGTGCTGGTCTATTCGACCAATGGCAAGGCACCCAATGTCTATAGTCCGCAGATCGCCGATACTGCTGGCGTGAATCTTTCCTTCGATCAGACCACGACGCTCAAGGTGGGTGTGCTGGCTAATGGTGAGGTGAGACCCAACAGCATTATTGCCCGCGAATATGTGATGGATAGCGGTAACGATGACGGCAGGATTAAGGTCTTTGTCAAGTATGACGGTGGTGGCCTGCCATATCTCTATGCATTTGATGATCAAAATCACTCGTTGACGAGCGATTTCCCGGGATGGCAGTACAATGCCGATAACAGTATAATAGTGGGCGGTATCAGATGGCTGCATGCTGCAGTCGATGCCAGCAAGATGAACATCATCTTGAGTTATGGCAACTGGGCAACCCAGACTGCCGACATCAATGGCGTCACCTCCGATGTGTTCTTCAGCTTTGCCGACGGTGTGCCTCATGACTTGACGGCAACCTTTAACCGGGCACTCCACAATCCCATCGTATCCATCGATCTGGCAAGTGGCGATTACAGTCAAGCCATCGAACCTCAGTTGACGGCCAGCAACAGCGACGCCGTGATTGTCTATACTACCGATGGCTCAGAGCCGTCTCCGACCAATGGCGCCCAGGTCACCTATCAAGGGTCAGTGTCGTTCCCGACCGAGGGCAACTATACGCTACGGGCCGGTGTGCTCTACAATGGTCGTGTCATCAATCAGGTGGCAAGGACTTATTGTATCGCAGCGGCCAACAAGGTAAATATCTATGTGGCAGCCGAGAATGATCCCTATATCTATGCTTGGGATGATCACGGTGAATTTGAGGGATGGCCTGGAACCAGGCTCACCGATAAGGACTATAGTTATGACGGTCGGATGTGGTATCACTATTCACAAGAATCACCCTCGCTCAACATCATCCTCAACAATGGCTACGGCGCACAGACTGAGAACATCAATGGCCTGACACCGGGCAACTACTATTTCGAGTATGATGGTAACTCGGGCTACTCATACGTGAAGGAAGAGGAACCTGAAACCTCGACCCTGCCGTCGTGTGCTGTCGGAATGGGTGATGATGTGTTCTATTGCTACTTTGAGAATAGTGCCCACTATGCTGAGCCCTATGCATGGGTTTCCAATCAGATGGCAATTTATACCGGCGGCAGCTGGCCTGGTGAAGGACTCGTCTCGCCTGTCGGTGTGGCTCCTAATGGTAATCTGATTTATCGTTGGATTTATAGCGGCAATATCACCGAGATGCCGGCTAACATCATCTTCAGTGACAATGGCAACCAATCGACTCAGACGCCTGACTATGACTTTGTCAACGGCGGTTACTATAATGCTGACGGACTTGTGGGCATTGTCAGCGGTAAGGTGATGACACTTGCTGATCTCGTCAGCAAGGGCGAGGTAGGCAAGGAATATGTTGTCGCCAACAACTTGACGGGTGTATGGCTCAACGACCAAGACAAGTGGTTGTGGGTAAAGGACGAGAACGGTGATGCCGTCAATCCTAGCTACAACACGCAGTCATTGCCTCTGCCCGATTCGTCGGTTGATGTGGACTATGACCAGAGTAACTGGGCACAACTGATTCTCAAGGCGCCTGTCTTGACAGATGATGCACAAGACCTGCAGGGGGCCTTGTTGCTGGGGCAGACGGTGGTCGGAAAGCTTACAGACCGCAATAACCCCACGATCGAATTGCGTGCCCTTCCCATTGTTACCGGGGCAGAGCCCTACACGGCTAATACGTTCTTGCCTGCCAACTTCGTTGAGCAGACCGAGTATTTCATGGTAGAGCCCAAGCCGCAGGAGCTTGTAAATATCAAGTGGGCCATCTGCCGTGAACAGCTTGATGACACCACCTTTGTGATGGCTATGCCTAAGAGCGAGGTTGACGTTAACAATGAAAACTTGCCTGGTGCCTTCAAGGCTATCGTTAAGCAAGGTTACTGGGAGGATTGGGTATCCTTCAATCCTGAAACTACCATTCGCGAGAATTATGGATATGAAATGACGGGTATCGTCAGGGCTGTTGATGCAGGTAGCCAGATGTTGGCAGCCATTAGCCCCGATGACCAGGAGCATTCTCCCGTGAGCGGTAAGTGGGAACTCTACATCATCAATGCGACCGAGACCCACACTCCAGTCCAGCTTGGTGATGTAAACGAGGATGGTAAGGTGAACATCAGTGACGTGACCACTTTGATCTCCTACTTGCTGGGCGGTAATCCTCAGCCCTTCAATGCCCTTAACGCCGATGTGAACGTCAGTGGCGCGATTAACATCACCGATGTTACCGATTTGATCAATATTCTGCTGAAAAACGGCTAACTCATAGCCAGTCTCTGATAGATGGACAGGCGACCCGTTCTGGGCCGCCTGTCTTGTTGCCTGCTATTTTATATAATAATGTGGAGTATGGCCAAAATTAATTTCGCTGTATCCGATTGAATGAGTTTTTTTAGTAATTTTGTACGTCAAATCAAATAAACAAGTCAAAGATGAAAAACTTATTTTTCTTGATATGCCTCGTCTTGGTGACATGCTCGACCAAGCAACCCGTGAAGCAGGTGGCACATGCTGCGACAATGACCGATATGCGATTCCACTGCGACAGCGATACTGTCATCATCAACAACCTGTTGATGAAAGGCTATGAGAGTGGACTTGCCGATGCTAACGAGTTGGTCGAGTTCTATGCCCGCCAGTTGTTGGGCACCCCTTATGTAGCCCACACCCTCGAGGCCGACAAGGAAATCCTCACGATAAACGTTCATGAACTCGATTGCCTCACTTTTATCGAGACGCTTTATGCCCTGACGAGGACCACGCTCAACAAGCGTTATTCCTGGCGTGATTATGCTGCCAACATCGAGAACGTGCGCTACCGCAATGGCACGATGGGAGATTACTCTAGCCGCATTCACTACATGAGCGAGTGGATCATTGACAATCACGTCCGTGGAAACCTTGTAGAAGTTACCCCCGACTTGCCCCATGCCGAATACATGGTCAAGGATATTAATTACATGTCTAGTAACCCCGGCAACTATCGCCAGCTCAAGAATGATACGGCTATGGTGGCAAAGATCAAACGCTACGAGTTGCTGCGCCATCGTTTCCCTTACCTCAAGCGCTCGTGGCTCAATGACAAGAATGTGAAAGCCGAGCTGCGTTCTGGTGATTTTGTTTCGCTGGTCACTAAGATTGAGGGGCTGGATGTCTCCCACAATGGCATCATCATCAAGGATGACAAGGGTGATCCTTACCTGCTCGACGCTTCACTGGGCGGTGGCAAGGTGATGCTCGAGTCAACACCACTGTTCAAGTTCCTGGAGCGTTCCAAATCCAATATCGGAATTCGCGTCTATCGCATGATGCAGTGATACCCCCTGCTTTTGGTGGGTGGGGAACCTGATTTGCGATATTTCAATAGAAATCACACTGTCAGTGAGAAAAATTTTTAAAATTTTTCTCGCTGATATTTTATTGTGTATCAATGTTTTATTGCTTATTTTTGACAAACTGTTAATAACTTCGATGAAAAAAAGTTGCAAAAAAATTTGTCAGTTTCAGAAATGGCAGTACCTTTGCACCGCTTTTCGCCACTGGTGTGGCGCTAAACAATAGCTCTTTGACATGTTTGCAGCAACGAGTAGTACAAGAGAACAAGGGACAATGTAACAGTTGTTCCCGTCGATTCCGAGTCGTTTAAAACGATGTACAACAGGCAGTAAGATACGAGATTCAACCTGATCAGAGGCCAGGAATTTGAGAACTGTAAGACTTCGGTCTCGTGTTGCGTTTTCATTTATATTCTAGAGATAGAAAAAACGATAATACAACAACGAAGAGTTTGATCCTGGCTCAGGATGAACGCTAGCGACAGGCTTAACACATGCAAGTCGAGGGGCAGCGCGAGGGTAGCAATACCTTTGGCGGCGACCGGCGCACTGGTGAGTAACACGTATGCGACCTGCCCCGGACAGGGGGATAAACCCGGGAAACTGGGCCTAATACCCCATACGCCTTCCCGTCGCATGACGGGAAGGTGAAAGATCCGTCGGTCCGGGATGGGCATGCGGCGCATTAGCTAGTTGGCGGGGCAACGGCCCACCAAGGCGACGATGCGTAGGGGTTCTGAGAGGAAGGTCCCCCACACTGGTACTGAGACACGGACCAG
>JBGUJU010000046.1:0-3264 GCA_045114065.1 Sodaliphilus sp.
TGTTGCTGCTCGCTTCTGTTGTCCATGAACTGCTCTAATTCATTGTCCGCGAACTGCTCTAAATGCTGTCCAATAATGTTGGGGCAAGCGGCCGGCGCCTAAAGGAACCGGCCGAAGATTGTCACCAAATCATATAGCCATAGCCATGAGACTGCACATACTCTTTCACACCGGGCACTTCCTCGTAGAGTTCTTTAAAGATCATGCGAGCATTCTCATTCCATTCGTTTTCTTTGTCTATTTGTGCAATCAGCACGCCTCGCTCAATGCAATATGTGCACATGTTTTCTATACACGTTTTGCAGTCAGGCATCAATTGTCACCCCTTCGTGCTCATTAACGAACTTCACCATGTAATCGTCAATCAGCTTCTTCTGCTGCTGGCATGCGTAAGTCAGGGATTTCTCGCATAGGCGGTTAATCACACGGGGTGTGCCGGTAGAGTATTTGTAAATGTCATCCATTGCTTTGTCGGTGAACAACTGTTGGTTGCACCCGGCATAGCGAAGATGAGATTCAATATATGCTTCTGTTTCGTACCGGTCAAAGTGCGGCAGAATACAGTTAACGTCAATTCGCTGGCGTATGGCGGCATAGCGCTGGTAGCGAAGTTTTTGGTCCCAGAGTTCTGTCTGGCCAACCAGAACAAGCGCCATCGGGCTTTCGGAATCGTACTTGTAGTTCAAAAGGAAGCGGAATTCTTCCAGCATTTCCTTGTCCAGCAGGTGTGCCTCATCCAGAACGCAGACCACCTTCTTCTGCTCAACTCCTCGAATAATTTCAATCTGGCGTTGCAGCTGCCGCTTTGCGTCCCCACGGTAGAAACGAGACTCAATGCCAAGCTGGTCCAGCACGCCGCGGTAGAACCATCTCGGTGTCAGCTTAGAGTCGGAGAGATAGAGGAAGATATACCGGTCTTCCGGAAGGCTGCTCGCAAACTTGCGGATAAGAGTAGACTTCCCGCATCCGGCATCTGCGGTCACAACAGCAAAGAGTTGCCGGTCGGCCACATATTGCAGTCGTCCAAGTGCGTCTGCCATAGCATTGGAAGTGTAGAGAGCTTCCGGAGGA
The DNA here is from genome assembly GCA_045114065.1 of Sodaliphilus sp. Classification (GTDB taxonomy): domain Bacteria; phylum Bacteroidota; class Bacteroidia; order Bacteroidales; family Muribaculaceae; genus Sodaliphilus. Next base: position 1,072 of record JBGUJU010000046.1, read on the forward strand.
ACATTCCTTGCAAACGGAGTGTTCTCCATTTCAAAGTAAGACTCATACATGCTCATTCACCACCCTTCCAGAAGTCACTGTAAGAGATGGCATCGGCATACTTCTTTCGAGACTCTCTATTCTGTTTCTCCACCACTTCCAGCATACGGGAAGAATCCGGAACTTCTTCCTGCATGGCAACAGGAAGCGGCGGCTTCGGGTCGGCCTGCGGGCCAATGCGTACGGCCTTCGCCCGCATCGGCGGCATGTTTTGGTAGTGAACGTCTATGGTTTCTGTATTACCGGGATCATAGGATATCTCCACTTTGGCGCCAATTAGCGCTGCACTTGCTTCATACAAGGTGCCTTCAAAAGTGAAGCAACCCGCCTGGTCAATTTCTCTGGTTGCATGGCGGCGAAATGCTTCCGCCACAGTATCAGTATCCAGAAAAGTCAACTGTCGTTTGTCCCTGTTCCATTCCTCCAGTGGCGAAATGCCACGTTCCGGAACCGTTACTCCTAGGGTCTTGTAATACTCGGCAATTCCGGAGTGCGGACGCTTCTGGTAATACTCTTCCAGATAGCATTCCCAGTAATAGTTCAGGTCATTCAGAGTCTTAACATTGTGGACTTTGGATTCGGCAAGGAAGCGGTCCACTACCTGGTGGAACTTCTCCACCTTGCCTTTACTTTTCCCGGAACGAACCGGTGCATGGCATATGGTAATGCCAAGCCTCGCCATGCTGTCCTTGAGATCAGTTGCAACATACTGGCTTCCATTATCCACATATCCTTTATCGAACTTGCCATACCGGAGTATGGATTGTCGGAAGGAATCTTCCACTATCTCCGCTCTCTGGTTGTCATAGAACCGGGAATGCAGGATATACCGTGAATGGTCATCTATCACGGAAGACAAATAGGTGTGGATTTTCTTCTTGCTGTTCTGCGGGTCCGGAAGATCAGGACCATACTTAATGTCCGCCTGCACCAGCATCATGCGGTGCGGCTTGCAGAACCTCTTGGAACTGCTCTCTCGGGCTTCCACATACCGCCGCATCTGCTTCTGCCCGAAGCCCGCCTCATACAGATAGCGTTGTAAAGTAGAACGTGTAAGAACCCCCGGTGCCACTCTGCCTTCCCCTTCCAGAATATAGATGATCTGGTTCACCGAACGCGTTGGCACTTCGCGCTTCAGCTGAATGGCTTCCGCCAGAAGCTCATCGAAATTTGCCGGCAAAGGTGTCGGTCCGGGCTTCGCTCGGGACTGTGGAAGAAGTCCCTCAAAGGAACGCTCCCGGTAGCTTTGTTCATAACGCCGCAGGGTGCGTTCGGACAGGTTGTTATCCGCAGCAATCTTCTTTCGTAGTTCCACCTTGGCAGACGCATCCAGACCCTCCTCTAAGAGAGGGCTTATCATCTGGAATCTCTGCAAAGCAGTTTCGTTCTGCCAGGTTCGTATCTCGTTATTATTCATGGGCAAAACCTCCTTTACAGAGATGTTACCTCTATAAAGGATGGTCACCCAGACAAATCAGGTGCATGCTCCCAAGGCGCATTTTCCAGGAGGAAAGCGCCTCCGGAGTTGTATATCACTTTTTCAATGGCACCTATCCAACCGGTGCCTCTATCACGACATCTTTGGAGCAATGATTCTCCGGTATACAAAGGATTTGTGCCGTCGCCGGAGAGCCGACTCAATGCGGATTTTAGGAATCCGTCCATATGAATTTTGTTCTGGCTGAACCACTTTTTCCAGCGTTCCATTGTGCGCTCGCACGGATAATCTTCTGTGGTCTCGTCCTCCGAAGTGGAGACCTCGTCGATTACGTTCTCAATCACTTCACTGACGTAGTGTTTGTGTGGAACCAAACAATCCGGAAGCGCGTTGTGTAGCCGTTTGCATCGGCTGCACTTGAGCCGTGGAATTAAGAACGTTACCACTTCGCCCTGATAGGTTTTGCCGTGCCTCCGGCGGTGATCTCGAAGAAAAAGCTTGCCGCCGCAACAGGGGCAAACAGGTGGTTCTTCATTGCTCTCGATTAAAAATGTCTTGTTCCTCGTTGTAGATTTTGGCGTACTCTGATATAATGACCATGGTTTTTTAACCGCGGTCTCAGAGGATTGCCAATCTGCCAGGAGTGGGTCCTCTGGGACCATTCTCTTTCTATAGACTGGTTGACATTATATAGAGCAACTCATGGACAATCAACA
>JBGUJU010000047.1:0-1593 GCA_045114065.1 Sodaliphilus sp.
TTCCTTTATCATCAAGTCCGATTTCGCTGTGTTGAATGCCTTATCATTCAGCCTTATGCGTAATAAATCATACTTGTGCCTGACATAATCGTTCTGCTCTCGGATTTCGATCTCCAGAGAATCAAGCATGGCAAGAGCATGGCTGGGATCCTCATCGCCAATCATTTTAATCTTCTCATAGTCTTCCAACGCTCGTTTGTCAGAACATGAGAATAACAGGCACAAGCAAGTTGCACACAAAATCTGGATAAAAAATAGCTTGATATTCATATTGAAGTTCGATTCGAGGGCACAAAATTAGGTAGAATAATGTGAATAGCCAAGCAATAATTGTTTCTCTGTGTTTCTCAACCTTATTTTTGCTGCTTGAATGAAGCGCAGCAACAGCCAGTATTATAAATATCTGACTACATGACTATTAACCATGCCGATTAAAATCACCCAACGAAAATTTTAATATAGAGAAACACATTGAAACAACAAATATTTCTCAATGCCGAAATCTCAATATACTTTTGCATAGAGTAGATAGATTGTCAAACAACTAAACGAAGTGAGAAAATGAGACACTTTCGTTCCATACTGGTGATACTGGTTGCATTTTGCCTTGGCTCCATCGATGGGGATAGCCATCAAACCGAAAGCAACCAACGAGGTTCGCCAACTGCATTGGCAATCCGCTTGGAGTCAGTACCGATTGATTTCTCGGGATCAACCGTAATTCTCGAAGAAACGTTATCTGCACGTTCATGCTCTTCGGTCATAAAAGTGCTATTGGAATCGCTGAATTCATGTCACTATCGTTAGCAAAAAACATATTAGTAATCATACATTAAACCATATGAAACTAAGAGTTAATGTTTTGGCATACTGCCTCCTTGTCTTTCAGCTTTTGTCTGGATTTGAGATAAGTGCCACAACTTTTGTAAATACCTACCAGGGCAAGATTGTGGATGATATTGGCAGCCCAATTCCTTTTGCAACAGTTGTGGCTATTTCTCCAAGCGATAGCACATACGTGATTGGAACTATGACTGATGACATGGGGCAGTTCGCATTTGAAACAGACATCCGACCCTTGTTGCTGAAGATTACATACATTGGTTTTCTAACGAAATGGATTAACCCAACAAGCAATGATATGGGGATCATCTGCTTGCAGCCCGAAACGACGAAACTCGATGAGGTGGTTGTGACAGCGAAAAAGGCAAAAGTGACGAGAGACGGATTGAATTATTCGATATCTAATCTTTCGGGCACTCATATTGGCGACGCCGGCACACTTTACGATATGCTTGGATGGACACCAGGTATTATTACTTATGACATCAACAACATCAAAGCCGGTGGATCAACAAGTGTTGGGGCCATTTATATTAACGAGCAGAAAGTGACAGATAGAAACATCCTTCTTTCCATACCATCCAATCAGGTGTCCAAGATAGAAGTGATCCGTGACCTTGGCGTAAGATATTCAGCGGAGTCTGGCGCCGTGATAAAGATAACGCTGAAAAAACAACTCAAAGACTATATGGGCGTATCGGTAACCAACAACCTTGAAATCCGGCGCCGTGTATCTGATGATGGGTGGGT
>JBGUJU010000048.1:0-8873 GCA_045114065.1 Sodaliphilus sp.
GCCTCCGCTTGGGAAAGTAGAGGCTTTGTTATATGTTTTACAACATGTTACAGCAAGAGGGCGTGCCAGAATTTTGACACACCCTCAGTTTATATATTACACCCCCTTTATAGGGGGTGATATAAATTGCACCTCACCTACGTGGCTTCACCATCGGTTGCATAATACAGACCATTGTCGCGCTTGACAATCAGGCCAGCCTCCATGGTATGTTTGATGTCTTCCATGACGGTTCGCTTGCTCACCTTGTATGCCCGCATCACCTGATTTACAATATCGGTGCTACGACTACCGCCGTGTACGTCGCGGCAGTAGATGGCGATGGCATTGCAGCGCACCTCCTGATTCATCGTGGGGCCATTGTCCTGTGGCGCTCCCACCACCTCTGGCAAGCCTTGGTCGTTCACTTTGAAACAAAAGTCCTCTGGGCGCTTTCCACGGGCCTTCTCGAAGGAGACTTTCGTTATCTCGCCATCGGCGTTGAAAACCATGGCCGTTTCAGTTTTGCGGTACAGGTTAGAGCCAGCATGGCCACGCGGACGCAGCACCTTTCCTCCGCTCATCACGTCATTCAGATTGGCGTGGATGACAGTGAGGATGTGGCAGTTGTAGTGTGAAGAGAACTTCATCACAAACTGCTGGATGATGGCTCCCTCAACAATGTGGTTGGGATCATTGCACAAGTCGGCGATGCCATCGATGACCACGAGAGACGGACGATACTGCTCGATAGCCAGTGCACATGCCATCAGGCGCTTGGGCGGGTCTATTTCGCGCAGGTCGAATACTTCAAGCAAAGCAGCATCAGAGTCAAGAATACGCCTCATGCGGCGTTTGATGCGTCGTGCCCTGCCTCTGCCTTGCTCCGTGTCAATCCACAGCACACGGCCCGGCTCGGCATCGGCACGGACGAAATAGTTGGAACGTGGGCGGGTGCATGCACTCAAGTATTCGGCCACCAGCAGCAGGCAGCCGAATGTCTTGCGTGTACCTGGTACACCGATGATGACCGAGAAGTTTTGCAGTGTCATCATCGGCGATTCTTTACTGCCGGCATACAGGATGGGCACCTCGTCGCAGTCATCGTTGTCCACTTCCTCAGGCGTGATGCGCCCAGCATCAAGGATGTCCTTTACAGCGCCGGGGTCAATCTGGTCTGCCTCACTTTCATAGGCCGTTGCGGCAGTGATAACGTCATGCAGCATGCGCAGCGATTCGGGCACGAGCTGGCCATTAGCGGCATACTGGTCAGCAGTTGGGCGGTCTTTCCCGTTTTTGGCGGCTAACATCGCCGCACTCATCGGGTCAATGACATTGCCCGTGGGTGAGTTTTCAGAAAAATCATTCATGGTACAAGAATATTAAGATTATTCTGCAAAGTACGCATATGAGGACACCTCTCCGCAATGTCAAAAAGCAGAGAGGTATCATCAATTCGCTAATCATGGCATTGGCCTGCTCCTGCCAAGCGATTGATGTCTTCACGACGATAGGCTACACGTCGCCCAACATGGCGTTTGGGCAGATAGCCACTCTTGTCCCATCGGATAAGCGTGCGCAGGCTTACCTTGAGTAAGGATGCAGGAAATTGTTCGTTTCCTCCAAGAGCCATAATTTCAGTTCCTCTGAACTCCTTCCGTTGAGACCGCCCTGCGCGGTATAGGCTTCAAGCAGGTGGGCTTTAAGGTTAGTTATTCTTTTGTTGATTTTCGCGTTCCGCTCACGTTGATCATCATCGGGCACCTGTTTGATTGACGTGCTCAGTTTTTGCGTCTTGGGCGACCAGTACTCCCTAATGATATGGATGCCAGTTGAGAAAAAGGGCTTTATGGTCTGCGTCGCGCTAAAGCGGAAGCGCACTTCTGCTTCTGCTCCACCACCTTTGCTGATTGATATTTGTATGCCTGCCATTTTTATTGTAATTTTGTTCTGCAAAGACACAAAAGAAATTTATTCCGTTGTCATTCTGTTGTCATAAAAATGGTAAAATAATGTCAATACATTGTCAGGCTATGTCTGATTGGCTTGAATTATCTATCAGACATTCAGTGATTTATGATGAAATTATCATGACATATCCAGTCCATAGGTGGAGTCCGCTATGCTCCACAAAACAAGGACAAGCGACTGAAATTCAGCCGCTTTTCTTTTTTTTATATTGGGTGTTTTCCCTAAGGCAGACACTCCTCTGATTGTGTTACATACCTCGCAAAGAGAAAACCTAAACCCAAAAACTATAAGCACTGGACATAGCGGACCAAGCCCTCGACGACTATCTGACCGAGCACGAAGGCAACTGTTCCTGGAACAATTTCCACGAGTTCATCGAGGACCGAGAAGGCTGATACTCCACGAGATAGTGTAGCGTGACATGAATAAAGACGGCAGAATGCCGTCTTTTTTTAGATGATTTTTACGCTAACATCCCGCCGCCAACAGTCGTGGGATGTACTTTCGTGTAAGGCAAGGGTGCTAATTCTGCGAGACGCGCACAGCACGGACGCTAAACCCGTATCTGCGGTAGACGCCGCTGCTCCAGTTCACATGGTCCGGCCATAAATTCAGGTAGCAAGCCTGGCAGCCGTATTCCAGGTCGAGCGTGCGCGACCAATAGTAGCCGTACGAGTCCGCGAAGTTGAGCGACTCACTGCAGTAGCCGGAGAAAGGCAAGAAGATGGTATTCCCGTTCGGACCAGTCACCAATTGGCCATTTACGCCGTTCTGTTGCGCCCAAGTCCAGGTGCACTGTTCAACCAGCTCATCCTGTTGTTCCGTGTTCGGCATGCGCCAAGACGGGCCCCAATTAACATAAGCGGCATCGTCCTCAAGTTCCAATTCAGTCTTATTGTCAACAATGCCTAAGGAACTATGGGTGCAATACTTCGTTAGTGTGTTTTCACTGCCGTTGCACCACTTGTAGGTGCTCCAATCATACACTTCCTTGGGCTCGGTCTCGCCCCAGGCGAAGTAGTCGCCGTATTCCTCGGGTTTGCTGGCGCCCACGTTGCACGTCGCCCACAGCGTGCCGCTGGGCAAGCCCAAGTCAACGTACTCATGTTTCTCTTCGGGCACACGCACAGCACGGACGGGGAACCCATTGGTGCGATGGAAGAAATCAAGAAACGCACCAGATCTCGCGACTCCCAGATTGTAGGCGTAATGGGGGGCGTCCGCCCAGAGCGTGCGCGACCAATAGTAGCCATTTTCGCCCACACTGGAGAGCGAATCGTCCCAGCGTATGCCCGCCGTGGGGATAAATATAGAGTTCCCGTTCGGACCGATAAACAACTGGCCGTTAACGCCATTATGGGTTGTCCCAGTATGTGTACACTGTTCAAATAACTCTATTTGCTGAGCACGTGACGGCATGCGCCACAACGGTCCCCAGTTGACATAGGCTGCATCATCCTCGGGATCTAACTCGGTCTTACCGTCGGTAAAGCCGTTGTTGCCGTAACTGCTTTTGGTGCAATACTTCGTTATCGTGGCGTCGTTGCCGAGGCACCACTTGTAGGTGTTCAAGTCGTAAACCTCTTTGGGTTCGGTTTCGCCCCAGGCGAAGTAGTCGCCGTATTCTTCGGGACTGTTGGCACCGACATTGCATGTCGCCCATAGCGTGCCGCTGGGCAATCCTAGGTCAACCCAATCGTGGTTAGAGTTATTGGTGATGGCACGGGCATGAACCGGGATGACGCACTGGCCGCCGTCAAGTGAGGAATTCTGGAAGGTGATGATGCCGCTATAGTCGCCTAGCGTAGTGGCGGTAAACTGAACGGTCACTGAGCCACAGGAGTTGCCAGGCACCACGACGGACTTGGTCGAAACACAACTTTCGCCATCCTTGAACCAGAACGGGGCTTCAGCAGTTGCGGTCAATGTCTTGGTAGCCGTAGTGTTGTTGACGATAGTCAGCTCTCCCGTACGGGTCTGACCAATGGGCACTTCGCCCAAGTCAAGGCTCTGTTGCTCGATATAGAGGGGGGCATTGCTTAACCCTACAGACACGTGGATAAAGGCTTGCTTGTTGAGGAGCCTGTCTGTGACTGTAATGGTAGCATTACCTGTTAAATTGATATCATTTCTTGTGATTTTCAAATAGGTGCCTTTAATTCCAGGACTTTTTTCGACCGAAACAAGCGCAGGGTTATCATTTTCCAGATCATAAACACGTTTGCCCATCTCAATGTGAACGATCTTCTCGTTGGGAGGCATGACAACAGTATAGTCTGAAAGGACTAACTGATCTCCGAAATCCAGATTAATCTCATAAGTGCGATTGTGTTCAAACAAGCCCAAGAATCCCGTTGTGGCATCACCCACTTTTTCAATGATATTCAACCACTTGTAAACCATTTTAACTTCAGACCATAATTCCTCGAATGATAAATTCTCCAGCTCACCTTCTGCTATCAGTACATTGTCATAAAAATCTCCTTGACTATCATCATTTTCTTTATCAAATTGTTTGGCCATATTAGTAAACATTTCTTGGATAGCATCTTTTCCTTCCTTATCTTCTATTTTATAAACTTCCTTTAACACAAAATCAAACAATTTGGGTGCCAACAAGTCTGCAAGATTCATGACTTTAGTTGCATTGGAGAGCGATTGATTGTATATGATACTTTCAAATTTTGCTTTCAGTTCAGCATCGGTGAGTGTCTTAAAAAAGAAATCGGTTAAGAAAGGAATTAGTATTTTCTCTTCAAAGTAGGTTTCACCCTTGCCTTTGAGCAACTTCTTCGCTACCATCTTCAGGATAGGCTCCACAGCCACTTTCAAGATATTATAGCCAAGGACATAATTGTTATCTCCCGGTCCCACAACTGCAACAATGTCGTCATAGGTGGACATATTGAAAGTCACTTGCTTGATTTCCTGATCCCATGTCATTTCGTCAAAGAAATATTCACTGTCGCTCAATAATTTCCATGTGTCCTCAATCCAATTCCCCAGATCCTCAATCACGCCGTCGAGAGATGTGAAAGTATCAAGAAACGAACTCACCTTTTGAGCCTTTAAGATATTTAAGAATATCGCAATCTCATAAGGCTCGTCGTACACAAAATCAAACCTGTCACCGCCAGGCCCTAAACGCCCTTGCATAATGCTCGTGTAAGCAAAACTGTTCGAGTTGCGCAACTCAAAGTCACATTGCCAGATATATTTGGAAGCAGTCATCACATCATCGACCGGGAGTGTCGCTTCAACGATGAGATAACGGGCGTCATTCAGCAAGAGTTGGATTCCTTTATTATATGGATATACAACAAATGGCGTTTGAGGGGCTTGCTGTGGAGCCGTTTCAGGAGCCAGTTCACCCGTCGTAGCATTAGCGCAGAGAGGCGCCACCACGCCACTGCCAAGCATTTGTGTTGAGGCATCGCTCAGGTAGGTGGTGTCAAGGTGAAGTAAAACGACAAGCCTGTTGTAGGCAGTTTGATACGCATTATCCACATAGTCCATATCAAGATAACCTTTGCTGACGATACTCTCATCGATAGCTTGGGCAAGTGCTTTGACTTCGGGCACGTCCCAGAAGATTTCTTTGAGCTTGTTGAGATGCTCCTGGGGCATCGCTTCATAGATATTGGGCAAAATAGGCAAAACCAACGCCAAAGCCGTTTCGCGAGAGTCCATCGTAACCACCTGCATATTGTCGTTAACACCAGAATTGGCATAGGCAAGATACAACGTATTACCTTTTTGATCCATAGCGACCAGATAGTCGGCAATGGTAGTGAACGTGCCGTCTTGCTGCACATCAATGACATAGCCGTCATTTCCCGATATGTAAATATCATCAGGTGATACAGGTGCATCATCGGGCAGTTTCACACTGCTCGTCGCCGAACGCGCCACATAATCAAGATAAGAGATGTCATGAGCTGAATTATAGGCCGTTGATGTAGAGGAGTTCCACGAGTAATGGCCATTGCCATCATTCTGAAATGTGATGATTTCGGGTGACTCGTGAAATATCTGATTATCTTGCTGATAACTCAACAGGAATTTATAAAATGGAATAGGAGTGTCATCTTGTCCCGGCACACGAACTTTCGTGTTATGATTATTGCTCTCATGCGCTACAACAGCATCGTCAAGGAATTCAAAAGTGACCTTTTTCACTTGATCGGCAAGCACATTCCCATCTATGTCAAGCACTTTGAAAGTTTCGGTGTATTTATCGCCAGCGGTCAAGACTGCAACACGGCTCATGGCGATGGGGCGTTCTTGGTCTGCAACAAGATACCAAGACAGATGGGCGCCTCCACCCAGAATGATGTCGATGATGACATTGATGTCGGCGATATTGACCTCGCCGTCACCGTTCACGTCGGCAGTGGGAGTGATAGCTGTGCCGTCTAGAATGATATCGATGACAGAGTTTATATCAGCGATGTTAACCTCAAGGTCACCGTTCACGTCTCCATAGAGAGTCTGTTGGGCATAGGCTACAGCAGGAAACATCAGCACCCCCAGTAACAGGACGATTGATTGCAAGATTTTCTTCATATCGTTATAGATTTAGTTGGTTCAACAGGTATCCAATTTGCAAAGTTAGTGATTTATAAGAAACAGTCAAAATAGTTGTAAAGAAATAGGAGCAAAAAAAAGAAGGCAAGACCGATCACCTCTTCGGTGTCAGCCTCGTCAGCTTCTTTCCAGACTCACTGTCGGTTCGATTATGCCGTCATTAGGGCACTGTCTCCAAGATAGGCACGCAATTTAAGTGGCTGCGGCCACCCAAAGGATTTTCTTCGATGACGTGCACATCAAATTCGTATAACTTTGAGTAAATAGAATCGATAGCTCAATCTAAGCAACTGACAATCCAAACATTAACGACTCTATGCGTGTCGGACCATATTGCTCCAGAAAGCGCTATGCTCCACAACTGATAAAATAAGCGACTGATTCTCAGCCGCTTATTTTTTTATTTTTACTCATATCACCCCACCCCAACACCTCCCCTTTTTATGACTTTCGGCGCCCATGTGGCTAACTACTTCAGTTCGCCCCGCTGCCTGGCAAACGGACGGCTTGGTGCAACTTGTGGTTGCAAGGAGCCGCTTTTCAGAGTCAAAGACTTGGGCAAAAGCTGGTATTTGGCTGAATTAAAGATAAATAACTTCTGATATGCGGGATTTCTCGGAATTTAATGGTAAATTTGTCCGTTTATAGTGAAATTTAAAATGAAAATAGCCATACAACTGTTTTTGATGGCGGCATTTGCACTGTATGCCACTGTGGCACAGGCTGCCGTCAAGACCGAAGGCAACTTCGTGACAATCGACATCGAGAATGCTCAGGCAGGTGCAGCCCGCGTGGTACGCCTGCAAGTGGTGAACGACAACATCGTGCGCGTGCAGGCCACGTGCGAGGCACAGCTACCGACCAAGCCGGCCAGCCTGATGATTGTGCCGCAGACGGCAAAGCCCAAGTTCACGGTCACCGACAATGGTAACAGCTATTGCGTCAAGGCCAAGAACGTGACGGCTACTGTCAACAAGGCCGACGGCCGCATCAAGTTCACCGACGAGAGCGGCAAAGTCCTGGCGACTGAAGCTGTGGGCGGTAAGTCGTTCAAGCCATTCAAGGTGCCCGAGCGCGAAATCGGCGTCGGCACCCTGACCGACGAGCAGAGCAAGGGCTTGACCTGGACGCTCAAGTTCGAGAACCAAGATGAGGCGCTCTATGGCCTGGGACAACACCAGTCGGGCGAACTCAACATGAAGGGCAAGAACGAGGACCTGTTCCAGTATAATACCAAGGTGAGTGTGCCCATGGTGCTGAGCACCAACGGCTACGGCATCCTGTGGGACAGCTACAGCTATTGCCGCTTTGGCAACCCTGAGGACTACCTGCAGCTTAACCGTGCCTTCAACCTGTATGACAAGCACGGCAAGAAAGGCTGTCTGACGGGCACCTATACCGACAAGAATGGTCAACGCCTGGTGCGCGGCGAGGACTCCCTCTATTTTGAGTTTGACATGCCCGCAGGATCGGAACTGGGCAAGTTGACAGAACCCGGCGGCATCAAGAACCTGCCGAAGGGTTTTGCCCTGAACGGCGCGACGGTGGTCTATGAAGGCTTCATCGAACCCAAGGGACGCGTGAGCGAGACGCTGCGCCAGTTCATCCTCTACTATGCCGGTTACATTAAGGTGTACATTGGCGGCGAGGAAGTGGTTCCCGAGCGCTGGCGCACGGCATGGAACCCCAACGCATGGAAATTTACCGCCCAGGTGCCTTCGGGCAAAAAGACGCAGCTGCGCATCGAGTGGCAACCCGACGGCGACGTGTCTTATTGCGGACTGCGCGTGTCGGCACCCCGCAGCGTTGCCGAACGTGAGCAACTTACCGTGTGGAGCGAGATGAGCCGCGACATGGACTACTACTTCATCGCCGGTCAGAGCTTTGACGAAATCATCTCGGGCTACCGCACCCTCACGGGCAAGGCTTCGTTGTATCCCAAGTGGGTGCTGGGCTTCTGGCAGAGCCGCGAGCGCTACAAGAGTTCGCAAGACATCGAGCAGACGCTTGCCGAGTTCCGCAACCGCCGCATCCCTATCGACAACATTGTGCAGGACTGGAATTACTGGAAACTGGAGAATTGGGGCGACCACACCTTTGAGGCCTCACGCTTCCCCAACCCGCAGGCCATGCTCGACTCGGTCCACGCGATGGGCGGCCGATTCATGATCAGCGTCTGGCCCAAGTTCTATGAGACCGTCGACAATTACAAGGCACTTGATGCCAAAGGCTGGATTTACAAGCAAGCTATCGTTGACGACATCCACGACTGGCTGGGATTCCGCGGTTCGTTCTATGATGCCTATGACGCAGGTGCCCGCAAACTGTTCTGGAAA
>JBGUJU010000049.1:0-2266 GCA_045114065.1 Sodaliphilus sp.
AGCGTGAAACTCCCCCTAAGATAAGATCTCCCATCCATTAGGAGTAAGGGCCGAAGAAGACTACTTCGTTGATAGGCCGGCGGTGTACGCACAGCAATGTGTTCAGCCTACCGGTACTAATAGCCCGAGGGCTTGACCTACAATATGCAGGCGCAAACCTTGCCTCCTCCTTCTCTGTTTAGTTTTCAGGGCGCAAGCCTTGATAGGAAGAGGAAACCGATCGCAAGAAAGGGATCCTCCGACATAGTTGGTGTTTTTAACGGTGAGGGTCCACCTGTTCCCATTCCGAACACAGAAGTTAAGCTCACCTGTGCCGAAAATACTTGTCTGGCGACGGACCGGGAAGATAGGTCAATGCCAACACAAAAAGAGTCATCCGAAAGGATGGCTCTTTTTGCATACCTTTTTTACCTCATAACGACCGGGTCAGTGTCCATTTTCTCTTTGCTCGTGCAAAGAGAAAGTGGACAAAAAGAGAAAGCACGCTCGGGGAGGGGATTCCGTCTTTCCCCTCCCCGAGACCCCACCCTTGAATCGGCAAAGAAGGGGCCTTCGCCCCTCCTTTGATTCACCCCGCCGTTGTATCAGGTTCGTGGCTTTCTGCTTCTGAATATCGTTCCCCGCAGGAGCGGCAACCGCCGCTCCTGATTGAATGAACCAATCGGATTCGCTGGTGGCCGTCATCTTTTAGAAAACTGAAAACATTGTCCTGTTTTTTGTACTGCTGTCATGATATATTAGAACTACCAAACGAAATCGTGCAGCAGTCAAGAAAAGTGGACACAAAAAATCATAAGACAGAAAGGACAATTCACGAAAGTAGACAGATACAATAAAAGTGAAGAAAGAAATGCTTCCAGTAGGTAGACACTCAAATCAGCGTATGGTTTCAGGGTAGTCATCAAAGCGGCTTTCAAAGGTGTTTTTCGGGGAGATCTCGCCGTTTGTGAAGCGTCGGTAAAAGTCGTTTGGCGTGTCGTAACCAAGCGCATAGCTTGGGCGCTGCTCGTTGTAATAGTCGATGTATTCTTCAATGGCACAGGAGACAAAATAGCGTTCCGTTAACTCATCCAGATGGAAGTCGGAAAACAGTTCTTCCTTAATCCAACCATTGAGGGATTCGTTGACCGGATTATCCGTCGGCCTGCCGGCGCGGGACATGGAGCGGATGATGTTGGTGTTCTGAACAAGGACGTTGTAGGCCATGGAGGAATAAACCGAGCCTTGATCCGTGTGAAGATATACCGGCTCCTGAGTGGTTCCTTCATACTCCAGAAGATCAAGCACGTCCTGAAGCCCGAAAAGGTAAGGTTCCCTGTCGCCACGGCGATCTGCCAGCCGCCAGCTGAGGATTTGTTTCGTAAAGACGTCAAAATACATGGTCAGTTCGTAGTAGCGGTCTCCCGCGTGGAATGCGGTCATATCCGACACGATGACCTGTCGCGGACGGTCCACCTTCTCCCACGTGGAAAAGATGAGATTTGGGTATTTATCCTTAATTTTCCGCGGCTTGCAGCGCTTTTTATGCCTCGTTTCAGATGTGATCCCCAGATAGCGAAAGGCTTTGTAGATCAGCCCGTCCGAGAAGCTGTAATCCGTGTTTCTGCGGATATAGGCAGCCACCCAGCGGTATCCGTGAGAAGGATGACGCCGATGTGTTTCAGATACCAGGACAACGGCATAGCGCAGCTTTTCCGAACGCAGCTTTCCTGCTTTCTCAAGATGCAGATGCTTGTAGTATCCCGATCGGCTGACGCCCATCAGCTCGCATAGATCCTTTACGGGGTATCTTCGGGAGAGTCGTCGGACGATGTCGAACTCATCGCTTCTAAATGTTGAACTTGGATCCGACCATCTGGCGTCGTCCGGACTGCATAGTTTTTTTTAAGCCTTTCGTTCTCGATGGTGAGCCGTAGGATCTCCTTCTTGTAGTTCTCTACGGTTGGATCCAGGCTCCCCGGGAGCAGATCCGGATACCTGCTTCCTCTGGACAGACCCTCGATTCCGGCTGCGTCATACTGATCCATCCATTTCCGAAATGTTTGGGGAGTGACTCTGTTCGCCTCACAGAATTCTCTTAGCTTGAGGCTCGAGTTTTCCCGGAACTGCCGGATCAGAAATTCCTTCTCGAACGGGTTCAATCGTTTCCTGCTCATTTCTTTTCCTCCTTCTTTCAGAGGTCTCCTTTGAGCTCTTTTCTCACTTTTATGATACCAGTCGAGAGTGAATTATTCTATCGTTTTTGTCTACTTTTAGTATAGCAACA
>JBGUJU010000050.1:0-15853 GCA_045114065.1 Sodaliphilus sp.
CGAAAGCAAACGCCTCGGCGTGAAGATTTTTGGTGGTCAGTTTGCCAAGGCCGGTAACATCATCCGCCGTCAGCGCGGTACCCAGCATCGTCCCGGCGTGAATGTTGGCATGGGCAAGGATCACACTCTGTATGCTTTGGTTGACGGTACCGTAGAGTTCCAGCACCGCGCTGGTCACATCTACATCAACGTGATCGAGGCTCCCAAGGAGGAACAGAACTAAAAAGGAATTAATCCCAACCCTAAGGGAACGAGGGTGAGCACCACTGCGGTGCCCACCCTTGTTTTTTTTATTACTTTTTTTGTAGACTTGACAAAATTCCGTATCTTTGCCAATGACAATATGGATGAGTGTCCCAAAAATGACATCATTTCTCATTAATAATAACTCTTAAAACCAATCTTATTATGAAAACAAGAACGATTAAGACATTACTGGTTGCCGCCATCACCATGGCTGCAATGAGCGTGCCCACGACAGCCAATGCCCAGCTGGGCGGACTGGTGAAGAAAGCCAAAGACAAGGCTGGAGAAGTTGTGGACAAGAAGAAAGATGAGGCCAAGAAAAAGGGCAAAGAGATGAAGGAAGAGGCCAAGATGAAGGCCCTTGAGACCCAGCGTCCTCCCCTGCCCTGGCCTATGAGCGAGAATCCCCAGTACAACGGCATGAGCGTTGAAGAATTCTTGAAAAGTATCGCCGACGTACCCGATGAGGAGGTCAAGGCCCTGCGCGAACAGCTGGATGCCCGCTTCAAGCACAACTGCCAACTAAACAAAATCAATTCCGGGCCAGACTATGACGTAAAACTCATGGAGAATATTACGAAAGAGAATGAGAACTGGTGGAAATTCTATGGCGCATTGGCACTAATCACCAGAACTGCACTGGACGGCGTCTATTCCGATCCGGACGGCACCCTACACACCGAGAATCAAAGTTACTTCCTCAACGGCCGTGGTAGCGGCCCCCGCGGCGTCAGGATTGAGAGACACGACGGCAAGTTCAAATTCTGCAGCCTGGGCCACCAAGCCATCTTCCTCAACGAACAGGAGGTGGCAGCTGCCACCGATGCCGCCAAGCGCAGCCGCAAGTTCCAGATTCTGACCCTCGCCATCCACAAGATGCTGGATGAAGTCGGCGAGAAATATGACTATGATGACCGCTACATGTACAATTATGCGGGCATGCTTGCCAAGGCCCTCGAGGAGGCACTGGAGAGCAACAAGCCTGAGAACATCGAGTACCGCGCCATGCCCAAGGCTGGCGCTATGCACGCCAAGTTCAAAGCCGAGGCACTTGCCATCGCCAAGGCCGAGGAGCCTGGAGTCATCGATATCATCATCACCAGCAATGACTGGGATGTGAAGATGAATGGCTTGGTGCCTGAAAGACGCAACATCTATGGCTACTACATTACCCAAGACAAGAACGGCAAAATCTGCAAAGACCGCATGTGGACCCAGAAATACCAGGGCGACGGCAAGTACGGCAAGCTGAAAGCCGGTGGCGTTGGCGTCTCCAGCGACTTCTATGTGAAATAGAGACTATAGGAACTATAGATACTATAGGAACTATAGAAATTATAGAGGCTATAGGGGGTGATTCCTCTATAGCCTCTATTGTTAGAATTCCTCGGCCTCGACGTCGATGATGCGCGGGTCGTTGGGATTGACGTGTGGGACGGTGAGATCCATCTCCTCGCCCTCCTCGGGACCGAACCACTCGCGCAGGCGTTCGCGGGCTTTGCGTTCAATCTCGGGGGTGATATACTTCTTGATCTTGAACAATGCCCATGCCAGGGCTGCCAGGTCATCGGTAAATCCCAGTCCCAAGATGGCATCGGGAATCAGGTCCAAGGGAAGAATGAAATAACCTAGGGCTCCCAATATCTTGAGTTTCAGGCCCGAGGGTACTGCCGGGTCACGCGCCACATAGTAGAGCACAAGGACATAATAGACAGCCTTGCGGCCTGCCTTCCTTGCCACCTTCTTCAGCTTCTTCCACAACTTGCTGTCATTGAAGAACTGGGCGTAATCATCGAGGTTGATGTTGTTGATAGCCATCCTGAGTCATGATTAATTGTCAATACTGCAACCTATTGCAGCAAATCCCGTGCCAAAAGGGCCACGGCATGCCGCAGCGCAGTTTAGAGGTTAAAGGTTAGAGAAACGGATTCAAACTGTAGAGACGCAACATTTTGCGTCTCTAGGATGCGGATGCCAACTAGCGACTACTCCTCATTGACCGTTACTTTGACCTTGGCGATACGGTGCTTCACCACCTTGATGACAGTAAAGGTGAAGCGCCCGTGCTTGATGACCTCCTTCTCCTGCAGGAAATCTCCCTTGATGTCGAGAAGCAGTCCGGCAATGGTCTCGGCCTCCTCGCCATGCTCTCCCAATTCATCCTCGTCGATGTCCAATACGCGAGCAAAGTCGCTCAGCAGCGTCTTGCCATCAAACATCCACGTGTTCTTATTGATACGGTTATAGAATTTCTCCTCGGTATCGTACTCGTCATTGATCTCGCCGACAATCTCCTCGAGGACATCCTCGAGGGTGGCGATGCCCTGGGTACAGCCATACTCATCGACGATGATGGCCATGTGCATCTTCTTGCGGCGGAAGTCCTCGAGCAGGTCGTCGAGCATACGCGTCTCGGGAACAAAGTAGGCAGGACGCATCAGCTTCTGCCACTTGAAGGAGTTGTCGCGGTTACCGATGTAGGGCAAGAGATCCTTGGCATAGAGGATGCCCTTGATGTTGTCGGGCGTCTCCTCATAGACCGGCATGCGCGAATAGCCTGTCTCGATCACCTTGTGGACCACCTCGTCGAAGGTGTCATCCTGGTCAATGTCCACCACATCGACGCGCGGCCGCATGATATCGACCACCGTCTTGTCGCCAAATGACAGGATGCCTTCCAGCAGCTCCTTCTCGTCGGGGTTCTTCACCTCGCTCACCTCCAGGGCGCGCGTGAGGTCATCGACCGAGAGCTCCTCGGTCTGCTCCGAGACCACCTTGTTGACCAGGCTCGTGCTACGCACCAGCAGCGCCGTCAAGGGCGAGAACAGGCTAACGGCAGCCTTTAGCGGTGCCGATGCCATCGCCGCAAACTTGGAATTGAAATTGGTAGCATATAGCTTGGGAATCACCTCGCCGAAGAGCAGGATAAGGAAGGTCAGGATAATCGTCTGGACGATGAAGTTGAGTACCGTGCTGTGGAAATTAAAAATCTGGTTCATCGCATAATTCAGCACGATGGCAATCATGATATTCACCAGGTTGTTGCCCACCAGGATGGTGGCAAGCAGCTTCTCGGGGATTGCGAGCAGCTCTTTCACGCGTTCACGACGATGCTGGTCCTCGATGTCATCAATATCATCCTCACGCAACGAGAAATAGGCAATCTCGCTGCCCGAGTTGAATGCAGACAGGAACAATCCCAAAAAGGCGACAATGATGGCGATGATGCTACCCATTGTGGGTGCGTTGAAAGTGACAAGCGGATTTCCGCTCGCTGTGCAGAGTACCGATAATAGGCACGATAACGGGTCAGGGTCCAAAATAAATGTAGTATTGTTGAATAATGGGGCAAAGATAATGCATTTTTGTCATCTACACAACAAGTGACAAAAAACTATTCCTGAAAAACCATCTCACCAGGTGACAACGCATCAATAATTAATAGGAAAACAATAAGCGCAATAATATCTATCACGCTTATTGCTTTTATCTATCGTGTATCATGCAGTTGTCACTGCATGGGCTCGACGGTGTAGCCGCGGTCCCGCAGCAACTGCAGCAGTCCCTGGTCGCCAGGCAGATGACCGGCACCGACGCACACCAGCGCGGCGCGCTCGGGCATCATCTTGACGAGTTTCTCAACCCAGTTGCGGTTGCGGTCATAGATGAGGGCATCCATCGCTTCGGCATCGTCGCCTCCCATCTCGGGATCGGTCATGATCGACTCAATCTTGGCCAGGTCCTGAGCCATATAGGCCTCGACGAGCGCCGATGACTGCACCATGAAGTAGTCATCCTTCTTGCAGGCATCCAGCAGGTCCTCGGCCTGCTCGGTCAAGGGTGCATCGAACAACATTGCAGTCTGTTCCTCGATGGTCTCCAGACCGATGGACGGACGGCCCATCTCGTTGGCACGCGTCTGCACTGCCATGTCAATAAGCTCGTTCTCGTTGAAGTTGGGGAAATACTTCACAGCCTGCATGGCTTGCATCTGCATGCTGATGGCACTGGGTTTGAGCATATTCATCTGGCTGAGCTTCACGCCCATGGAGCCGAAGTACTTGTCAAACACTTTCTCGACGATGGCATAGTCCTCGCGAGAGAACAGCTTGTCCAGCGTGCTGTCGGGGGGAGCCATCATGGCCATACCCATTTTCATCTGGGTATCAGAATTCATCATTTCCTCCTTGTCGATCTCGCCCACAACGACATCACAGCCCTCAAAGGCCTGTGCCATGCCCGGAATCTTTTCCATCATGGTTGCGGGAGCAAAATGATAGGTTCCCATGATATAGCTGGGACGTCCCAAGCCGTTACCACTCACTTTCCACAAGAGTTGTGCCTGTGATGCCAATGCCAGCATCACCAAGGCAACCAGTAATGATAATCTTTTCATTGTCATCTGTTGCTTAATGGTTGATTTAGTATGTACAAAGTTAACCAAAAAACTACAAAAACGATTCCAAAAGCCAGATTTTTTGGAAAAAATCCCCCATTATGATGATGAGCGGCTACAATTATGACTATTTTTAGCTATTGTACACACCTCGCGGCAGCAGTAATTTTGCAACGTGTAAAAGTGAATTAGTTATTAGTTGATTCATCAAGTAAACAGATAAAATGCCGCACCGATGGGATATCGATGCGGCTTTTTAGTTGCTAGACGCTAGTCCTTAGTGTTTCGCTTTGTCTTTCTCTTCTAACCAGACTGGTTCCTCGACTTTGAGACGATCACCGCCGTTGGGACCCTTGACGAGCATGTCATAGTACTCCTGGGTGTAACCGGCAAACGTGGGCGATGAGGGTGTACCATAGTCGTTGCGCTGGAACTTGCCGTCCTTCTCCTTCTTGATGTTACCGTCGAGGTACTTCACGAACAGGTACTCGCCCAGCTTCTTGTAGCGGGCGGTGGCATCCTGGCCGGCATTGACCGAGTAGTTGGTCAGCAGGCGGATAGCGGCAGCGCGGTCGGTCGTGAGCAGCGACGTAGCCTGAGCCTCGATAACCGACTGCTGCTTGGCGAAGTTATCCTCGATGGCACCCTGCACCTTGCGGATGTCACCAATCATCTGGGAATAACGGGCATAGGCCTGGTTGGCAACCCAGTTGTTGACCCAGAAAGCGCAATCCCAGTCAAGGGTGTACATGTCGGCCTTGCCCTGACGATAGCTCTCAGGCACCTGGGTGATGCTGCAGTACATGGGCACGAACACGGCGGTGTTGGCATCATCGACGCCGAACCAGAAGCAGCCACCCACCTCGTCGGGCAGCCACGAGCGCATCTGTGCTGCAAAGACCCAACCGGTCTGCTGGGTAGCGATGGCACGCTCCTGACTGTAGGTCTTGCCATCCACCTCAAAGTCCATGGGACGCCAGCGATAAGGCACACCATAGGCGGTCGTGGCACCGGGATCCACCGTCATGTCAAACGGGGTACCCTCGAAGTGGTCACGCATCATATTCTGCATGTCGCGAACGCTGACCTTACGGTCGGGCTTCACGTAGAGTGGCATCACGTCGGCATCGGCGCGGGTCTTACCCATGATGAAGGGAAGATAGGCATCCATACCCTTGTGGAAACGGTTGAAGTAGCTCCACACGCGGGCATCACAGCCACGCAGGGCACCAGCATCAAACTTCTGATATACAGGAGCAAAAGCGAAGTCAGCATCCTTACCGCTGTAGAGGCCTTTCTTCTTGGCGAAAGTGATGACGTCCTTGCTGTACATGACGTTCTTCTTGTCCTTCATGTCAAACTTCCAGATACGGGGATTGTTGGCATGGCCAGCAATGCAGTCATCGGGAATGCGGATAGCTACCCAGACGGCACCGATCTCACCGGGGCCCTTGCCGATCATGTCCATGATCCAGATCTCGTTGGGGTCACCGATCGAGAAGGACTCGCCCTCACTGGCATAGCCGTACTTGGCCACCAGATCGGTCATCCACTTGATGGCCTCGCGAGCCGTCTTGGAACGCTGCAGGGCGATGTACATCAAGCTACCGTAGTCAATGATCGAGTTGCCCGTGGTGTCCCACAGCTCCTCGCGACCACCCCAGGTGCTCTCGGCGATGGTCACCTGATGCTCGTTCATGTTGCCCACAACGGCATAGGTGTGTGCCACCTCGGGGATTTCACCCAGGGGCTTGCCGCTGTCCCAGTCAACGATCTTGCGCATCGAGCCAGGTGCATGGTCGGCTGCGGGCAGATACTGCAGGTCACCGAACAAGGTGTGGCTGTCGGCTGCATAGGTGATGATCGTCGAGCCATCGACACTTGCATTCTTGCCGACCAACAGGTTGGTACAGGCATCGGCTGTCGTCCAAGCGGCGATTGCCAGCAGAGCTGCCGATAAGAGTTTCATTGATAGATGTTTCATTTTTCTGTTGTTGATTGGTTATTATATATAATATTTAATGTATTGTTCTTGTCGTCAGTTGCCCACCGGGACGTCATAGCCCGTGAGGCGGAAAGCGACCTTGAAGGGGGTCGCCTGCTTGCGCGGCTGTGGACCGGCATAGTAATAGAACAGGCGCTGCACGTCAAAGGACTTGATACTCACCAGCCTGGTCTCTCCGGGCTTGAGGTTCACAGGCACGGTGACCGTGCGCTGCGTGAGCATCTCACCCTTCATGGTCGTGTAACGCAACAACAGGCGCACGGCACTCATGCGATGGCTCGTGTTGTTGGTGATGAAAAACGACTCCTTGCTGTCGCTGGCACGCTTGCTGAAACCCCTGAGCGTCACCGCATTGGGGTCTAGCTGCGCCAGGCTGTCGGGCAACAGGTTGTCGGCAGTCTCAAGGGCGACCACAGGCACCTCCAGCGAACGCAGGTTCTTGCGGGTGGTTCGTGTACGGGCATCAACGTCTAGCGTGTTGACACACAACACCAGTAGCAGCAACAGCTGGGCCACACAGGTCACAATATGTCCAATCCTTGCTTTCATCACAGGTAACGGATGCGGTTAAACGGGGAGCCTTCTCCTCCCTCGGGATAGATTTTCCTGAAGCCGACGGGCAGCTTCTCCCCCACCTTCTCAGGAACGATGCTCACACCCTGGAACAGCGAGGGCAAGAAGCGGGCGATGTTGACGCGGACCTTGACCTTCCAATGAGGCGGGTCAAACGTGAGTGTCGTCGCCGCTTTGTTGAGCGTGGCGACACATTCCAGCGGCTTGATCAGCGTCACACGGTCGCGCTGGCTATAGAGCCACAGCTGGTACTTGCTATCCACGGCACTGGCGGCGATATAGCCGATGACGGTGCCTGGCATCACGTTGATGTCGGGCGAGTCCAGCAGGATGATGCGGTAACCCACGTTGTGCGGGCCCTTATAGCGCTCGATGCCCAGGGTCATCTCCTCGTTGGGATAATACCAGATGCCTTCCAGGGGCTGCATGTCGGTCTCGTCGAGGCGCACGCGCATCGAGTCGATGTCCAGTCCAGCCAGGATGACCGATTTCTTGGGTATGCCGTTAGCTGCCACAGCAAGAAGCGGCAACATGAAACTGGTGAGTAATATGATGACCGAGCGCTGAACCACAATCGGTTAGTTGACGGTTGCGAAGCGATAGATTACACCCAGGCTGAGGATTTCCTTGAACTGCCAGTAGTTCCAGTCGTTGTCACGGGGCCTCGAGCGGTCAAAGCGCAAGTGGGTGTAGAGCTGGGTGGTCAGGTACTTGCTGATCGACAGGTCGAGCGTATTCTCCCAGTCGCCCTGCACATACTCATAGTTGGTGAACATGTAGAGCCTGGAAGTAATCATCACATTGGGAGTGAAACGCCACAGCCATTTGGCCTCGAAGTTGCTACCGACGGTGCTCTTGCTGTGCTTGCCTGCATCGATGCCGAAGCGAGTCGGATCAATATCCGTGATGTTGCGGCAGTACTTCAGATTATAGGAGATCGGGGCGATAGCAAGGGTGAACATGCGGTCATCGGCCTTCTTGTAGTTATAGGTCATACCGAGACCGATGTTCAACTCGGCAGGCGAGAGGAAGGCGGCGGTCATCGTGCGGGTATTGACCTTGTAATTGTTCAGGAACTGGGTCGTGAACTGCAGCATGGCACTGTAGTACCAGTTCTTGACTGCTTTGTAACCCAACTGGGAGGTAAACAGGAAGTTATCCTCGTTGATCAAGTACTTGCGGATACTGTCACCATGGGTGGTAGCGACGCCTAGCTTATAGGACAAAGTATTGTTGAACAACCAGTTAGGATGCACATCCTGATTGAGGTTGCAGTTCCAGTTGATGGATCCGAGCAATGCGAGGTTGTTCTCGCCTCCCTGATACCAGTTACCGCTGATGTAGGCCTGGGTGAACTGCAACGAGGCGTTGAACACGTGCAGCCAGTTGTGCAACGGCTGGACGGGGGCTTCAGGAGGTGTGACATCCTCTACGACAACCTGGGCAGGAGTCACCGTGAGCAGTCCTTTTCGGGGATCTACGGGAATGACGCCCTCGGGAGGAGCCTCGGGCAACCGGTTGGCGTTATATGCCACCAGCTGCGGATTCTCGATCATGGCGCGCTGGCGCACGGCATGCGTCCGGGCGGCCTTGTCCATAGCCTCTTGCAACCACTCGTCGCTGGCATTCAGGCTATAGAGCGGTGACTTGCTTTCACTAGCATGCTTTGCTACATCGGCCGAGTAGTTGTCATAAACCAGCGGCGCATAGAGCATCCCGGAGTCCACATCGGGACGCTCGCCGTCATGGGCGGCCACCGTCAGGCTCATCACTGCGAGAGCAGCCGTGGCCAATAAGGCTTTTACTTTAAATAACTCTTTCATTGGGTTTATCGGGTTTTAAATGATTAAGCGTCATAGAGTTTCTCATCGTGAGACGGCTTGGGCTTTTCTTGATTGGGCTTCTTTCCCTTCTTCTCTTGGTCGGCCTTCTGCTTGGTCTGCACCTTCTGCCGCTTGCGCTCACGATTAGGTTTCTGGGTTTTGTTCTCGGCAAAGCTCTTGATCATGTCCTCGACGATCTCACGGTTGCCATACAGGTAGTTGACCGTCACCTCGATGATGAGGTTTTGATGCTTGGAGACGATGTCGGCGATGATGGCGCGCGAGCCGTCGGGCATCGTGCCATCGATGCTATAGGTCTTCTTGAAGCCTTTCACCTTGATTTTACCGTCGTGCAAGTCATACATGTTGTATCCCAGCGCCTTGCGCTGCAGGTTCTCGGTGAGCAGCTTCTTCTCGTCTCCCTTGTCCTGGCTGTAGAGCTGGACGGTCATGACCATATCCTCCCACTGCACCTCAAAGCGCGTCGGCGAGTTGAAGACCACAAAGCCATTCTCGGGGGTTTCAAACGAGAGGTCATAGCGGCTCCAGTTATAGACTGTCGATGCAGCGTCCAGGCTGGTCACCAGCAGCAGGAACAGCAACGCTGTTATCCTGAGGGTCAACGCTCCCCAGTCTCCTCTCACCTTAGTAGTGGATATCTGATGGTTGGTTCTTGTTCTCATCATCGTGAATGTCAGTTAGGTTGTTTCACTTGCTCGAGGTACTCTTCCCACTCTCCCCTGCTGCCGCGAAAGATGTTCAGGTCCACCTTTCCCTCGACACCAGCCACAGAGCCCTCGTGGCTATACTGCTGGAAACAATGGGGCAAATGGGGGAGCAGGTCGGGGCTGGTAAACGAGCAGAGCCACAGGTCGCAGTTCACCAGCATTTTCTTGTAATACTTCTCATAGCCGTCCAGGTTGGTATAGATAATCACCTGATAACCTTTGTCATTGAGGATGTTGACCATCTCGATGACACGGTCGATGGCGGTCTGGCGGCTGGTGGTGGCACCGTTGCCCCAGTCATCTTCAAGGTCAATGACCAGCGGCAGGTCCAGATGCTTGCCCTTGATGACGCCGAGCAGGTTGTCGGCCTGCTCTTGGCCCGTGCGATTCTTGCGGAAGAAGTGGTAGGCACCGACCTTCAAGCCCGCCGAACGCGCTGCACGGTAGTTGCGGTCAAAGGCATCGTCACGATAGGTCTTCCCCTCACTGGCCTTGATGAAGGCGAACTGGTAGTTATCGGCGACAACCTGATTATAATCGATGTTGCCATTGTGCTTCGACACATCGATGCCGGCAATAGGATAGCGAAAGCGGTCCACCATCGCCGAGTGTGACCGCAGGTAGTGGATATAGACATAGTAGCCCCCAAACACGACAAGTGCCGCCACTCCAGCGAGAAGCAGCCACTTGATAAAGTCGGGTTGTGTAGGCTCTTGTCGTTTACCCATAGGCAATCAGGGTGTTAGAATAACGGAACATTGCTTGGGGAGTAAACCCACCGCTGCTCAAACTCCTGCTGCGTGCAGGTGAAGAAGAGCACAGCCTGGATGACGCTGATGATCTGGGTGACAATGCCCAGTGCGCCACACGACAATAGGCTGAGAAGCAGGAACAGGATGCCGGCATTGGTCTTGCCGATGTAGAAGTAGTGGAGTCCGAAGGCTCCCATCAGCAGGGCGAGCAGGCCGGCGATACCGCGGCTCTTGCCCGAGGGGCCGTTGTTGAACACGCTATCTAGGGCACTGGAAGCCTGGTTGCCGAACTGGTGCAACTGCTCCTGGAAGCTAGGCTCCTGGTCACTATAGGATACGTTGGTCTCTGCGCCGCAGTAAGGGCACTTCACACGGTTCACTTTCTCTTGAGTGCTATATTGCTTTCCGCACTCGGGACAATTGTGGATATACATAGTCTCTAGTTTTTAATTGTTAGTTGTTTGTCCGTTAGACGTATCGTACCCTCAAAAAGTTGCAATAATCGTACCAATTTCTTGAAATATCTCACGCTAAGACGCTAAGGCGCTAAGTGTAAAATAATATATTTCACTATGTCTTAGCGCCTTAGCGTGACTAGCGACTCAACGCCTCCGGCGCTGTGCGCCGGAGCGTTGCTGCTGCTGTTGCTGCATCTTCTGGGCCTCCTCGAGGCGCTGCATCCACTTGCTTTTCTTCTTGGGCTTGGCCTCGTTGGCAGCCATGGTGGCGCGCACTTTTTCCTCGGTGACGAAGGCACGGCTGATGTAGGTCTGGGCGATGGTCATGAGCAGGGCAATCCAGTAGTAGTAGCTCAAACCCGACGCATAGTTGTTGAACCAGAAGAAGAACATCAGCGGCATCAGGTACAGCATAATCTTCATACCCGGCATCGACTGGGACGAAGCCTGCGACTTGCTGGTGATCCAGTTGTACAGGATGTTGGTACCCGTCATCAAGAGGCAGAAGAGACTCAGGTGGTTACCCAAGATATTGGAAATGATGGGAATATGGGTACTCCACTGGATAATCTTGTCGGGAGCACTCAAGTCACTGGCCCACAGGAACGACTGTCCGCGCAGTTCTATACACGAGGGGAAGAAGGTGAACATCGCGATGAGGATAGGCATCTGCAACATCATGGGCAAGCAGCCGCCCATGGGGCTGGCACCGGCCTTGCGATAGAGTTCCATCGTCTTCTGCTGTTTCTTGAGGGCATCCTCCTGGTTGGGATACTGCTCGTTGATCTTGGCGATGTCGGGAGCCAGGATACGCATCTTGGCCTGCGAGACATAGCTCTTGTAGGTCAGGGGCCAGAGCACCATCTTGAGCAAGAAGGTGAGCACGAGGATGATGATACCATAGTTGCTGATGAACTTGCCCAGCCAGTCAAACACGGGAATGATGATACCCGCATTGATCCAGCGGAAGAGCGTCCAGCCCAGCGGGATGAGGCGCGTCAGTTTCAGGTCCTCCTTGGGCGAGAACTTGTCGTAGCTCGACAGCAGGTGGTAGCGGTTGGGACCCAGGTAGAAGTAGAACGAGGCAGGCTGCGGCTTGTCGCTCGAATAGGGCACCAGCGTGTGGATATTCACATCCTTGAGGTACTGCTCATAGTCGGGAGCATCCTTCTCGGTAGCGACGCTGGTCATCTTAGCGGTCGAGAAGACGCTGTCGGTGATGAGTACGGTCGAGAAGAACTGGTTCTTGGCGCTGACCCATTTGAGTTTGTCCTTGAGGTCCTTCTCGTCATTGCCACTCTCGCTGGTGGTATTCACGTCACCGTCCTTGCCCGAGAGCTTGTAGCAGATACCGCTCCAGCGCTCCTCAAAGGTCTTGCCGAACTCATGCCTGGAGATCTTCTGGTGCCAGTCGAGGTCCACCAGGTTGATATTCAGGGGAATCACCTGGTTCATGCCCTTCTGCACCATCTCCATGCGCACCATGTAGCTGCCGGGAACCAGCGTATACTTCAGGCCCCACTCTGCCCCACCGTCGAGGGTGAGGTTCATCAGTACGGTGCTATCGTTGAGCTTCTTGGGCTCAAAGTAGAAGTTCTTGGTCTCAAAGCGCTGCGTGTTGTTGCTCAGGGTGAAGCTGTAGTCGTTGTCACCCTTGTCAAACAGGACGAGCTGCGGTGACTTGTAGGTCTTGTAGCCCTTGAGCACGGCGCGGGAGATGATACCGCCCTTGCTGCTGAGCTCAATCTTGAGCGAGTCGTTCTCGAGCGTCACCATCTGTTCCTCGCCAGTGAGCGAGGCAGCAAAGGAGCCGTTCTTGGCATACACGTCCAGGGCACGCTGCACAGCCTGGATCGCCAGGTTGTGGACAGCGGGATTCTGGCTCTCATGAGCCACAACCTCGTCCCATTGCACGGTGGTGTCACCCACGGTGACCGTACCGTTGACCTTGCCGTCCTTCAACGAGAGCAACACGCCCTCATTGTTGATAGCGGCATTACCGTCGGGCATGTTCTCGAGGATACCCTGCAGATGAGCCAGTTCGTCGGTGCTCAGCGTGTCCACCACGCCGGCTGTGATGTCGCGCTGCTGCTCAGCCTGCTGAGCGGCGGCGATAGAGTCCATCTGTCGCTGACGCTCGGCGAGCTCCGCCTCACTGGGCTGGTTGAGCCACATGAATCCGAAGATCACGACACCCATCAGCAACAATCCAATCAAAGTGTTTTTATCCATTCTTTTACTAGTCTTGGCCTCACGCTAAGGCGCTAAGGCGCTAAGTTTTTATTTTTTATTTTTTTATTCCTACTGTTGGTTCTTTAAAATCGTTAACGACTCGTTTTATGCCATTCTTGAGGTAATCCTCATTAAAGTTGACGAGCAACCCCAAACTTTTATCGGCTAACTTGAGATAAGTAAGCAATTGCTTTTTATGCACTGGCAATAATTGCTCCACCGACTTGAGTTCTAGAACGATAGTATCTTCAATCAGGACATCGAGTCTGAAATCCAGCCCCATGTCAATTCCCTTATAGGCCGCTCTTATCGGCACCTGATTCTGAGCCTTGATGCCACGTGATGCAAGTTCCAGCATCAATGCTCGCTCATAGACCGATTCCAGCATCCCAGGGCCCAATTCATTATAAACGGCATAGATACAATCAATTACCGGTTTCGTGCCATCATCGCCCCATATCAGCGCTTCACTCATCAGATTCTTCTCAAAATATAAATATATCAATTATTATTAATATAAAAATATCTTAGCGCCTTAGCGTCTTAGCGTGAGGCTGGTGAGGCTGGTGACGCAGGTGATGCAGGTGACGCAGGTGACGCATTGATGGCCGCCTCAATGAAGGACATAAAGAGGGGGTGCGGGTTGAGGACCGTGCTGGAGTACTCGGGATGGTATTGCGTACCGATGTACCAGCGGTGGTCGCTCAACTCGATGACCTCGGCAAGGCCACTCTCCGGGTTCACGCCGGCGATGGTCATGCCCGCCTTCTCGAAGCGGTCACGATACTCGTCGTTGAACTCGAAGCGGTGACGGTGCCTCTCCTCAATGTCTGTCACACCATAGGCTTCAGCAACTTTCGTGCCAGGCTTCACGCGGCAGGCATAGGCGCCCAGGCGCATCGTGCCGCCCAGGTTGGTCACTGTCTTCTGATCCTCCATGAGGTCGATGACATTATTAGTCGTCTTCTCGTCCATCTCGGTGCTATTGGCATCGGCGAGACCCAGGACATTGCGGGCAAACTCGATGACCATGCACTGCATGCCCAAGCAGATACCGAAGGTCGGCATGTCATGCTCACGACACCACCTGAGGGCGACATACTTGCCCTCGATGCCACGCTGACCGAATCCCGGAGCCACGACGATGCCGTCATGGCCCGCGAGCAGCTTCTCGACGTTGCCGTCATTGATATGCTCACTGTTGATATAGTCCAACTTGAGGCGGCGGTCATGATAGGCACAGGCGTGCAGCAGGCTCTCGTCGATGCTCTTGTAGGCATCCTGCAGCGAGACATACTTGCCCACGAGGCCGATGCGCACCTCCTCCTTGGCTCCCTTGAGCTTGGCAAGGAAGGCGTTCCACTTGCTCAGGTCGGGTTCACCCTTCACCTCCAGCCCCGTCTTCTCGATGATGATGTTGTCCAGACGCTGCTCGTGCATCTTCAGCGGCACCTCATAGATGGTGGGCACATCGAGCGACTGCACCACAGCATCGGCGCTCACGTTACAGAACTGAGCCACCTTCTTCAACATCGTGGGAGGCAGCTGGTGCTCGGTGCGCAGCACGAGGATGTCGGGCTGGATACCTTCCTGTTGCAGCAGCTTCACGCTGTGCTGTGTGGGCTTGGTTTTCAGCTCCTTAGCAGCACTGATATAGGGGACATAGGTCAGATGGACACAGATGCAGCGCCTGCCCAGTTCCCATCGCAGCTGGCGGATGGCCTCGATGAAGGGCAGCGCCTCGATGTCGCCCACGGTGCCGCCAATCTCGGTGATGACAAAGTCATACTTGCCCGTGGTGCCCAGCAGCTTCACGTCGCGCTTGATCTCATCGGTGATGTGGGGGATGATCTGCACCGTCTTGCCCAGGTAGTCGCCACGGCGCTCCTTGTCAATGACGCTCTGATAGACGCGGCCCGTGGTCACGTTGTTGGCACGCGTCGTCTTGATGTTGGTGAAGCGCTCATAGTGACCCAGGTCCAGGTCGGCCTCATGGCCATCGACGGTCACATAGCACTCGCCGTGCTCATAGGGGTTCAACGTACCTGGGTCGATGTTGATGTAGGGGTCAAACTTCTGGCAGGTGACGCTATAGCCGCGAGAGAGCAGCAGGCGGGCAATACTCGAGGCAATGATGCCTTTTCCCAGCGACGAGACGACGCCGCCAGTGACGAAGATATATCTTGTTTCCACTTCCTTTCTCATTATTATATAAATAACTTGCAAAGGTACATAAAAGTTTTCAGTTCTCACTTATCACCCGTCAGTTTTTCATTGCACCCAGGGCCCACACTCCCGTAGCGCCGCCACGAAGGTGCCCCAGCAGCCCAGTACTCTCCCTCTTGACCGCAACCCAGCTCCCCTCCTGACGGTGATATAGCTCCCCCTCTTGGATAAGAGGGGGCCGGGGGGCGTCGACACCACCCGCGACAACCACCCGCAGCATCACCCACAGCAACCTTCAGCCTCCAGTAACCCAGTTCCCCCTCTTGGATAAGAGGGGGCCGGGGGGCGTCGATACCACCCGCGACAGCCACCAGCAGGCAAGAAACGAGGCATGGTCCCCTATGCCGCCACTCCCGTGGCGGCCACCATGACCATGGCCTGCCTTGCTAGCTCCCCCTCCTCCGGCACTTCGTG
>JBGUJU010000051.1:0-3892 GCA_045114065.1 Sodaliphilus sp.
TTATCACAGAGCCAGACGCATAGACGCAGAGCCGATAACCCGTTAGCCTTGTGCTGCGGATTATCGGCTCTTTTTGCTTTTAAGATAGAAAAGGAGACAAAACCATGAGTAATTCTATTAAAGACAGCGCACAGGCTTTCGCCGTCAATCAAGTGCTGAAATATGTTGACAGCAATCCGCAGGAAGCATTCCCCAAGTTGTTAGATTGGGCGGATAAGTTCGATAAGGATAACCTCTATCTCACACAGCGCCAGCAAATCCGTAAGGTGATGGAGCAGCCTGACAGCAACTGGATGCGCCTGATCAACAGCCTTTGGACGGACATTGATTCTGAAGTCCGCAAAGTGTTCTTCCGCAATTTTATTGTCAATGCATCTCTCTTAGGCAGCCGCAAGCAGGTGGCTAATCGTGAAAAGTACGGCTGCAATATCCCCTGGGCAATCCTGATGGACCCCACTTCCGCCTGCAACCTTCATTGCACCGGCTGTTGGGCGGCAGAATACGGTAATAAGCTGAATCTGAGCTATGAGGAACTGGATGACATCATCAATCAGGCCAATGAACTGGGAACCTATATGTTCCTCTACACCGGCGGTGAACCTATGGTACGCAAGAACGATCTGCTCCGCCTGTGTGAAGCGCATCCTGACTGCGTATTCTCTGCCTTTACCAACGGTACCCTTATCGATGAGAAGTTTGCCGATGAGATGCTGCGGGTGAAGAACTTCTACCCGGCCATCAGCATTGAAGGCTTCGAGGAAGCTACTGATTTCCGCCGTGGCAAGGGTACTTATCAGGCTACTATGCGGGCGATGAAGATTCTGAAAGAAAAGAAGCTGCCTTTCGGCGTATCTGGGTGCTATACCAGCAAGAACATCGACTCCATCAGCTCGGATGAGTTCTTCGATCATCTGGTGGAGTGCGGTGCGAAGTTCGCATGGTTCTTCCACTATATGCCTGTGGGCAACGATTCCGCTGTGGAGCTGCTCCCGTCTCCTGACCAGCGTGAAAAGATGTATAACCGCATCTGCGAATACCGTAGCACAAAGCCTATTTTCACAATTGACTTTCAGAATGATGCGAAATTTGTAAACGGCTGTATTGCTGGTGGCCGCAACTATCTGCATATCAATGCCAATGGTGACATTGAGCCTTGCGCTTTTATCCATTACTCTGACTCCAACATCCGTGAAAAGACCCTGCTGGAAGCATATCAGTCTCCGCTGTTTATGGCCTATCACGACGGTCAGCCCTTTAATGATAATATGTTCCAGCCGTGTCCTATGCTGGAAAATCCTGAATGTCTGCGTAGCATGGTAAAGAAATCCGGTGCCCATTCTACCGAGTATCAGTCCCCGGAAAGTGTTGACCATCTGTGTGATAAGACTACACTTTATGCAGAAACCTGGAAGCCGAAGGCCGATGAGCTGTGGGCTGCTTGTCAGGGCTGTAGTGGGTGTAAGAAGTGATGGACGGCTATCAAATTTTCACAGATGCCACCTCAGATCTCGCACCGGAGTTAACCGCAGGTCTGCCATCTGTTGAAATGATTCCTATGAATGTTGAGATCGGCGGAACAGAATACTCATATGGTTCCCCGGAAGGAATCACAGCCAAGGAGTTCTACCGCTTGCAAAGAGCTGGGAATTTTGCAACGACCTCACAAATCAACCCAACGATTTATTTTAAGCATTTTGAACCCTGTCTGCGACAGGGAACCGATATTCTGTATCTCTGTTTTTCCTCTGGTCTGTCAGGTACATATCAGTCTGCGTTTTTAGCGGTTGAAGAACTACAGCAGGAATATCCGGAAAGAAGAATCATCTGCATTGATACGCTTGCTGCCGCAGTGGGTGAAGGGTTTTTAGTCAGAGAAGCTGCGAAAAAGCAGAGGGAAGGACTGTCTATTGATGAATTGGCTTCTTGGGTCATGGAACACCGATTAGAGGTATGTCATTGGTTTACGGTTGATACCTTTACCCATTTGAAACATGGCGGGCGGGTTTCAGGTGCCGCAGCCGCAATGGGAACGGCTTTGCAGATCAAACCGTTGCTTCATGTGGACAGCGAAGGAAAGCTGCAAGCAGTGGAAAAACCTCGTGGAAGAAAAAAGGCTGTTACCACTCAGATTGCCCGAATGGAACAGGGCTGGAAACCTGAACTTGGTAAATCGATTCTGATAGGTCATGCCGATGACCCTGAAGCAGCAGATATGCTGAAAGAAAGGTTGTTGGAACAATTCCCGGATTCTGAGATTTGTATTGCTTATATTGGCCCTATCATCGGAGCACACACCGGTCCCGGCGCACTGGCATTGATTTACTGGGGAAATAATCGATGACGGAGGATTTGTAGATACGCAAAAAAGCATTCTCCATCATAGAAAAATATAGTTTTGTTTAGAGCTGCCGGGTAACTTATGCTCGGCAGCTTTGAACTGTCTGCTAGAAGTAGTAGGAGGTGAACATATGGTTCCGCATGTATTGGGCGTAGGATACGCCTATAATGAATATGAGGTTACTGCTGGCCGATGGAAAGAATTTGAAATTGAATTTGACTATGCTGATAATATTAAACAAGCGGCCGCAATGCTGTCTTTTAAAGAATATATATGCGTAGCTATTTGCTCTGATGTGATTCCACAAGACGATTTGGATATCTTGAGACAAAAACGTGCGGTACCAATTATTGTTGTGCCACCTTCATATTCGGAGGAACAGCGGTATGCATGTGTCCATTTTGGTGCTGCTCAATATTTACATACCTATAATCATCCTATGGTAGAAATGTTTTCAGAGAAAAATAGTATGAGAAATTGTTTGAAAATACCAAAAGATAAAAGAAGACCGCTAACAATCATCACTGTGAAAGACTTGTCTTTCTGCTTAGAGTACAGGTCTGTAGAGATAGCTGGGGTATGCATTGATTTGACCGAAAAAGAGTTTGATATTCTTGCGCTGCTAATTATGAATCAACGGCAAGTCTATACTTATGAAATGATAATGGATTCTGTTTGGCATGATGATTTTTCGTTTTATTCACGCAATGCGATTTCAAGCCATATAAGTAATTTACGGAAAAAGTTAAAAAGTTCGGAAACTGCATCAGAACATATTAAAAGCATTCGAGGAATAGGCTACAAATTCGAAGTATAGGTATTTCTTGTGCAAATCTTGTATAAATCTAAAGTAAATCTTGCTTTCTGTTCTATACCATAGCTCTCAATAATGGCGAGCAGCTGTTAATTGAGTAATGGTTCAATGAAAACGCGGCTTGCTGAATAGCTGCCGCTTTATACTGCGTAGACAGAAAGGTTATTTACAGCGGCATATAGGAGGATGCCGCTTTGTTTGTTTTAACCTTTTACAGTTCTCATAATCTTCACTTGCTAAAAAAAGTGTAGCTTCCCCTCCGGGGCAGTTCGGCAACCTGTCGGTATTATCGTTCTGCGCAAACCGGAATAATAATGATCTTTTTTGTTGCGCCAGTTTCCTGGAATGGGAGACTGGCGCTTTTGCTTGTCGTTTTTTGCCGAATGTCCCCAAACGGCCTCGATGCCGTTCCCCGCCTCCATTCGATTCACCCGCTAATCACCCGTGAATCGAAATGGAGGTACATAATGAAGAAAGTCAATCTTCGGGATCTGTATCCCGATGTTTATAAAACCGATGCCTTTTTGGAAGTAACCGATGAAGTACAAGCGGTGTTTCAGTCTGACGAGCGAGCTGAAGCAGCCTATGAGCGAAAAATGTATCGCTATAAGGCGCAGTACTCCCTGGACTGTGAGAATGGAATTGAAAATGCGGTCCTGCGAAAGCTGGAGACGCCGGAGATGCTTCTGGAGGAAAAGCAGCTGCGCGAGCAGATTTACTCCGCCGTGATGGCTTTGCCG
>JBGUJU010000052.1:0-3897 GCA_045114065.1 Sodaliphilus sp.
TGTCAAGACGGGCGTCTATCTGGTACTCTGCTCACAGGCCAACGGCGGCAGCGAGGCCGTAGTGACCAAAATCGCCGTCATCCGATAGAACGTTAAGAACATCCTCGCATTTTTCAAACGACAAGGACAACATAATAACGGCAACACCGACAATTTGTTTTTGAAACTGACGCATATATCCTCACGCTAAGGCGACAATAAGAACATCTTAGTCCTTCTAAATCGCCAAGAAACGAGAAAGAAAATGAAACTTAAATTTCTTATTCAATAACGTTATGCAGATATTTTAAGGAAATGATATACTATATCTCCTCCCTGATCTTTTAAGATAAATATCATTAAAAAGCAAAATGCAGCCAAATATTGACTGCATTTATCTTTTTCTCATTCCATATATAAACAACAATAATATGAGACATATTGGGCCCTAAAGCCTGAAAAGATGATTCATCTATTCAACAAATCCTGTAAGAAAACTTTTGCTTTTTCTATGTTTATATTGTTTGTGAAGTTATCTTCATTTAGCATCTCATCAATGGCAAGTCCATTAAACTGAGCTGCTCCTCTTGTGCTTCTACCAGCCCAATGGGGCTGTAATTTGGTATTATCTATTAACTTTCCGTGATATACTGAACACAAAAGTGTTTTGAAGATGGATTTTTCATCAACACCTATAAAGAAGAACAAAAAGATACTTCTTGTATCTGACATCTGCTTTAGGAATTTATCCACATTATAAGCCTTTGGGTTTGAATTTAGATAAATAACTTTTGTCTTAATGTCGGTATATGTATCTCCATTATTAAACTCACGGCAATAATCGCCAAGTCCATTTTTTGTGTCATATGAAGGTAAAGCAGCTTCAAGATTATGAAGATTATTGATGATATACTGCCTTTCTTCGTCATTAGATGTAATAAGGCTTTCAATGAGCCTTCCTCTGATATTTACATTTTCAATATGTGAAGCTATAAGGATTTCCTTTTTACACTTATTGCAACGCTCGTTCAGGTCATCTTCAAGAACAGTAAAATTATCTGATTTTATAAAGGAAGAAGCTCTATTGATAGAGCCAAATATATTAGACTTCTCATTTTCTGTCGGATCAAACTTTTGATTGACCGGCTTAATAGCTGAAGATGCATCAACTAAACGAGAGAGATTATCCTCCCAATCTAATCCCTGATGAAGTGCAAACAAATAATCAAAGTTTTCTGGAACATTCTGCTTATTATCATATTCGCGCATTATGTCAGAACCATTAAAACTGCCCTTAATATTCGTCATACTAAGATCTTGAGAACTATGACTTATTTTCTTGAGAAAAGTTGTGTTTGCAAGAAGAATTAAATTTGTTGATGGCTGACGAACCAGTACAACGAAGAATGGAATTTTATCATACTTTTCAAGTGCAGATAAACTTAAAACTGTGTTACTAAAGGAATCTGAAGGCGATTTAGAATAACTAAACCTTACTGCAAAGTATTCATCATGATACACTTTCCTATCTTTTGTAAGATTGAAATGTGCACATACGTCATCTTCGACAAGTTGTTTGTTATGCTGTGGAGCATGATTAACAATGTAGTCCACAAATTCTTTACATTTTGTATTCATTTTATTTTGACTCCCAATATGATTTTATTGAACTAAACCAGGTTTTACGTTCTCCAATTTTCGATATTTCTTCATCATAAAAAGTGAATAGTTTATCGCAAAGTTTAAGCATCCATGATTTACGTATAGTGGGATCATTCTCTAAAAACAATAAATTATTAGCATTAGTAATTTGGATCTGTCCCCAACCTAAAGCGCCTAAAGTAAGACAACTCCAATTAAAATTCTCAATTCGCTTAAGATGACAGTTTTGATAAGTAATATTACCATCAATAACTTTATATGAAACAATAAGAATACAAAAATTATTCTTGTCGTCATTTTTATAGAATGTCGCTAACCTTTTTACTGAAATCAAATTTGGCATATTAAAATCTGTATCAACATTATGCGTCTTAACATCTACCGCATAATAATTGCCATTTTGATCCTTAAATGCCATATCCTCCATTGCTCTTCTGCCAAATTCAGAAGCCACATCAATACCATATGCAGACAGAACTGTAGATAAGCCTTGATTGCCCAAGTAGTCTTGTACAGCATCTCCTACAGCACGAGGAGATGACAAAGAACTGCCAGTTACTATATTTGCGGCATTTTCTCTTAAGTTCAATAGTATTGCCTGTGCAACAATGTCTAAATTGAATTCTTCCATTACTAATCAAATAAAGATGGGGTATTTACGGATTCACTATTTTTGTTAGACTTGGATGGAGTCTGTTGTTTTTTCTGATCACCTAAGGAATTTCTTTCCCAGAACACGCCATCGGTATATCCTTGGATTGTACTGTCACTAATGGCATTCATCAAACGCTTAACTGCCCAATGGCAATACTCTCGGTTGATTTCCACACCGCAATAACTTCTGCCCAATTTCTGAGCGACCACAGCAGTTGTGCCACTACCTAAAAATGGGTCAAAAATTTTATCGCCAGGTCTAGTTGAAGCAAGGACTAATTTGGCATATAACTTTTCTGGCTTTTGAGTTGGATGATCAGTATTTTCAGGCATTGACCAAAATGGAATACTTATATCATCCCAAAAATTAGAAGGATATGTTATTCGGAAATTGCCTGATTCTGTTTCTTCCCAATCTTTTGGTTTGCCATCCACCTTATATGGTGCAATAACTTTACGTTTCATCATAACAGATTCAACGTCAAAATAATAATCCTTCGGATTCTTTACGGCAAACCAAATATCTTCCATGGCATTCTTCCAATTTGATTTGGCACCTCTTCCTTTTTCTCTTTGCCACGTTATACGATTTATTACAGTCAATCGCTCTTCTATAACCCTTTGCATTGATGATGTACACTTCCAGTCGCCACACATATATAATGTGCCGTTTGGAGCAAGTTTGTCACAGACTTTATAAAACCAACTTCTTAGATAGTCCTCATACACAGCAGCATTCATACTGGTGAACTTCTTGCCGTGGAAATCTTTGTCAAGATTATATGGTGGGTCTATAATAATCAAATTAAAATACCTATCAGGAATAAAATCCAGACAATCAAAAAGGTCTGCATTAATCACACAGTCATCAACGAATTCTCTTTTAATATCGTTTATGGACAAAATAAATCTTTCTAGAGCGGGTATTTCACTTTCAGAAACAGTTAATGTCCTATTGCGTTCTGCACGAATCTTCTCTGCCATTATGAGTTATTGCTTACTATTAAATTATTCCATCGTCCTCAAGACTATTAGCTATGTCGTTGAGTATTTTCAAATCTGGCTGAACTGTATTGCCACACCATTTACTTACAGTGCATGCAGACATCCCTACCTGTTCTGCTAACCACTTACTTGTTTTTTCTTGCTCAGCAAGAACTGCTATTATACGATTTAACTTTGCCATAATAATCCAAAAAGATAAAGCTTGGTACAAAGATAATAACTTTCCATGAAATAGGTAGCTTTTATCTGACATAAGATTCAAATAGCACTATGATTTATCTGAATATTGCAAAAAATGTCATTAATAAACCTACTTTTCGTTCAAGGTTGGCAATTTTAATTTGTAAAATAACAAATTTATTCCTGTCATGGATATCCTTACTTTTACAGTTTTTTACAAAATCCAAATAACACCACAGAAGACAAAATCAGAAAATTATCGTTGTTTTCTACGTTAATATTTGTTTAGCAGATATTATCATTTCGAGATTTCTGTAATATTTGTTCTTATACAGCAAACTGCTGGATCAGGACGGCCAGTATTTCTCGTGGACTTATATCATGTGCCTTGCCGAGGACTTGAACGGAATGGTGTGG
>JBGUJU010000053.1:0-45585 GCA_045114065.1 Sodaliphilus sp.
TAATATTAATAACTATTTTATAATTAATTTGTTTAATTTCCCGTGCGATAGCACGGTTATATTACTGTGTCGCAATTATGACACACCCTCATTCTAGCAATTGATTGATGGCACACCCTCTACAGGTGTATTGGGCTGATACGTTTAGGGTGAGGATGTGACTATCGTTGTTGGGAAGATGGTCAAGGTTTGGTGGCAGTGACACAGATGAAGTGTCGTTGCTCGTCGTGGCGCGAGTGGATGTTAGTAAAGCCGGCATTGATTAGCGCCTCAGTGATCTCGTCGATGGTATAGACGAGCATCCCGATGGCGCTCTCGAGTTTCCTATAGGACTGGTCGAGTCCGTCTAGCTCGTTAGCGATGACGAAGGTGCCACCTGGCTTGAGAACCCTGAAGACTTCATCTGCGCCGTTCTTCAACGAGGGCCAGAAATAGATGGTCTCAAAGGCCGTCACCAGGTCAAACATATCCTTGGCAAGTGGTAATTGGGAGACGTTCCCTCCCACGATGAGACATTGCTTGTCGACGATAGCGTGATTGTTCAAGTCATCGGCAATTTCCAGGCACAGAGTGGAATAATCCAGTCCTGTTACGTGCCCTTGTGGGCACTTCTTGAGCAGGCGTGCAACATTGGCACCGCCGCCACACCCGACATCAAGCACTTGAGCGTTCTCGCTAATCTCTAGTTCAGGGAAAACCCATTCAGGCAATGCGGCATGGCGTTTGCCATTCATCACTTTAATGATGTGGAAACCCCATAACCCTTTTGGATTTCGTGAGCGCTTATAATACTTGATTAGGTTCATTGGCAAGCAACAAGTTGA
Source organism: Sodaliphilus sp. (assembly GCA_045114065.1). Classification (GTDB taxonomy): domain Bacteria; phylum Bacteroidota; class Bacteroidia; order Bacteroidales; family Muribaculaceae; genus Sodaliphilus. The sequence goes on from JBGUJU010000053.1 coordinate 825, forward strand.
GATTGCAAAATTACTCATTATCCACCAAACAGGCAATAACTAGAAATGGTAGTTGATGGACTGTCTGATGGATAATGAGAAAAGAGCAATGGCGGGACTGTCTCAGAAGTCCAGCACGAGGGTGCCGCGCGGCGGAAGTGTGAGTACGCCGTCGGCTAGGTTGACGCTCTGTCCTGTGGGTACATCGTGGGCCATGCGGGCATTGCCAAATACCTCGCTATAGCGGTCCAGCTTCATCTGGCGCTGCTGGGTTGTGCCGTTGATGATGGTCACGGCATGTCGGCCCTTGTAAGAGCGGGCGATTACGTAGATGCCGTCCTTGGGGATGAATTGGGTCATCTTGCCTTTGGTGATTACCTCGTTACCTTGGCGCCAGTGCAACAAGGCACTCAGCCAGTTGAACATATCGTTCTGGGCAGGAGTGCGCCCTTCGGTTGTGAAGGCATTGTGAGCGTCACCGGGGAAGCCGCCGGGGAAGTCCTTGCGCACATTGCCGTCGGTCACCTCCTTGGTGCCGTTCATCAGCACCTCGGTGCCGTAGTACAGTTGCGGGATGCGCTTGATGGTGAGCAGCAGGGCAAGGGCCTGTTTCAATGCGGGGACGTCCTGGCCGTTGCGCAGGAAACGGTCGGTGTCGTGGTTCTCGATGAAGGCCATCACGCTCGATGGGTTGGGGTAGAGGTAGTCGTGGCACAGGCTGTTGTACACGCGATTGTAGCCGCGCCACCAGCCGTCGGTCTCCTCATGCTTGGCACTATCGATTTTCTCATAGAAGGAGAAATCCATCACCGTGGGCAGGTAGCTCTCGGGTTTGCCCATCTTGTTGCCCTTCTGCCAGGCAGCGGTATAGGCGGGGTTCTCTACCCAGGTCTCGCCCACTACATTGAAATTGGGGTACTCGGTGTTGAGTACTTTCATCCACCGTGCCATCGCGTCGGCATAGGCGTAGGGGTAGGTATCCATGCGGATGCCGTCGATGCCTGCTGTCTCGATCCACCAGACGCTGTTCTGGATGAGGTAGTTCATCACGTGAACGTTATGATGGTTGAGGTCGGGCATTGAGGGAACGAACCAGCCCTCGACGGTCTCCTTGAGGTCAATCTCGCTGGCATAGGGGTCCATGACGGGCGTGAGTTTGTAGCTCGTCTGCAGGTAGTTGTTCTTGTAGTCGGGCTGGTTGAACCAGTCATGGGTCGGCATGTCCTTGAGCCAGGGGTGATGGGCACCGCAGTGGTTGAAGATCATGTCCATCACTACCTTGAGGCCGCGGCTGTGGGCCTCGTCACACAGGCGGCGATACTCGTCGTTAGTGCCGAAGCGCGGGTCCACCCTGTAGTAATTGGTCGTGGCATAGCCATGATAGGTCGAGTGGCTGTGCCCATCGGGAGAGTTGTTCTCCAGCACTGGCGTGAACCACAAGGCGGTTACGCCTAGCTGGGTGAAATAGTCCAGGTGCTGGCGGATGCCCTCGATGTCACCGCCGTGGCGCAGGCTGGGCTGTGTGCGGTCGTTCTTGTAGGCCTCCATGCCGGGAATCTGGTTGTTGGCGGGGTTGCCGTCGGCAAAGCGGTCGGGCATGAGCATGTAGAGTACGTCGGCGTTGGTGAAGCCGCGGCGCTCACTGCCGCGCATCTCGCGGGCCTTGAGCTGGTACTTCACCGTCTTCTTGCTCTTGCCCTGCTGGAACTTGAGTTCCATCGTGCCGGGCTGTGCACTACGCGTGTCAATGTACACGAGCAGGTAATTGGGCGAGTCCACCCTTACCACGCTGTCGATGGTCACGCCAGGGTAGGCGGTTGTCACCTCGGCGCTGCCGATACCTTGTCCGTACACCATGAGCTGGACGCTGGGAATGGTGTTGAGACCCACAAACCAGTCGGTGGGCTCAATGCGGTCCACGTTGACCTTGGCTGCCTGGGCGGTGAGCATACTGGCTGCCACCGCAAGAATCAATAGTAATTTCTTCATTTTGGTTACTCTATTGCGTTTTACATTTCTTCCCGCAAATTTACCATCATTCCCCATCATAACCAAAAAACCGTCTTGCAAATTGCTTGAAAATGGCGGTATGTGTTGACCGTTTCCCCTTTTTTTGTTATCTTTGTAGAAGGAAAATTTTATTGAAAGATGAAAAAGAAGGTACTTTATATCCATGGCTTCTGCAGCTCGGCCCAGACAGGAACGGTCGGGCGGTTGCGTGAAGTGTTGCATGACACCTGTGAGGTGCATGCCTTTGATGTCAATCATCATCCCGAGGAGTCAATCCGGCGGATTGAGGAGTATGTGGCCGAGCAAGGCATAGAACTGCTCATGGGTACGTCGCTGGGCGGTTATTACACCTTGTGCGCCGATGTCTCTTGTCCCAAGGTGGCAGTGAATCCTGCCACCAATCCCGAGGTGTCGCTCAATCACCCCGAGATGATGGGCCACCTGCGCTACTTCAATCCGCGTCAAGACGGGAACTGGTATTTTGATTTCGGTCCTGAGAATCTGCTGGAGTTCCGGGGAATTGATTTCCATATCACGCCCGATACCTACATCTTGTGCAGCGACCATGACGAGTTGCTGGGTGACAATCGTACCGCTTGCCGAGCCCTGGTGCCGCCCGAGCGCTACTTTGAAACGTCACAAATCGGGCACCGCATGGATCCGTCGCTCACCGAGCCAGGCACTGGGGACCTGTGGCACCTGTTGCAACCGCTACTGTAACTTTTTAGCAAGCCATAGGCTTGCAATACACTGACACGCCACCCGCAAGCATAAGCCTTACGGGTGGCGTGTGATGGTGATGGGGTGGAGTAACCGCTACAGCAGCTCGGGGAGCTGGAACAGGCGGTTGCCGTTGGACCCCTTGATGAGGATGTAGTGGCCCTCGGGACGGTTGGCGGCAATAGCGGCCTTGACTTGCTCCACGTCGTCAAACTTGCGGTAGGGGCAATCGATGTCTTTGAACTCCTGGCCCACGAGCCACACCTCGTCAAACGGGCAACTTGCCAGCCTTTCCACCATGCGGCGATGTTCCTCGGCACTGCTGTCGCCGAGCTCGCGCATCTCGCCCAGGATGGCCATCTTTGGCGACACTTCCATCAGGCAGAAGTTGTCCAGGGCTGCTGCCATCGAGGTGGGGTTGGCATTATAGGCATCCACGATGAGGTGGTTGTGTTCGGTCTCGGTGAGTTGGGAACGGTTGTTTGAGGGAATGTAATTCTCTATCGCATGGCAGATTTGCTCGGCTGTCAATTCAAAGTGCAGACCCACGGTGACAGCTGCCAGTACATTGTCAAGGTTATAGCTGCCGATGAGGTGGGTCGTTACCTCGTGCCATTCATCGTTTTCTCCGCCCTTCCACTTCAGGCGCAGGAACGGGTCACAGGCGATGATCTGGCCATAGACATTCGCTCCGTGTTTGTTCTCGTCGTGGGTGTAGCATTCAACTTTTACGCCCTTGGGCAGGATGCCCATCAGGTGCTCGTTGTCCGCGTTGACAAAGATGACACTGTCCTTGCGTGTCGCCAGGTTGTCATAGAGTTCCCCCTTGGTGCGGATGACACCTTCGAGCGAGCCAAAGCCCTGCAGGTGGGCTTTTCCTACATTGGTAATCAGGCCACAGGTGGGCTCGGCGGTCTCGGCAAGCGTCTTGATGTCGCCAGGATGGCTGGCGCCCATCTCGATGACGGCAATCTCGTGCATCACGCTCAGGCGGAACAAGGTCTTGGGCACGCCCACGTCATTGTTGTAGTTGCCCTCGGTGGCCATCTCGTCATAGCGCTCGGCGAGGACAGCGCGCACGAGTTCCTTGGTCGTCGTCTTGCCATTAGTGCCGGTGATGCCGATAACAGGGATGTCAAAACGGCGGCGGTGTTCACGCGCCATGTCTTTGTAGGCCTGCAACGTGTCGGGAACTACCACCATCTGCTTGTCGCCGTGATAATCGTTATACACCTGCTCATCGCTGACGATGGCGACAGCACAGCCTTTCTCTAGGGCTTGGGCGGCGAACTGGTTGCCGTCAAAGGATTCGCCCTTCAAGGCGATGAAAATACTGCCCTCTGGGCACTCGCGGCTGTCGGTGGTGATGACAGGATGTTGTTCGTAGATTGCGTAAAGTTCTTTGCTATCCATATTCTTGTCAGTTATTTTGCCGCAAATGTACATAAAAAGCACAAATTTTTATGTAATTTTGCACCCGAAAATTAATGTGGGCAATAATACAATGAATACAATCAAGAGAACCATTGCCATCGTGTGTGGTGGCGACTCATCGGAATATGAGGTTTCCCTGCGTTCGGCAGAGGGCATTGACTCTGCGTTTGATCACGAACGCTATGACGTTTATATCGTCATGATCAGGAAGAATGACTGGCACGTGAACCTGCCTGACGAGCGGCATCCGGTCATTGACAAGAACGACTTCTCGTTCATGAAAGACGGTGAGAAGATCCGTTTTGACTACGCTTACATCACCATCCACGGCACCCCCGGCGAGAACGGTGTGCTGCAAGGCTACTTCGACATGATAGACCTTCCTTACTCGACCTGCAACGTGCTGGTCGAGGCGCTGACGTTCCACAAGTTCGCCTTGAACAACTACCTGAAGGCCTTCGGTTGCTCAGTACCCGACAGCATCCAGGTGCGTCGCGGCGTTCCTCACGGATGGACGGCCGAGAAGGTCAAGGACTATCTGGGCATGCCCTGCTTTGTTAAGCCTACTGCCGATGGCTCGAGTTTCGGTGTGACCAAGGTGAAGAGCTGTGACCAGCTGGACGATGCTATGGAGTTTGCTTTCAAGCAGTGCGACAACGTGATGATCGAGCGTTTCCTCGATGGCACCGAGGTTACCGTGGGCTGCTACAAGACCAAGAATAAATCGGTCGTCTTCCCCGTGACCGAGGTAGTGACCGACAACGAGTTCTTTGACTACGATGCCAAGTATAACGGCCAGGTCGAGGAGATTACCCCTGCCCGCATCAGCGACGAACTGACCGCCGCCCTGCAGGCCGAGACGTCACGCATCTACGACATCCTGCACTGCAACGGCATCATCCGCATCGACTATATCATTACCAAGAACCCCGACGGCACTGATCACATCAACTTGCTGGAGATCAACACCACGCCGGGTATGACCGCCACCAGCTTCATCCCCCAGCAAGTCCGCGTAGCCGGCCTGCGCCTCACCGACGTGCTCACCGATATCGTCGAGAACCAATTTTCTTGACTGGAATAACACGTTGGGTATTACGCGTTGTCAACGCGTAACACTTGACATCACTGATTGATCATAAGGAAGGGAGATTACAGATGCCTGTAATCTCCCTTCCTTATTGATTCCTCGGGGGCGGGTTAGTTGTGGAGTATTAACGCGCTCTGGGCGGGGATGGTGACTTTGCCGCCCTTGGTGGTGATGGTGCCCATGCCGGACTGGTCGCACTTGATGTTGCGGCAGACGACGGTGTAGGTGCCGTCGGGGATCTCGATGGTGCGGGCACGCTTGTGGGCGTTGAAGGCTACGTAGATGTCGCGCCAGGTCTCGCCAGGCACACCACGGCCGTTGATGTGGTAGGCCACGAGGCAGTTCTCGGTGGGCAAGAAGTCCAGGTTGCGGCGTACCAGGTTGGCACTACCCATGTGGAAGGCGGGGTGAGCTTTGCGCAGGGCAATCAGTCCCTTGTAGTACTCCATCACTTGTGGGTAACGCTCCAGGTTATCCCAGTCCAGGTGGTTGATGCTGTCGGGGCTCTCGTAGCTGTTGTGCACGCCCTTCTTGTCGCGCAGCATCTCCTCACCGCTGAGCAGGAACGGCACGCCCTGTGAGGTCATGACCACGGTCTGTGCCAGCAGGTCCAGGCGGATGAGTTCATCCATGGTGATGCCCTTGACGCTTGCCCTGAGGCGGTCCACCAGGCACATATCGTCATGGCAGCTCACATAGGCAATCATCTGGGTGGGCTCGATGGCGTAGGGCGCTTGGCTGTAGTTCACCTTGTTGTAGTCCACGTCGGGGTGCTGGATGGCGCCCACGATACCAAACTTGAGGCTTTCCTCGTTGCCCTTGACACCGCCCAGGAAGGCTGCCTTGCTGTTGCTGTCCCAGGGGCCGCGCAACGCATCGCGTATCTCGTCGCTGAAGGCGGCGATGCCCGGCATCTTGTTGATGTTGGCCTTCATGGCCAGTTCTCCTGAGTAGGCACAACTGCCGGCACTCCAGCCCTCGCCATAGATGAAGATATCTTGAGGCACAGCAGCACGGATGGCGTTCATCGTCTCGATATCGTGTACGCCCATCAGGTCGAAGCGGAAACCGTCGATATGATATTCCTCAACCCAGTATTTCACGCTCTCGATCATGAATTGGCGCATGCCTTCGCGCTCGCTTGCCGTCTCGTTGCCACAACCGCTGCCGTTGCTGTAGGTGCCGTCGGCGTTCTTGCGGTAGTAGTAGTCGGGACGCGTGCGCTGGAAATTGCTGCCGTCGATGTTCCAGGTGTGGTTATATACCACGTCCAGGATGACCTTGATGCCGGCGTGGTGCAGAGCCTGCACCATCTGCTTGAACTCGCGGATGCGCACCTCGGGTTTGTAGGGGTCGGTGGAGTAACCTCCCTCGGGCACGTTGTAGTTCACGGGGTCATAACCCCAGTTGTACTGTGGCTCATCCAGACGTGTCTCGTCGACCGAAGCATAGTCAAACGACGGCAGGATGTGTACTGCGTTCACGCCCAGCGCCTTCAAGTGGCTGATGGCACGAGGTTCGGTCAGCGCCAGGAATTTACCCTTGTTGGAAAAACCGCCCGACACGTCGATGGAGAAATCCCTGTGATGCATCTCATAGAGGATGAGATCCTTGGCGGGGATGTTGGGCCGCGCGTCGGCTTTCCAGCCCTTCGGGTCGGTATCTTCCATATTCAAGACAGCACCGCGCTTGCCGTTCACGCCCACAGCGGTAGCCCATACACCAGGGCATTCGCCCATGAACTTGCCGCCATACTTCACGTCAAAGGTGTAGAACATTCCCTTCATGTCGCCCTTGACGGAAGCTTGCCACATGGTAGCACCTGCTTGGGAGCGTTTCATATTGAGGGTCTTGATGGCCTTGCCGCCCAGACCATCCTTGTAGATGCGCAGTTTCACCTGCTGGGCGTCATGATTGGTCTCAACAGTAAAAACACTCGCGCTGGGGCTGTAGTTGACCCCAGTGCGAGCATTAAGAAATTGTGGTACGAGTAATGCCATGATTATCGCTACCAGTTGGAAAAATCGTTTCATTAGCGTCCGTTTTGAGTGATAAGGTCTTTTACACGACCGTTGAAATCACTGGATTTCATCAGCTGCTCAATCGTCATGTGCATGCGATAGCGCCAGTAGTGGCGAGGATTGGCAGGGATGTTGATGCGCTCGGCATCGGCATCCTCGAGGCGCATCTTCTCGTCAATGGCGAGCCAGTCTTGCAACGAGAGCAGGCACAGCATCGACGGGCATGCGAGGTGAGCACGCACAATGTCATCGGCCAACCATCCGGGCAGGGGATGAGGCGCAGCACCATTTTGCCACAGCGAGGAGTTGAAATACTCCTGTGTGCGGTCCCAGTCCTCTTCCCACCATTGCCTCATCGTGGGCATGTCGTGGGTCGAGATGGTGGCAACGCTGCGATAGGGATTGGCATTGAGGTTGCCGAACTTGATGTGGTTGTCCTTGGGCATCGATTGAATCTCCAGACTCAGGATGCGCAACTCGTTCATTACCCATGCCACGCAGTCGGGCACCATGCCCAGGTCCTCGGCACACACGAGCATGCGGGTAGCCTGCACCAGTTTGGGCAGCTTCTTCATTGCCTCGTGATACCAGAAGTCGTTGTTGCGGTGGTAGTAGTACTCGTTGTAGAGTTTGTTGAAGGCGGCCTTGTCGTTGTCGTAGAGCGCCTCGTAGATGAAGTCGAACTGCACCGAGATGCGCGGATGGAACAACGCTGGATTCTTGCGGTCGCGCACGAACAGTACATCACTGATCAACGCATACAGACCGTCGCGCAGCCAGATGTCCTCCTCACTGGTCTTACCCTGGAAGGCGGCTTCCACCTTGCGCTGTGTGTCATACTCGGGCTTCATGCGATAAATATCGTCATGGACGCGCTCGACATATTTCTCGCGAACGGTGTTGGCGAGTCTGCCGAAGATGCGGTCCAGCACCCAGTCGGCAATGAAGGGCTTGGTCATCAGTTCCTCCTGGAAATTCAGACCATAGCTGCGGATTTCCTGGGCGCTCATACCCAGTGAGGGCGAGAACTGGCCCAGCAGTCCATGAACTGCGTCGATGGGGATTTCCCAGATGCGGAAGAATCCCAGCACATGGTCGATGCGGTAGGCATCAAAGTACTGTGCCATCTTGCGGAAGCGCTTGATCCACCACTGGCAGCCATCGGCGAGCATCACGTCCCAGTTATAGGTCGGGAAGCCCCAGTTCTGACCATTGGTCGAGAAGGCATCGGGTGGCGCACCGGCCTGGCCGTTGAGGTTGAAGTACTTGGGCTCTACCCATGCCTCAACGCTGTCGCGGCTGATGCCGATGGGGATGTCTCCCTTGAGGATGACGTGCTTGCTTTGGGCATACTCATGGGCTCCGTGCATCTGCTTGTCAAGATAGTACTGGATGAAGTACCACAGGGCAACTTCCTTGTAAGCCTTGGTGCGAGGGTTGGACAATGCTGCGCGTTCCTCGTCGGTGAAGATGTGGTGGCTGGGCCACTTGGAGAAGGTTGCCGTGCCATAGAGGTCGCGATAGTGACAGAAGGCGGCATAGGGTACCAACCAATCCTCGTTGGCCATGCAGAATGCCTTGAACTCGTCGCTCTTGAGCACCTTGTCTCCCTCCTGCTTGAACAATAGGGTCATGTACTCGAGCTTGGCCTTGTTGACGCGCTCATAATCAATCTGGGGCAGTGCATTCAGCTCCTTGCGCAGCTTCTCGAACGCTGCCATGCGCTTCTTGTCTTCAAGCTTGGGCAGCTGCCTCAAGTCCAGATATTGCGGATGCAGGGCATAGATGCTGATGCTGTTGTAAGGATAACTGTCGCTCCAGGTGTGGGTAATGGTCGTGTCGTTGATCGGCAGCACTTGCAGGGCACGTTGGCCGGTGCTTGCTACCCAATCCACCATCAGTTTCAAGTCACCGAAGTCTCCCACGCCGAAACTGCCCTCGCTCCTCAGCGAGAAGATGGGAACAACGGTGCCAGCCAGTTTCACGGGATAGAGCGGGAAGTAGGCTTGCTGCAATTCATAGACGATGTGTTCGCCTTCCTTGAGCACGGGCAGCAGCACGGTGCGGTTGTCACCAGTTTCCCAGATAGGCGCCTTGCCTTTGCCGCTCAGGATAACGAACTTGAACTCGACAAACGCTTTCTTGAAGGCTGCTCCATCGAGGGTGATGACCCACTCGTTGTGGTTGTGCTCGGTCATCTTGAGGGCCTTGGTCTCGTCCCAATCACCCAGGGTGGGCTCATTGCCCACAATACCCAGGCTTTCGCCTGACCGCAGCTGGGGAGCACGCACCTTGACCTGAATACAGGTGGAGTATCTGGCCTTGGTGAGCGTCTGCAGTTTGCGCAGTGCTACGCAGTCGGTGAATGCCGAACTGTACATGTAGCTGTCGTCGGGCAGGTCGTTCCAGTGGTCATAGGTGATATAACGGGTGGCCTTAGCGGCATTCAGGTCCAGACGATGAGGGATGACGGTCCACTCGTGGCGCTGTTCCTTGCCCTCGTGTTCCACACTATAGTAATAGTCGATATGACCAGCCTTGGCAGGGAGGTCAAGGTCACATTTCCATGACTTGTCGGTAGCGGGCTTCATGTTGTGGCTCGCTATCTTCTCTCCAGTGGCGCTGTTCACGATATTGAGTACAAGATTCTCACCATAAACGGTGCTGTACTCTACGTTAAATCTTACTTTCATTTGTATAGGGTTTAAAGTTTATAGTCTAGATTTTGTGTTTCTTGTCCTCGATGATGAACACGCAGGCGGCGCCCACGACGAGCAGGATGCCGGCAAGCAGCAACATGTTGCCCTGTACGCTGCCCATGACATACTTCAGCAGCACGCCACCCAGTGCGGCGGCGACAATCTGCGGCAGGCAGATGGTGCAGTTGAACAGACCCAATGCTGTGCCCATGCGGCTGCTGCCCTCAAAGGCGTTGGTCACCAGCGTGAAGGGCATGGCCAGCATGGCTGCCCAAGCGAAGCCGATGAGGAAGTAGGGCACAAACAGCAAGTACTGGTTGTGGATGTAGGGGACCATGGCGAAGCCGATGCCGCCGATGACAAGACTCAAGGCATAGGCCACCTTGATGTTCTTGAACTGCGGCAATACCATTGCCCACAACACACTGCCGATGGCCTGTACGGCAAACAGGATACCTACCCAGTTACCAGCCAACTGATAGCCCTCACTGGCAGCGTCAGTTGTGCCCCAGACGGTGTCGGCAATGGTGCCGTTAGTGTAGGTCCACATGTACATGAAGGCTGCCCAGCAGAAGAATTGTACTAAGCCAACCTCAAAGAAGACCTTGATGGCATGCTTCTTCTGAGCGGGACTCATCTCGGTAGCAGCAGCTGCATCGCTCTGGCTCTCGGCATTGGCAGCGGCATTGAACTCCGCCATTTCCTGCGGAGTGTATTCCTTCACATGGCTGATGGTGTAGATGACACACAGGATGAGGATGGCAGCACCCACATAGAATGACCATTTTACACTGTTGGGAACGACACCCTCGGGAGCCACGTTGGCAATACCGATGGCAGTGAACAGGAACGGGAAGATATAGCCCACCAGTGAACCTGCGTTGCACAGGAAACTCTGAATACTGTAAGCCTTGGCTTTCTGTTTCTCGTTGACCATGTCGCCCACCATCATCTTGAAGGGCTGCATAGCCATGTTGATGCTCGTGTCAAGGAACATCAGGGCAATCAGGCCAAAAATCATGGCGCCTGCAATAGTCAGACCGAACGAACCCGCATTGGGCAGCAGGCACATCACGATAACTGCAGCAAGAGCTCCGATGAGCAGATAAGGGATGCGGCGGCCCCAGCGGCCCAACCACGTCTTGTCACTGAAGTAGCCCACCAGAGGCTGTACCACCATGCCCATCAGGGGTGGCAGAATCCAGAAATAGCTCAAGTTGTGGGGATCGGCACCCAGGGTTGCAAAGATGCGGCTGATGTTAGCGCTCTGCAAGGCATAGGCAATCTGGACCCCAAAGAATCCAAAACTGATGTTCCACAGCTGGTTGAATTTTAAATCCGGTTTAGTTTTAATCATAGTCGTGTTATTTTAAGTGTTATTGTAATAAATTCTCGGTTATTGCGGTTAAACACCTACAAATATAACGCATTCTCGCTTGTGTCCTTTTATATAAATGTGACTTAAGCCTAAAAAAATAGTGCAACCGATTGCATAACATCGGATGCACTATGTTTGTCTGAGCGTGGAATGTGCTATTGGCCTCGTCGCAGCAGGCGACTTACGGGGCGTGTGAACAAGCGATTTACCGCCCACGCCATCAGGATGTCGATGGGGAGAATGAACCACACGATGAGCCCGGGAGCCGATGCACCCAGCAGGTCGTTGGCAACCATGTTGTAACCGTCCTGCACACCGATGTGGGCGAGTACGGGAGCGAGCCAATAGTTATAGGCCAACGCAGCGAGTCCTTGTAACATGAAGATCTCGAAGCTGATGTTGCCAAGCCACTGCAATGGCTTGGAAGCCAAAATCTTGCCGATGAAACCCTCGCGCTTGTTGTAGTAGAAGGAGGTCAACAGAATCATCGCTACGGGAATCCACCACAGGATAGCATCGCTCCAGGGCAGAACCGAGGGATAGGAGCGGAAGGTCATCACCATGACACACAACAGGGCTATGGCAACAAGTTCGGCATCGGTGCCATTCTCGCTCTTGCCGAGCACCTTGGGCTTCTTGGATCCCATGCAGATGCTGGCCAGTGTCATGCCTATGACGAAATCAATGAGGCGGACGGGCGGAAAAACATAGAGCGCGGTGCGGCTATAGTCGTCGGTTCCTGCCAGCACGATGATATTAATGATTGCCAGCACGATGAGAATGAACCCCTTGATGCGGAGCGGCAAAAGCATGAACCACCGGGCGAGCAGCGGGTAGCACAGGTAGCAGAACAGCAGGGTGCTCAAGAACCACGAGAACTTGTTGAACGAGAAGTAGATGGCATGGATGAGAGACCAGCTGTGCAGCAGTGTGGCGTTGAGTGCCAGCGTCAACGGTTTGATGGTGAGCAGCCCCAGTATGGCCATCACAACGATCCACAGTGCCAGTGTGAGCCAGTGTAGCGGAAACAGCTTGGCGGCGTGGTTCCAGGCGAAGCGGCGATAGGAGGGCGCATCCAGTTGCTCGAACGGATACTTTGTAGCCAACAGGAAACCGCTGGCCATCAGGAAAAAGGTCACGCCTGCCCAGGTCATTTCCTCGAACGAAGCGGCTCCCACATGGAAGAGCACGATCATCAGCGCAAAGACGGCGCGCCAGCCGTTGATAGTCTTAATCATATCGGTTTTTTAGTTGTCAGTTTTCAACGTTGGGTCTTGAAGCGAATTTTTGTTTGAAATAAGCGTTCACGGGACGGGTGAACCACTTGTTCACAGCCCAGGCGAGCGGCAACAGCACTGGCAGGGCGAACCATTCGACTAGACCATAGAGTTGTAGGTCGAAATGGTAGGCTAGCGGCGAAATTACATAGCCAAAAATCTGGAATGCAGCGAATTGCAGCACATAGACTTCAAAACTGATGCTGCCCAGCCATTGCAGCGGTTTGCACAGTAGCACTCGTCCGATGGCACCTTCCTGTCCTCCCAGCCATGCCAGGACAATCAATATGGCACCCTGTGGCAACAGCCAGATGATGTCATCCTCCCAGGGTCTGATCCACGTTGTGCTCATGTTGACGGCGATGACTGTCGCCAGCGACAACAGGGCGAGCGCTTCGGCCACCGTAGCCGTGCGGTAGCTCACGTGAGGAAACCTGGCTTTGAGGATGTGGTAGAGGTGGATGAGCGATAGGCCGACAGTGATGTCAAGCACATGGGACAAGGGATTGACAAACACCGCTTCGCGATGCGGAATATCAAGCGGTAACAGAATGGTTCCCAATATAATAGCTAACAAGATAGCAAGTATTACTTTATATAGCAGTCGCCAGCGCCCCAGCCAGTGAGCCATCAGGGGATAGATCAAGTAGCAGAACAGCAGGGCGCACAAGTACCAGGCTACGGGATTGAGGCCGTAGTGGACATCGTGGACAGGTGACAACGAGTGCAGCAGCAGGGCACTTAATGCCGTGGCACCCCAGTTAATCGGTTCCCCAGTGAAAAAAAGTGCTAGGGCAATCAACAAAGCCAGCCCCAACCAGTGCAGGGGATAGATGCGTGAGGCATGGGACAGGACAAAATGCCGGTATTCTCCTGCCGTGAGCCGTGCGAACTGGTGCCGCATTGCCAGCAGGAAGGTGCTGGAGATGAAAAAGAACGTAACGCCCGAGACGGCGACGTTATAGACCCATTCCACGTTGCAGTGGAACAGTACTACAGCGACCGCCATGAGTCCGCGCCATGAATTGATAGTCTTGATCAATCGAACTGCCTGTTTTTTAAGTTATTGTCCCTGGTGCCTATAAATTGTTGATATACCCCATAGGTCTTTATGGAGGCTGCGATTATGATGCGAAATTACAAACATTTGTCCAAAGAATGTCAAAAACATAAACATTTTTTCTATCTTTGCACCCGCTAAACAACAAATGACGAGTAACAACATCAACAATACATCTACCAGCCGAGTCTCTAAGTTCTTGAAAGACATCGGTATCTATGCGATAGGTAACATCGGTTCCAAGATCATCACCTTCTTGATGGTGCCCTTGTATACCTACTTTGTGCATGATACGTCCGACTTCGGCTATTATGACCTGTGCCTGCAGGTCTGCTTGTTGCTCATGCCCTTTGTCACGCTGCAGCTGCGTGATGGCGCATTCCGTTTCTTGCTCGACTGTGATGACGAGACCCGTTGTCAACGCATTGTCACGTTTGTTTCGCGCACCTTGGCAACGACACTTCTTGTCTCATTGCTCGTGACGATAATGATGGTGTTGTTCACCGATATCCATTATCTGGGCTATGTGTTGGGACTCTTGGTGGCAATGTCCTTGCAAGAGGTTTATTCACAGGTGTTTAGGGGGCTTGGAAACAACAAGGCATTTGTTGCTGTAGGCATTCTGTCGGCATTGGGTATCGGCATTTTCAGCATTATCTTTGTTGCAGGATTAGGATGGGGTATCAAGGGCATCTTCTTGGCCAATATCTTTGCACGTATCCTCGCCTTGCTGTTTGTCGAGCTGCGGGTGCATCTGTTGAGTCGATATACCCGATGGCGCATCAACGTCGGTGAAGTGGGGAGCGAAATCATCCGCTACACCTTGCCGCTGCTTCCCGGCTCGTTGTGCTGGTGGCTTACAGGTAGCAGTGACCGCCTGTTTATCAAGTACTTCTTGGGGCTGGATATCAATGGAATATATGCTGTTGCCATCCGTTTCACGGGCATTATCAGCACGCTGGCCATTATCTTTTATCAGGCTTGGCAGGAAACCGCCATTCTGCAATACAACAGTCCTGACCGCAACCGCTTCTTTTCCAGGATGTTCAATGGCTATATCTTCCTGCTGGCAACGATACTCGTTGGCTATGTGTTCTTGCTCAAGGTCAATTACAACTGGCTGGTGGCTAGTGAGTACAGGGAAAGTCTTAACTTCATCTACCCTCTGGGCGTATCGGCAGTGATATTTGCTATTGCAGCCTTCTTTGATATGGGTTACCAGTGTGCTAAGGATACCAAGCGCACGTTGCCTGCCATCGTACTGGCTGCCATCGTTAATGTCATACTTAACTTCCTGTTGATTAAGCCTCTGGGTGTGTATGGCGTCATCGTTACCCAGTTGATTACTTATCTGGTGTTAGTCACCTATCGTTGGTATGACATGAAACGGTATTTTGTCCTGAAAATCAATCCGCGCGTACTGGTGCCCGTGACGGTCATCCTGTTGAGCGCTATCCCCTTCTACTATAGCCCGTCGCCATGGTTCGACATCGCCTTTATGGTGGTGGCGCTCGCCGTCATCGTTTGGTCCTGCGGAAAGGAATTTCGCGACATGTTGCTTGCAAAAATCATCAAAACACATAACTCTACAAAATAATTGGGCGATATCTTCGTTTATAGTAGTAAAAAAGAAATTAAAGTTACTACCGGTATGAAATCAAGATTACTGATCATGATGATTGCAGCCGCGACGCTGTTGTCATGTACATCAACAAAGGATAATACCTTGGCTTACTTCAAGGATCTGGACATTGCAACCAATGGCACGTTACCTAATCCCCAAGGTGATTATTCCATTCGCATCCAGCCCGATGACGAGCTGGTAATTTCCATTACATCGACGGTCCCCGAGGCGACAGCAGCCTATAATTTGCCCATGGAGAATCCTGCCACGCGCAGTTATCTGCGTCAGACCACGCAGCCCCGCAGCCAGACCTACATTGTCGATGGTGATGGCTGCATCATGTTGCCTGTGCTGGGACGCATGATGGTGAAAGGGAAGACACTGAATGAGATTTCCAATGAAATCAAGGCTGAGGTCGAGAAGAATGTGCACGATCCCTATGTGCGTGTTGATATCGTCAATTTCTCGGTGGACGTGATGGGTGAGGTGCGTGTTCCGCAGCGTGTTTACTCCGGTCATCAGCATTTCACGGTGCTTGATGCTCTGGCGCAATGCGGCGACCTGACGGAATTTGGCAAGCGTGACCGTGTCTATGTCATCCGCATTGATGAGGGCAAGCGCACCTATCAACGCCTGAACCTCAACAGCAGCGAGGTCTTCAACTCGCCTTATTTCTACCTGCAACAGAATGATGTCATCTATGTGGAGCCTAACCAGATCCGCATCGACAATTCTAAGTATAACCAGAACAACGCCTTTAAACTCTCGGTCATCTCGACTGTCGTGAGCAGTGTGTCGGTTATCGCTTCGCTTGTCATCGCACTGACACGATAAGAACCAGAAATTTAGAAGCTTAGGCATTTTACTAGTTGCGGCCACGCCAAGTCGGGGCCCTACAACCAGGGAATAGAAACTAAAAATATAATGGCAAAATTCAATACACCTCCCACAGCTCAACAAGAGGAGCAGATTGTGGATTTTAGTGCTTTTGTCCGCAAGTATAAACGCTACTGGTGGCTCTTCCTGCTATCGTTGATAGCTTGTATTGCTCTGGCGTTCGCCTATCTCAAGTCAGCCAAGCGCATCTATAACGTCAAGGCCGTTGTTCTTGTCGCTCAGGATGATAACAGTGCCGGTGCCGGAGCTAACTTGCTCAAGAGCATGAAGCTCATGGGGCAGGGCAGCAAGGTGGATGACGAGATGCTCGTCTTCTCATCTCAGGAACTCTGCACCCAGGTCGCCAAGCAGCTGGGACTGAACCGCACCTATATCGAGAAGAGGGGTTGGCTCAAGCCCGATAAGGACCATTACAACAGTTCGCCTATCGAGGTGTACGCTCCCGAGGAGATGTTTGACACCTTGTCGAGTGTGAAATTCCTGATTGACGTGGACAAGAAAGGTCTTGCTAACATCAAGGCCAAGCACAGCAAACGTGTGCTTGCCGACATGAAGGGTGTCACGTTGCCCGCAATAGTCAAGACCAGCTATGGTATCTTCAGCGTCCAGCCCACCAAGCATTTTAAGAAGGGTAAAGACTACCACATCAAGGCTGGCCTGTATGGTAACCAGTATCGCGGCGAGGTGTTGAACACCCGCATCATGGTGAAGCTCGCTACCAAGAAGTCTAACGGTATCAATCTCACGATTGCCGAGAACAATACCAAGCGAGGCATCGACATCCTGAACAAGCTCATGGAGCTCTATAACGAGCGCGGACAGCAGGAGAAGGATGTGGAAGCCATCAATACCGCCAAGTTCATTGACGAGCGTCTGGCGCTCATCTACAAGGGCTTGACGAGCAGCGAAGCCGACATCGAGGCCTATAAGCGCAAGCACAATATTGTGGACCCCGAGTTGCAGATCAAGAGTTCTGTAGCCAAGCAGGAGAAGGCCGACCAGACCATCATCAAGTTGGAGACCAACAAGCAGTTGCTGGGTATGGTCAAGGACTATGTGAGCAATCCTGCCAATAAGCATAGCTACATCCCCTTTGAAGTCGATTCGAGTGCTGCATCAGGCTCGATCAAAGCCTATAACAACCTGCTCGCCAAGCGTCAGGAACTGGAACAGTCGGCCAAGGGCGACAATATGGCCCTCAAGCAGCTGGACCAACAGATCGAGACCATGCACTCCAATGTGTTGCAGGGTATCAACACGTCGATCAAGGGTCTTGATGTGCAATTGGGTAAGGCTCGCAGCATGGCTAACCAGAGCTCGGGCGACCTGAGCAAGGTGCCCACCGAGGAGCGCGAGGCACGTGAACTGCTGCGTCAGCAGGGCATCCAGAACACCCTGTACACCTTCTTGCTGCAGAAACGTGAGGAAAACTCGCTCGTGCTGGCCGCCACTACGCCTAAGGGCAAAATCGTGGACCATGCCTATGCCCAGCACACGGCCATAAGCCCCAACAAGATGGTAGCCTTGGCTATGGCCTTGTTGGCGGGCTTGTTGCTGCCGTTGCTGATCGTCTATCTCAAGGACCTGTTCACCACCAAGTTCTCCAACCAGGAAGAACTCGAAGAGATCACTCAGGTGCCCTTTATCGGTCACATCCATCACAATCGCCATAAGACCCAGCTCGTGGTTACTGAAGGCAAAACATCATCCATTGTCGAGTTGTTCCGTTACATTCGCAACAACCTGCAGTTCCTGCTCAACAAGGAGGACGACAAGGTCATTCTGGTTACCAGCAGCGTCAGTGGCGAGGGCAAGTCGTTTATCAGTACCAACATCGCTTCCTCGTTTGCCCTGCTGGGCAGGCGTGTAGCGCTCGTGGGTATGGATATCCGTTCGCCCAAATTGGCACAGATGCTCGACCTCAATGAGATGCCCGGTGTGACCTCCTACCTCTCGCGTAGCGATGTCACCCTCGACCAAATTGCACAACCGTGCAAGGAGGTTAAAGGCATGGACGTGTTTGTCGGCGGTGCCATTCCGCCCAACCCGTCGGAGTTGTTGCTCGGTGACCGTGTGAAGGACTTCTTCCGCGACCTGCGTGAGCAGTATGACGTGATCATCGTTGATTCGGCGCCTGTGGCCCAGGTGAGCGACAGCTTTGCCCTGGACAAGTACAGTAACGCGACGGTCTATGTCACCCGCGCTAACTACACCAAGCGCAGCCTCATCAAGTTCATGAACCGCATTGCCGCCAACAAGCAGCTCAAGAACATGTGCGTCGTGCTGAACGACACCAAGCCCAGCAACGACAATACTTACGGCTACGGCATCGGCAATACCAAGGACAAGGACTGAACCGTAGAACAGAACGAGGGATATTGACGCATGGATAGGATCCTCATATTGGTTGTCCTAGGCTGCGCACTGCTGTTTTTCGCAGTCCGCGAGGGAAGCCGTATGACCAAGAGCCGCGTCTATGAGATTATCATTGCGGTCTATACCCTGTCCTGCTGTTTTGCCCGCTTGTATTTGCCCTATGTCAATGCCGGCTCCGAGGAAAGCCTGGGCGGCTCTTTTGGCCCCGTTGGAGGCATCTGGCCTTTCTATATCATGTCCTTCTTGTTGTTGTGGATTATAGCCGTTGAGAAATCATGGCGCATCAGACGTCCCAAGCTGATCTTGATGGCGATATTCGTCATCTATGCTGCCTACACGTTGGCGAACCCGTTCAGCGTCTCGCGTATTCACACCATTATTGCGGTGATATATTTTATGTCTTTCGCCATCTTCATCTATATGTTTGCCAACTGTTTCTCGGTGAAGACCGTGGTCAGGGGCGTCTATTTGGGGCTGGCGGCGACAGTGGTGCTGCATTTCTTCCTGTCTATGTGCTACCCCGTGCTGGGAATGGAAAGCGTAGTGAAACTGTTTGACAACGATGCCACGACACGCAGCGAGGAGCGAGTGGGTGCTGTGGGTACGATGGGCCATCCCAATGTGCTCGGTACCTATGCTTCCTACTATTTCACCTTCTTTGTAGCTTGCTTTATCACTAACTTCAGACGTCGCGAGAGTGCAATCCTGGCGGGAATGGCGTTGGTCGTTATCGTATTGAGTGCCAGCCGTAGTGCCCTGCTTGCCTCATTTATGGCTCTGGTAGCTGTCGTTGTGTTCTACGTCTATCGTCGTTACAAATTGATCAGTTTTCAGAGTTTTCTCAAGGGCATCGTGCCAGTTGGTATCTTGGTAGCCTTGCTGCTCTCGGGTCCTTTGAACTTTCTCTTCAGTGATGTGGAGAACTTGGACGAAATGACCACTTCACGTCTCATGCACTACTATTGTGGTTATGAGATTTTCATGGATCACCCCTTGGTGGGAGTGAGCATGAACAATCATTTGTTCTATCTGACCGAGAACACGTCGGCTGTCATCTTCGAACAGGTGTTTGATATGTCCAACATGTGGCGCCCCGAAGAGTACTTCTTCATCACACCCATCCACAATATCTGGATTATCATGATTGTGGAGTTAGGACTCATCGGGTATCTGCCCATCATGGCTTTCGTCATATACTATATAGCAACATTCAAAAGAAGGACCAAAGTCTCGAATAACCGTTACTTTAACATCATCAACATTACTGGATTGGGCATCGTCTGTTGCCAGTTGATTCAGGGCAGTAGCGACTGGGCCCCGTTGACTCCCAACATGCTCAACCTCTCGCTCATGTTCATCGCCCTGTCGCTTAACAGGCATTATCCTCTTGAGGTACATCCCGAGTTTGAATCTGTCGAGGCAGCGCGCCGACGCATGAGGGCCGAAGAAATAGCCGAACAAGTTGCTGAAGAGGAGGCCGAAGAGACATCGCAAGAATCACCCTCAATCGTTCAATCCACATGAGCACGATGAGGCGTCACATATTGTTTCTTGCGACAGAATATGATGCGCCCGGCATGCATCCCTATGCCATCAACATCATCAATACCATGTGGCAGGTCGGTGACCGAGTGGTGATTGTTACCCGCCATGGACCTGAGCCCGATGCTTTCCCCGAAATTCCCGAAGACTGTATTACTTGGATTGACTACCCCCAATCCAAGCTGCAGCGCCTATGGTTCAGGTATTTTCCCAAGCGGTTGCACCATGCTATCGATCAGGTACTCGAGACGAGTGAAGTCAGTCTGATCTATTCGTTGACGGGCGAACTTGTACTGGCGCCAACCATCAGGCGTTTGCAGACCCGCGTGCCTGTTCTCTATACGGTTCATGACGCCGTGTACCACGACTACAAGTTCAGTTCCCCCGTGGAATGGCTTAAGGACCGCCTGATTATCGCCCTGCCGCAGCAACGGCTGTTCAAGTACGCTGTCAACATGGTCACTAACAGTCTAGAGCAGCGAGATGCCATCCTCAGCCGTTTCCCTTACCACAAGGTTTCTTATGCGCCTTTCCCCACACTTGTCAATGATACCATTGCCCGCGGCGGTACACCAGTCCCTGAGTTGGCATCGGTGCAGGGCGGCTACATCCTGTTCTTCGGCACACTGCATCTCTATAAGGGTGTGCATCTGCTTTATGAGGCGCATCAGACCCATCCCGAGTTGCGGGAGGTTCCATTGGTCATCGCGGGGACTAAGGACATCTATTTTGAGCGTTGCGCCGATGAGAATAATGTCTTCTTTATCAACAGGTTTATCAGTGACAGCGAGGTGAAAGACCTTTTCTCACGGGCTGGCGTTGTTGTTTACCCCTATATCTCGGCAACCCAGAGCGGAGTGGTCAGCATCGCCTCTTACTTTGACAAACCAATGGTGGTCAGCAATCTGCCCTTCTTCCGTCAGACCTGTGAAGGCTTTGAGGGCATCGAATCTTTTCCCCCTAATGACACCCAATCACTTGCGGCAGCGATTACCCGTTCCTTGAAGTCTTCGGCATCCACACGTCGTCTTTACGATAGCCAATATGACCCTGAGGTCCTCCACTCGGCCCTCACCACTATCCTACAGTCCACAAACTAAAAAGTCCACGAATTAAACAAATGACTGACTGGCCTTCTTTTTGCGTCAGCCCTTCGTTAAATTCGTTAAATTTGTGGACTGTTAAAAATTCGTGGGCTATTAATACGTGGATTGGGAAATAAACCGTACCTTTGTCATCATGTCTAATGGATAAAATGGAGGAATGGCTATGATAAGAGTATTGAAATATGTCGGTCTTGTTGTTATTTGCTTGGCTGCATTGGTTGGGCAGGCGAGGACCATCAACATCAATGTAAAAGACACCCGCAGCGACTTGACCCGGCAACTGCGTGAAGAATGCGGTCGGATAAACCGCAACGATACCGTGGTAATTAACTTCGGTGAGGGTGAGTATATCGTCAGTGGTACCATCAGGATTCAGTGTCATGCTGTCATCAAGGGCAAGGGTAGTGGCAAGACTACTATCTGGCTGGACAAGGGTAGCGACAAGGGCGGTTTCAAATCCTTTATCGACGACACCTACTTCCGTATCACCGGCACCGCTAAGAATCCCATCTCAGTGTCTATCAGCGATGTGACCTTAAGGCTGAAGGAGCACAAGGGTCTCTGGTGGGAAGATGAAATACGTCATGCCGTGAAGATTTACCATGCCAATCGTGTGAACATTTACAATACCGAGAGCTATATGGAGAATGCCGTGATTACCAATTTCGACCTGCGTGTGTGCTCCAATGTCACCATTGCTAACAATATCATATCCAACTACAACAACTGCAACGATGGTGGAGGATTGTGGATAAGAGGCGAGATGCACAACATCAATGTCAAGGGCAATAAGTTCTACAAGTATGGCAAGGACGAGACCCTCGGCATCTATGACCGCGTGGTTGATGTGACCAACGGTTATGTCCGCGGCACGGCCAGACGCACCGACATCTTTGTGGAGGACAACGAGTTTTATTATGGCGGTTACAACGGCAAGGACAAGGATCCCGAGGCCAACTGCGGCATGCTGTTCACCCTGATGACCGACCACAAGCTAAGCAAAGACCAGTGCACAACGCGTAATTTCCACCTGCGCAACAACAAGTTCTTCATCAACGATGTCACCACGCGCTGCATGTATATCGGTTTTGACCCCGCCGATTACCACAAGGACATCTACATCGAGAATAACCAGATCATCAATGGCGACATCGGTCGCGAATACAGGTACTACCACAAGGACATCGAAGTGCATGATCTGAGTTCATGTGGCGACACTATCCACATCAACGGCAACACGGTCATCAACAGGAACCTGGTACTCACCGATCATGACGACTCGGGATACATGTTCCTCCAGACCCGAGGCGGCATCGTGAGCGTGTTAGGCAATCACCTGCTCAACGAGGTGACCGTCAACCCCAAGAACCGCAAACCCTATGGCATGAGACTCATCTGGTGCCAGTATGAGGGCGGCAACGTGACGCTGCGCGACAATGTGTGCAAGGGGCTTGAAAGTGTAGCCTATGTGGGCGGTGGCGAAGGCACCGACTTGTTTACCCTCAACGCCAGCAACAACGTTTTTGAGGGCGACACGCGCATCTACAGCCACAAGATCAAGAAAATGAACCTCAACTTCAAGGGCAACACGTTCCGCAGCAGCAACATGAACTTCTTCCTTGTGGAATTTGCACCTAGCGGCTCGGTCGTGTTTGATAACAATGATGTTACTGTGAACGGCGGCAACGGCCAATTCATGACTCATTGGTCAAAAAGTTCGACCAAGAATTATCGCTTTGACCGCCTGGAGGTGAAATACAATGTCTTCCACGGCGTGGCTAACGAGAAAGAACTGTTAAAGAACGTCACTAACGCTCGCAAACGCAAAATAGGCCACAATAGATATAACCGTTAACACCATCGCCAATGGCTAATGAACGTATACACCAGCTAGATTATCTCAAGGGCATCTTCATCGTGTTGATGGTCTTGTTTCACCTCGCCCTGATCGAGGAGACCTATCCTGTGCTGCGCGAGGCGGTGTACACGTTCCATATGTCGGCATTTCTCATCATCTCGGGCTATTTGGCCAACGTGGAAAAGGAGCCGCTCTCTTTCGGTAAGAGCCTGTTGCGCATCCTGGTCCCCTACCTGCTGTTCGAGGCGCTTTACATTCTCTTGCAGTACTTCATGGGCAACGCCCTCCATGCACACAACGCCATTGAGCGCCTCACGCCACTGGATTTCGTGACGCGCATCGCGACACAGCCCACCGGCCCCTACTGGTACCTCCACACGCTGGTCATCAGCACCGCTATCTATTACATCGTTTACCGTCTGTTACACCTTAAAGGCATTTCGGGACTGGCATTGACGGGACTGGTGCTGTATGGGCTATCACTGGTCATCGAGGGTCTCAACTGGGATTATGTCATTTATTTCCTGTTGGGCTTAGCGGTCATGCGCAGCGGCAACTCCTTGACAAAAATAATCACTCCGTCATTCATCGCGATCCTGCCCTTAATCGTGCTATTTGCCTCACGCGAGAACTTCCATAACGGGTCACTGGCCGGCGTAGCCATCACAGTGCTCATGATGAGCCTTTTGCTGGCCCTTTATCCTTATTGTGGTGCTATCGTTCGCAACACTCTGTGCTTTTTGGGGCGCAACTCACTTGCCATAGTAGTGTTCTCGCCCATCTTCACGCTTGTAACCAAGGTGGTAGCACCATATTTCGCTTTTGACCCGTCGGCTATCTCATTCGCGGTTGTAGCGGTGGCGTTTGTTGTGTTGTGCTGCCTGGCCTGCGCATGGCTGTGTGACCGCCTGCGCCTCAGCCCGTTCATTTTCTTCAAGGACCATATCTTTTCCCCGCTCACCAGAACAATGTCATGAAAAAACCTTAGCACTCATCTTTCTCATTTTATGTTCCATAACCGGGTTAGTGACACATGCCCAGTCGGGGCTTCGCCCGCGCTGACGTGAACTGTGACTGGGAAATGAACATTGCCGATGTGAATGCACTAGTTGACTCGGTGATGAAAGGAGCAGCCTACCACGCTTTTTATAGCTATGTCGCTGATATGAACGGCGGTGAAGGCACACAGTTGTTTGAACCTGGACTTCACCAGCAACACCTTCAAGAGCAACAATATGAACTTCTTCCTGCAGGAGTTTCCTTCCAAGGGCAGTGTCATCTATTATCTAATGCTCCTTTCAGCATAGAGACAAGGTCGCTGGTGAATTCATCAGCGCCGCGGGCGTTGAGGTGAGCGCCGTCAACGAAGTAGTCATCGTTATGCAGGTATTTGGGGTCGTTGGAGAAGTCCAGCAGGGCTATCCCGCGTTCTGCACAGAGTCTTTTGACAGGTTCCAGCAAACTGGCGTCCATGCCATACCAGTAGGGTGAAACCACCAGCACAAAGCGTGTTTCGTCCGACACGTCCATCATTTGTTGGAGGTAGGTTGCCTTCAACAGGTCCAGTTCCCGAGATTCAAGGTTTTCAGGTTTGATTTTCAGGGTGTCCAGTTCACCCTCCAGTGGCATGAATCCCTTCATGTCATCGGCTTGTGCCGAGTGCAGGCAGTCAGACATGATCTGCAGGAAACGTGAATTGTAACGATACATCTGGCTCATCATCTTGTACTGCTCCGTCGGATCCACAGCCTTGAAAATGTCGGCGATGCCGTCGCGGTCATAGTAAGGCCTGAGCCATCCCAGGTACTTGCTGTTATCCTCACCCTTGATGTAATCATAGAGCGGCATCACGTCATAGATGACCATCTTGGGCCTGTAGCGCTGGCAGATGAGGTGGAAGCGGCCATAATTCAGGATGGCGCCGTTACCGTCTTGTCCGCAGTTGTAGCAAGACAACCCTGTGGAGTCGGTAATGATGTCGGGGTTATAGTGGTGGATGGCGCGCGAGGAACCGAAGATAAGGATGTCCTCATGCGTGCCGTTGCAGATGTACTCATTGCGTGCCGTGTCACCGCCGCGGGCCACATGCGTCAATCGGGAGAACACCAGTCCCGTCACCACGTCGAGCAGGGCAACGATTACCAGGAACAGCAATATTTTGACCAGATGTTTTATCATTTTAGGCTTTAGGTGATAGGTTTTAGGTGATAGGTGTTAAAAGTTCGCGTAGATGAACTGGTCGGCACCGAAGACGCCCGTGAGCAGTATCAGCACTATCACCGTCAGGGCCGACAGCCACCGCACGATTGCACGTGGGCTGTCCAGCAGACGGAAGCGGTGCGGCTGGTACTCGTCGAGGAAATCCTTGAGAAACAGCATCCCGACGCCCATGACCATAAGCAGCAGGTCGGTATTGGTGGGCAGGAAGAGCGACATGGACAGGGACGGATCGAAGATGCGCCCGATGACACGGCAGGCATCGCCCAGCGACGGCATCCTGAAGAATATCCAGGCAAAGTTGACAATCAGGAAAGTGATGATGACCTTGACTGTCTTGCCCACAAGTCCGTAGCGGCATCGTTGCTCGCCCAGCATTTTCTCGATGATCTGGCAGACGCCGTGCATGACACCCCACACGACAAAGGTCCAGTTTGCGCCGTGCCAGATGCCGCTCACCAGGAAGGTCACGAAGATGTTCCAGTAGTTGCGCACACGTGAGCAGCGGCTGCCGCCCAGGGGGATGTAGACATAATCCTTGAGCCAGGTGGACAATGAGATGTGCCAGCGGTGCCAGAAGTCGGTGACGCTGACAGCAAAATAGGGACGGCGGAAGTTCTCGGTCAATTCAAAGCCCAGCGTCTTGCCCGTGCCGATGGCCATCAGCGAGTAGCCCGCGAAGTCAGCATAGATCTGTATCGTGTAGAGCACGCTGGCGAGCAGGCACGACAGGCCCGTGTAGCTCATGTAGTTGGGCAGCACGGTATCGACATAGAGGGCGACACGGTCGGCCACGACCACCTTCATGAACATGCCCCACAGGATCATCCTCAGGCCCGCAGTCACAGCAGCCTGGTCGTACTGGGGGCGCAGGCGCTTTAACTGGGGAATGACCAGTGAGGCCTTGTTGATGGGACCCGACAATATGCTGGGGAAGAACGAGATGAACAGGGCATAGGTGAGGAAGTCACGTTCTGCCTCTATCCGCTTGTAATAGACATCAAACAGGTAGCCCAGCGCCTGGAAAGTGAAGAACGAGATGCCGATAGGTATCGCCCAGTTCAGTCCCGGCATCTGGAAATTGAGTCCGACGAGTGACAGTCCCTGGGTGATGCTCTCGTTGATGAAATTGAAGTACTTGAAAACCAACAGCGGCAACAGGGCCAACAGTACGCCAGTCACTAGCAGGATCTTCGGTTTTCCTCCACGGGCTGGGACTTGGTCCGTAGAGACGCTCAACCTTGCGTCTCCCGTAGCCGGAGAAAGGGCTCGGGCCGCTCCATAGGTCACCGACGTGACGCCCAGCAGGATAAGGGCATAGGCGGGCTTCCATTGCAGGTAAAGCAGATAACTCACCACTAGCAGGAACACGTTGCGGGCCTTGCCATAACGTGCCGGGATGGCATAGTACAGCAAGAAGATGAACGGGAACAACACTATGAAATTCAGCGAGTTATATATCATCGATGAGCCTGTTGTATCATTAGCAAAAGACAAAGATAGTGTTTTTTTGGCCAACTGTTGGCAGTTTTGAAAATAAACATTACCTTTGTCATTCCGTCTATCCGATAAATTGGAATGGCAATGAAACAGTTCTTGACATATTGCTGCATGGTCATGCTTGCATGACGGCATGGGCGGATAAAGCCAGTTTGGCGTGCGTTTTTAGAGGCCTAATAATCATGAGAAAATCACTGTTGATAGCATTAATGATTACAGTATTGTCTGTGCCTGGTATGCACGGACAGACTGGACTGCGTCCCCGTGGAGATGTGAACTGCGACTGGGAGGTGGGCATTGCCGACTTGAATGCAATGGTCAACGCCGTTGTCTCTGGTAAGCCCTATCACTCGTTCTATACCTATGCCTACGACATCAACTGCGACAAGGAAATCACTATTGCCGACATCAATGTGTTGGTTGATGCCATCTTGGGCGCAGAATTGAACCCCATGCCGACCTATTCGGGTACGCTGCCTGTACTGTATATTAACACCGAGGGATATCAAGACATCGTGAGCAAGGAGGAATACCGGCAGGCGCAGTGGTGGCTTGACAACATGGGCGACGAGAGTTACGCATCTTTGGGCTCATCTCAACGGCCTTTGGG
Organism: Sodaliphilus sp.; assembly: GCA_045114065.1. GTDB lineage: Bacteria > Bacteroidota > Bacteroidia > Bacteroidales > Muribaculaceae > Sodaliphilus. Next base: position 28,223 of record JBGUJU010000053.1, read on the forward strand.
GATGCAGATCAAGGGTCGCGGCAACTACACGTGGCGCATGTATGACAAGAAATCCTTCCGTCTCAAACTGGACGATAAACAGCCGTTGATGGGGATGCACAGCAACCGGCACTGGTGCCTGATGGCCCATCCCGACGACTTCTTGGCACGTCTCAAGAACACGATGGGCTTTGAAATGAGCCGCCGCATCGGCTTGGCTTATACGCCAGCCCAGGAACCTGTCGAGGTAGTGCTCAACGGCCAGTACATCGGCCTGTATTTCCTGACCGAGAAGATTCGTGTGGACAAGCACCGTGTCAATATCGAGGAGCAGATGGACGGCGAGACCGATCCCGACAAAATCACTGGCGGTTGGTTGCTGGAGATCACCAACTCGCCTGAGGACAATACCTTGTACTTTTTTGAGCAACAGGAAGACATCATTAGTCTCGGGGTCACTCCTGAATCGCCCGAGAACCTCTCATGGCGACAGGAGAGATACCTCAGGAATTTTATCCAAAAGGCAAATGACGCCATCTATACCGACGACAAGACGAGCACCGAGTGGGAAAAGTATATCGACATCGACACGCTGGCGATGTACTATATCGTGGGCGAAATCATGGACGACCTGGAGTACTTTTCCGGCAGCTGTTTTATGTATAAGCACCGTGGTGACAGCACCAAATTGATTTTCGGTCCTGTGTGGGACTTTGGTAACGCATTCCAGCGCCATGCCATTTATGGCGACACGGAATTCAATAAATTTATCTATGAACAACCCACGGTTTTCAAGTCACACTGGATTGAGGAAATCTGCAAGTTTCCGCATTTCCGGAAGAAGGTTCGTGAGCACTGGCTGACTTTCTGGAATTCCACCTTTGACGATTTGGATATTGACCAGTACGTAGAAGACTTTGTGAACACCATTAGACCCGCTTATTATGCTGATGGGCAGCGGTGGCATTGTTATGACATCGACTATCAGAAAAGAAATTTCGTGACGTTTATCTACCGCAAGATCTACTGGCTCAATTCCCAATGGGGAAAGGTAGAGCCTCGCTCTGATATAGGTTCCTAAGGACAAAAGAATAAAACAGAAATGAGGAGACTTCTTTATATCATTGTTTTGTGGGCTACGGCATTCAGTTCTGGTGCAGAGGCTCGTGACTTGTTGCGTCCCCGTGGTGATGTGAATTGCGACTGGAATGTGGGTGTTGATGATTTGACCGATCTTATTACCATGCTGCTGAATGGTGTTGAGTATCACTCCCTTTATACCTATGATGCCGACATTAATAGCGACAAGAGCATTAACATTGAGGACGTCAGTTGCCTGATAGATGGGCTCCTGGGTGGGAATCTGAAGCCTATGCCTGTCTATTCGGGCACACTGCCCGTGTTGTTTATCAATACCGAGGATTACCGAGATATTGTCAGTAGAGAGGATTACTTGGACGCCGTGTGGTGGCTGGATGCGACGGGCATAGACGGCTATGAATCTATCGGGTCACCCAATCAGCCACAGAAGATGCAAATCAAGGGCCGTGGCAACGCTACCTGGACCAACCTTGACAAGAAGCCTTTCCGTCTCAAGTTGGAAAAGAAACAGGCCATGTTGGGGATGCCTTCAAACCGTCATTGGGTACTGTTGGCCTATGCTGACGCGTGGATGGGGAAAATGAATGACGCATTGCCCTTTGAAATTGGGCGACGTATGGGTATGGCGTGGAATCCGCGTCAGGAACCGATCGAGGTGGTGCTCAACGGCCAGTATATCGGCCTTTACTTTCTGACGGAGAAAATCCGTGTGGACAAGAACCGTGTCAATATTCAGGAGCAACAAGACGGCGAGACCGACCCTGAGCAGATCACCGGAGGCTGGCTGCTGGAAATCGACAACTATAAGGAACCGGATAACATCACCTTTACCGAGGGCAACGGCGAGCCCTTCTGGGTCACGCCTCAGACTCCCGAAGTGCTGAGTGATGTACAGCGTGACTATATCACATCCTTCTTGCTGCGGGCCGATTCGGCCATTTATATAGGTAACAAGGTGAGCACCGAGTGGGAGCGCTACATCGATATTGACTCGCTGGCCATCTACTATCTTGTACAGGAGGTTGTGGATAATCCCGAGGCATTTTCGGGCAGTTGTTTCATGTATAAGGAACGCGGTAACGATACTAAGCTTATCTTTGGCCCGATGTGGGATTGTGGCAGCTCATTCACCCGTTATAACAAGAATTATCCCTTTAACGAGTTCATCTATGAGAACCAACCCAGCTATTGTCGCTGCAGGTGGATTCGTGAAATCGCCAAGTTCCCTCATTTCCAGTTTCGGGTACGGCATTATTGGAAGCGCTTCTATGAGGAGGTCTATCCCGAGATGGAGGCCTATATGGACACCTTTGCTGCACGTATTGAGATTGCCGGTAATTATGATTTCATCCGTTGGCCGCAGTGCCAGAGCAATAATAATACCTATCGCCTGAACCATTACACCAAGCCCTGCTTTAACAAGAAGGTCGCTTGGCTGCAGTCACAATGGGGCTATCCTGACGCTATAGACCCTAATCCACAAGATATCCAGCCAGGGTTTTAACGACAGATACATTATCAGAACTGTAGGCTATCCCGTGGCTGTAGGGCCTCGCCTTGGCGTGGCCGTTTCCGTCGGATAATTCACAACCCCCTGATTTCATGGGATTGTTTTGCATAACTAAGGATAATGGCTATTTGAAAGCGATTTACCATCTGTCGCTCAGCGGCCACGCCAAGGCGAGGCCCTACGTCCGGTCCTGTTACAGCATTGCAACATTTTTACCGGACATCAATCCATTAAATATCAATGGAAGAACTGCTGGCGGGTGGTGGCAGCGATGCTGTCCCAGTTGTATTTTTCAAGGTCGTAGTGTAGGGGCTCATTGGGCTTGGCCAACTGGCGGGTGATGGCGGCGCATAGCGAATCGACATCGCGCACGGTGAAATAGTCCTCCTCGGGCAGCTCCACCTGTCGGGTACCGGGGATGTCGCTGCACACGATGGGTAGCCCATAGGCCATCGCCTCGAGCATCACCATCGGGAAACCCTCGTTGACCGATGGCAGGACAAAGCATTGGGCATGGCTGTAGAGCTGGCGCAGGTCCTCGCCTGACGTGAACCCGGTAAAAATGACTTTCTTATTGGTGTCCAATTTCTCCAACAACTCTCGGTAAGTGCTGTCGTGGTCGCTGGCACCGGCGATGACGACTTGCTGCACCTGTGGTAGGCGGTTCGCTGCCTCGACGAGGTATTCCAGACCCTTCTCGGGAGTGAGGCGCCCCACGGCAAGCAGGTAGTTGCCTGGGGTGATGCCATGTCGTTCAAGGAAGGTCGTGGCATCACTGCGGGTAACGGAGTCGATGCCGTTGGGGATGAAAATGCTCTTGTCGAGGGCTCCGCATTTCTCCATCTGATACTTGTTGACAAAGATGACGCGGTTGCTGAAACGGAGAGAGAGTTTCTCGCACTGGCGCAGCAGCCAGCGGGCGGGGCCGTTCCACTTGTCGTGCTCGTAGTTGGGGCTGTGGTAAGTCAGTACCACACGCAGGCCCATCAGGCGGAGTAGGGGAGCGAACATGCCGGGCCCGATGTTGTGGATATGCACTGCGTCGGGACGGTGAAACATGATGTGCAGCACGCTCAACAGCGTGTGCCACACTGCCTCAAACCCCTTGACGCGGGTCGAGGGCAGGTCGATGTACTCAATGTTGGGGAAAGATTGGGCCGACTGCTCGGTCAAGTAGGCGCGTCGGCGATATACCCTGACGCGGGTATCCCTCATGTGGGTATAAAGAAAATAGCTGTGAACCTCCACGCCGCCCTGAATGCCAGGGAACCCGCGTGTGCCGATCACCGCTATCGTCTTCATTTCCTTTTTTTGATTGATAGTAGCTATAGTGACTATAGAAACTATAGTGGCTATAGGAATTATAGATTAGTCCCAGCACAGGTCTTGACCCTTGCGGATGCGCCACTTGTTCTTGAGGATCCACTTGATGGGCACCCAGGGACGGCGCACCATGTCATGGCGCTCGGTGACGATAAAGGTGCAGTTGCGCTTGCACTGGCGCACCTTTTCCATCGCTTCCTTGGCCTTGTCGCTGGCGAGGATGTTCTCGAGGCTGTCTTCCTTGATGTTGCCCAGTTTCCATTCCTCACTGCTGCCGTTGCACGGGGTCACATTGCCCCACGGGTCGATGAAGAAGAAGTCGCTCAGTGCGCCGCAGGGTGGACGATACTCGTCGGTGTCGCCACGCAGGCGACGGTGGATCGAGCGGTTGAAGTAGGCGCGGCCATAGTCCTTCAGGCGGTCCTTCAGGTGGCGGCGCTTGCTGGTGAGCAGCGCTTTGACAAATCTCTCATGTTGCTCGAGTGCCTTCTCGCTCTCGATCTGGTTGTCCTCCTTGTGGAAGTACCACGAGTTGTGTACCGCACTGTTGCCGAGTTCAACATCCAGGGCAACGCACAGGTCATAGAGGTAGAGCAGGTCCTCGTAGTTGTCGGGCGAAATGACCACCGAGAAGCCGATGTTCTTGCACTTGGTCTTCTTCAGCTCCAGCATCGTGCGCAGGGCATGGTCAAAGCCATCCTTGATGCCGCGCTTGGCGTCGTTGATCTTGGGCAGACCCTCGACACTCACGCGGATGAGGATGTTGGGATATTTGTTGGCGAGCTCCACGATTTTGGCAGTGTTGTAACCGTTGGTGCTCAGCTCCAATAGACGGGATTTGGGATAGAGAATTTCAAAGATGCGGTCGATGTCCTTACGCAACGTCGGCTCGCCACCCGTGATGTTGATGCGCAACCCCGCGGGCAGGTTCTCATAGTAGGAGGCGTCTATCTCTTCATTCGGGCTGGTCTGGAACTTCCAGATATTGCACATGTTACATTGTGCGTTGCATCTGAAAGTGGTAATCAGACTTCCCTGAATCACATTCTTCATCGCTATCGTCAATAAGCTATTACATTTATTTAACTAAACGACGTGCAAATTATTGTGCAATAATGGCAAAAAAACCAAGAAAAGTGTTCAAATGCCGTAAATATCGTTGGTCAGTTTTTTCATGTGGGCGGCAGGGGAGAACCGTTCCAGAGCTTGGCGGGCAATGGCAGCGTGGTCCCATCGGCGGGTCATCGCCATGGTGATGGCAGTGTTGATCGCTTCCTTGTCAAACGGCTGGAACACAATGCCGTTGCTGCTGTCGATGAGTTCGGGAATGCCGCCTATGTCTGAACCGGCGACGGGTGTGCCGGCGCAGAGCGACTCAATGAGGCTTAACGGATTGTTGTCATAGCATTGCGATGGTATAATGCTGAAACGTGACCTTGACAATAGCTGTGCCACGTCGGGGGCGTCAAGCATGCCTAGGAACTCGATGTTGGAACATGCGGCATACTTGATGCGCATGGCGGGTTCCAGCGTGCCGCTACCGGCGACCTTGAGGCGGTAGGGCAGATGGGCTGCTACATCAAGCAGGTCCTCAATGCCTTTCTCGCTCGAGAGGCGGCCCACATAACAATAATAATCATCGCGTGCGCCGTTGTTGTCTATTGCCTGGTATTGTTTGAGCTTGGTGGGGTCAAGGAAGTTGTTCAGCACCTTGACTTTAGCGGGATCAAAGCCACCGGCCACCATCTTCTCGGCCATGAACTTGCTGGGGCAGAGGAACACATCGGTATTGTTTTCCAACTTGCGGCGGTTCCACTTCAATGCCTCAAGCCACGCCACACCACTGGCAGGCAGGGAGTTCTTCATGCACTTGTGGATCAGGACGTTCATCTTGGCGCCCTGGAAACACTTCTCGCAGGGCTTGCCGCCCATCAGGCAGTCGTAGCGTGGACACAACAACTTGTAGTCATGCAGCGTCCAGATCACGCGCACGCCTCGCTTGTGGGCCAGTTCTCCCACCACGGGCGACAGGTAGCTGTGGATGTTGTGCAGGTGGACAACATCGGGCTTGAAGTCGTCGAGCACCGCCTCAAAGCGTTCTCGCACGTCACCCCGTCCCAGGGTGCGCTGCAGCGCGCGCCACTGGTTGCCCATACCTCCGCCGAAGTTCACCTTGCTGGCAAAGCTGTCCTGATAATGTGCTGGCAGGTTCTGTGAATACTCCATGGCAAACACCTGAGCCTCCACGCCGTTCTCACGGAGCAGAGCCTCGGTGTTGAGGACAACGACACAGTCGCCGCCTCGGGGATAATAAAACTTATTGACCAAGAGTACACGTTTTACCATAGGCCATCATATTGACTGTTGTTCTGCCATAATAACGCAACAACAGACACTTTATTTTCAGGTGAATGATTTTAAAGACAATTTTTAATCCCTAAAGGGGCCCTAAAGTCTTTAAAGTCCTTAAAGACCTTAAAAACCTTAAAGACCTTGAAGACCCTAAGAACCCTAAGGCCGTTATCACACGTTGAAGCGGAAGACCACGATGTCGCCGTCCTGCATGACATATTCCTTGCCCTCGATGTGCAGTTTGCCGGCTTCCTTGACGGCAGCCTCGCTGCCATAGTGGATGTAGTCGTCATACTTGATGATCTCGGCACGGATGAAACCACGCTCAAAGTCACTGTGGATGACACCGGCGCACTGGGGGGCCTTGCTGCCGCGACGGAAAGTCCATGCCCTCACCTCCTTGGGACCTGCGGTCAGGAAGGTCTCCAGGTTGAGCAGGGCATAGGCCGACTTGATGATGCGGTTCACGCCGCTCTCCTCGAGGCCGATTTCGGCAAGGAACATCTGGCGCTCCTCGTAGTCCTCGAGCTCGGCAATCTCGCTCTCGGTCTGGGCTGCAACAACTAGTATCTGGGCATTCTCGTCCTTGACGGCCTCGCGCACGGCGTCAACATAGGCGTTGCCGTTCACCACGCTCTTGTCGTCAACATTGCAGACATACATCACCGGCTTGTTGGTCAGCAGGAACAATTCGTGGGCGATTTTCTCCTCGTCCTTGTTGAGCAGTTCCACGGTGCGGGCGCTGCGTCCCTGCTCCAGGGCTTCCTTGTAGCGCTTGAGCACTTCGTATTGGGCCTTGGCCTCACGGTCGCCACCGGTCTGAGCCTGCTTCTGCACGCGGCTGATGCGGCTCTCGATGGTTTCCAGGTCACGCAGCTGCAACTCCAGGTCAATGACTTCCTTGTCACGCACGGGGTCAATCGTACCGTCCACATGGGTCACGTTGTCGTCGTCAAAGCAGCGCAGCACGTGGATAATGGCGTCGGTCTCGCGGATATTGCCCAGGAATTTGTTGCCCAGACCCTCACCACGGCTGGCACCCTTCACCAGACCAGCGATATCGACAATCTCAACGGTGGTGGGCACGATGCGTGCGGGGTTCACCAGCTTGGCAAGTTCGTTGAGTCGCTCATCGGGCACGGTGATGACGCCCACGTTAGGCTCGATGGTACAGAAAGGAAAGTTGGCCGACTGCGCCTTGGCATTCGACAGGCAGTTAAACAGGGTCGATTTGCCCACATTGGGCAAGCCCACGATTCCACATTGTAATGACATAGTTATATCTCGTTTTGTTATTGTTCCAGCCCGCAAAGGTACAAAAAACACTCTATACCTCCAAAATCTTTCTCAAGGTCGCTGTGATGTCGCCCCCTTTTCATCTCCCTGAAGGGCGTGCCAAATTGGTTTTGTTGCTCTTGGGCGGCTCATGGCTTGCAAGACGTTTTGGTCACACTTTTTTACATTTTGAGCAATAAGCGGGAAAAAACTGCGTTATTATGGATAAATGGACCTGACTAAGCTGCGACATATCGCATGGATAGTGCTGTTGATGCTGGGGTGCGCTACGGTGCATGCCCAGGATAATGACATGATTCTGAATCGTCCGTACGCCGACGCCAAAAAGATTCATTTCGGCTTCTCGGTCGGTATGAATTTCCAGAATCTCGCCATTACCAACAACGGCTTTGTCACCGACCCGACCGAGGGGCGTAACCCCGAGGAATGGTATGCCGACGTGAATGCTCTCTCGCCGGGCTTCAGTGTGAATGTGCTTGCCGATTACCGCATTGCCGAGCATTTCAACCTGAGGGTGTCGCCAGGTCTTTACTTCGGCAACAAGGTGGTGCGTTTCCTCAATCACCGGGGTAATCCCGACTGGGTGGAGCAGAGCCACTACAAGCAGAGCCAGAATATCAAGTCGACCTACATTGTAGTACCTATTGACTTGAAAATGAGCGCCAAACGTTTCCACAACATCCGCCCCTACTTTACTGCGGGTGCGATGTATGTGGGTGACCTGTCCAAGGACCGCAGCGAGCAGTTGAGGCTCAAGAACAGCGACGTGATGCTCACCGTCGGCATGGGAAGTGACTTTTATATGCCGTTCTTCAAGCTCTGTCCCGAGGTGAAGTTCTGTTTCGGTCTGAAGAACTTGCTGGATAAAAACCGCCCTGACCTGGTGGATAATCCCGAGGAGATTCGGTTTACTCAGAGTGTGAACAAGATCACCAGCAACATGGTAGTGGTCACGTTCTTCTTTGAATGATATTGTAATGACAGTATTCTTGCATGACATAAAACGACTGCTCGTGACGATGGCTCTGGCTGTCGTCGTGACGCTTGGAGCAATGGCTCAGGCCGACCCGGATTTCTCTCACTTCTGGGTGGGCAAGAGTTATTATAATCCTGCGGCAGCAGGCGAGATCAGTGCGATACACATGACCCTGGGCAGCCGCATGCAGTGGGTGGACTTCAAGCATGCCCCCATGAACTTCTACCTCACTGTCGATGCCCCCTACAAGTTGCTGGGACAGCGTTTGGGAATCGGTGTCAAGGCCGAGTATGAGCGTATTGGTCTGTACTCCAATACCCGCATCGGTGCCCAGATCGCCTATAAACGCAGGTTCGGCAAGAACAAAACGCTCAGCGTGGGCATCCAGCCTGGTATCTTCTCACAGACGTTCCGTGGCCACGAGGTCATTCTTAATACCGATGCTGGCGAGGAAGATGACCCTGCCATCCCCAAGCAGGATGTCTCGGGAACGGCCTTTGACGCCAACGTGGGTATCTTATTCTCCCATCCCCACTACTGGGCAAGCGTTGCCGTGACCCATGTGACAGCGCCGGGCATCGAGCTGAAGGTCTCGCGTGAGTCTATCGACTACTATGAATTTAAAATGAGTAGAGGTTATTATTTTTCGGGTGGTGGCAATATTCCGATTAATAATACGTTATTTGAAATACAGCCATCGGCCATGTTCGCTTCTTATAAGAAGTTCTGGACGGCCCAGGTGACAACCATGTTGCGTTATAACCGCATGCTCAACATCGGTGCTGGATACCGATGGAAGGATGCGGTGACTGCCTTTATCGGTGTGAACCTCAAGGATGCTTACATCGGTTATGCCTATGACTATCCTCTGTCGGCCATCAGCAGGGCGACATTTGGCAGTCATGAGGTGTTCATCACCTATAACGTGAAGCTGGATAACAAGGAAAAGAACAAGAACAAACAAAAAAGCGTACGCTTAATGTAAGGTATATGAAAAAACTAGTTTTGATACTGTTGGTCGTTTGGGCGACCGTGTCGTGCAGCTCGATTCGCAAGGGCGGCACCAGTGGCGGTGAGGTCACTGGCGTCGGCGCTTCGGTGTTTAACGAGACCACGCCTTTTGGCATGGTGCTTGTTGATGTCGGCTCGATGCGTGAGGGACCCAACGAGCGCGACTCGGTGTGGGGCCTTGACTCCACAGCACACGGCATCTCGGTCGACGCCTTCTGGATGGACGAGATGGAAGTGAGCAATTCCAAGTATAAGCAGTTCGTTTACTGGGTGCGTGACTCCATCATCCGTGAGGCGCTCTATGCCGACGGCAACGAGGAATTCAAGATCGAGGAGGATAAGGACGGTAACCCCGTGAAACCGCATCTGGATTGGAGCAAATCCATACCTTGGAAGAACCCCAACGAGGATGAGGAGCGCGCCATCAATAGCGTGTATCGCATCAATCCCATCACGGGTGTGAAGGAGCTTGACGCTTCCAAGATGAATTACCGCTTCGAGGTGTATAACCTCACCGAGGCCGCCAAGCGCAAGCATCGTTTTGATCCCACCCGCCGCGACTACAATACCGACCATGAGGTGGATCTCACAGCACCCACCATCAGCAAGGATACCGCCTATGTCGATGACGACGGACGCATCATCCGCCAGACGATCACCAGGCCGTTGCAGAGCGATTATGACTTCCTCAATACCTACATCGTCAACATCTATCCTGACACGACGTGCTGGGTCAACGACTTTGAGAATGCCTACAATGAGCCTTATGTGCGCATGTACTTTGCCAACGGCAACTACAATAGCTATCCCGTTGTCGGTGTGAGCTGGGAGCAGGCGAATGCCTTCTGCCACTGGCGCACCGAGTTCCTCAAGAAGTCACTGGGTGACCAGGGCATCTATGTCGAGCCGTTCCGTCTGCCCACCGAGGCCGAGTGGGAGTTTGCCGCACGTGCCGGCCAGAACAAGAACAAGTACCCCTGGGACGGTGATCTGCCCCTGACGGTTGACGAGGGCTGCTTCTATGCCAACTTCAAGCCCGACGAGGGTAACTACGTCAAGGACGGCTACATCATCTCGTCGCCTGTAGGCACCTATGAGCCTAACGATTACGGCCTCTATGATATGGCAGGTAACGTCAGCGAGTGGACCTCGACCGCCTATACCGAGAGCATCGACCGTATGACCGACGATATCAACCCCGAGTACCGTTACTATGTAGCGCAGGAAGATCCCTACAAGATGTCGCGCAAGATTGTGCGTGGCGGTTCATGGAAGGATGTGGTACACAATATCCGTGCCGACTTGCGCATGTGGGAGTACCAGAACGAGCAGAGGAGCTACATCGGTTTCCGTTGCGTGCGCTCCAAGGTGGGCATCGTCAAGGGCAAGCGCAAGAACTGCTGCAAAGACTGATTCCTATTATTTAACAGCATAACCGAGAGAAAACTAATCATCACACTCATTATTTATAGTTCAAGCAACAATGGGTAAAATCAAGAGATACAAAAAGAAAGCAGGCCGTTTCCTCAAGAGTGACAGCGGACAGCGTTTTTTCAACTTTGCCTATAGTATCGGTGCCGCAATCGTTATCTTGGGTGCCTTGTTCAAGATTCTGCACATGCCCTTGGGTAACCTGCTGCTCAGTGTCGGTATGGGTACCGAGGTACTCATGTTCGTCCTCACGGCATTTGACAAGCCCGAGAAGGAGTATCATTGGGAAGAAGTATTCCCAGTACTGGCCAGCCAGAACCCGGAGGACCGTCCCGACTTCAATACCGGTGGCGGTATCTTCATCGGCGGTGCCGGTGGTAGTGGAGAAGGCTATGAAGGTGGTGGTGACATCAACGTCAACATCGGCGAGGCCAAGAGCGCTGTGGGTCTGCCCCAGGGTGTGAACCTGAGCGAGGAGGATACCTTGTCGTTGAGCGAGAGCATCGCCAAGATGGCGGCTGCCAGCGACCAGCTGTCGCGCATGGCCGAACTGACCGATGCCACCCAGCAGTACCTGAGCCAGATGGCAGGCATCAGCGAGCAGATGCAGAAGCTGCAGGCCACGACCACTGCCCTGAACGAGGTCAGCCAGACCCTGCTGGGCAGCTATCGTGCCATCACCGAGAACAGCCAGACCATCAGCGACAGTTCCACGGGCTATGTGGATCAGATGCAGGCGCTCAACCAGAACATCAGCGGCTTGAACACCATCTACGAGATTCAGCTCAAGAGTATCTCGTCGCAGCTCGACAACATCGACCGCGTGAACCGCGGCCTGAAGGACATCCGCGACATGTACGAGAAGAGCGCCGCCGAGAGTGCCCACTACTGTGATGAGACCGAGAAGATGGCACGCTACATGAAGCAGCTCAACAGTGTCTATGAGAAGATGATCAAGGCGATGACCGTCAACATGTACCGACCCATGCCCGGCATGCCCGGCATCGAGCCTGATCCTAACGACCAGGACGCTTGATCGCATCCGCTAGATTTATCAAGTATTGACATCAATCCTATTCTAACCAGATAGAGAAATAATAGATGGCAACCTCAAAAAATAAGAGCGTCAACCGCATGTCGCCGCGAGAGAAGATGATTAACCTCATGTATATCGTCTTGACGGCCATGCTTGCCCTGAACGTGTCGAGCGACGTGCTCAACGGCTTCAGTCAGGTGCAGGACGGTCTGACTCGCTCCAACCGCACCATCACGGCGCGTAACCAAGCCCTCTATGCTCAGCTCCAGGCCTTCAACGAGAAGAACCCCGAGAAGGGCAAGGTGTGGCTGGACAAGGCGACCCAGGTGGTCGGGGAGACCGACAAGCTCTACAACTATATCGATTCTCTGAAATATCAGATTGTGCTCACTGCCGACGGCGAGGATGCTGATGTGAACAACATCCGTAGCCGCGACAATACCGAAGCCGCCAGCGTCGTCATGCTGCCTCCCGAGGGCTCGGGACGCCCGGCTAACGGAAAGAACCTGAGGACTCATATTGACCAGTACCGTCAATTCGCGACCTCTTTCCTCGAGGATCCCGAGAAACGCAAGAACCTCGAGACCGCCCTCTCGACCATGCCTCCCAAGACTGCCGGTGTGCAGCTCGATCAGAAGAAGACTTGGGAAGAGACCTTGTTTGACAATATGCCCTGTATCGCAGCCGTCACCCTGCTGACCAAACTGCAGAATGACGTGCGCTATGCCGAGGGTGAGGTCCTCAACCAGATGCTGACCAACGTGGACTTGGGCGACCTGCGTGTGAACCTGGTCAACGCCTTCGTGGTGCCCGAGTCGCGTATCGTGATGCGCGGCAGCAAGTATCGTGCTCAGATTGTACTCGCCGCTATTGATACCACTCAGCGTCCCGTTGTCTATGTCAACGGCGGACGTCTGGGTAACAGCAACGGAATCTATGAGGCCGGCACGAGCAAGGCAGGTAAGTATGACTACTCTGGCTGGATTGAGGTGCTCGGACGTGACGGCAGTGTCACCAGGCGCGAATTCAAGGAGAGTTACACCGTCATCGACCCGCTGGCTACCATCAGCGCTACCATGATGAATGTGCTGTACGCAGGTATCAACAACCCCATCAGCATCGCTGTGCCTGGTGTGCCCGAGGGCAGCATCAGCGCCTCGATGACCAACGGTACGCTCACCAAGAGCGGTGACGGATGGATTGCCCATCCCGCCAAGGTGGGCGCCGAGTGTGTCATTACCGTGACTGCCGAGATGGATGGTCAGCGCACCAATGTGGGTACGACCACATTCAGGGTGCGTAAACTGCCCGATCCCACACCGTTCATTAGCTATAAGGACGCTAACGGTCAGGTGAACCGCTACAAGGGCGGCAAGCCCTTCTCCAAGGCAATGCTGCTGGCTGCTCCCGGCCTGGATGCTGCCATCGACGACGAGCTGCTGAACATCGACTTCAAGGTCGTTTCGTTCCAGACCGACTTCCCCGATGCGATGGGTATCATCACCGAGAACTCCAACGGTCCGCAGTTCTCCGAGCGACAGAAGACGGCTATCCGCCGTATGCAGCCCGGCAAGAAGTTCTATATCACGCGCGTTAAGGCCACTGGTCCTGATGGCATCACTCGTGACATCTCGCCCATTGACGTGATTCTGAAATAACCTAGACAACAAATAACGAACAACAAGAGAATATGAAGAGTCTTAGATTGATCATCGTGCTTCTGATCGTCGGCATGGCCTTCCAGGCCGGTGCCCAGGTGACAAGGCGATCGGGCAACGACACTCGAAAGAAAGACAAAAATGAGGGTGGGGTGGCCATCACCGACCGCCAGCAATCATTCTATGAGGTGAAGGCTCCCAGTGATGCCGACCTGCAGTGGATGAAGGTTATCATCCGTTCCCTTGACCTGACCAAGGGCAAGAATGCCTCGCTGCTCTATCCCGAGATGCCCAACGAGGACGGAGAGAACCTGTATTTCATCATCATGCGTCTGCTCGCCAAGAACCAAATCTCGGCCTATGAGTGGCTGCCTGGTGGATCACCTGTCTTCACCGAGGAGTATAAGGCCAAGATGGACGTGATATTTGACCGCTTCTATATCTATTATACCGAAGCCAAGGGTAGCACGCCCAAGAATCCGATATATGACTTTGAGGCCGCTGACATCCGTGGCAACGAGGTCCTGAGCTATTACATCCTGGAAAAGTGGGAGTTTGATACTCGCAGCAACCGCATGAATACTCGTGTCGAGGCGATCTGTCCCGTGATGCACCAGACCGATGAGTACAGCGGCGTTGCCCAGCCTCACCCCATGTTCTGGGTCAAGCTCAATGACATCCGCCCCTATCTGGCTCAGCAGTACATCTTCACCGATGACGACAACAACCTGGCTCGATACAGCATTGACGACTTCTTCAAGTTGAACATGTATGAGGGCGAGATCATCAAGACCAAGAACCTGCGCGACAAGTCACTCAGGGAACTCTTCCCCGAGGAGGTAGCCTACAGGAATGCACAGGACAGCATCGAGCAGCGACTGCGCAGCTTCAACCAGGACCTCTGGGTGCCTTCGCTGGAAGTGCTCCAGGCCCGTGCCGAGGCCGAGGAGAAGGCCCGTGCTGAGGCCGAAGGCGAAGTCACCGAGGGCGAGGAAGGTTCTGGCGAGGTAGAAGGCGAAGCTGGTGGCCAGGAAGCCGAGGAGAAGGCTGTGACCCGCACGACCAAGCGCGGCAGCAAGTCCAAGGAAGCCGAGTCCAAGAAGTCTTCTAGCAAGACCAAGTCCAAGTCCAAGAAGAGCAAGGTCAAGGAGCGCAAGCCCAAAACGAAAACCCAAGCGGTCAACACTGGCGTACGCTCAGTGCGCAACCGCAAAAAATAGAGGGTAGTTTTTTGTTTCATAAGTATTTATTAGGTTGACATTGCATGGAGACGTTTGTCCCCGTGCAATGTTTTTATAGAAATAACTGACAAAAAAGACTGACAGTTAAAAAAACAAGAAAAACCTTTGCAGTTCTTGAAAGAATGTGTAACTTTGCGGCGCTAAAAATGGAAAGGAGGTTGTGTTACCTGCTTTAAGAAATTGATTATCAATACATATTGACCCGATCAGACATCGCTTGGCTTGTGGCTCGCCAGCGATGTGCTATCCATATAGAGCCGCAAAATGGAGAGATTTTCCAAAAATTTTAACAAACAAACATAACAATTAAAACCAAACAAACTTATTATGATTATTGTACCCGTGAAGGAAGGCGACAACATCGAGCGCTCACTCAAGAAATTCAAACGTAAAACCGAAAAGACCGGTGTCATCAAGGAACTGCGTACCCGCCAGGCTTTCCAGAAGCCCTCTGTAACCAACCGCAGGAAGATGATGAAGGCTGTCTATGTACAGCAGCTCCGCAACCGCGAAGAGTAATACCGCACAACACTCATACAATACAGGAACCGACATTTTTGGAGGTTCCTGTTATTTTTTTGGCCTAAAATTTGCAGTTACCAAAAATAGGTGCTAACTTTAGCACCGCAAAACCGCCCTTCTGCCACTTGGTGTCAGCGGGCTGTTAGCGACGAGCTTTATCCTTTGCCTATGAACGCAACAGTAGAACGTTTCCTGCAATACCTGCGCCTCGAGCGCAATCTGTCCTGGAAGACGGTGGATCTCTACCGCCGTGACCTCAATCAGTGGGAGGACTATGCTACTGTGGGCGGTGCAGCGCTAGATCTCATCAGCGTCACCACGAGCGACATCCGAGCATGGCTCGTAGAGCGTTCTAACCAGGGCGACAGCGCCGGAACATTGCGACACAAGGTGCAAGCCATTAGGGCCTTGTACCGATACCTGATGACGCGTGGACTCGTGTCGTCCAACCCCGCAGCGCAGGTTGAGCTGGCAAAGCTGCCCAAGCCATTACCCAAGTTCGTGCGTGAAAAGGCTGTCGATGCGGTCCTGGATGCCGACATCGACCGTGACGACATCGGGCAGGTGCGTGACCGGCTTATCGTGATGCTCTTCTACGAGACGGGTATCCGCCTGAGTGAACTCATCGGCTTGCAGGATGCTGCAGTAGATACCGTCAAGCACGAGCTCAAGGTGCGCGGCAAGCGCGACAAGGACCGTATCGTCCCCTTCGGTGATGAGCTGGCAGAATGGATAGAGCTTTACCGCGGGCTGCGGGCTGACATCAGGCCCGAGTGCGACAACCTCTTGGTGACGGCCAAGGGCAAGCCCCTTTATCCCTCGCTCGTCTATCATGTCGTGCATGACAGGCTGGCCGGCGCGGGGGCAACCGGCAAGTTGAGTCCCCACGTGCTGCGTCACACCTTTGCCAGCGTCATGCTCAACAACGGTGCGCAGCTCAACAGTGTCAAGGAATTATTGGGTCACGAGAGCCTGGCAGCGACACAGGTCTATACACATGTGACCCTGAGTGAATTACAACATAATTATGAACTTGCCCATCCTCGGGCACTAAAAAAAGGAGGTTAATATGGATATTAAGATTAATGCCATCCACTTCGAAGCAACCGAGAAACTCAATGACTTCATCAACAAGAAAGTGGACAAATTAGGGAAGTACAACGAGGAGATCGCTAATGCCGAGGTTATCCTCAAGGTCGTAAAACCCGAAACTGCCATGAACAAGGAGGCCTCAGTACGCCTCAAGGTACCCCGCAACGATGATATGTTCGCCAACAAGGT
The DNA here is from genome assembly GCA_045114065.1 of Sodaliphilus sp. Classification (GTDB taxonomy): domain Bacteria; phylum Bacteroidota; class Bacteroidia; order Bacteroidales; family Muribaculaceae; genus Sodaliphilus. The sequence goes on from JBGUJU010000053.1 coordinate 44,940, forward strand.
GGCTGATACATTCGAGGAAGCCATCGACAACTGTGTGGACGCCCTCAAGCGTCAGCTCGAGAAAGGACGCAAGGACAGGTAACGCACGACACACATATCTTTAGATGAATCACTCCCCCTGCCGGCTTATCATGGCTGGCGGGGGGAGCCATTTATCCTGCCGGCGACGTGTCGTGCAATTACTGCAGCGTTTGGGTTGGCCGATCAACTCTTCCGTGGGGCAGCGATCGGGGCTTGTGTGCCTGGCGTTTTAATGGCTTCTTTATATTAATAATGTAATACTGTGCAGGAGCGCTGAAAAATGTGAAATCTTTTTTGTTATCATTAATGTATTGAAATTCAATCGCTTGAGTTTTATGGCAAGCTTTATTCCGAATTTTTTTTGAAAAAAAAGTGCGAAAAAGTTTGCCAGTTTGAAAAAAGGCAGTACCTTTGCATCCGCAAATGAGAACGCCCCGTATCTCCTTGCACGACGATAGACGCCTCTTTAGCTCAGTTGGCCAGAGCACGTGATTTGTAATCTCGGGGTCGTTGGTTCGAATCCGACAAGAGGCTCAAAGAACATAACACAATGGGTAGATTCCAGAGTGGCCAAATGGGGCAGACTGTAAATCTGCTGCGTCATCGCTTCGGTGGTTCGAATCCA
>JBGUJU010000054.1:0-2541 GCA_045114065.1 Sodaliphilus sp.
CAATGATTTCATGATGGCGCTGTTGATGATGGGATTGATCTGCACATCGCTACGGTCGGTCTTTTTGCCGAAATTGAGGGCGTAGGTAACCTTTAGGCTCACGTTGCGTCCTGCTGATTCGTTCATGCGCCAGCGGTCCATGTCGTAGCAGCCATAGTTCATCCATTCGTGGCTCTTGTAGTAGCGGCTGAAGGGGTTGTTAAGCCGTAATTCCACACTCCAGCCGTTGTGGTTCCATCCTGCCAAGAAATCCAGTTTCATGGCGTCATGCACCAGGAACGGCTCACGGATGTCGAGTTGTGTGGATGGGGTCTTGAAGTTTGCGCCAAACTTGAAATTTCCCTGCAGCCAGGTCACGCTGGCACGGCCGCGAACGATGGTCCGTGACAGGTCATACACATCGCCGCGTACAGCGTTGTACTCGCCAATACCCGTCAAGCCCACGCGCAGGCGGTCGCCCAAAGCGCTGAACGACCAGCTCGCACTGAGCATGTTGCCGTAGAAGTTTCCGTCATTCAGTTTCTTGTCATAGATGACCGACGGGTCGGCATAGTACTGATGCACGATGTTATTGAAGTAGATGTAGCTCATATAGGAGACCGCCAGCGAGTGCTTGCCCCACTGCTTGCTCAGCGACAGCGTGTTGCTCAACACCTGCAGGGGCTCGATGTCGGGGTTTCCTTGCGTGGCCTCAAAGAACGAGACGGGCAGTGTCATGCTGTTCTTGTTGCTGGGGTCGAATAGCGTGTGGGTCAGCACGCCGTTCAGCGAGAGCGACAGATCCTGTCGTGGAACGTAGTTGCCGCCATAGTAGGCGATGGGGCTGCAATAGTTGTAGTGCTTGCCGCCCAGCGACACCGCCGAGTTGGACACGCCAGCCGTGGCATACCACGACACACTACCAGCCGAACGGCTGAACTGCAGCATGGCTGTCGTGACATTAGTGACCAAGTGCTGATGGCCGGTTGAGGTGCCGCTATAGTGGTCCTTGTAGTTGGTGAGCGTGTGCCCTGCCGTCAGCATGAACATCAGTTGATTGGTAAACGTCTTGAAGTACAGCCCTTGCCCTGCCAGTGCGAAGTTGTCTTCCTTGACACGCGAGGTCACTGCGCTCTGGCCGGTTTCCTCATACAGGCTGTGATAAGTATTGTGGCCGTAACTACCACTGGCGACAAACTGTATGGTCTGACTGGCGGGCAGCCACTTGGTGTATTCAAGCGATATGTTGGGCGACAGGGCCTTGCTGTCCGAGTGACGATGCATGGTCGTGGTATCGGCGGGATAAATCACGGCAGTTTTCATGTCCTTGGCCGGCACGGTTGCTGCATCCAGGCCGAGGGCAAGGTTGAAGCGGTGGGCATCGCCCTTGTTGGTCAACTCAAAGCGCACATCTTCGCTGTGGTGGCGGGCGAGAGCATGGTCCGGGCTGTAGTAGCGGGTCAGCTGATGCCCGTCAGCAAAGGTATAGAGCCCCGACTCCTCGACATGACTGTGGTCGCGATCCCAGTTGCTCATGGCAGCCAGCCGCAGTTTGGTCTTGCCATGGGTGTAATCGACCGCAGCCACATACTCGCCACGCTGATAAATGAACCCCTCGTCTGCTGAGAGATAGACATTGCCGCCTGAGTTGCGGACAACGTAGTTGAGCACTGCCGCTTTGCCTGTCCATTTGCCTGAAGGGGCGCGCAGATATTCCACGCTGGCCACATCCTGCGCCTGTAGCATGGCCACGTCCTCGGCGCGGGCTGCCACGCCATTGATGCACAGCACCACCTCGCCGCCAGAGTGGGTGGTCACCGATTTGTCCTGCGGCGACACCACCAGGCCCGCAACATTCATCAGTTCCGTCAGGTCCAGCGCATTGGCAGCGTGCTTGCGCAGAGCAGCTGTAGGCACCAAAATGGCCTTGTCGGCAGTTTCAATCTGCCCCTTGGCTGTCACAACCATCTCGGGCAACGTGTCAGTCATCACGCTGTCACATTGAACCGAAACGTCTTGAGCCGAAACACTTAAGCCCATGAAAGCAAATGCAACTAATATTAAAAATGTTCTCATGCCCTAAATATTGTATTTGGAATTATTCTGCAAAATAATAGCGAATAATTAGTCCATACAATACCCAAAAGGGTGTTTTCCGAATAGTTTAAGACTAAATAAGACTAAATAACCCAAATGGGTATTATTTTGGATTTATGCAGGATAATGTGTAATTTTGGCCTTTCAAAAAATAACTTTTATGGCTCGGGTTGAGGATTTCTTTATCATGGACAATGCGGTGACGGGGATTACCGATGAGGATTACCGTATCATCCAGGACGTTGTGGACTCGGTGGATGCGTTCTCGCGCATGACCTACAAGAGTGTCTATATCATCGACTACTTCAAGAAGAACTTCCTGTATGTTAGCGAGAACCCGTTGTTCCTGTGCGGCCTGTCGGCCAGTGAGGTCAAGGAAATCGGCTATAAGTTCTATATCGACAATGTGCCGCAGGAGGATCTCGAGCGGCTGTTGATAATCAATTCCTCAGGCTTTTATTTCTC
>JBGUJU010000055.1:0-123224 GCA_045114065.1 Sodaliphilus sp.
TATCATATTAATAAAAATTTTATAATTAATTTGATTAATTTCCCGCCCGCAGGGCGGTTATAGTTCTAGCAGTTGAATTATGACACACCGCCATAGACAGACCCTGACAACTGAAAATTGAAAACAGACAACTGAAAAAAAGATATGTATTACGTACAAAAGACACTGGAAATTTCATCAGCCCACATGCTGATGCTCGACCACAACAGCAAGTGCGAGAACCTGCACGGCCACAACTGGATCGTGAACGTGTATTGTAAAGCCAAGGAGCTGGACGACAACGGTATGGTTACCGACTTCACCCTCATCAAGGAGATGGTGCACGGCAAACTTGACCACCGTTACCTCAATGACGTATTGGACTTCAACCCCACCGCCGAGAACATCGCCCGCTGGATCGTGGATAACGTGCCCAACTGCTACCGCGCCGACGTGCGCGAGAGCGCCAATAACCTCGCCATCTACGAGAAGGACGAATAAATAGCCTTTAGCCTCTAGCTTTTAGCCTTTAGCAGATACTAACGGCTAATGGCTAACGGCTAACGGCTAATAGCTAATCATGTACAAGGTCAACGAAATCTTCTGTTCGCTGCAGGGCGAGGGGTTCAATACGGGCACCGCCAGCGTGTTTATCAGGCTGAGCGGCTGCAACCTGCATTGTGCCTTCTGCGACACGCGTCACGAGGAGGGCACGATGATGTCGTTGCCCGAAATCGTCGAGCAGGTGATGCAGTACCCTGGGGCGCCGCTCATCGTGCTCACTGGCGGGGAGCCTTCGTTGTGGATCGACGAGGATTTCGTGATGGGGCTCAAGCAGATGACGGGTAAAAGCATCGCTATCGAGACCAACGGCACCCATCCCCTGCCCCACGGCATCGACTGGGTAACCCTTTCACCCAAGACGGGTCTCGGCGACAGCGGCGACCTGCCCGTGGTGCTCACCCGCTGTGACGAGTTGAAGGTGGTCTATCTGGGTCAAGACTTGACCCAATATGACAGCATCACAGCCGACCACCGCTACCTGCAGCCCTGCTGGGTGAGCAATGAGAGCGACTGCAAGCTCAACATGCAGACCACTGTCCAGGCCGTGCTTGACCATCCCGAGTGGCGACTGTCGCTGCAGACCCACCGCATCCTCGGGATTCAGTAATCAATATCAGAGAACAAGAAGAGTTTTCCGTCCGTCCGCCTATTATATATATATAACGGAAGAAACGGAAAACGGAAGAAACGGAAAACGGGTTGTTGTCATCGCAAGTACTGACACAAAATAAATATATATATATACTTCTCAATAGTTTTCCGCCTTTTCCGTTCCGTCCGAGTGTACACGTGGTCACTATCCGTTAATTAGTCATGATCATTTTCGTCATTTTCGTCCCTATAATATATATAATAGGATGAAAATGATGAAATAGATGAAAATGATGATATCGGTTGTGTCACCGCAAGTTCTGACACAAACCAAATAATTATATTATTACGCTTGTCATTTTCGTCATTTCCGTCCGCGTGTACACGCACATTTACGCTGCATCGGACAAACCACGCACGCACGGACGAAACGGATGAAACGGACGGAATCGCAATCCGGTAACAACAAACATCCGCACTCCATTGAGGGGAATGCGGATGATTACAATTATCTTTGCGCCTTAGCGTGATGTTTTTCCGTCGCGGGCGGCCACGCCAAGGCGAGGCCCTACAATGCGGATACGAACTAAAGGCTAAAGGCTAAAGACAGCGAGCATCACTGACGGCCGCTGAGGACAACCTCGCGGTTGGTCTTGCCGATGAGGCCTTGCAGCACCTTGCCCGGGCCCAGCTCCTCGGCCTCGGTCATGCCGTCGGCAACCATGTTGGCAACGATGTGGCTCCAGCGAACGGGAGCAGTCAACTGTTGCAGCAGGTTGGCCTTGATTTCGGCGGGATCGGTGTGGGGCTTGGCGTCCACGTCCTGGTAGATGGGGCAAACGGGAGCCGAGAAGTCGGCAGCCTCGATAGCCTCGGCCAACTCAGCACGGGCAGGCTCCATCAGGGGCGAGTGGAAAGCACCACCCACCTTAAGGGGCAACGCACGGCGTGCGCCGGCCTCCTTGAATTTCTCACAAGCAGCCTCGATAGCGGCAATCTCACCCGAGATGACCACCTGACCGGGGCAGTTGTAGTTGGCAGGGACGCAGATACCATCGATGGTGGCACAGATTTCCTCCACCTTGGCATCGTCCATACCGATGATGGCAGCCATCGTCGAGGGGGCAGCCTCGCAAGCCTTCTGCATGGCCAGGGCACGAGCCTCAACCAGTTTCAGACCCTGCTCAAAGGGAAGTGCACCAGCGGCGACCAGTGCCGAGAACTCGCCCAGCGAGTGACCGGCAACCATGTCGGGCTTGAACTCCTCGCCCATGGTGAGGGCAAGGATGACTGAGTGCAGGAATACGGCAGGCTGGGTGACCTTGGTCTGCTTCAGGTCCTCCTCGGTGCCTTCAAACATGAGGTCGGTGATGCGGAAACCGAGCACCTCATTGGCTTTCTCAAACAATTCTTTGGCCTGGGGATTGTTGTCATACAGGTCCTTACCCATACCGACAAACTGTGCGCCCTGACCGGGGAATACAAATGCTTTCATTGTTTTTGTGTCTATTTAGTAGTTAATGATGTTTCTTTCTTTACCTCAAAACGGCTGCAAAGGTACTGCTTTTTTAGATAATAGATGCAATGATAATAGATAAAAGATACTTTTACCATCGTAATTCAATGAATAAAAGCAATTTACTATCATCTAATATCTAAACAAGGTACTCGGTGGTGTCATCGATGCCAGCGTCTTTGAGGGCTTGGCGGCGCTCGGTGCAGGTGCCGCAGGTACCGCAGTGTTTCTCTCCGCCCTTGTAGCAGGAATAGGTCTCGCTGTAGTCCAGGCCCAGGGCCGCACCATGGCGGGCGATATCGGCCTTGCTCAGGTCGGTATAGGGGGCATAGACCTTGACGCCCTCGTAGGTTCCTGTCATCATCGCCGTACTCATCGCCTCGATGAAGGGTGAACGGCAGTCAGGGTAGATGCTGTGGTCGCCGGCGTGGTTGGCAATCATCACGCGCTTGAGGCCGTTGCTCTCGGCGATGCCACAGGCGATGGCGAGCATGATGCCATTGCGGAACGGCACGACCGTTGCCTTCATGTTCTCGTCATCATAGTTGCCGTCCGGGATAGCGTCGGCACTCTCGAGCAGGGCACTCTTGAAATACTTGTGCATGAAATCCAATGGTATGATCAGGTGCTTGATGCCCAAGCGCTGGCAATGCATGATGGCACAGCGGCGCTCACGGCCGTTCTGGGTGCTGCCGTAGTCAAAGGTGATGGCCAGGGCAATCTCGTCCTTGTACTCATAGAGCATGGTCGTCGAGTCCATGCCACCCGAAGTAATGATAACTGCGTCCTTTGCCATATCAATCGTTGTGGAAATTAGCCATGAGACGAGCGCGCACCATGTCCTGATGCTCGCTGTCGCCATAGTTGGCAAACGGCTTAATGCTGATGCCGCCGCGCGGGTTGAACAGGCCGATGACCTCCAGGTATTTGGGGTCCATCAACTTGACCAGGTCCTTCATGATGATGTTGACGCAATCCTCATGGAAGTCGCCGTGGTTGCGGAAACTGAAGAGGTAGAGTTTCAGGCTCTTGCTCTCGACCATGCGCACGCGGGGGATATAGTTGATGATAATGTGGCCGAAGTCGGGCTGTCCCGTCTTGGGGCACAACGAGGTGAACTCGGGACAATCGAGGGTCACCACATATTCATTCTCGGGATGCTTGTTCTCGAAGGTCTCCAGCACGTCGGGACGGTAGTCAAACTCATAGGTCGTGCCCTGGTTGCCCAGCAGCGTCACACCCTCGAGTTCCTTTTCATTTCTTGACATAAAATCAACTGTTTAATGTGTTTGGGACTGCAAAATTAGTAAAAAAACACACATGCGAGCCATAAATGGCCGACAACCTCACTTGAGCAGCAGGTCCAGCGCAAAGCGGGCCGCCTCGAACCCTTGAGGCTCCATCTGGTCAAGGCTCTGCAATGCCGCCAGCCTTACCGGCTCGTCCAGGTCGTCGCTGCAGTTGGTCAGCAGGTGGCGGCTATAGGCCACGGTAAACTCGGGATGGCCCTGGAAAGTGACGACCTGATGACCTATCCTGAACGACTCGTTCTTGCAGAAATCGCTCGTGGCACACAATACGGCATCGGGCGGCAGGGTCATCACCTGGTCATGGTGGCTATAGAGCAGGCACATCTCCCCGTCGGGGAAATAGCGCCGCATCTCCTCGTCAATCACATGGGAGGCACGCACTCCGGTACCGAAGCCGCCCTCATAGGGTCTCACCTCCCCACCCAGGGCCCGGGCTATCACCTGATGGCCAAAGCACACGCCCATCAACTTGGCCCCACGGCAATAGGCATGTTCAATCCACTTGACCAGTGCGACAATCCACGGTTTGTCGTCATAGGCCGAATCTAGACTGCCGGGTACCAGATATATCTCGTCGGTATTGACCGATGGGGGCAATTCGCCCTGCCATGTCTGGAATATCTTGTAGGAAACCTGTTCACCGATAGCGGCAAACAGGTCCATAAACAGTAACTCGTAGTTGGGGATGAAATCGGGCAACCTTCCAGGGAAGGTGTCACACAGAAGGATGTTGACGCGAATCATAACTCATCAATTTCCTCGCCTGTGCGTTCCATGATGCTGGCGGCCAGGCCATCGGCCGTCTGGATAATAGTCACGAGCGGATACAGCTTGCGGGCGGCATCATAGTTGCGAACGTCCTCATAGCTGTTCTGGTTCACGCCCCAAGCCCCCATGTGCCAACGGATGGCCAGCATCTCGTCATCATTCAGTGGCAGACCGCTGCACAGCAGCAGCGTGAGCGATTTCTCGCCGTGCCCCATCGGGAAACTCTTGTAGGTGACTTTATAGCCCTCGGCGTCTTCCCAGATACCCAGCGGATTCTTGCGCTTCTTGACCGTGCGTTTGTAGATGTCACACTTGCAGACGTCATGCAGCAAGCTGGCAAGGATGACGCTATCATGCTTCACCTCATGTTCCAGACTCGGCTCAATGGTCTTCATCGCCTCCCACACCGTCAGGGCGGCCTTGCATGTGTTCAGGGAATGTTTGGCCAGGCCTCCCTCGACATTCAAGTGATGGCCAGCCGAGGCCGGAGCGGTGAAAAATCCCCATGACTCCAGGTCGGCAATCACGTCCTCGATACCCTCACGTCCAGTGGAGCGCAACAGCTCGAGGATTTCTTCTTTACATTCTTTATTGTTCATTTTCAGTTGTCAGTTTGCTATCGTACATTTGCGGATGAAACGGAAGAAACGGATGAAACGGATGAAACGGCGGATGCGGATGCCAATTCCTAATTCCTAATTCCTAACTCCTAATTCCTAATTCCTAACTTCTAACTCCTAACTCCTAACTCCTCCTAGTGGGTTTATAGCCGTGTTCGCGACGATACTTGCGCACGTCACGGAACAGGTCGGTGGCATAGACGAAATTGTTCAAGTCATCATTGTCCACATTATAGACCTCGTCCTTGTTACCAATCCAACCCACATGTCCCTTGTTGATGAACACGATGTTCTCGCCGATGCCCATCACCGAGTTCATGTCGTGGGTATTGATGATCGTAGTAATGCCAAACTCGTGGGTGATGTCGCTCAGCAACTCATCTATCACGATTGACGTTTTGGGATCCAGACCCGAGTTGGGCTCGTCACAGAAGAGGTATTTGGGATTCAGGGCGATGGCACGGGCGATAGCACAGCGTTTCTGCATACCGCCTGACAATTCGCTGGGGAACTTGTTCTCGCTACCGGTAAGGTTCACACGATCGATACAGAACTGGGCGCGGTCTTTCATCTCGCTATTGCTCATACCGCCAAACATTACCAGCGGAAACATCACATTACCCAGTACCGTCTCGCTGTCGAATAGCGCCGACCCCTGGAAGAGCATACCGATCTCCTTGCGCAGTTCCTTACGCTCCTTGCGATTCATCTTGGTGATGTCTCGTCCGTCATACAGGATTTCGCCCTCGTCAGGGTCAAACAGTCCTACAAGATTCTTGACCAGCACCGTCTTGCCCGAGCCAGACTGACCGATGATGAGGTTAGTCTTGCCGTCATAGAGTTTGCAGCTCACGTCGAACAACACTTGCCTTGTGCCGCCTTCTTCTTTAAAGGACTTGGATATATGCTTGACTTCAATCATTTTTTTCAGTTTTAGAGACTTTAGACCTTAGACTTTAGACTTTAGCGGATGTCAACTGTTAACTATTAACTGTTCACTGTTAGAGCAGCAACAGGGTGAGGATTACGTCAGCCACAAGAATCATGATGTTGCACATCACAACGGTGTCGGTACTCGCCTTACCCACCTCGACTGAGCCACCCTTCATCGAGTAGCCATAGTAGCAGGCTATGGTGGACATCAGGAAGGCAAACACGAGGGACTTGATAAGGGCAAACCAGACATACCACGGGATGAACAGCGACTGAATACCGAAGATAAAGGTGTCGGGCTCCACTATACCCGTAATGATACAGATGAGCCAGCCACCGAACAGGCTTGTCGCCATACAGATGACAACCAGGAACGGAAGGATGGAAATCAGGGCAAGAATTTTGGGCGCTGCCAGGAAATTGGCGCTGTTGATACCCATGATGTCTAGGGCGTCGATCTGCTCGGTGGCGCGCATGGTGCCGATTTCACTGGCGATGTTCGAGCCGATTTTGCCCGACAGGATCAAGCACAGGATGGTCGATGAGAACTCCAGCAAGATGATCTCACGCGTCGTCAATCCCACGGTGTAACGCGGGAGCAGCGGGTTGGAGATATTCAGCTTAATCAGGATGGTACACAACGAGCCGATGAACAGCGACACGACGATAATCAGCGGGATGGAATCAATACCCAACTTGCCGATTTCATCAAGATAGCGTTTGAAGAAAACCTTCCACTTGTCAGGGATGGCGATAACCCGCCACATGAACATGCAGTAGTCTCCAAACTTATCGAGCATTTTAATCAATAACATATCGTTTCTCTTTGTTTCAACCTACAAAGGTAGTAAAAAGTTACCATTTAAGGGTCGCCAGCACTCAGTTTCTTACAATAGGGCACTCTCATCGATGAGGTTGTTGAGCATCGCATAGACGGTGAGACCCGCAACACTCTTGATGCCTGTCTTGTGGGTGATGTTCTTGCGGTGGGAAATGACCGTGTGGACACTGACGTTGAGGGCATCGGCAATCTCCTTGTTGGTCTTGCCCTGCGCCAACTGTACCAGCACGGCAGTCTCGCGCTTAGTCAACTCGTAGTTGCCCTTGCTCGTATCTGTCTCGCCAGGCGAAGCCTGAGCCAGGGTCTCGATGATGACAGCACGACTATCACGGACATCCACCACGGCATCATAGCCCTTGAGCACATCGCGCTCAACATACTGATAGACCAGAGCCACCACAGCCATCGGCTGCTCACCACGCAGGCGAGCCAGATTGTTCACCAGTGTCGGGTTGATGAGCAGGATATCGGGGCGTGAAGCGACAAGGCGTTCATCCAGACGATCAATACCCAACTCTGGCTCAAGCACCTTGAAACGTATCTGCCCGTCAAGGATGGCCTTCAGTCCCTCAATGATGAGTTCCGAGGGTTCAACAATCAACAGTCTCTGTTTCATGACAGGATAGCGTGTTCAAGATGCATAACCAACGGAACCATAATTTTCTCCTCAATGAAATTGTGCTTCTTGAGGTCCTCGCTCAGGCGCAGGATGTCATAAACCACATCGAGCACATTGTCATCATCGACCTGTGGAGGCAGATACTTGAAGACAATATTCAACAGATCGTTGAGTTTTCCCTCAATGTCACTGTGGCTCTGAAGGAAATTGGCCATCTTATAGGTCGTGTCTCGTTCACCGGCCATCAAGGCACGGATGTGGGGAAAGACGTCACGCTCCTCGTGACTGAAGTGGGCCTCGACATCCTGCTTGTATTCCTTGAAGAAGCTAATGAACACCTGCCCTATGCGACCGCCCAGCTTCTGGGCGATAGCGTCAAGATGTCGCTCGATGTGCGGCAGTCGCTTGTCCACATAATACTTGTGAGACTTTTCCAGATAAGGCACCAAGCCTGTCATGTCGGTCCCTAGGATTGCCGCTGTCGAGGGCACATAGTTATTGAACGTATGGACGTTGCAAATCAGCAGGAAGAAGCTTGTATCCACACCGCTCGCCTCACACACGTCGGCTATCGACCTGTCACCGAAGCCCAAAGAGATCCCCAGCCTCGTCAACATCGAGAGCAACGATGGATGGGCTGTGATCAAGTCACTCAATCGGCTTTCGCTAGAGAATAGTCTTGATTTCATATTCAGTTGTATGTATTTAGTTTCTAGTTTCTAGTCCCTAGTTTCTAGTTTTCTAGTCAATCTAGACAATCTAGTATCTCTAGAGAAGTAATTCCTAATCCCTAATCCCTAATTCCTAATTTCTCATTCCATTGATTGTTCCTGTCAAAGATGAGCATGCGGCTGATGTCCCACACCTGGCGTTGATGCCGTGTGTACACGCTGGCACTGTCACCGATAACCGACATATTGCGTGGCTGCACGGCACCCGTGATGGGATAACGCAGGATGCTGTGCCCCAAGCCCTTCCATGGATAGGCATTGGCGCCCATCACATCAAGCATAGTCGGGAAGACATCAATCTGTCCGATGACAGGCTCGTAGCGCAACGTCGTGTCACAGCCCGCAATGATCAAGGGGATGCCCCAGTCATCCTCGGTCCACTCATAGTCGGTCTTTCCCTGGACACGGTTGAGGTATATCTGGGTGTGGTCGCTGACGATAGCCACCACAGTATTGTCAAGCAGGTCGAGCCGTTGCAATCCCTTGATAAAGGCACCGATGCAACTGTCGGTGATATTGACACAGTTGAGGTAATCACGAGCCTCAACGTTAAGCGTATCGCTGGCGGTAATCCACGACGGACGTGACTTGCCGTTGGTGAAGGGCACATGCATCGTCATGGTCACCATCTCCAGGAAGAACGGTTGACGCAATTGTGGCAGCAGTGTTGTGGCAAAATCGGTGAGCGCAGCATCGTCAATGTTATTGTGACGCGCCAGAGCACCGGCGGCATTCAGATCATCGCGCGTGTAGAGCAACTCAAAGCCATAGGTCCTTGATGTCATCGTCTGATTCCAGTTCATGCCAGGAGTGCAAATGACTTCACGGCAGTCATAGCCCTCAAGGGCCTCGGCAAGCGACGGATAAGGTCCGTCTCCATAATTGACTGCCACTGCTCCGTCGCGCAAGGGAGCCAATCCAGTGTTGTAGATGAAGTGTGCATCGCTGGAGTGGCCGTGACTGGTCTGGAACAAGACATGAGGCGCATAGATGGTGCCGTCGGACTTCACGAGCCCATTGAGTACAGGTGTCACCTCGCGTCCATCGACCTCCATGCCGATAGGCCACGTGTGCAGCGACTCGACAATAATCAGCACAAGATTGCGCTGCGGAACGGCACAGTAAGCATTATCGCTGTAATGAGGGCACTCCTCCTGAAGAAAACGCTGCACCATGGCTCGCTCCTCATCGGTCAGTGAATGGTTCATCACGAACGTCTGATACAGGGAATAGATGCCGTAGGGTATCAGGCCGTTTTGGATGAAATAGCCCTTGTTGCTGAAGTTGTGCAAGTAACGTTTCTCGTAATTTTCACCTATCGTTCCATAGCCGACAAGTGCAGCGCCCAGACATGCCAGCAGAGTGATCAGGAACGGTTTGACATGGCACCCACGATCCCCCTTGACCCGCCGGCCCAGCAGACAAGCCACGACCAACAGCAAGAAAGGAACCACGATGAGCAGGTCATGCCATCGCATTAACGATAAAGTGCTGTTCATCAATGTCGTGTTGACATTGTCGGTCAATGTCAGGCTCTGCCACGGCATCAGGTCATCATAGGCACGACAGTAACACAACTGCCCGACAGCCCACACGGTGAGCAAGGTCATAGGAATCCAGACCAGCCAACGCCAGCGCCGTTTCAGCAGCCAGTAAGGTGACAATAGCAACAATGCGTTGGCAAGAGACATCATCATGACCTTGTGCATCCCCAAGCCGTGGAGCGATCCATCCAACAAGGAGAGGAAAGACTGTAACGGCGAGAACTGCATGACCAGATTACCAATCGCGAGCGGTGCCATCAGCCACTCTTGCGGGCCACGTCCCATGACTCGCAGGTCGGCAACCAGCGCCAGGCACTGCCATGCCGCCACGGCAACACACAGGACGAAAAATGTCGTCCCATATCGCTCGATATGCCTCTTCGGTTCCTCCAATTGATATTGCTGATCAGATTAAACCTTCTTGATGATATGGGACACAATACCCCACACCTGGAAGTTACTGTTTTCTTCAACCCGCAGCTCGGGGAAATCGGCGTTTGCAGGTGTTAGATACACGCCGTCTTCTCGCACACTCAGGCGCTTGACCGTAAAATCTCCATCAATAAAGCAGACGGCGATATTCCCATCATGCGGCATGAGAGAACGGTCGATGATGAGCAGATCGCCCTCATTGATGCCCGCATCGACCATCGAATTGCCGATGACTCTGGCACAGAAGGTCGCAGCCGGATTGGTAATGAGGGCACGATTCAGGTCAATACTATCGGCATATTCTCCCTGTGCCGGACTAGGAAAGCCTGCTTGGACACGACTTTCAAAGAACTGCAATCCCGACGTCTGTTCGCCAGGCTTGACCTGTGATATCTTGATTTCGTCCACTGCTACTATACTTTCACTATCTGGCCATCATAAGCCAATTCGACATTAGGCGGCAACAACTTGGGAGAATCGGCGTGGAAGCCCATGCGGTCACTCATGTGGATCAACAAGGTACGACCAGGCTGAATGCGTTCTACGATAGAAAGCGTCTCGTCAAGACACATATGGGAAAGATGCTCAGGCTTCACCCGCAACGAATTGATAACCAACAAGGGAACACCCTTGAGGCTCTCCACCACCTCATCGGCGATGGTCTTGGCATCGGTGATATAGGCAAGCGGCCCAATGCGGAATCCCACAATCGGTAATCTGTAATGCATCACTGGTATCGGTTCTACACGCACACCCTCGACGAGGAAAGGGTCATCACCGATGACGTGTTCCTCAAACTGTGCCACTCCGGGATAGGGATTCTCGGCAAAGCAATACGGGATGCGCTGGTGCAGGTCACGCATGACGTCGGCACGGGCATAAATCGGCATCGGGCGCTCAAAACAGTAAGCCCGCAGGTCGTCCAGCCCTGCCACATGGTCAAAGTGGATATGGGTCAACAGCACAGCATCTATGTTGTCGTCGCTGGCTCGCAGCATCTGGGTGCGGAAGTCCGGTCCACAGTCGATCAGTAGCCGTGCACCTTGATACCTAACAATAGCAGATGCGCGCAAACGCTTGTCGCGTGGATCATTGCTCATACAGACAGGGCAATGGCAACGCAACATGGGCACACCTGTCGATGTCCCTGTTCCCAGAAATTCTATTTCAAGCGTCGTCGGTTTCATCATTTATCGTCTGAATTGGCTCAACAGCCCATCAACAAAATACAGATAGGAGCCCCCGTCATAGTACCAATACTCCCTCAGGGCCGACTGGTCCGGACGCTCATTGATGTTTCTAGGGCTACCGACCGAAAGCCGGCATTCCTCCTTTGTCATGCCCACTTCAAGCTGTGAGCGCGTAATGAGGTCCCAGGTTTTATCACTGATGTCGGGATACAATACGTGAGGGTCGGCAGCGGCAAAGAGCGCGTCAAAGTCGCGACCGTGCATCGTGGAAGACATGTCACTCATCCACACCATGGCACGTTCTTGGGTATCGGCGGTAGTGAACAGAACACGCATCGGCAATACCGTATTTCCAGGCAACACGCTGTCGATATGGACCTTGATATAGTGACGTCCATCGACCATCTGCTCCTTCTGTCGGTCATACCAGATGGGTGTGAGGATGTAATAGTCCTTACCCACGACCTGCCTTGCGGTGTGCTCTACCATATCCAGGTCAATGAGCATAGGAATCGTAAAGCCGCGCCGATTGGCATCGGTGGCCTTGCCCGCACGACAGATGTAGAGATGATTGGTCGCACTGTCTATCAGAGATATCTCCACATAGCGGTCATCGTCATTGAAGAGACCGCCCGTCTTGTGGGACACATACTGCAGTACATGCCCGGCAAGCGGCAACGTATCTTTGTCATATTCCTGACTGTAGGCAAACAGCTGTTTCACCCTGTCATCGGTAACCCAGAACCGCTTGCCCTGTTGCCACGCCGGCAACGAATCCAGATATGGATCCAAGGTCACAGTCATCTCACGAATGGGAGATTGATTGATGACCTTGCGAACATCTTTATCGGTAACATGCCCCGTGACCTCTATACCCGTGCCACACCCCACCATCACGACACACAACAAGAGCGCCATGACAGTAAGCATACTGGCAGGAGTAACATGAAGACACCTAGGGTCGTGCCACCTCATGGACTGATTATTTTTGCTGGTGCTGCTGTTCCTCAGCCTTCAAAACAGCATCTATTGCCGAGGTGACAGCACCGATGTTGACATCGCTCTTCATCGCATCCTGAATCACTTCATTGATGGCCTCTTTCTTGTCAACGCCATTGCGTATCTTAGAAAGGGTGACGAAAGTAGCATTGCGGACGCGTGAATCCTTCATGGCATCACGGAAGTCATTAAGAGCGACAGAATCGCCCGAAGCAATGATTTCTTCCTCGAGCTCACGGATGGCTTTATCAGTAGCAATCGTTTTGGTCGTATCCTGTTGCTCTACTGCCTCGTCGAGCTGTTTAGCCATTTCCTGGCCTTTGGATTTATAATCACCATTGTTGCAGCTCGCAAACGACAGTGCAATGGCAACTGCCGACATCAATAAAATCTTTTTCATATTCTTACTTTTACTTAAAAATTTTTAATGTGTTCAAAAATAACGTTTATTCCTTTGCCAGCGCTTCGCGTAATGCTTTGGCCAATTGGTCAGGGCATGAGGTATTCTTGTAACCACAGCGGATGCCCTGCAGTTTGGCAATGACATCACTTGCCGGCATATCCCTCACAAGAATAGAGATACCTTGAAGATTGCCATGGCAGCCTCCATAGAAGGTCACATCGCGCAGGATTCCCTGGTCGTCAATATCAAAATCAATCTGTGAGGAACAAGTTCCTTGAGTGTAATAAGTGTACTTCATTTCAATTGAGGTATTATTGTGTATTGAGCAGACCTTGCATATCGAGGATGGTCAACTTATTGCTGTCATAGTCCAAGACTTCCATCTCGCTCAACTTATCGAGCATCGCCACCAGGGTCGTTCGCTGAGTGCCCAACAAGGCACACAGATCCTTCTGCTTATACTGGAAACTAATATCCTTTGCTCCCGAGATAGCGAGAGCATCAACCAGATTGGCCAATCGCTCGGCGGCAGAGCCATTCTTGACCGAGAGAGGAGACGCCAAGCTGCGTTGGCTGCCCGAGGACAGATAATTCAAGATGTTGAACAAGAAGACCTTATCAGAACTGATCATCTTGATATAGTCACTCTTGCGTAGTTGCAGTATACCGCAAGCCCCGTCGCTGATGGCAGTGAAGGGATAGACCGTGTCACGGCCAAACAGATACTCTGCCGCCAGCACATGAGGATTGGATATCGTCTGACACATGGTGACACGCAGGTTGGAGAAAGCGGTCTCTAGCCTTACCTGTCCCGAGACGATAAACTTGATATGGGTGCAAGGATCACCGGCAGCAAATACCTGTTCGCCGTTACGATACTTGAGAAAATGGAACGGCAGTTTCTCTACCAGAGCCGTAATCTTCTCGGCGCTAACGCCCTGAAAGAGCGGCAACTGCATCAACTGCTGGTACATACTGTTCATGACACGCGATGTTATCAAGCCAGGGTCTTGATCACCTGGTCGATGGTCAACGTCTGCTGCTCACCAGTCACCATGTTCTTGAGAGCGATGGTGCCGTTGGCCACCTCATCGGCGCCGACAATGGCAACATAGGGGATCTGGCGGTCATTGGCATAGTTCATCTGCTTCTTCATCTTGGCGCTGTCGGGATACAACTCAGCACTGATGCCCGCACGGCGCAATGCCATGATGTGGCCCAACGACGCCGAGGCCTCTTGTTCGCCAAAGTTGACAAACATCACACGCGCCATCGCCATCGTATCGGCAGGATACAGGTCAAGGGCATTCAACACGTCATAGATACGGTCGGCGCCAAAGCTGATGCCCACGCCCGACAGGCCAGGCATACCGAAGACACCCGTCAGGTTGTCATAGCGACCACCGCCCGTGATACTGCCGATGGCGACGTCCAGCGCCTTAACCTCGAGAATGGTACCGGTATAGTAGTTAAGACCGCGTGCCAGAGAAACATCCAGTTCGACAACAGCGCGGGTGCCCAGCGCCTTCACGTGGTCAAGCACATAACGCATTTCCTCGATGCCCTTCATGCCGACCTCACTGCTGGCAAGCATGCCGGCCAGTGCAGTCAAGCGCTCCTCGTTGGTGCCATCGAGTGACAACAACGGTTGCAGCGTGGCGATGGCATCATCGGTCAGGCCTTTCTCCCTCAACTCGGCATTGACATTGTCAAGACCGATTTTGTCAAGCTTGTCGATAGCAACGGTAATATCAATGATCTTGTCGGCGGCACCGATAATCTCGGCAATGCCGCTCAGAATCTTGCGGTTGTTCAATTTGATGGCGACATTGATGTTGAAGCGGCTGAACACCTCGTCAATCATCGTCACCAGTTCCACCTCGTTCAAGAGTGAATCGCTGCCCACGATATCGGCGTCACACTGGTAGAACTCGCGGTAACGACCCTTCTGCGGACGGTCAGCACGCCACACGGGCTGCACCTGATAGCGCTTGAACGGCATCTGCAAGTCGTTGCGGTGCTGGACGACGTAGCGGGCAAAGGGGACCGTCAAGTCGTAGCGCAGTCCCTTCTCGCTGATCTTGGTCGTCAGGTGCAGCGAGTCATGAGCCGACAGCAGGTCATCAGGAGCATCCTTCAGATAATCACCGCTGTTGAGAATCTTGAACAAGAGTTTGTCGCCTTCCTCGCCATACTTGCCCATCAGCGTGGACAGGTTCTCGATGGCTGGGGTCTCAATCTGCTGGAACCCGTAGAGCAGGAAAACGTCTTTAATCGTATTGAAAATATAGTTGCGACGCGCCATTTCGATAGGCGAAAAGTCGCGGGTGCCTTTTGGAATAGACGGTTTTTGTGCCATTATAATATGTATATGTCTTTCTTATATCTGTTTATTAATTGTAATTCTACCTTCGGCGGCCACCAAGGAAGATGGCAGCGTAATATAATAATGTAGCCAACGAACCGATTGCGGCGACAACATAGGTATAGGCTGCAGCACGCAGGGCATCCTTGGCGTAACCCAGTTGTTGACCGCTGGCAATGCCTGAAGTCTCAAGCCACTTGACGGCTCGACGGCTGGCATCCACCTCGACGGGAAGCGTCACAAAGCTGAAAAGTACTGTCATGCCAAACATGGCAAGAGCAATATACAGGGGAATTGGTGTCACCTCAACAATCATGATTCCCGCAAGCAAGAGCCATTGAACAGTCTTGGATGCGAAAGACACAATAGGAACCAATTTGGTGCGCAGCTGTAGCATGCTGTAGCCCACCTTGTGCTGAATGGCATGGCCACACTCATGAGCGGCAACCGCTGCTGCGGCAATACTATTGGTAGCATAGACCGGCTCACTCAGGTTCACCGTGCTATTGGCAGGATTGAAGTGGTCGGTCAATTGACCGCTAACACTGGTTACCTGCACATTGCCACAACCATTCTGCTGAAGCATTGCACTGGCGATGTCACGTCCCGCCATAGGCACGCCCAGAGGAATCTTACTATACTTGGCAAATTTCGACTTGAGGGAGTTCTGAACCACTAGACTCAGAATAAAGATACCTCCCATTAAAATGTAAACAAACATATAATTAAGTTTTTTGATTTAATTTCAACTTATTTAGCTGTAAGCAACAATTTTGGCACGAAAATTGCTAAACAAAAAATCGGGCAAAATTCTGCACTGCAAAGTTACAGTTTTTTGACTGCAAATTGACTCAAACTGGCAAGAAAAGTGCTAAAAAATAAAAAATTAGGACAAAAAAATTTGGTAATTCAAAAATAGCCGTTACATTTGCGGCGTTGAAATTCGTTTTATTATTTTTTTTAAATTAAAAGTTGTTTTATTATGAAGAAGTTTTTATTGATGTTTGCAGCTGTTGCTGCTATCGCATTTGTTGGTTGCAAGACCGAGACCAAGCCCGCTGAGGAAGTTGCACAAGAGCAGACCGAAGAGGTAGCTCCCTCTGTAGAGAGCGTTACCGCTGACCTGCTGAACTGCGCAGACGAGGCTAGCGCTGTTACCCTGCTTGATGGCCTGAAGGCTAAGGCTGAGGAGCTGCTGAATGGTGGCGACCAGGCTGGTTACTTCAACATCATCAACATCATCAAGACCGTTTGGGAGAATAATAAGGACGCCATCCTGGCTAAGATCCCGACCCTGGCTGAGAAGATGACCAACTACATCGATGTTCCCGAGAACCTGAAGGCTGGTTTCACTGAGTTCGTAACCAACGCCGCTAAGGAGAAGGTCAACGAGGCTGTTGACGCCGCTACCGATGCTGCTGGTGCTGCTGTTGACGCTGCTAAGGACAAGGCTGGTGAGACTGTTGACGCTGCTAAGGATGCCGCTGGCAACGCCGTTGACGCTGCTAAGGACAAGGCTGCTGACGCTGCTCAGAAGGTTGCCGACGAGCTGAAGAAGAACTAATCAGAGAACATAAGATTAATCCTTAATAACAGATCAGGGCTGACCCTAACGGGCCGGCCCTGATTGTTTTATCCATGAATGGTCGTGACAGGAGTCGCGACATAGACAACTCTGGTACTCCTGAACAAAAAATAGCTATCGACTTTCCCCTAACTGATAGGCCAAGCGCTCGTCACCATTCATCAAGTAGATGATTCCACAGTAGGTGAAGCCGTAACGCTCGATGACATGACGCATGATGACGTTGTCGCGGTGTGTGTCGATGCGCAAGTTGCCTGCCACACCCATGCAGTAATCCATCACATCGTTGAAGATGCCATGACTCGCTGCAGTACTCGCCAGACGGTGCACCACATAATAAGGCTTGTCATCGAGCCATGCGCCCTCATAGATTTCCTTATAAGTAGGTTCGGGACCTGGAATAAAGGCGAACGAGGCGGTCACTTCCCCACCCTGCTCCACACACACGTAGCAATGGCCATTGTCAATATCGTTCAGGATAGTCTCCTCACTGGGGTAACCGTCAATCCACTGGTTCATATTACCGCACGACCGCATGATGCCGCGCGCCTCCTCGATGAGACGCATGATTACCGGCACATCATCCTTACTGGCTAGCCTGAAAGTCCTATTTATCCTATTCATCATCATCCAGTAATTATCGCCTATACTCAATTTTGGTCAAAATCTTTTATCATCTCATGGAGATCATCGTTGGTGAATTCGATGGTCGTGACCTTACCCGTAAGATTCCCCGTGTACTGATAACGCAAATCCCTACCTGTGTCCCTGATCAGGGACATGAAAGCGTAAACCTCGGTGTTAGGAGTGCTCATGGTGATAATTTGGTCTTTTATGTTGTTCCTGAAGTCTTCTATATGTTCAATGAATTGCTTGAAATCCATATCACCCTCATTAACCGAATACTCATAGATCACATATTCTCCAAGCTTGGACACCGACAATAACGTCGTGGCTTCATCCACCTGTATGGGCAACTGATCATTAGTAGCCTTGATTTCTTGCGCCAGCAACATCTCCTTAGTGGTGGTTTTGGTGGTATTGTTGGCTTTCTCGGCATTGTCCTTGCATGATGTGATCATCATCAGCGGACATAACATCAACAGAAAGAGTAACTTCTTCATTCTTGATAATCAATTATTTGTTATTGTTTAGTGATGCCGTCGCGGCGCATCATGGCATCGATGCCCGGCTCAGCACCACGGAAACGCTTGTAGAGCGCCATCGGTGCCTCGGTACCGCCACGCGAGAGGACATTCTCGACCCATGACCGAGCGGTCTCGCGATTGAAGATCCCGTCCTGCTTGAACTTATCAAAGGCGTCACACTCAATCATCTCGGCCCACTTGTAGCCGTAGTAGCCTGCTGCATAGCCACCCGAGAAGATGTGGGTGAACTGCGGCGACATGATACATCCATCAACAGGTTCAAAGGCCTGAACATCCTTGATGGCATTATATTCAAACTGGAAATCGTCGCCTTCATAGGGCTCAGTAATGCTGTGCCATGCCATGTCAATGAAACCAAAGCCCAGCTGACGAACACATGCATAGGCAGCTCCATACTGTGACGAGGCAATCAGTCGGTCAATCAACTCCTGAGGCACAGGTTCTCCCGTCTGGTAATGACGAGCAAAGCTATCCAGGAACTCGCGCTCATAGACATAGTTCTCGTTGAACTGTGAGGGCACCTCGACAAAGTCGCGATAGACATTGGTACCAGAGAGCGACTGGTACTTGCAACGTGACAACAGGCAGTGCAACCCATGGCCAAACTCATGCATGAAGGTTTCGACCTCACGCACGGTGAGCAACGACGGTTTGGTGTCGGTGGGACGTGTGAAGTTCATCGTCAGCGTCACCAGGGGACGTACGTCATTGCCGTCATCATCGATGTACTGCTCACGGAAACTGGTCATCCAGGCTCCGCTCTGCTTGGTTGCACGGGGGAAGAAGTCGAGATAGAGCATTCCCACAGCCTTTCCATCCTCGTCGGTCACGTCATAGACCTCAACCTCGGGATGGAACACCTGGGCATCATGGTTGGGCGTGAAGCGCAAGCCATACATCCGCTTGGCAAAGCCAAACACGCCTTTTGTGACCTGGCTCAGATCGAAATAAGGACGCAGCAACTCGTCGTTGATTTCAAACATCGAGTCCTTCTCCTTATTGCTGTAATAACTGTAGTCCCACGGCATGATGTTCACTGGCTTGCCCTCCAACTCGCTGGCAAAAGCAGTAAGACGCTTCATCTCGCTGCGCTCCACAGGCAAGTAGGCCTCACGCAAACGGTTCAACATACTATATACGTTAGCAGGCGTCTGAGCCATCGTGTGCTGCAATTTGTGGTCGGCAAAGGTCTTGCACCCCATCAGCCGTGCGATTTCAAGCCGCGTGTTGGCGATGTCGCGCAGCACATCAAGATTACAGAATTCTCCCTCGGTACACTGGCGATTATACATCTTATATAACTGCTCTCGCAGGTCACGGCGGTCACTATATTTCATGAAGGGACCGTAGCTGGGAGCATTGAGTGTCACCAGCCAAGCGTCCTCGCGTCCCTTGTCCTTGGCTGCCTGTTTGGCGGCATCAATCGCGCTCTCAGGCAGCCCGCCGAGGTCTTCCTCTGTGAGCCAGAGCTCGTAACGCGGCGTCTCTTTAAGTGCATTCTGGTCAAACTTCAAGGTCAGCTCGGTCAACCGTTTTGACAGTTGGCGATAGCGCTCACGGTCCTCGCCTTCGAGATTAGCACCGCTACGCACAAAGCCGTCATAGGTCTCGCGCATCAGCATCTGGTCTTCCAGGTCATAGTGCTCGGTATCAAAATGGTCATGGGCATACTTCACCCGCTTCCACAACTGCTCATTGAGGGTGATGCCGTTGAAGTGCTCGCTCAACACTGGTGCCATGCGCTCGCTGACGGCCATCAACTCGTCATCGGCATTGCACGACAACATGGGATAGAACACGCCCAGCACACGGTTGAGCATGCTGCCAGAGCGGTCCAGTGCTACGATGGTATTCTCAAACGTCGCCTCGGTGTCATTGTCTATGATGGCTTTTACCTCAGCATCATGTTCCAAGATTCCCTGACGGATGGCAGGTTCATAATCTGCTGTCGTAATGCGGTCAAACGGTACCGCCCCACCAGTAGTCCTAAACGCCCTGAAAAAAACATTACCCTCACTCATATCTATCAAATATCTATTATCTAACGTCTTATGTCTAACGTCTTATGTCTAATGTCTAACGTCTAATATCTAACGTCTAATGTCTAACGTCTATTATCTTTTATCTAATAACTACTCCAGTTCCACAACAGTGATACCCGCGCCACCGAACTGCACATGTTCGTCACGATAGGACTTCACGCCGCCCACGGTGTGCAAGTACTCACGGATAGCCACCTTCAACGCCCCGGTGCCCGTACCGTGCAGAATGCGCACGCGCTGGGCATTGAACTGGATGGCGTCATCAATGAAATAGGTAATCGCCTGCAAGGCCTCATCGGCACGCATGCCACGCACGTCAATGTCGGGTTTGAAGTTCAGCTGCCTTGCCCTGATTTCATCGGTCGTCGCACGACCCAGCGATTCGGCCTTGGGCAACTTCTCCTTGCGCATGGTGCGTTCCACCTGGTCCGCCTCGATACGCGTCTTGATATTTCCGAATGCCACAAGGGCATATTTCTCGTCAATGCTGATGAGTGTGCCCACGGTAGTCGTCCCTTTCAGCACCACGTTGTCACCAGCTTGCAAGGGGCGATCCTTGGCAACGGGTTGTGGCGTTTTCTTCTTGGGCTGCTTGCGTCGGGGCTTGTCCTTGGGGGTGAGTTCCTTGAGACGCGAGGGCTCCTCTGGGTCCTGAGTGTTAAGTCGCTGCTTGAATTCGTCAAGTTGGCGCCGCAATTCTTTGGTACGCTCTTTCTCGGCCTGTTGTTCACGGATTTCCTTGATGGTTCGCTCAATCTGGGCGTTACTACCTCGCAGGATTTCCTGTGCTTCGGCCTTTGCCTCATGGATAATCTGCCGATGCTCGGCGCGGATGCTATCCAGGCGTTCCTCATAGTCGGCAATCATCTGGTCAAGCCGTTTCTCCTTGCCGCGCACGTCCTGCCGCTTATTCTCCCAGTAACGGCGGTCACGCACGATGTCAAGCAGATACTTGTCCATATTGATATAGTCGCTGCCCACAATCTCACTGGCCTTGTCAATGACATGCTGTGGCAGGCCTGTCTTGCGGGCAATCTCGATGGCAAATGAACTGCCTGGATAGCCCATCGACAGCTGGAACAACGGCTGCATGCGCTGCCTGTCATAGAGCATTGCACCATTGACGATGCCATCTGTCTCATCGGCAAAGTGTTTCAGGTTCTGGTAGTGGGTGGTCACCACACCCATCACCTGATGCTCATTGAGCTGCTCCAGGATAGACTGAGCAATGGCGCCACCAATCTGTGGCTCGGTGCCGCTTCCCATCTCGTCAATGAGTATGAGCGTCTCCTTGCCGCCCTTGGACAGGAACAATTTCATATTCTGCAGGTGACTGCTATAGGTACTCAGGTCATTCTCGATGCTCTGCTGGTCACCGATATCGATAAAGATATCATGGTACAGGCCCATGTGAGAATTATCGCGTAGCGTGGGCAACAGGCCACACTGCATCATGTATTGCACTACTCCGACGGTCTTCAGGCACACCGACTTGCCGCCGGCGTTGGGGCCCGAGATGACCAGGATGCGGTCCTGTTTGTTCAATGTGATATTCAGCGGCACAACCTCCTTGCCCTGAACCCTGAGTGACAGCATCAGAGCCGGGTGGATGGCGTTGTACCACTCAATGACCGGTTTGCGGTCCACATGGCACATCTGTGCCCCCACGTCCAGGGCGAACAGGGCCTTGGCGCGGATAAAGTCCAACTGGCCAAGGGTCTCGAGCACACCTGCCAGTTCTCCGAGGTGCGGTCTGATCTGGTCGGTCACCTCGGTGAGGATACGGATGATCTCACGGGCAATCTCGGCCTCTGTTTCACGGATACGGTTATTGGCCTCAACGATGGCATCAGGCTCAATGAATACAGTCTTTCCCGTAGCGCTCTCGTCATGAACGATACCGTGCAGTTTGCGTTTGTTCATGGCACTCACCGGCAACACGAGGCGACCGTCACGCAACGAGGGCTGGACGTCATTATCCAGGATGCCGTCCTGTTTGCCCTGGGCAATGATGCGGCGCAGGGTGCCGTTGATGCTGCTGGTCACCCGGGCAATGGAGATGCGCAACTCGTGCAAGTGGGGCGAAGCCGTGTCCTTGATATTTCCCGCCTTGTCGAGCACATGACCGATGGCAGCACTCAACTCGGGAAACGACTGCATGCCGCTAGTCAGTTCCCGCAGGCGTGGATAAGGCGTGCCCCCCTCACCATCAATGGAAAAGAATCGGGCCACCTGACTCACGGTCACCAGCAGTCGCTGTAGGTCGAACAAGCGCTCGGCAGACAAGAAGGTGCCAGGCGTCGACACTTCCTTGAGCACGACACGCAGGTCAAAATAGTAACTCAGCGGAAACTCCTTGCCAGTCTGCACGATGGACAGGAACTCATTGGTCTCCTCGAGCCAGCGAACGACCTCATCACGGTGGGTCGAGAATCGCAGGCGAGGCACGTTGGCTGCGCCCAGTGCACTCACACAATGACGTTCCAACTCTCGCCTCACGGCATCAAAGCCTATCTTGGTCTCAAATGTTGAGGGATAAATCATAGTACAAAGGTACAAAAAAATTGTGCAAGTTGAAAGAATTGCACTAATTTTAGATAAATAAGGCTGCGTCTCAACAAAACTCAAATAAATGTGGATAATTTTGGCTGCGCTTCAACCATTGAAATAAATTTCATGGTATCCAACTTGCACAAAATTTGGTTTTGTGTTCGACTTGCACTAATTTTCCATAAATTAGGCTGCGTCTCAACAAAACTCAAATAAATTTGGTTTTGTGTTCGACTTGCACTAATTTTGCGGCATCATCAATCAAATCTTAATCTATCTGATTCATGGAAAAACGATGCTCCAACGTGGCGCGACCGCCAACAATGGAGCATTTTTTGCTTTTTATTGTCACAAATTCCCCGATTTTCAAAAAAAGTAAGTACCTTTGTGAGTTAAATTGACCAATATAATTAACCTAATATTAATAACTAACTCAAATTTTATGAAGAAATTTTTGTTCTTACTGCTCGCTTCGGCCGTTTCCATCAATGTA
Source organism: Sodaliphilus sp. (assembly GCA_045114065.1). Taxonomy (GTDB): domain Bacteria; phylum Bacteroidota; class Bacteroidia; order Bacteroidales; family Muribaculaceae; genus Sodaliphilus. The sequence continues at coordinate 23,245 of JBGUJU010000055.1, forward strand.
CTGGCCGACAGCAAGGTTGTCATCCCCGACAGCACCGGTTTCAAGTTCACCGACACCAAGGTGATTCGTCACACCCCCGTTAAGGACCAGAACAAGTCCGGTACGTGCTGGTGCTACTCCACCAACTCCTTCTTTGAGAATGAGATCCTGCGCATCACCGGCAAGGAGGTTCACCTCAGCGAAGGCTTCGTGGTTAACCACTGCTACTATGACAAGGCCATCAAGTACATCCGCATGGATGGCACCATCAACTTCGCCGAAGGTGGCGCTGCCGAGGACGTGCCCTACGTATGGCGCAAATACGGTATGGTACCCAACGAGGTGTACACCGGCATGACCTACGGTGACAAGAAGTTCGACACCCACGAGTTGACCACCCTGCTGAAAGGCTACGTTGGCACCATCAACAAGAACAGCCGCGGCAAGCTCACTCCCGCGTGGATGGACGGCCTGAAGGGCATCCTCGACGGTTACATGGGCAAGATGCCCGAGAACTTCGTCTATGAGGGCAAGACCTATACCCCGCAGACCTGGGCTGCCAGCCTCGGCCTCAACATGGACGACTATGTGCCCATCGCATCGTTTACCCACCACCCCTACTATCAGCCCTTCATCCTCGAGGTGGCCGACAACTGGTTGTGGTCAACCTATCAGAACGTGCCCATCGACGAACTGCTCGAGATTGCCAACTACGCTATCGACAACGGCTACAGCATCGCTTGGGGTTCTGACGTGAGCGAGAAAGGCTTCAAGTGGCGCAATGGTTATGCCATCCTGCCCATCAAGAAGGAAGTTCCCGATGCTGCTGGTACCGACATGGCTCGCTGGGCTCAGCTGAGCGACAAGGACCGCGAGGCAGAGCTCTGGGACATTAAGGGCCCGGTGAAGGAGCAGTGGGTAACCCCCGAGGAGCGTCAGGAGATGTTCGACAACAAGGAGACCACCGACGACCACGGCATGGTAATCATGGGTAAGGCTGTTGACCAGGAAGGCAACAAGTACTTCAAGGTGCAGAACAGCTGGGACACCAACCAGCTCTATGAAGGCTACTTCTATTGCAGCGAGGCCTTCTTCCGCGCCAAGACCTTGAACATCCTCGTTCACAAGGATGCCATCCCCGCCAAGATCGCCAAGAAAATGGGTATCAAGAAGTAATTTTATTTTGAGTTTCTAGTCCCTAGTCCACAGTTTCTAGTTGGCATCCGCCAGCCAGTGACCAAGAACTAGGGACTAGAAACTAAGGACTAGAAACTAAGAACAATGAAAGCATTAAACACAGACAAGGCACCTGCTGCCATCGGACCTTACAGCCAGGCTATCCGCACTGGTAATCTCGTTTTCGTATCGGGCCAGCTGCCCATCATCCCCGAGACCGGCGCTTTCCCCGAGGGAGGCATTAAGGAACAGACCCGTCAGAGCCTGCTCAACGCACGCGCCATCCTCCAGAGCGAGGGACTCGACCTCAACAACGTTGTCAAGACCACCGTTTTCCTCAGCGAGATTGCCAACTTCGGTCCCATGAACGAGGTTTACGCCGAGTTCTTCACGGCCCCCTTCCCCGCACGCTGTGCCTTCGCCGTCAAGGACCTCCCCAAGGCCGCCCTCGTCGAGATCGAACTCATCGCCGAGGCCCAATAAGCCTTTAGCTGTTAGCCTTTAGCTGGCATCCGCGCACCGCGCGACCCCACGCTAAGGCGCTAAGGCGCAAAGAATAATATAGAGACGCAAAATTTTGCGTCTCTTTTTTGTCACCTTGATGATCCACTATCACGGCACCATCACCTCCATCTTGTCCCTCATCACCCCCGACCCGCGATGCCACCACCCTAACGATTCCATCTATAGCCACTATTTTATACGATAGTCACTATGGCAACTATTGTATCTATTCTCTATCATCTGCTCTTTATTTCATAAAAAAGTATTACTTTTGTAGCCCAAATCAAATAGGTAAAAATAAATTATGGCAAAGAAAGCATTATTGATGATTCTGGATGGCTGGGGCGAGGGTCCCAAAGGCCACAGCAACGCGATTTATAGTACTCCGACTCCATATCTCGACTTCCTGCGTGCAGCCTATCCCCACAGCACACTGCGTGCATGTGGCGAGGACGTGGGTCTGCCCGACGGCCAAATGGGTAACAGCGAGGTGGGCCACCTCAACATCGGCGGTGGACGCGTCGTCTATCAAGACTTGGTGAAGATCAACAACAGCATCAAGGACGGCTCGATCCTCAAGAACCCCGAGGTAGTGAGCGCCTACACCTATGCCAAGGAGAACGGCAAGGCTCTGCACATCATGGGTCTGACGAGCACAGGCGGCGTACACAGTTCGCAGGAGCATCTGATGGCACTGTGTGACATCGCCAAGGAGTACGGCCTGGAAAAGGTCTATGTACACTGCTTCATGGATGGTCGTGACACTGACCCCGAGAGCGGCAAAGGCTTTGTCGGCCAGGTCATTGAGCACTGCAACCAGAGCGCAGGAACCGTAGCTACCGTCATCGGCCGCTACTACGCGATGGACCGCAACAACAACTGGGACCGCATCAAGGTGGCCTACGACATGCTCACGGCTGGTGTGGGCAAGCAGAGCGACGACATGGTGCGTGCCATCCAGGAGTCCTATGACGAGGGCGTGACCGACGAGTTCATCAAGCCCATCGTCAACTCGACCGTTGACGGACGCATCCAGGAGGGCGACGTGGTGATCTTCTTCAACTTCCGCAATGACCGAGCCAAGCAGATTACCATCGCCTTGACCCAGGAGGACAAGCCCGAAGACGGCATGAAGGTCATCCCCGGCCTGCAGTACTACTGCATGACGCCCTATGACCCCACCTTCAAGGACATGCACATCTTGTTCCCCAAGGAGAACGTCGACAACACGTTGTCACAGTATCTGTCAAGCCTGGGCAAGCGCCAGCTGCACATCGCCGAGACCGAGAAGTATGCCCACGTGACATTCTTCTTCAGCGGTGGACGTGAGCAGCCCTTCGAGGGCGAGGACCGCATCCTGGTGCCGTCTCCCGACGTGCCCACCTATGACCTGAAGCCCGAGATGAGCGCCTATGAAGTACGTGACAAACTCGTCGCTGCCATCCGCGAGGACAAGTATGACTTCATCGTGGTGAACTATGCCAACGGTGACATGGTTGGACACACGGGCGTCTATGACGCCATCACCCAGGCCGTCAAGGCCGTGGACCGCTGCGTTCACGACACCGTTGAGGCTGCACGTGCCACCGGCTATGAGGTCATCATCATCGCTGACCACGGCAACGCCGATCATGCCATCAACACCGACGGCACTGCCAACACCGCCCACTCGCTCAATCCAGTGCCCATCATCTACGTCACCGAGGATCCCGAGCTGATCATCAACAACGGCCGTCTTGCCGACGTCGCTCCGAGCATCCTGCACATCATGGGACTGCCCCAGCCCAAGGAGATGACGGGACACAACCTCATCGATATAACCAAGTAACGCGTTCATCGTGACGCTTCCAAAACCGAACAAGCCGGTTGCCCAAATGAGCAACCGGCTTGATTCGTTATCACAATCTCCCTAATGCGCCAGCATCAGGAACAGAATCTTTACCACACGTTTTTATTAACCAGGTAGTTGACCAATAACGTCAGGTCATAGATGGTGACACGGCCATCGCCGTCTACATCGGCCGCCTTCTGATTGATTTCCTCACTACTGTTATTGAGAAGGTATGCTATCATTGATGTCACATCACTGATATCAACAACAGAGTCGCCATTCACATCGCCCATCAGGGGTTTTAATCGTTTCAGCACCATTTCCATTCCAGCCAAGGCGTTGATCTTGCCATTGGGACCAAACTGGTCATGGTTTTTACCTATTGTGAAGCGATCACGGATTGCAGTCTCGGCCAGAATACTTTTCACATCGGCAACCGACAAAGTGGGATCGGCCTGCAGCCACAGTGCAATAATGCCTGCTACAGTGGGTGCCGCCATCGAAGTGCCACTCATTACTCCCCAGTAGCTGCCATCCGAGCTCTTCATTACAGTGCTGGAGCTGCTTGGCCAATAAGAATAACGGCTACCGGCAGCGACGACTAGTGTTCCAGGCGCACAGATCGTAGGCAATGCTTCGCCAGTCGGTCCAGCGCCAGCAATCTGATAGCCCGAGAATGATGCGATATCACCGACTGTGATGGTACGGTCAGTCACAATGTTATTCTGGAACAGGGAATAGTAGGAATTGCGCGCCGAGTAAGCGCCAGCCGATATCGTCGAGTCACCACAGGCATAGGTGCCGATGCAACAGGAGTCACTGGGAGCGGCATAGAACCGATTAACTACGTTTCCATCCATAGTTGTCACCTGTTTGCTGTAAGTCCCAAAACGTCCACTCGAGTTGCAATACCAAGCATCAATCTCACTGGTGACATCCCTACGAGGATATACAGTGACACCCAAGGCATAACGACTCTTCTTCACGCCGCCGACATTACTATAGTTACTGCATTTCAAGTTGCGAACCTTGATTTCCAGACGATATTTCCTTCCAGTAGAGACATAACTGGTCTCGGTAGCGATATAGCCCGTAGTATCGGCGGAAGTATCATAGATATAGTACCCCCCTAACTGGGAATAGTCAATCGTAGTCTTACTGGCAAGCTCACCGGATTCCCAAACGATCTTGCTCGTAATTAGGTCAATAATATGGAACTTGTAATAGAAGTTGACAGACGCAGACCGCATCCAGATATCACAATTGACACCGCCATAATAATAGGTGGAATCCCCGCCAAGATTATTACCACACTTGAACATCAAGTTCAACGGCGAGGATGGTGAAGAATTGTGGTGAGCATAAAAACGATTACCAGCATTGTTGCCAGCTGCAATCACAAAGATCTTACCAGGTCCCATCGTCTGATTGACAATCTTGGACAGGTAGTCTAATCCGTCATGTTGACCATTAGCAGTACCCACACTGAGAGAGATCACATAAGGCTGTCCGACACTGTCAGCATAACTGTTGATGTATCGTACACAGTTGGCAATGTCGACGGCCGAAACGTTTCCCTCATAATTACTGATCGCGCACATGACGATGTCGGAACCAGGTGCCATGCCACCATAGCCGTTCACATGAGAACCAGCTGCGATGCTCGATGTGTGAGTCCCATGAGTCTTGTTTCTATTGTCGGATGTCAGACGATAGATTTCATCACCCATAAAGACTGAACCCGGCAACACATAGATACCATTATACCTAGCTTTGTGTCCTGTTTTGTCCTGTGTATTGTACACTCTGACAATGCGCGTCAGTGACGGGTCATCATTAAACCTGAATGCACGGTGCTGAAAATCAAAGCCCACATCAATCACACCAACAATCACACCTGTGCCATCATAGTCGGCAGGAAGCCCATGGGATGTTCCATTCATCACATAACCGGCAAAGGTGGCACTCATTGTGCTGTCGGTACAGAGCTTCAATCTCCTGCTGATCTCCACATCCTTCACGCCAGTCATCTGAGAGACAGCTGTCAATTGATCCATAGGAATTTGAGCGGTCACAAAACCGTCAAACAGGCTGTTGATGATAACTCCTGAGCGCTGAAGTCGGCTGAGCGTAAGTTGATTATCAAATGCGATGAAAGCATCAACTACCTCAACTCCGTCCACAACGCGAGGAGAGACAAACTGGAAACAGTCATCATCTATTGACGACAGTGATGACATTGATTTATACCGATTATACTCGGTCTGTTCATCCAGGAATTGTTGAACCGTCAATGGGTAAAGGTTCTGGGCATTAACCCTGCTCGACAGCACAAATGCCAATAATAGACCAAAGAATAATTGATATCTCATCATTTTTATTATTAAAACAGATAGACTAAAATGTCAAACGTAAAAACTGCTATGCCAGGATATCGTCCAGCAAGGAAGCAGAATCGTTCTGTTATTCACTGCTTAACAATATATCAATCAATTTTGTTATATCCCAAACTGTGATGCGTCCATCTTGATTTACATCGGCATTGGTCAATACCATGTTGGATCCATCCTCGTTATCCAATAAATAATTGATAAGAATAGCAAGATCCGTTATCTTGACGATACCATTACCGTCAACATCACCTAACAAAATATCATCCTCCCCATTAAGACCAAGAAGATACCTGACACCAGCCATGGCATCAATCTTACCATTGGGTCCAAAACGATGTCCATCAACTGGGTCTTGTGTATACTGATCCTTGATAGCGGTTTGGGCAATGATATTCTTCACATCACTAGGTGACAAGTTCGGTTCTATCTGAAGCCATTGCGCAATGATTCCAGCAACGGTCGGTGACGCCATTGATGTACCACTCATAACACCCCACAAGTAGCCATTATAATTCATCACATTATAATCGGAACCAGGACTATGCACTGACGAGTTCCTGCTGCAGGCAGCAACAACACAATATCCAGGAGCCATCACAATCGGTAGATGTTTACCCGTAGGTCCATAGCCTGGATCCTGATAGGATGAAGCATAATAGGTACTTCCTGGAACAGTATAGTATGTGTCATATACCAGGCCATTATTTAAAGAATTATAGGAAGTACGTCCCACATAACCTCCTGCCGAGATAATAGAGTCGTGAACAGCGTAGGGATTGATCGAACTACTATTATATGCCCATGCGTAGAAATTATTTACAGCCTGAGTAATGGTGTCACCACTCTCTGAAATCTCGTCCATATAGATATCGCCATTGTATGTTCCTCGCACACCCGTACACATCCATGAGTCCACATAACAGCTATCGGGCATACTAGAAGAATAAGATGATGGGGGATAAACCGTTACGCCTATCTGGTAGCGACTGCTGATATATCCATTATTATGAGTTCTCTCTTGGCACTTCAAGTTATATATCGCACAGTATAATTCATACTTATTTGTAGTATTAGACTTTGCTACAAATGCTTTAAGATATCCAAGATTATCTACTGACGGATCTGGAGCAAAATACTTACTGAACAAAGATGAATCAAATTGTTTATATACCTTAACGAGTTCTGACGTCCAAACTATTCGTTTTGTATATTTATCAAAAATATGGAATCTTGCAGTTATTCGCTGGTCAGTGCCTCTCACCCAAGTTTCAAACCAGATCTTCTTATAGTAATAAGAATTATCAGCACTCACTGCATACGGCGGTTCACAACCTAATAGCATATTAAGAGGTTTAGCGGCAGTAACGGGACCACAAGTATAATGGCCGATATTACCATTATTACCTGCAGCGATAACAAAGATTCGACCCGGTCCAGTTAATTGTGCTACTGCTTGAGAAATATGGTCGCTTCCGTCATGAGGACCATCTTTAGCACTCATACTCAGACTGATTACACATGGTTTCCCGACACTATCAGCATAAGAATAGATATACGTCATGGCACGAACTACATCAGGCTCGCTAACACTCACATCCATATCGCGAACTGAACACAATACGATTTCGGCACCAGGGGCCATACCTCCATAGCCATTGACATGCATGCCTGATGCAATACATGTTGTGTGGGTGCCATGTGAGCCCTTCGTGTCATAAGTCAATGTATCAATCTGCTCTCCCATAAATACCGAACCCGGGAATTTGTCTGTCCCGTTATATACAGGATGTCCAGTTTCGTTAACCGTATCATAGACTCTCACAATACGTGTGCGTGTCGGATCATCTGAACTACGGAAAGCATAATGTTGATACTCAAAACCGGAATCAATGATACCAATAATCACACCTGTACCATCGTATGCCTGAGGAAGACCATAATCAGGACCATTAAGTACTTGACCTGCATGAGTCTGACTAAGGGTCGAGTCTGTACACAGCTCTACGGTTCTACCGATTTCGACATTAGACACGCCGGGAATCTGAGATACTTTATTCAAAATGTCCATTGGAATCCTGGCAACGACGAAACCGTCAAACTCACAATCCACTCTGACACCTCGATTCTTCAAAGCATTCACTACAGCACTATTATCAATATCGATAAATGCATCTACCATTTCGACGCCATCAACAATGCGTGGTGCTGCAAATTGGTTCTGATATCTTTCAGATACCACAGATGCCTTGTTTAGTGAATGACGTTGAGCACACTCATCCATGAAATTTTGCACCGACAAGGGTAACACTTCCTGAAGTTGCGCAAAGGCAACAAGTAATGATAAAAAAGCAAAAAGCGCAAAAAGAAATCTTTTCATTTGTCTATTTATTTCAATTTTTCTGCAAAGGTACACAATTTTCTGCAATCATCAATAAACTCTAACCGCTCAACTACATTGAACCGTTTAAAAGTCTAGAAATCAAACTCGTGACATCACTAATATTGATATTCTTATCTTGATTGACATCGGCATTAGCAGCATTAAAAGAAACATTCTGGCCACCAAGCAGGTAATTGATAAGCGTTGCGACATCGCTGATATTCACCAATCGGTCATCATTCACGTCACCTATCAATATTTCGGGCTGACTTTCTACCACTTCAATCTTGAACCGAAGGTTATCAATGTCAAATGTGAAAAGATAATCACTACCATCGCCCACAAAGTAATAGGAGTAATTGTTATCACGCTTGGCAGTCGTGTACTCTGTACCAGTTGTGATTGTGAACGTTGATGCGGGACCATAACGATATGTGCTGTTAAACAGAGTCCAGTCGTCGTTCCAGATATCGGGGCCTCCGTCAGCAAACACAAAATAAATAGGCTGGTTAATCGTCAACGTATCCACATAGATTCCATTGCCCAAGTTGGTCATCTTGGCCATTGGTGCAGTCAAGCTCCAGCTGCCCTCGCCACCGATGATATAAAGGCTAGTGCTATCGGTGGGTTCTACTGGGTCCTCACCACTTCCATCAAGGAAGGCAAAAGTCTCAAATAAGGCATCCATTACTTGCCCATTCTGATTATCCCACCATCCACAGTTGTACCAACTGGTGGTCACAGCATTATTATAGTTGATGCCAAACTCATTAGCCTCGGGGAACCACCAATAAAAACCATTGACCTTGCTATGAGCGTTCAATGCCATGACCAAATCTGTAGCATAAGCCTTTTGTCCAGCCTCAGTTGCAGGCCATGTGGATTGTAAATCATAATTGGCATTACCGGGATAGTAAGCATGCGGATAACCAGTTTCCACAATCTGAATGTGCTTGTCGGGATAGCTTGTCTCAAGTTGAGTCAGCAAATTCTCTAACACATTCAATCCACCATGCCAATAGGGATAATAGCTCAGTCCAATGATGTCAAAGTCGGTTGTATAAGCCCTGAGCGTCTGATAGAAAGCAGTTACGTTGCTGATACGTCCCATCTCGGTGTGAACAACAATTTTAGCGTTTGGGCAGACCTCGCGACAAGCTTGAATACCACGCTTGAGATAGTTTGCGAAGTTTTCAAAAGTACCATTATTGCCGTAATTTGCACCGCTGGGATAACAACGCCCAGTCGGCCACAACATTCCGTAGGTCACCTCGTTGCCCACCTGAACAAAATCAGGTGCAGCACCATTGGCAATCATCGCGTTCAATACACGCTTGGTGTAACTATAGACACTATCGCCCAAGGCACTGGTAACGGTCCATGACTGTGGTGTGGAATGTTGACCAGGATCGGTCCATGTATCGCTGTAATGAATATCAAGCAACAGGTTGAAACCAGCATTCTTGATACGTTTTCCAAGAGCAATAACGTAAGGCAGGTCCTGGCAAACGCCCTCGCCTTGATCTTCAGCCCCAGCCTTTGATGGATCAACAAACAAGCGCAAACGCATCGCATTCATGCCCTGGTTCTTGAGATAAGCAAGCATGTCGGTGATCCTCGCACCATTCTCATCATAATAAATGGCGCCATGCTCCTCATATTTTGTCAAAAGAGAGATATCACCGCCAAGATACTTCTGCATGCCATCGGCTGACAAAGAAACCGCCAGCAAACAAAACAGCAAAAGAATAGAATGTTTCATAATGAATATATTTGTCGTTGATTAATGATTACCATGCAAAAATAGTCAAATATCACGAAAAAGTATCAGTTAATGCCAATTTTTAACAAAAAACCACTACAGGCAAGGTAGTGGTAATGATTGAACAAACTCAGGCATGCAGGATTTTATATACCAGTTCCTTGAGCAAGGCATACTGATCTTGACGGGACCCGATACCCTTGCTGTGAGTATCACACTCACGCAGGTAGCCGATAATGTTTACCAAAGATCTCGTGTTATACATTCGTGTGGTATCGATGAACTTGCGGGCGCGCCATGCACTGCGAGTCCCGACAACGGCCATGATGCCTTCAGGAGATTTATCCCGAGCCGTAGCGGCAAGCAATACGCTTGAGAAAAATGAGAACAGCATCGCCACACTAATCATTGACGGGTTGTTCTTAGGGTTGCGTTCAAAGTAATCCACGATCCTGAACGCCTTTGCTGCATCACGCCTTGCAAGCGCCTCTTCCAATTCAAAATTATTGAAGTCCTTGCTGATACCGATATTCTGCTCAATCAACAGAGGGGTGATATTCTTATCGGCAGCAAGCATGGCCAGCTTATCTAGTTCACTGAAAAGGCGCGCAATATCAGTACCGATATGATCACTCAGCATACTCGTCGCCTTATTGTCAATATTGCATCCCAAGGAGTTGGCATAATTCACAATAAGCGTGTCAAGATCACGTCCTTCCTTAACTTTATTAGAGTCAAACACAACTCCGTTTTTAGTTGCTTTGAGCGCATCGGTGAAGGGTTTGCTCTTGAGTGCGCCACCCTTATGGCAGATGACAAGAATCGTTGAAGGCAACGGTTTCTCGGCATAGGAAGCAAACAGGTCTAGGTCATTTTTGTGACCAGGCTGCTTAGGGATGAGCTGAGCCTCACGAACAACGACAACCTTGTACTGGGAAAAAGCCGGGTACTGCTGGCACGCGCTAATTATCTCACGCACGTTAGCTGAATTGCCGTAGAACAGCGATAGATTAAAATCACGCTGATCCTCGGTCAACGCTGTATCGATAATGAGCTGCTGCAAGTGGTCAATATAATACGGCTCCTCGCCCTGAAGGACATAGATGTTCCTGAAGTTGCCGCCCTTAATCTCTTTGTTGAGCGCCGTGAAAGTTACCGTTTCTCGTTTTACTGCCATTGAGTGTCTAGTTTTCTTGCTGCAAATATACAAAAAAGATTTCTATTCTCGACACTTTGTCACCTGTTTTAACTATACAAGCCGACACTTCACCAGCACAGATAGCACAGCCGCACAACGTGACCAATTACGATTTACCAAGAACTAATGACTAGTGTAGAAATCGGTAATGCGTTGGATAGCACGGGAGCAGACGGGGCAGAAGTTAGCCACCTCGTTGATCTTCATGCGGCACTCCTGAGCGGGACGGTAAACACCTTTAGACTGGTACCCCCCACCCTCGAACACACCGACGCGCTGGGTGGCGGCATCAAGCATGCGTTGTTCTTTCTCGTTGGTGATCTTGCGATAGTTAGGCACTTTGGGGTCAGGAGGCGTGGGGATAGATGTACCCTTGGGCACCATGTCGGCCCACTTGCTCTGGAAATCCACCAGTGTAGTGAGGTTAGGCTCCCATGGCTCGGTATCAGCAGGATACATACTCTCGTAGGCATCATCATAGAAGTATTCGTCGCCAAGGCCTGCATAGGCATGGCCGAACTCATGAACCAGCACTTGATGGAAGGTAGGATGGTCACTGGTTGTGACGGTAATCTGATTATAGATGCCACCGCCACCATAGGTATCACTGTTGACCAGTACGATGATGTGCTCGAAGGGGACTCCCGACAACACGTCATACAGGCGGTGGATGTCCTGTGTCATCAGGTAACGGTCACTATAGAAGGTGTCGTAGTGGGTGCCGACGGGAGTATTGCTCCAGCGCCCCAGATGCGGCACACTGGGACCGCTCGTCAACGACTCAGCAGCTACAGCCACAACGTTGAAGCGATCCTTGAGCGATGTAAACGGCTCATGAGCAAACAGGGCATCGACCACCCGCTGGCAGTCGGTGTAGAACTTGCCCATTTGGGCACGGGTATAACCCTCGGCAACGATGGCCAAGTCAATACACTCGGTGATATCGGGCTCGCCACCGATGGGTCCCTCGGTGGGCGAGTAATCGCGCCTGCCAGGCTGGTCAGCAGCCTTTTCATTGACGGGCAGGGTCTTGCCTTTCCAGATGTAGTGATAAGGGATGCCGTTGTCACCGATATGGCGGATGAGGATATCGGCTGGGTCAACGGTGTGGGTGAGACTTGTCACGATCTTACCGTGGAAATCAAGCAGCGAGACAGAAATATCAACGGGCTGCTTGGGCATGGGCACGTTATAGCTTGTGGCAAATGCTTTGCTGACTTTGGTCGCTTCCTCGGTTGCCAGCCACTCTTGGAAAAGTGTCGAGAACGTGTGGACAAACAGCACCTGGCCTGTGGCATGATCTCTCACCTGAATCTGGCCATTACCCTTAAGGGGGACATCGGCGAGGCGGCTTTTGCGGCCCGCCCACTGCGGAGTGACAAACATCTGCTCGAGATAAATCTGTTGGGCGTCATGATTCCCCGCAAAGACATAGTCCAGCCGCAACGTGCGGCCATCAAAATAGTCGTCAAACGACTGAGCCACAGCCACCATCGATACAAGCAACGCGGCGATTATCAAAATTTTCTGTTTCATAGCTATCACTTAATTTTTAAACCACAAATTTACATCATTTTCTCATGTAACCATCGACATCTTGAGGAGAAGGTGCTAATCCTGCGGGATGCGCACAGCGCGAACGGTAAACCCGTAGTAACGTCCGTCGCTGAACACCGAAGAGCCTCGCAAGTAGTAGGCGCCGACGGCGCCGGCGACCGTGCGCGACCAATACACGCCGATCGAGCCTGCGGCGTTGAGCATTTCGAGTTCGCGTACACCCGCGGCGGGCAAGAAGATAGTTTTACCGTTCGGGCCGATTATCAAATTGCCATTCACGCCATTCCTCTGAGTCCATTGCCTTGTGCAAAAACTGATCAGTTCCAGGAACTGCTCAGACGACGGCATACGTGCGTCCGAACCCCAGTTGACCGTGGCGGCATCATCTTCGGGGTCCAACTCGGTCTTGTCATCGGTGTTGCCCATGTAGCCAGAACTGCTGCTATTGCAGTATTTCGTGTAGCCCCAGTGAGTCCAACCGGATTCAAACCAGGATTCCCACCACTTGTAAGTGTACAAATCGTAGAAATCCTTGGGCTCCGTCTCGCCCCAAGCGAAGTAGTCGCCGTAGTCCTCGGGGCTGCTGGCGCCGATGTTGCGCGTCGCCCAGAGTGTGCCGCTTGGCAAGCCCAAGTCAACCCAGTCGCCCTCATCGGAACCGCCCAGGATAATATCAATGACAGCGTTAATGTCGGCAATGTTGATTTCATGGTCACCATTCACGTCGGCAGCGGAGGGAAAGCCGTTACCATCCAAGATGATGTCGATGACAGCGTTGATGTCTGCGATGTTAATCTCATGGTCGCCATTCACGTCACCATGAATGGTTTGTTGTGCATATCCATTGAAGGTCAAGGTCAACAATAGTGATAAGGTTAAGAAAAACGATTTTTTCATTACTGCTATTTTTTTTGCAAAGGTAGTGTTTTTATCGGGATAAATAAGAGAAATGTTGTATCTTTGTGGATAGAATTTGAGATAGTGATGGTGGAACTGAATTTACCCGAATACAACTTCAAGGTAAAGAAGACCGAGGTCGGCTCATGGACCATTTGGGATAGGCTTCGCAACCGCTGGGTGGCGCTGACGCCCGAGGAATGGGTGCGCCAGCACTTTGTCGAGTGGCTCATCGCCGATAAAGGTTTTCCTGCAGCGCTCATGGGCAATGAGGTGTCGCTGACGCAGAACGGCATCTCCCGCCGCTGCGACACCATCGTCGGCGACCGCACGGGTTCACCGCTCATCATCGTAGAATATAAGGCCCCCAGCATCAACATCACGCAGAAGACCTTTGATCAAATCGTGCGTTACAACATGGTGTTGAAGGCAAAATACCTCATCGTGAGCAACGGCCTTGAGCACTATTGTTGCCATATTGATTACGAGGGAAACAGTTATAGGTTCCTAGAAGAGATTCCGAGCTATGAAGATTTAGTTTCTACTCCCTAGTTGCTAATTGCTAGTCACTTGTTATTTTGAATAACAATTTTTGACAAAATGATTGATTATTCCGTAGATTTTTTATAATTTTGCGAATAGTTAAACGATTTAGGCTTATGAAGAATTTAATTTTGATTACCCTTGCAGCAAGTTTAGCGATGCTTTGTAGTAGCAATATGGTATTTGCTGCCGTTCCCGAAGGTTACAAGACCATTGATTTTCCGAGTTTTACAGTGAGCATTCCCGATGAATTCCAGAAGTCAGAGGGTTGGAGCAGTGAAAGTCAAATGAGCTGGAACTCCAATGCCGTTAACGTGCGTGATGATGGCGATGAGTACCTTTCAAGTGCCACAATCAACGTGTATGAAACGGAGACCGACATGGAGGACCTGAACCTGAACGAGGTTGCCCAGAACATGATGTGGTCAGCCAAGGCTATGGAAGAGGCCTGTGACGAGCCTATCGTCAAGGGCAACACCATCATCTTGCGCTCGACCATCGATACTGGGTACGGTTTCGCGATCAACTGGCGCTTCATAGTCATTAACGAGGACGGCAAGACAGCCGGCGGCACCGTTGCCTACCATGAAGGGGATACCAAGTTCTATGAAGGCATCGTGACCCCCATCATCCAATCTATTCAGTTCAAGTGACATGCGAGAACTGATAGCCATATTGACGCTGTGCTGTTGCCTGCAACTGAATGCCCAGGACATTAAGGTGGGCAACAGGTTTCTGGACAAACAGACAGACGTAACGTACACCGTGCGTGATGTGCGCATGGATAAATACGTCTATATGACCGATGACATCGAGGACAACCTGCTAAGCCTGACCAAGGTTGATGGTCAAGAGGGTGAATACATCCTGGAGCCCAGTCGCCAAGCCGATGACCCACCCATTGCCGGTACCGAGTTTGGATGGCCTGTCAAATACGCTCCCGATAAGGGCACGCTCGAGTTCTACACCCCTCAAGGCCAACTGATCTACACCTTGGAGGCCGTCAAGGTTGCCGAGCGTGAGGACTACCGCTTTGACGTGTCGTTCGGCACCGACAGCGAGGGCTACATCGGGCGGATATTTGTCAAGGCCTACACACCTCAAAGCGACGAACCCGCGATGGAATATGAACGCGATCTGGTGGAGAGGCTTGCCGAAGCGCCCAGCCCCGACGAAGCAGCCGGTTGGGTGGATGATAAGACGGACATCAACTTTGACGGGATTCCCGACCTGATGGTTTATATCGGCCTCAATGCTGTGGGGCGCGTCTCGGAGTACTATGCCGGCTTTGTGTGGAATGACGAGGACAAGTGCTTCGCCATGGTTCTGGACTTTGGCGAAATCAGCAATCCCGTTGTGCATCCCGAGACAAAGACTATCACCAGTACCGCCCGCACCGATGCGGTGGAAATCACCACATGGACATATGCGTGGGTAGACGGACAACTTGAAATAATTGACGAAACTACAAGTACTTTTGGCGATGAATAAGAATCTATTACTCACCTTGATTTTTGCCTGCAGTATTCTCTCAATGACGGCAGGCAACGACCCTGACAAGAACGACGGGTCCACTCTCCCACCCATGTTTCTGCTTGGCACCAACAACGGCATGATGCAGATGGTTTATTGGTGCTACATTGAAGAGCCCCAGCTGGACGAAGAATATCCCGAATACTATAAAGAAGCGCATCAGGCATGGAAAATTCAGGAACAGTTTCGCCGCAATGCGTCCAAGTACACCAAACTGATAGTTGACGGCACCCAGACACGGGACGTGAAATATGTGGATGAGATTATGCTCAACCCTGACGGCGAGCAGATATTCCCGGGCGAATTGCACAGCAGGCCCCAAATTCCATCTGCCGGTGCCCGGTTCTCACTCTCGGGCGAGCCAAAATTGAATGAAGACGAAGTGCCTGGCAACATTGTCGTTACCGACAGCTATCTCGCCAGCCACAAACTGCTCAAGATTCAACCTGCATCGACCGACGAGGAAGTGCCGCTACCAGCTGCCGTCATCAAAAAGATGGAAGAAAAATACGGCATGAAGTCCACGCAGTCCAAGAAAGTCTATATCATCGGTGACCGATACACCTATGGCGTGATGCAATTTGAGGGCGAATACAAGAACAGCACAAGAAAGAAGTATAACCCAGACGAGAAGTCGGCATTGGCGCTGGAAATCATCATCGACGGCGATAAAGTCTATTCCTATCCCGTCGAAGGGTGGTATGATCCCGAATTTGGCTGCACATGGAATGCCGATGACGGCGGCGAATACTTCCCCAGCAACATCGTGGCTGCATTTGAAGGCCCTCAAGGTGTGGAGTTTTGCTATCTCCATTGGGCGCCCGAGAGTGCCACCACCGGCACAATGCTCCTGAGCAACGGCAAACTCGACCGCCAGGAATATGCCGTTTACCACAGCCTGATCGACGAGCAGATTCCCGTGTGGAAGAAAGACATCGATGAGATGAAGAGGATCTATATTGACGACGACCCCGGAGAACATGAGTTCGTGAATCTTACCAAGTGGGCCCACGTCTTTATCGACTATGAGGGCGAGCAGATCTGGATCAGCGACGAGGCAGAGGAAAACGGCGCATTCTTCAGCCGCGAGGACGGCAAACTCAAGCTCGTCGGCACCGTGAGAGCCAGTTTCAAGCCTTCGTTCCCCCAAAGCAGTGACGGCAACAACTATCTGGTGATTTCAGGACCAGCAGGGGGGCCGTCCTATTATACCGAAATCTTCAAGTTCAAGGGCGGCAAGTTGATTGAAAGTTTCAATTGTCTGGAGGTTTACGGTGAACTTGACGGAGGCGCCCTTAATGGCAAGGAAATCAACACTGAACAAGCAAAGGCCTACATGAAGGCAGTTGCTGAAACCTATGAGCCCTTCATCTACTGGAATGAAATCAACAACGAATAATCATCAAGCGATGAGAAAGGCAATCACATTATTGATATCATGTTGGGCGCTAGTATTCAGTGCCAACGGCATGGGGACCGACGTCCTGCCGCTCAAGGCCATAGATGGCAAATGGATGAGCAAGCCCATCCCCGTGAACAGCAGCGGCGAAACGGTCGACGTGATGGCTCTGATGAAGGCATTTCATGCTGTCTGGCCCACCGCGAGCGTGCAATCTATTATCGACGCTGCAGGCGACAACAGCTATTATCAGCATGATGAAGCGACCGTGCCCCCCGGGTGCCACGGTATTGTGTTTGTGGACTGTGAAGACTTCGGCTGGGCCTATTTCCATCACATGGAGGGAGCGACCCAGGACGTTGAAGCGCGCGTCTACCTCTGCGATAACGGGTGTGCATACTTCGTCATCAGTTTCGCTGAAGCCGGCGGCGATGTCCAGCCTTTCTGCTGCTTCTACTACTACGACCCGGCTAGCCAGATGATGAGGCCTGAAGACACCCCCTTCCATAACCTTCCACGCAAATGGGCAAATTCCACATTACACTATTATCTGGGATTTGAATATGACCAGACCATCATCGTTGAAGAAACGTCCCCTGCCGGAGAAAACTGGTACCACAAATATGTGTTTACCGGCATGGCCCATGTTTATGACCACTCCAGCGCAGAGGCCTATGAAGACATGGACGAGACGGATATAGAGGTCAGGCTGCCCGACGATGCCGAGTTGAAAGACCAAGACGATAACAGGGAACTGTATGTAAACATTGATGGCGTGGGTTCAGAGAACGGCCAGTGGTCGGTGTGGCTGCGTGACAAGGAAACGGGTTTCGTGACCTACCTCTTTACCACCGAGAATACCGCCGAACCGCGTTGGGAGCAGATGCAAGACGGCAACGGCATCAAGGTCTCGATTGACCAGATTGCCGCCGGTGACTGCAACACCGCCAACTTCATTCCATGGGATGCCGACAAGATCTTTGTTGAGGGTTGTCCCGACAATCGTAACGTCTGGTCCTACATCATCGACATGAATACCAAGGAAGCCATTCAGCTGCCCACCAACGAAGGACTGGTAGCCCTTGATCCCGGGAAACAGGAAATCCATATGAGCCATTACCTTTACCATCCTGATGGCGGCCGATACTCGGTGGAGCGCGTCTACACCATCGACGGCCGATTTACCGGCAAGGAATACCGAATAGCTGATTAACAAAGAATTAACACAACACAAACATCATCTCATGAGAAGAATTGCAATCATCATACTGATGCTCAGCGCCTTCATTGCAAGGTCACAGTACATCGAGCAAGGCAGCCTGTGGTACAACGGTGCACTCGTCTATACTGCCACCCTGCATGAAGGGGGAAAATTACTATTCGACTCGACCGTTGAGGGAGAGGAGCTCGAATTCATGCTGGTGCCCGTAAAAGGCGAACCCGGCACTTATACCATCGCCCAGGGTCCCAACGACGCGATGATGGTGGAAGAGATAGGACACACCGTCCGCGTTATCCAGCAGGAGGACCTGAATATCCTCTGCTTCTATGACTCAAAAGACACCCTGTACAAATTGATGACCTGCACCAGAGAAGAGGACAACCAGAAACTCAATGTGGAAACCTGGATGACACTCCTCAGGGGCGACTACACCATGGCCGACGGCACCCGCGTGACCATCGACTGGAACAAGGCCCTCGTGGGTGGGACCTATGTGCCTATCGAAGCCATGACCTTTAATGGCCACACGACAGGCATCCTCAACATCGACGGCGACGGCACTCCGTTGAACGGCCCTATGGAAGTGGAGTTCATCAGAGGGGGTCTGTGCCTGTATCCGGTGGGGTTTGATGAGTACGAATTTCCGCACCGATTGCTTGTTGACAGCATCACCCTCACCAGTTCCAAATCCAACTACGGCTGCTATGACTTCGTGTGCAACACATTACTCCACGGCAGCGAACTGAACTACTACGACAAACCGACGTTGCGCCTGATGCGCAATTTCATCCTTGCCCGTCGTGGCTATGTGTTCCAGTCCAAGGACCTGAAGGAATATTTCAGCAAAGAGCCGTGGTACAAACCAGCCGACAGCAACGACGATATCAGGCTTTCACTACTCGAGAAGTTGAACATCGAGTTAATCAAGTACCGAGAAGCCACTATCGATGATATTGCTTTATAGGACAGGATTTACCTAATTCTGTTCCAAGCGACCATAAAACACACCGAAAAAATTAGTATATTTGCAACCATGAATGAAGATTATCTGGAGAAGCTGAATGAGCAGCAGCGCGC
This sequence comes from Sodaliphilus sp., assembly GCA_045114065.1. Lineage (GTDB taxonomy): Bacteria > Bacteroidota > Bacteroidia > Bacteroidales > Muribaculaceae > Sodaliphilus. The sequence goes on from JBGUJU010000055.1 coordinate 42,696, forward strand.
AGCTGTCGAGTATTGTGACGGACCGCAACTAGTGATTGCCGGTGCCGGGTCGGGCAAGACACGCGTGCTGACCTATAAGATCGTACACCTGCTGAGACAGGGTTACGAGCCGTGGCGCATCATGGCATTGACGTTTACCAACAAGGCTGCACGTGAGATGCGTGAGCGAATCGAGCCACTGGCTGGACCCGAGATTGCCGCCCAACTGTGGATGGGAACCTTCCACTCCATTTTCTCCCGCCTGCTGCGCCGCAATGCCGAGCGCATCGGGTTCAAGTCGGATTTCACCATCTATGACCAGAGCGACTCTCGCTCACTCATCAAACTCATTGTCAAGGACATGGGGCTTGATGACAAACTTTATAAACCCGCAAGTATCCAAACGCAGATCAGCAACGCCAAGAATGCCCTCATCACCCCTGATGACTATGCCCGCAACCAGGCCCTGATTGATGCAGACAACGATGCCATGCGTCCAGCCACGGTAAACATCTACCGTGCCTACTGCGAGCGCTGCCGCATTGCCGGAGCAATGGACTTTGACGACCTGCTGCTCTATACCAACATCCTGCTGCGCGACCATCCAGACGTACTGGAACAGTATCAAGAGTATTTCCGTTACATCCTTGTTGACGAGTACCAGGACACCAATTTCTCGCAGCACCTCATCGTTCACCAGCTGAGCAAGAAGTACAATCGCCTGTGTGTCGTGGGTGATGACGCCCAGAGCATCTACAGCTTTCGCGGTGCCAACATTGACAACATCCTTAGGCTGCAGCGGTTCTACCCTGACATCAAGACCTTCAAGCTGGAGCGCAACTACCGCTCCACACAGAACATCACCGATGCCGCCAACAGCCTCATCGAGAAGAACAAGGGTCAGATCGCCAAACACCTGTTCAGCAAGAACGCTATCGGAGAACGGATTCCCGTCATCCAATGCTATAGTGACTATGAAGAGGCATATGTCGTTGCCAACCAGATTGCCGCATTGAAGGCACGTCAGGGAGACAGCTATGAGGACTATGCCGTACTCTATCGCACCAACGCCCAATCTCGCGTGCTGGAGGAAGCACTGAGCAACGGAGGCCGTCGCGACAAGCACGGTAATATGCGCAGCGCTATCCCATACCGCATCTATGGCGGTCTTTCGTTCTACCAGCGTAAGGAGGTAAAAGACGCCATCTGTTACCTGCGCCTGATCATCAACCCCGATGACGATGAGGCCCTGCGACGTGTCATCAACTACCCTACCCGCGGCATCGGTGACACGACGGTAGGGAAAATCACTCACTGCGCCACCCAAAGCGGAGTCAGCATCTGGCAAGTCATCAACAATCCAGAGCAATACGGGTTGAACGTGAACCGCGGCACGCTGGGCAAGTTAGATGGTTTCATCACCCTGATGAAAGGCCTCATCGAGCTGAACCAGAACGGTAGCGACGCGCTGACGGTAGCGAAGGAAATGGTCAAGCAGACCCGTATCAAGAGCATATTGATGGGCGACAGCACGCCCGAGAACATCAGCCGTATTGAAAACCTAGACGAGCTCGTGAATGCCGTGAACGACTTCCAGCAGATCAAGGAGGAGACCGGCGACGAGCATTGCCAGATTGGTGACTTCCTCGCCGAGACCTCGTTGCTCTCTGACCAGGACATGAACGACCCCGATGGCGAGAAGGTGACCCTGATGACCGTCCATGCCGCCAAGGGATTGGAATTTCGCAACGTCATCATCGTGGGCGTTGAGGAAGACCTCTTCCCCAGTGCCATGAGTGCCGGTTCGATGTACCAGATTGAAGAAGAGCGACGACTGCTTTATGTCGCCATCACACGCGCCGAGGTCAACTGCGTGATAACCTATGCTACGTCACGCTACCATAACGGCCAGACCAAGTCTTGTGTTATGAGCCGCTTCCTGCGTGACATTGCGCCCGAATACCTGATGATGGGCAGCACCAACTCGGCCCCCGTACCGTCCCGCAAGCGCATGCAATGGGAAGACGACGATATTGACGAGATGAGAGAACGCTGGAACAAGCCCTCGATGCGGAGGACGACAACACATACCGAGGCACAGCCCCGGTCCACACGGACAGCACCGACACCGGCACGGCCGACATCAAAGCCAGCCACTCCCGCCCCGCCGCCAACCAGTGGCAACGGCAATTTCACGATCCACACGGTTGACGAGCTGAGCGTTAGGAGCGAAATACTACACCAGCGGTTCGGCCCCGGAACGGTCATCGAGATTGACACCAGCGGTGATCCTAAAATCGAAGTGGCTTTTCATGACGGACAGACCAGGAAGCTACTGTTGAAATTCGCTAAATTTGAAATCATTCAATAGACTATAGATACAATGGAAGAGTACAAGACACCCTACTATATCGTGTATGAGGAAAAGTTGCGCCGCAACATTGAGTTGATTACCGGTGTCGCCCAGCGCACGGGCGTGGATATCATCATGGCCTTCAAGGCTAACGCGCTGTGGAGGACATTTGACGTGTTCAGGGAATACGGCATCGAGTCCACCGCCAGTTCAGTAAATGAGATGCTGCTGGCCATCGACGAGCTGAAGTGCCGTACGCACACCTATTGCCCAGCCTATACCGACGACACTATTGATGCTTATATAGCCGGTAGTTCGCATATCACGTTCAACTCCATTGAACAGTACCTGCGTTTTGCCGACCGTGTGAACCAGCACAATACCGACTGGCCCGGCGAACAGGTCAGTTGCGGACTTAGGGTGAACCCCATGTGCTCGGTCATTGAGACCGATATCTATAACCCCTGTTGTCCTGGATCACGCTTTGGCGTATTGGCCAATGACCTCAAGGAACTGCCTGAAGGGATCGAAGGATTCCATTTCCATGCCCTGTGCGAGAGCACGAGCTTTGACCTGGAGAAGGTACTGCTGGCATTGAAACAGCAATTCGGACACCACCTGCCACGTCTCAAGTGGCTCAACATGGGCGGTGGTCACCTAATGACCCGCAAGGGCTACAACATCGGTCATCTAGAGCAAGTATTGGGTGCTTTCCAAGGCGCCTATCCCAACTTGAAACTCATCCTGGAGCCAGGTAGCGCCTGGTGCTGGCAGACGGGCGATCTGGAGGCTAGCGTGGTTGACGTTGTCAGCAATAGCGGCATCAACACCGCGATTATTGATGCCTCATTTGCCTGCCACATGCCCGACTGTCTGGAGATGCCCTACCAGCCGAAGATAACGCAAGCCCTTGACGAATTAGACACCACGAAGCCTACTTACCGCATGGGCGGTAACTCGTGCCTGAGCGGCGACTATGTAGGAGACTGGAGCTTTGAGAAACCGCTGAAACGTGGTGACCACATCACCTTTGAGGACATGAACCACTATACCACGGTCAAGACCAATATGTTTAACGGTATTCAACATCCTGCCATCTTGTTTAAACGCATGGATGGCACTGTGGAGGTGTTGCGAGAATTTGATTACATCGACTACAAGACCCGCATGAGCTAAAGCTTAATGCCCATCAAGGTCATCTTCATCTTATAACACGAATGGCCACGAATGATCATAAATTATTCCTCTTCAACGATATGAACGATATTCATGTCCTTGTCCAAGAGGTAACATTCATTGGTTACTGGGTCTAAGCCGTATCGTTCACCTTGAAGTCTGGATTGACCAAAGTTGATCAGAATGCCTATCGGCTTTCTGGTTATTCTCATGTAATTAAACAACTGGGCTCGATGTGCTGGGATCAGATTGCTCACCGACTTCAATTCTACGATGACATCATTGTCAACCACAATATCCATTTGATAGTGTTTTTCCAACTTGTGATTCTTGTAGTAACAAGGTATGGACTTGAGTGTTTCATGCTGGATCCCTTGATCTTGTAATTCAAGATGCATCACTTCATTATAAACGGGTTCCAGCAACCCCCAATTAAGCTCACTGTGAACCTCCATTGCAGCACCAATAGTTTTATAAACTATTAATTTATATTTCTTAAAGTCCATATAATGCGCCCATTTTTATATTTATGATCATTCATGGTCATTCGTGTTTATATCAGTTGCAGGCGATTATAAACATCCACGAAAAATGATGACGATTTGATTACTTGCCGGAGTAGGCAACGCCGTAGCCGACCAGGCGGTCATAGCGTTCGCCCATAGGACGGTCGTAGACCTTGACGAGGTACTCGTTGACGGTCTCGTAGTGATCGCCCTCGATCTGTGACGTCAGACCGACGGAGGTGCCATCGGGGACCCAAAGATACATGTAGTTGTAAGCGCCTTGCTTGAGCAGCAGATCGGCAGTATAACAACCACTGCTGTCATCATACTTCATCACTGACTGAGAAGGTGGGTACCCTTGCAGGAATTCGCCATAAAGCAAGACATTGCCGCCATTGAGTTTGCCGCCCGCATCAAGTGTGAAATGAGTGATCATGTAGTCGGCCTCAAGCGAATTCTCATTGAATGCCTCGGCATTGCGGATAGTAAAACGGCCAAATTGCGTTTTGTCATACAGGTATTGGATCTCGTTGCGCGGCTCATCAACCATCAGCATGGCGTGATACATCGGCTCATAGTAATGGATAGCCTGGACACCCATATTGAGATTATGGGCGTTGACCGTCTCAAAACGACGGAACTCATTGCCAGCAGGGAAAATCAGGTCACGATTGTGCTCATAGGTCACATGGTCCACTCCCACCATCAACGGTCTCTTAACCATTACCGCATTGTCATCTCGGGAATTTTGTGTTACGACACAGGTAAACTCACTATAAGGGTCCTTGATCTGATTCGGTTTATAGCGAACATCGAATGAAACCTGCTGGAAACGGTTATTATATTCCACATCGGTGCGAGAGGTGACCTGAGGATAGACACCCACCTTGCCCTCGCAGACCGAGAAACGGGTCTGGAACAAGATTTCATTAGGGTCATCCTGCTCATAGACCGTGAGCAGATAGTTGCCGCTAACAAGCAGCTCCATATCAGGATTGGGCAGGACAAACTGATAATTGTAATAATGGACAAACGTCGCCTCGCTCTGCTCATAGTCATTGATATCAGCATAGTTGAAACCGCTCACATATTCACTCTCGGCCAGTTGTGACGGCTGCCAATCGGCATTGCAATGAGTGACACTGTACCTGAGGTAATGCACGTCATAATCTATATAATCAAAGTCGATGAGCAAGGCATCATTACTGCCCATCATATATATCGGCGGGATATACATATTGCTCAACAAGCTCACCTTGAGGGAACGCACATTGTTATCAAAGATATGTGGACGAGTATCTACTCCCCTGCCCTGTGCCATGGCACCCACAGCCATGAGGGCACAGCACATCAACGATATGATATAACGCTTATCCATTGTTCAATCTATTTATTTGGTTGGACTTGAAAACGATATCAGGGTTTAACGCAGCAAGAGATAGACAACATAGGCGATATAGGCCGAGAGGAAAATCACACCCTCGACGCGATCCATCTTGTCCTTCTTGAAGGTCAGCACCACAACATATAACATGATTGCCGACACAAACATCACTGCATAATCCCAGATATTGATATCCGCGAAGACCAGAGGCTTGACCGTCGATGCAGTACCCAAGATGAACATCAAGTTGAAGAGATTGCTGCCGATGACATTGCCAAGTGCCAATTGCGGATTCTTCTTGCATGCCGCAACGACTGCGGTCACCAGTTCGGGCAGCGATGTGCCCACTGCAACGATGGTGATAGCGATGACAGCCTCACTCATGCCCCAGGCTCGTGCCAGGCTCTTGGCACTGTCGAGGAAGATGTTTCCACCAAAGATGAGCGCCACCAGCGAGACAATGGCAATGCCCCACAAGAGCCAGGGCGCTTTACCAGCGAGTGAGGACTTGGCCTCCTCGTCGGCCTCTTCTATCGCCTTCTTGGGGTCTTTGCCTTTCTGAACAATGACCCAGCACATGTAACCCACAAAAACGAGAAGCAGGAAGATGCCATCCAGGCGATTCAGCGAATTGGCGCTAAAGCCCGGTAGTATCTTATCATTGGCTATCATCAACACCAAGATAGTCATCGCAATCATGAACGGAATATCCCGCCGCCGCTGCATGCGCTCGATCGGGAACGGAAGAATCGTCGCCGTCACACCCATGATGAGGAGGATATTGGCAATGTTAGAGCCGATGACATTACCCATGGCGATATCGCCGCTGCCACTCAATGCCGATGAGATCGAGACAAACAGCTCAGGTGCACTGGTGCCGATGCCCACGATAGTCAAGCCGATAATAAAGTTAGAAATCTTGGCACGCTGGGCTATAGCAACCGAGGAATCCACAAGATAGTTAGCCGCGAGCAACAGCAGGCCCAAGCCAACGATAAGCAAAATATAATCCATCTTATCAGTGAGATATAATGATAAAATGCTGCCGCATCCCTGTTGTCCACGAGAGATGCGGCAGCCGATAAATTACAGACCCAGAGCCTGAAGCATGGCCTGCATGGCGTCGTTCAGACCCTGCGGATTGCGGCCACCAGCCTGAGCAAAGTGAGGCTGTCCGCCGCCACCGCCCTGGATGCACTTGGCAGCACCACGCACCATGTCACCAGCCTTCTTTCCACTCTTGACAATGTCCTCGCTCAGCATGACCGTAAGCATCGGTTTGCCCTCAAACTCTGTAGCGGCAAGGAATGCTGTTGCTGTTGGACAATCGGCCTTGACAGTAAGCGCTACACCCTTGACGATATCGGGCAGGCGTTTACCCGTCAACATGACGACGTTAATGCCGTTCACCTGCTTGGCCTCATTCTCTACCTGCTTGGCGAGAATGGCGATGCGCTGCTTCATGAAGTCATCGACCTGCTTCTTGAGGTCAGCATTCTCGCTGAGCGATTTTTTAAGGGCAGCGATAGCATCGGGGGCATTGTTGAGCAGTTCCTTGACCTGACCGAGAGAATCCTGTAAGTTGTCCAACATCTCCTCGACGCGGGCACCAGTTATAGCCTCGATGCGACGAATACCAGCAGCAATACTGCTCTCGCTGACGATGCGCACCATGCCGATATTGCCTGTGTTGCAGACGTGCGTTCCACCACACAACTCGACCGAGTCACCATACTTGATGACACGGACATGGTCACCATACTTCTCACCGAAGAGCGCCATGGCTCCCATCTGCTTAGCCTCATCGATGGGCACTTCGCGATGCTCCTCACGAGGAATGGCATTGCGTATCATCTGGTTGGCAAGATGCTCGACTTGGCGAATCTCCTCGGGAGTCACCTTACGGAAGTGAGAGAAGTCAAAACGCAGGGAGACGGGATCGACATAAGAGCCCTTCTGCTCAACGTGGGTACCCAGAACTTGACGCAGGGCAGCATGCAGCAAGTGGGTTGCCGTGTGGTTGCACTCGGTTGCATGACGGGCATCAAGATCAATAGCGGCATGCAGGGTAGCATTCACGTCACTGGGCAACTTGGCGGTAATGTGTACGGGAAGATTGTTCTCACGCTTGGTATCGGTAACTTCGATGACCTCATCACCCAGCTTGAGGATGCCGCGGTCACCCACCTGACCACCCATCTCGGCATAGAACGGCGTGCGGTCAAGCACAACCTGGTAGAAGGATTTATTCTTCTGGGTCACCTTGCGGTAACGCAGGATATTGACGTCACACTCAGTCAGGTCATAGCCAACAAACTCGGTCACGCCATCCTTGAGCTCTACCCAGTCGGTCGCCTCGACAGCGGCAGCGTTGCGGGCACGCTGTTTCTGCTTCTGCATCTCAACATTGAACTCCTCCTCGTTGACAGTCATGTCGTTCTCACGCAGGATGAGCTCTGTCAAATCCAAGGGGAAGCCAAAGGTATCATAAAGGGTGAATGCTTCCTTGCCATCGACAACGGTCTTGCCTGCAGCCTTGGTGTCAGCAATCACCTTCTCGATGAGTTTCATACCGGTCTCCAGGGTGCGCAAGAAGGCATCTTCCTCCTCCTTGGTCACATGCTTGATCAGGTCAGACTGGATCTTGATCTCAGGATAGGCCTCGCCCATGCTCTCAATGAGGGTGTCAATGAGACGATACATGAAGGCCTCACGGAAGCCCAAGAATGTGTAACCGTAGCGCACTGCACGACGCAAGATGCGACGGATAACATAGCCAGCCTTAGCATTGCTGGGCAATTGACCGTCGGCTACCGAGAAGGCAATCGTGCGCACATGGTCGGCAATGACGCGCATGGCGATGTCAACGTCCTTGTTGTCACCATATTTCTTGCCGCACATCTCGCCCAGCTTGCCGATCAGCGGCTGGAAGACGTCGGTATCATAGTTGGATTTCTTGCCCTGAAGCACCATGCAAAGGCGCTCAAGACCCATACCCGTGTCAATGACCTTGTTGGGCAGCGGCTCGAGTGAGCCATCTACCTTACGGTTATACTGCATGAACACGAGGTTCCAGATCTCGATTACCAGGGGATTGTCCTTGTTGACGAGTTCAGCACCCGGCAGGGCGGCTTTCTCCTCGTCGCTGCGCAGGTCGATGTGGATCTCGCTGCAAGGGCCACAAGGACCGGTGTCACCCATTTCCCAGAAATTGTCGTGGGCATTGCCATTCAGGATATGATCCTTGGGCAGATGGGTCTCCCAGAACTTGGCAGCCTCGTCATCACGGCTCACACCGATGCTCTCATCGCCCTCAAAAACTGTAGCATAGAGCAAGCTCGGATCAATCTTCAGCACATTGACCAACAGGTCCCATGCCCAGTCAATGGCCTCGTGCTTGAAGTAATCGCCGAAGGACCAGTTGCCCAACATCTCAAACATCGTGTGGTGGTAGGTGTCATGACCCACCTCTTCCAGGTCATTGTGCTTGCCGCTCACGCGGAGGCACTTCTGCGAATCGGCCACACGGCGCCACTGGGCGTCCTTATTGCCAAGAATAATGTCCTTGAACTGGTTCATACCGGCGTTGGTAAACATGAGGGTTGGATCGTCCTTGATCACCATGGGAGCCGAAGGCACGATGTGGTGTCCATGCTCCTCAAAGTAGCGCTTGAACGTCTCTCGAATTTCTTTTGCAGTCAGCATAGTTCTTATCTTAATTTATTATAAATGTTCTCGTTTTGTTGCCAAGTCTAAACTTTTTGTTTATCTTTGCAGGGTTGTTAATAACCTGCAAAGGTAATCAATTCTATCAATTTGTGCAAGACCATGCGAGAACTGGATAAAAAATTCTACAAAATCGGTGATGTGTCGGAGATCCTAGGGATTCCCGAATCCACCTTGCGTTACTGGGAGACACAGTTTACCATCATCCGTCCCAAGCGCAACAAGAAAAACATCCGCTACTATACGCCCAACGATATCGAGATCATCAGCAAGGTCTATTATCTGGTCAAGGAGAAAGGTTTGAAGCTGGATGCTGCCCAGGCTCAGATCCGTCACAACCGTGACGGTGTGGACAAGCGCTTTGACGCCATCGAGCAGCTCAAGAAAATCAAGGCCCAGCTTCAAGCGTTCCAGAGTGCACTGGACGAGCTCTATCCCGACATTCCCGCTGCCAGATAGGCCGAAGTCATCAGATAAGATAAAGTTGAGGGCTGTTTCCATAGCAGGAACAGCCTTCAACTTTTTTCATTACTCTCCGGCAATATGCGGAAAATGCAGGTCGTCGAGCTGCTCGACCATTAAAGTAAGCTCCTTACGCCAATAAGTACCTCAATTTATCATTGATTAAGGAATTACAACATATATCGTTTTTCTTACCGGACACTCATATTCTTTAATCCCGTTGCCGACATGAGACCAATGCGGCACAAAAAAAGTCTGGCAACACGCGGTCACTGCGCATTGCCAGACATTCAGTTAATGAATTTTATAAACGTAACTTCCGGTATTAAACTTTCAGCGATTTAGAATCTAACGCCCAGGGTGAGCGAGATACGGTTATTGTGGTCCGTCACGTCAGCGCTGACATTGGGCTCGTAACCGAATTGGTCGTTGATCGGCGAGAATGCGTTATAGACACTCTTGCGAATCTTGTGAACATAGGCCAGGTCGGTGTAGAATGACTTGTAGCGATAGCCCACACCACCAGTGATGTTCTGTACAGAGTTGTCATACTGATAGGCAGGGTTGGTGCCCACAGTGGCAATGTTGTAGTCGTATTCGTCAACGCCTTTCTCGACCTGGGTGGTCTTGTAGCTATAACCAGCACGCAGGCTGAAGTTGGGCGACAAGCGATACTCACCACCGATGCGGAAAATGTGGGAAGGCTTGAAGTAGGCTTTCACATTATCGGTGACATCGGGATAGTCATTGTTGCGGTCATCACCGATGCGCATCGTCTCGTTGGCAACATACTCATAGTCAAAGCTGAGGATGCCCTGGGTGCCGATCACACCAGCCACGCTGCCCATGAAGTGCCACGGCGTCTTGATGGTATAGGTGCTGGAATAATCATAGCCGTCATTACTGCCCTTGTTGGCCCTGTAAAGCCTCTCACCGTCCTGGAAGGCATCCAGCGAAGCACTCACATAGTAAGTGTCGCGCATGTCATAGTAGGTGGGGGTATGGAAAGCAGCACCAAAGCGCAGTTGCTGGATGGGTTTCCAGATCAAGCCGAACTTGAAGTTGACACCAGTTCCCTCAGTGTGCAGGTAGTTGTACAGGTTCCAATTGGCATAGGTATTGGTATTGTCGATAGGACTCTCGAACAAATCTTCATCATCAAGCATGACATAGGGATTGTCTAACTCCTCTTCATAGGTCTGGTAGCTCTTATAGTCCAGATCAAGGATACCAAAGTCAAGGCCAAAATACAACTTGTTACCGAGGTTGCCACCGAATGCGATGTTATACTCATCGGCATGTCCGCGCTCTTCCACCTCATAGTAAGCGTCACCCGCTGTGCCATTTCCAAAAAGACCCTGCATGGCAGCACCATTATCATTGATAATGCCCACATAGCCATTGTTGTTGGTCTTCATGTCAAAGGTCGTCACAGCAGCCCAGGGAGCATAACCATCAAAGTAGGGATTGAAATCGTCATCCCAATAGAGGTCGGCAGACGAGTAACCCGGCATATTGACAAACTCGTCGGCGATGAAGTTACTCATCGAGGTCGGGATATTAGCCACACCGCCCACATAATGACGGTTAAAGGACTGCAGTCGATTGTAGGAGAAACCAAAGTTCAGGTTAGGTACAGTCTCACTATCAAGACGAATAGCACCGATATAGCCAACGTTATTGACATTGAATTTAGTCTCGTTGGAGGTACTAACACCAGCCTTGGTGCTGTTGAAGTCCAGGCTTAAGGTGATACCCAAGTCGGAATTGCGATAGACACCGATACCGGCAGGGTTCTGGGTGAGTGTCGAGAGATCGCCTCCGAGGGCTCCGAAGGCCCCTGCCATCGACTGGAAGCGCGAGGTGCCTCGGAGTTCGGTTTGTGACATCTGCAGGACATCAAAGGCGTCCTGTGCGTTTATCAGGAGAGGAAGTCCGCACAATAAGAGGGCAAAAACTTTCTTCTTCATATCTTCAATAGTTATTAGAATTCAGATAACATTACTAATCTACATGTGTGTGCTGGATGTTAGCGACGATGTCCTCCACCGCCCGACGATCCTCCGTGGCTGCCGCCACCACCGCCGCCGTGGCTACCGCCACCGCCGCCACCGCCGGAATAGCCACCACCTGAACGGCTACCGCCACTGCTGGAGCTGCCACCATAGGAACGGCTGCCTCCACTATAGGAACGGCTGCCACTGCTGGAGCTGCCGCTATAGGAACGACCACTGCTACCAGATGAGGGAGTGCGTGATACGCCACTGCTGCGGGTTGTTACACCGCTGCTGCCACGTGAGCCCATATTGCCGCCACCACGACCGGAAGCATAGCCACCACGTGATCCGCGAGAGGTCGTAGTTCCTACGCCCGAGGGACGATTACCGCTAGAGCTGTGGGCAGAGATGCCATTGCGATTGGTGCCTCTAGCATCAACACGACCGCGGCCGTTGCGGTTGCTGGCCAGACCCACACGATGTCCACCTGAATTGAGGCCACCTTGGCCCGGGCGAACGTAACCTCCATTGTGATGAGGCCTTACGCCATCCCAGCCAGCCCAATATCCATGAGGCCAGTTAGACCAGGGACGAGGTCCCCAATAATTCCAACCCCACAGACGGGGTCCATACCACCTAGTGTAGTAGAAATCTGAGAAGCCCCAGCCCCAACCCCAGTAGTCATAGGTATACCAGGGTCTGTAGTGATGATACCAAGGATAATAATAACCAGTGTACCAGGGATAATAGGAATCCCAGAAAGAGGCATAGCCCCAATCACTTCCCACGATCAGATTGACTGTAGGAGTCTCGCTATAATAGAGCTCAACCAAATCATCGTCATCGCTCAGGATAACGATATCGGGATTGTAGAAACGCTCGATGCGACGGGTGTTAGCAAATGCTTCTTCATAGATCGAGTCATTCAGATAGATCGTGTCACCATTGATGTCAATCTCATAGGAAGCATTAGATGGATCATAAGCGCCACGACGGTTATACTCGTCCTCATCGCGCTCGACACGATAATTGCTCTGTGCAGCTACCTTATAGGTATCAGGCACTTCGCCATAGACAGCAACCGTCTTGGCGGGCTTAACGACCTTGGTCGTCTTGGTGGACTTGGCAGCATCGTAATAGATGTCGTCGTAGTCCTGTGCTTGTAGGAACGCGCCGGCGCTGAGGGCCAGCAGTCCAACCATAGTTAAAATTCGATACTTCATAATTATTACGTTTTAAAAATTCATTAATAATTCTTCTGTCTTTTAGACGAATAAAATTTAGAAAAGTTTAAGATGTCTTTGAAAAAGTGTTGCAAGTTATAAAGTAAAATAGGTACGCGCGATGTTTTTAGCGTGAAAAAATGCTAAATGCGTATTTTTTTAACTCTATACTTGACCGACGCGCTCACTAATTTGCAAAAACTGTGCCAGAGGAGAAGTGAGGAATTAGGAATTAGAAATTAGGAGTGAGCGGTGAGGGGTGAAGGGCCTCGCCTTGGCGTGGCCGAGAACGACAAGAAAAAACATTCCTAACTCCTAATTTATAAAATCATTATTATCTTTGTCGGCGATTTATGGGACGAGAAAAAATTTTTAGGTTCAAGCAATTCAGTGTTGTCAACGACCGCACTGCCATGAAAGTGGGCACCGACGGTGTCCTCCTGGGCGCATGGTGTCCTGTGGAGGGGACAAGGCGAGTGCTTGATGTGGGCACAGGCTGCGGGGTCATTGCCCTGATGGTAGCCCAGCGCAACCCGTCAGCCATAATTGACGCCATAGACATCGACCATGATGCCATCGAGGAAGCAAAACTGAATTTTGAGAATTCTCCATGGAGCGAAAGACTAATGGCCATCGATGGGGACTTCAATGAAATTGATGTAGAGACACACTATGACCTCATCGTCTCCAACCCACCCTACTTCACCAATGGCATTCTGCCCACCGGCGATGCCCGCACGACCGCACGCCACACCGGCTCGCTCTCCTATCGCCAACTCATCGAGGGCGCATCACGCCTGCTGACTGGCGATGGCTCGTTGGCGCTCATCACCCCCACCAATGCCGAGCAGGAGATCATCGAGGCTGCCACTTTTGCATCCCTGCCAGTGCGTCAGGTGACCCGTGTCATCCCTGTAGATGGTGCCATTGCCAAGCGCACCCTGTGGCTCATCTCCCAGCGTAACCTGCCATATCACGAGGACACGCTGACCATTGCCCATGCCGATGGTTCTTTTACTAGCGAATACATCGCCCTAACTGGCGCATTCTATCTGAAGATGTAACCACCCCAAAGATAGAGGAGATGGCGCAAATCGCCAGTGGAGTATGTTTTACCCTCTAAGCACTTGCAAGGGCCATCTACACCCCGAGAGGGTGCGTCATAAATCAATTGCTAGAATTATAACCGCCCTATGGGCGAGAACCTTTAGCTCTGCGAAGCCAAATTAAACAAATATTTGAATTAAAATTAATAACTTGTTTATATTATTAATATTTTATAATTAATTTGTTTAATTTCCCGTGCGTTAGCACGGTTACATTACCGTGTCGCAATTATGACACACTGGTAGCTACTAACGTACTGATTGACAATCAACCCACATTAAACTTAGCATCTTGGCGACTTAGCGTGGGGCGAAAGGATCTCGCATGCCAGCTATTATTGCTGCTTGATACAAAAACAAAAGTCCCGAGACTATTGATAGTCGATCGGGACCTATATGTTCTGTGTCTAGTGATGCTTCGTCAGCAGTTCGGCACAAGGTTGAAGTGTTTTATTATTAAGAAAAAGTCAGTTTTACTTGTTTGAAGCAGTTAAATCTTCATTGAAGTCAATATAAAGACTAATGAAAAATCAAAAAGTTTAATCAGAATTACATATTTAACATTTGTTAAGATTTTATCTCTAATTTAGTCACTTTATCCCCATAAATGGGGATACTTTTTTAGCGAAAAACATCAAAAAAAGGGATTGCAAGACATTGTGGAGATCTATAATTTTGCAAATTGGAATAATATATCAACACGACATGATTAAGAACCAAGATAATAACCAGAATATCGTCACACGTCTGCTCGACAACGAGCCGGTGGGCATGACCGTACAGGTGGTGCGCGTGATGGGCGACGGTGCCTTCCGCCAGCGACTGCTGGAGATGGGTTTCGTGAGAGGAGCCCTAGTGACTGTGCTCAAGAATGCGCCGCTCAAGGATCCCGTGGAATACATGATCCTTGGGTCACACATCTCGCTTCGCCACAGCGAAGCCGCCCAGGTCGAAGTCACCGACAAGGAAGCAGAATTTTGTGATATGGAAGACGCCTTCAACGGCATCGTCGAGACTACCGTGGCCGGTGTTGACCCGATGGCCGATGACGTGCTGCGCATCGCCCTGATCGGTAATCCCAACTGCGGCAAGACATCACTGTTCAACAGCGTGACTGGCGCCAAGGAAAAGGTGGGCAATTACGGCGGTGTGACCGTTGACAGCAAGGAAGGCTGGTTTAACATCGGTGGCCGCAAGGTGCAGCTGGTGGACCTGCCCGGCACCTACTCCTTGACCGAATATTCACCCGAGGAGATGTATGTCCGCACCTACATCCGTGACAATCACCCCGATGCCATCCTTAACATAGTTGATGCCGGCAACCTGGAGCGCAACCTGTACCTGACGACCCAGATCATGGACATGAACATCCCGATGGTTATCGCCCTGAACATGTGGGACGAACTGGAGAAAAGCGGAGATCAGCTAGACATCGAGATGATGAGCCGCTTGCTGGGAGCCAGGATGGTGCCCGTGACTGCCTATAACGGCCACGGCGTGAAAGATGTGCTTGAAGCCGCGATGGCAGCTATCGATGAGAGTGAGCAAGAGACACTGCACCACAACGTGAACTACGGCACTCTCATCGAGGATTGTCTCAAGGAACTGGGCGAAATGTGTCCCGAACTGGACCGCTATACCGTGCTGAAGATTATCGAGAATGACCAGCATGCCATCCAGTTGATTGAAGGTAAGGAGAATGCCGAGGACGTGAAAAAGACCGCTGCCGAGATGCGTCAGCGCATTGAGCGCGACTTCAATGACGACATCACGAGCATTGTGACTGACCTGAAATACGGCTTCGTGCGCGGAGCACTTGCCGAGGCGCTCACCCCCAACCCCGAGCGCACTACCGGCGAGACCAAGCCCGGCTACTCGATGGATCGCCTGCTGACCAACCGCTGGCTAGCGCTCCCCATATTGCTGGTGTTGATGTGGTTGATGTTTGAGGCCACCTTCACCCTGGGAGCCTATCCTCAGGGATGGATCGAAAGCGGTATCGGTTGGATTGGCGAATGGATCGGTAACGCAATGCCCGACGGCATCCTGCGCGACCTGATTGTGGACGGCATCATCGGCGGTGTGGGCGGTGTACTCGTGTTCCTGCCGCAAATTCTGATACTGTTCTTCTTTATCTCGCTGCTTGAGGACAGCGGCTACATGGCACGTGCAGCATTTATTGTGGACCGCGTCATGCACCGCGTGGGGCTGCACGGCAAGTCGTTCATCCCCTACCTCATCGGTTTTGGCTGCGGTGTACCTGCCATCATGGCGACTCGCACCCTCGAGAACCGTCGTGACCGCCTGGTGACCATCCTGACGGTGCCCTTCATGTCGTGCTCAGCACGTCTGCCGGCTTATCTGCTGCTGGTTGCCGCCTTCTTCACTGCCAATCAAGGCCTCATCCTGATGAGCATCTACCTGATCGGTATCCTGGTGGCTGCCATCACCGCCATCATCATGAGCAAAACCTTCCTGAAACACGACAAGACGCAGTTCGTGATGGAGCTGCCGCCCTATCGCAAACCTACTGCCCGCAACGCCACTATCCACATGTGGAGCAAGGGCAAACAGTACCTGCAGAAGATGGCGACTATCATCCTTGCCGCCTCGATTATCGTGTGGGCACTAGGGTATTTCCCCCGCCATGAGGGACAGACTCCGCAAGAACAGATCGAGAACTCCTACATGGGACAAATGGGCAAAGCCATCGAGCCGATTGTGGAACCCCTGGGATTCAACTGGCAGATGGGCGTGAGTGTGCTGACCGGCGCTGCAGCCAAGGAGATTGTCGTGTCGACAATGGGCGTGCTCTATACTGGCGAAGCCGATGCCGACGAGGAGAGCACGACACTCAAGGAGAAACTGCAGACAGCGACAAAGCCCAATGGCGAGCACGTGTTTAACCCGATTATCGCCTACTCGTTCATGCTGTTCATCCTGCTCTATTTCCCGTGTATCGCAGCACTAGCCGCCATCAAGCGCGAGGCTGGCTGGAAATGGGTAGCGTTTGAGGTGGTTTACACGACTGCCGTGGCCTGGCTCGTGTCGTTCGTCTTTTATCAGATTGCAATAAGATTATAGTGTGAAATGCCTCGCCATGACGAGGCATAATTCAAAATAAAAATGACAGCATCAACGATAATACAGACCATCGTAGTGCTAGGCATTGTTGCCGTAGCACTAGTATATGTGCTGCGCCGCATCATTAAGACAACACGCGGCAAGGGCGACTGCGGATGCGGTTGCGGCAAGGATTGCAAGTGCAAGAATAAAAAAGAGTGGTAAAGGGAAAGGCCGTTCAATCGGGGGAATTAGCCGAACAAGTGGCGGAAGGCGTCCTCGACACGGGCGACCTCAACAACCTTGATAGTCCACGCATCACGTTTCACCCCCTTGAGGTTATTCTTAGGGATGATAATCGTCTCGAAACCTAGTTTCTGGGCCTCGATGACGCGTTGCTCACAACGGGTCACCTGACGAATCTCGCCTGAGAGTCCCACCTCACCCGCAAAGCACACATCATGATGAATGGCCATATCGACATTGGACGACAGGATGGCACTGATAATGGCCAGATCCAGGGCGGGATCACTGACCTTGATGCCGCCAACGATGTTTAGGAAGACGTCCTTCTGTGCCAATTTGAAACCCAGACGTTTCTCAAGCACAGCGAGTAACATGTTCATACGTCGCTGGTCAAAGCCCGTGACCGATCGTTGGGCTGTGCCATAGGCAGCAGTGCTCACCAGTGCCTGCACCTCGATAAGGAATGGCCTCATGCCGTCGATGGTCACACCGATGGCCGTGCCCGACAGCTCACTGTCACGGTCACTCAGCAACAGTTCGCTGGGGTTGGTCACCTCACGCAATCCGTCCTCTTTCATCTCATAAATCCCTATCTCACTCGTGTTGCCGAAGCGGTTCTTGATGGGACGAAGGATGCGGTACAGGTAATTGCGGTCGCCCTCAAACTGGATGACGGCATCCACGATATGCTCCAGCACCTTGGGTCCAGCGATGCTGCCCTCCTTGTTGATGTGGCCGATGAGGATGACGGGAGTATAAGTCTCCTTGGCATAGCGTTGGAAAGCGGCAGCGCATTCACGCACCTGGGTGACACTGCCAGGAGCGCTCTCCAGCTGCTCACTGGCAATGGTCTGGATGGAGTCCACAATGATTAGACCCGGCTGGAAGGCGCGGATGCTATTGAAGATATTGTCCAACGAGGTCTCACACAAGAGATAACACTCACAGTCCATGCGTCCTCCAGCAATGCGGTCGGCACGCATGCGGAGCTGCTGAGGGCTTTCCTCACCCGAGACATAGAGCACCCGGCGGGAGCGGATGCGCAACACATTCTGCAGGACCAACGTGGACTTACCGATGCCCGGCTCACCACCCAGCAACACGATGCTGCCCGGTACAAGCCCACCACCCAGCACGCGATTCAATTCATTGCTGGGCAGATTGATGCGGGGCTGGTCCTCGGCACGGATTTCAGAAATCTTGACGGGTTCCTGGGTCTTGTGTCCAACGTCACCCACAGCCCCATAGCGCATCGACGAGGCCGACTTGGGCGCCTTGGGCTCCTCGATAAAGGTATTCCACTCGCCACAGGCAGGGCACTTGCCGAGCCACTTGGGCGACTCGTTGCCACAATTCTTACAGAAGAAGGTCGTCTTGACTTGTTGCTTGGCCATAGTTGGACTTTTTAATTCATAAGGCTCATAAGGCTTATAAGACCTATAAGACCTATAGGACTTATAGGGCCTATCTAATTATCTCCTGAAAAACTCGCTGATAGTGATGGCAGCAGCGACACCCACGTTGAGCGACTCGCTGCCCGCAGTCTTGGCCTTGGGGATGAGCAGTCGCTGGTCCACGTGTTTGGCGACCTTAGCACTGATGCCCTGACCCTCGTTGCCAAAAATCACAAATCCCTTCTTGCCCAACTCGCTGCGATAGATGTCCTTGCCATCAAGGAAAGTGCCATAGATGGGCAGATCGGGATACTCTTCAAACAGTGCCTCCAGATCGCCGTAATGTACCTTGACCCTAGCGATAGCGCCCATCGTTGCCTGCACCACCTTGTGGTTATAGACATCAACCGATGTGCGGCTGGCAAAGATGTCGGAAATACCGAACCAATCGGCAAGCCTGATGATGGTGCCCAAGTTTCCGGGATCCTGAATGTTGTCAAGAACGATGTTCAGCCCCTTGGCCACCCGTTCGGTGTTGATAGTGTCCTCGGGTTTCTCATAGACCGCGATGACGTCACTGGGGGTGTCAAACTGTGAGATGCGAGCCATCTGCTGGCCGTTGGCAAACACGATCTTGTCATAGTGTTCGGCAGTACCACATTGGTCATACCACGACCGCTTGGCAATGAGCCAGCGGCAGTTGAAGTGTTGCCACGTGTCACGCACGCACTTGGTGCCCTCGGCGACAAACAGTCCCTCGTCATCACGATATTTCTTGGCAGCCAGGCTTTTCACGACCTTGAGGATGCCATTGTTCATGTCCATCATAAGCGTTCATGCTCACGTTTTGCCACTAGCTCGTTGAAGCGAAGCAGCGTAGTACAAAATTCTTCACTCAGTAGTGCGATGACAGGTTGAGAGATCTCATTGGGCACCTCATCAATCGCCGAGGAGATAGAGCCTGCAATTGCAGCTATCGTGTCGGCGTCACCGGCAAGCGCCACCGACAGCCTGACCACGTCCTCATAGTCCTTGCCCTCCATGAAACAGGTAATCGCTTCGGGGACGGTGTGCTGGCATGTCTCGTCGAAGGTGAACGTCGGCCTGATCTCTTCAAGCGTGCGCGAGAGGTCATATCCGAAGGTTTTCTCCACATAGTCACGAATCTCCTGTTTGGTCTTGCCTTGACGCGCCAGGAAGATGGCAGAGGCAGTAGCCTGAGCGCCCTTGATGCCCTCAGGATGATTATGGGTAACCTCGGCAGACACCTTGGCAAGAGCCAACGCTTCGTCAAGGCTATTGGCATAGTAACCGATGGGGCTCACACGCATGGCCGACCCGTTGCCGAAGGAGTCGTAGGGCTGAGGATTACTATCGTAAATCCAACGAGCGAAACGGCCACCATAGCCTCGGTCGGGGTATTTCCTGCACATGTCAAGCATGATGTTAACCAATCGCTCGGGAGTGTGCTGCTCGTCTTCCAGCAGCCACAAGGCGTTAGCCATGGTAAGTACCGTGTCGTCGGTAAATGTGCTCTTGGGCGTGAACAACTCAAAATCATGGTCACGCGTCGGGTTAAACTCGTATGCCGACCCTATCACGTCGCCGGCAATGGCTCCAATAATTCCTTTCATAATACTTCCTATGTTTTATGAGATGACAAATATACTACTTATTTATAAATACCAGCACACATCTTGACACATTTATTTTTCAAGAAGCCCATGGAATCAAGTACTGCGCGCCCATGCGGGGAGCCGAAGGAGCAGCCGGTTGCATCGAGGCGACAGGACGACGCATAGTAGCCAGTGCAGTCACGTCGCGCCAACCGCACGTGCAATTGCGCACCGTCAGCACCGCCATGCCCACATAACGACCCGCCAGGGCGATCAAAGCGCGCTTAACATCCTCGAGACTAGAAAAATTGGTTCCATTGACACTGGCAAGGCGACGTCCGTTACAATCAAGAGTTGCCATAATCTTGTCACCACAATTCACGATGTTGATGTTGTTCTTTTTCATTGTCATTCCTCCTTTTTTTAGTTTTACACTGCAAAGGTAGCATGAGGTAGTGCCATAAGTTGGCACTACAAATGAAAAGAACCATAAAAAAGCTGGAAAAGTGACTTTCCCAGCTTATATCAATCCCTATTGAGGTAAAATATCTCTCTAACAGACGTCAGAATTTGCAGCCAAACGAAAGCTGAATGTTGCGAGGCTTAGTAGAGGCACCATCGATCACCTTGAGGAAACCAAAGTCAGCGCCCAACGAAACGGTATATCGCTGCATGAGAACAACACCGCCACGCACGCCCAAACCAAAGTCAAAACGCTTATAACCTACCTTGTCGGAGAAGATGTCATTACCATTACACTTGCCGAACAGGCCTATACCGGCATAGGGGCCAGCCTCGATAAACATAGAAGCCCTTTCATCAAGCATATAAACATAGCCGGCATGAACAGGAATGTCAAGAAAAAACGGCTTGAAATTGATTGAATCGGTCTTGTATCCCTTGAGCGACAGCAGGGCGGCACCGTTCACATAGAAGCCTTGCACCACATCAGGAATGTAGAATGTGGCACGTACACCCGCATGGAATCCGGGCCTGAAACCGACGCCCGACTGATCAATCGTGCTGAAATTCATACCTACCACACCCTCAATATCAGCGGCCGTGGCCTGTGCCGAGAAGCTAATACCAACAGCCAGAATGGCTGCACAGATAACCGAATAAAATTTTTTCATACCTAAATAGATTTCATAAGCGCCTGGTTTAGTCAAGGCAGTGCAAAATTACTCATTTCCTCTCAATCCACAACCAATGATGGCAAAAAAACACCACCTAGCTAAAAACAAATCCCGATTGCAACACACGTCGCAATCGGAATTATTCCACCCCTTTGAGCGGTAGACGGGACTCGAACCCGCGGCCCTCAGCTTGGGAAGCTGATGCTCTACCAACTGAGCTACTACCGCAAACCTCTCGCCTGCATGCTGTTGCATGCTCCGGCGATATGTCTTTCAGAGCCTGCCTGTATTAAGCGTCGGCCTGATTGATGACGTCGGTAACGCTGTCGCCGTTCTGTGTCGCATAATAGCGGACGGTCACCGAGTCGTTGATATCCCATGATGCCCTGTGGTCGATGTCGAGATCGGGATAGCTGAAATAGACAGTGTCCTCACCCACGAGCAACGTGATACTGTTCATCGCACCATCGATTGCCACACCCGTGACCTGTATAGCGGTGTCGACGGGCTGCTGTATCGTATCGCTGATCAGTTCCTGCTTTTCTCCTTGTTTCTCGCTGTCGACGCAGGAAATAAAGGAAATGGCAAAAAGAACGCCAAAGGCTAAAACTAATTTCTTCATATCTTTATTAATAATGTGTCTGTTTTACAGCGGCAAAAATAGTGCTTTTTGATGAGAACGCCAAAAAAACGTCCGATTTTCAGCAGCGGGACAATGAATCAGAACTTGTAATTGTCGTTATCGAGGTTGTCCAGCTCTTCAAAGTCTGAGATCTCGTCCTCGTCATAGGCCTCGTCGCCATAGAATTCGCTCTCGTCGATGGGCTCAATATTATTGGCGTCGGGAATCTTCGGGATAGTGATGAAGTCTGAGATGTCCACACTCTCGGTGGGCGGAGTGCCGATCTTACTCTCACACAACGGGTCATGCAGGTTTTTACCTGGTATCACCTCCTTGAGCTTTACCTTAAAGAAACGCTCTGTCATGTAGTCAAAGACGAATTTCATCCTCTGTCCCTCGTCCTCAAGCAACTCGTCGAGCTGAGTGTCTTCCATGATCCAGATGTCTTCATCAGTATCAGTTCCCATGTCCATACAGGTGACTTCCTTTTCCTTGGCCCACTCTTCATCACAGATGTAGAATGAGTCCATCTGATCCTTGTTGTAAGAGGCTGAATCGAGGATGATATTGCGCAACTGCAGGAATGTCGCCGTTGAATCGATGGCAATCTGCATTTTAAAATTATCGACCTCGTCCGAGATAATGACAAATTTGTAAATCATATTGATTAAGCGTTATTTATCTTGTATTGACGATGCGAAATTACTAATACAATTTTAACGGACAAGACTTTTTTGAGTTTTTTTTCAAGAAAGTGCAGAAAAACAAGGTCTATGTCCCATAAAATGCCGAAACCCGCCCCAATAAATAGGGAAAGGTTTCGGCATGATATGCGGTATTTAGAATTCCTGTGTTCCCTTAGGGCACCAAGCCGTAGGCACGGAATACTTTCTGAATCTTCTCCAGGGCGAAGGCCACTTGCTCGTGGGTGTGGGTGGCCATGAGGCTGAAACGGATGAGCGTATCGTTGGGTGCCACAGCGGGCGAGACAACGGGGTTGACAAAGATGCCCTCGTTCAAGAGGTCACGCGTGATGGCGAATGTCTTGTTGTTGTCACGGATGAACAACGGGATGATGGGCGTTTCGGTATGTCCGATTTCACAACCCATGTCGCGGAATCCTTGCAAAGCCACGTGGGTGATTTTCCAGAGGTGTTCTTGACGCTCGGGCTCATTGATCATGATGTCGATGGCCTTCATGGCAGCCGCTGTCGAAGCCGGCGTAATGCTGGCGGTAAAGATGTAGCTGCGGGAATGGTGGCGCAGATAGTTGGTAATCACCTTGCTAGTAGCGATAAAACCTCCGAGCGATGCAATCGATTTGGAGAAGGTACCCATGATGAGGTCCACCTCGTCACGCAAGCCGAAATGGTCACACACGCCACGTCCGCCCTCACCAAACACACCGATGCCGTGGGCCTCATCGACCATGATGCTGGCATTGTACTTGTGGGCGAGGTCCACGATGTCGGGGAGCTTGCACACGTCACCCTCCATCGAGAAGACACCGTCGGTAACAATGAGCTTGACACGGTCGGGCTCACACTTCTTGAGCTGAGCCTCAAGGGATGCCATATCGTTGTGCTTGTACTTGAGCGAATTGGAGAACGACAGACGCCTACCCTCAATAATCGAGGCATGGTCCTGCTCGTCCCACAGGATATAGTCTTCACGCCCGGTGAGCGTGGAGATGACACCCAAATTCACACCAAAACCGGTGCTATAAATCATCGCGTCCTCCTTGCCCTCGTAGTCGGCCAACTTGCGCTCCAGCTGCTTGTGCAGGTCAAGAGTTCCGTTGAGGAAGGGTGATCCGGCGCAGCCGGTACCATATTTCTGTGTGGCCTCGATGGCGGCTTGCTTGATGCGCTCATCATTGACCAGTCCAGAATAGCAGTTTGATCCGAACATGAGCACTTTCTTGCCGTTCATCAGCACCTCGGTATCCTGTTCGCTTGAGATGGCACGGAAATAAGGATAAATGCCAGCAGCTTTAGCTTTCTGTGGCTCCTGATAACGCGCTAACTTGTTCTCTAATAAGTTCATATATAACTTGATAAAAACTTCAATCGTCATGTACGAGCAATGCCGGACACGACATTATAATATAATTGGCTGCAAATTTAATAAAATATTCTTTAACGAAATGTTAAAAAGACAACAAAAAGCGACATTTTGTCCAAAAAAATAAGGGTTATCAAGCTTATTATCAATGCGTCTCCCCCTGTTAATATTTTTTAAAAGGCAAAAAAAAGGAGAGAATTTCCCCCTAGTCGCATCATGGAGGGGAAACAGACACATCAATCACGGTCCGTGTCATCCATCTCGAGTTCGGCATTCTGCATGAGGTCATAATCCGAGAACTCCATGCCGTCAAAGTCGCCGTCCTCGAACATCAAGTAATTCTGACGCAGACAACTGGAAGAGATCACTGTCATCACAATCACAGCGGCCAGCATCACAATACGTTTGACAAACTTTCTCATAATACTTTTCAGATAAGGTTATGTTGCTTAACAACTGCAAATGTAACAAAAAAAAGAACTCAAATCATTTTTTTCGGAAAAAATCACTAATTTAGCGCATCAAAAACAGCAAAAGATACTTAGCGCATGGACCTATTTGAGCAACGAATCAAAGAATTGCGGGCTATCATCAACCGCCACAACCATAACTATTATGTCCTGAACAGTCCGTCGGTGAGCGACCAAGAGTTCGACGCCTTGCTGAGGGAGCTGGAAGACCTGGAGCGCGACTATCCCCAGTACCAGGACCCGTTGTCTCCCACCCAGCGTGTGGGCAGCGACATCAGCAAGGGGTTTACCCAAGTGCGCCACGAGCGTCCCATGATGTCGCTATCCAACAGTTACAGCATCGAGGAGGTGCAGGATTTCCTGCGCCGTGCCCAAGATGGCTTGGGCGGCGAGCCCAGCGAGATTGTGGGAGAAATGAAATATGACGGCACGTCCATCTCGGTGACCTATGAACACGGGCGACTGGTGCGCGCCGTAACCCGTGGCGACGGTGTCCAGGGCGACGATGTCACGGCTAACGTCATTACCATCAAGAGTGTGCCACTGGAAATCTCGGGATTCATTGACTTGCCCGACAAGTTTGAAGTGCGCGGCGAGATCCTGCTGCCATGGCAGAGTTTTGAGAAACTCAATCAGGAGCGCCAGTTCAACGAGGAACCGCTGTTCGCCAATCCGCGCAACGCTGCTGCCGGAACGCTCAAATTGCAGAACAGTGCCGAGGTCGCCCGCCGTGGCTTGGACGCCATCTTCTACTTCTTGCTGGGCGACAATCTGCCCTTTGAGACCCACTATGACAGCATCATGGCACTCAAGCGATGGGGGTTCAAGACCGGCGAGATGGCAATCCTTCCCAGCATCGATGCTGTGAAAGATTTCATCGGGCACTGGGATGTAGAGAGGAAACAGCTGCCTGTTGCCACCGATGGCCTCGTGTTCAAGATCAACTCGCTACGTCAACAGCTCAATCTCGGCGCCACCGCTAAGTCACCACGATGGGCTATCGCCTATAAGTTTGCCCCCGAGCGGGAATGCACCAAGTTGCAATTCGTATCCTTTGAGGTGGGCCGCACGGGTGTCATCACCCCTGTTGCCAATCTTGACCCGGTGCTGCTGAGCGGCACGATCGTCAAGCGCGCCTCGCTGCACAATGCCGACATCATCCAGCAGCTGGACATCCATGAGGGCGATATGCTCTACGTGGAAAAAGGCGGCGAGATCATCCCAAAAATCGTAGGTGTCGATGAGAAACGACGTGAGGCAGGAAGCCAACGCATCGCATTTGTGACCCATTGCCCCGCGTGTGGCACTCCGCTTCAACGCATCGAGGGCGAGGCAGCATGGGTGTGCCCCAACAAATGGGGATGCGGACCGCAGATCTGTGGCCGCATCGAACACTTCGTGGGTCGTCATGCCATGGATATTGACGGTATCGGCGAGGAAGTCGCAGTGATCCTCAACAAGAGCGGCCTGGTCAACGACGTTGCCGACTTGTATGATCTCACTCAGGAGAAGCTTGTAGCCCTTGACCGATTCCAGGAAAAGAGCGCCCAGCGCATACTTCGAGGCTTGGAGGCATCCCGACAGGTGCCGTTTGCCAGGGTCATTTTCGCCCTGTCAATCCCCTTTGTCGGCGAGACAACAGGCAAGGTGCTAGCCCGACACACGCGAGACATTGATACGCTGATGTCAATGCCAGCCGACCAACTGGCGGCCATCCCCGAAATCGGTCCCAAGATCGCTCAGTCGATCGTGGATTTCTTTGCCGAGCAACGCAACCGCACCATCGTCGAGAGGCTGCGTGCCGCAGGCCTGCAGATGGCCCTCACCGAGGAGGAAACCGCAGGACAGACCGACAAGCTGATAGGCAAGAAAGTGGTCATCAGCGGCGTGTTTGCCAAGCACTCACGCGAGGAGTACAAGGCGATGATCGAGCAGAATGGCGGCAAGAACGTGAGCAGCATCTCGAGCGCCACCAGTTTTATCCTGGCGGGAGAAAACATGGGACCTGCCAAGCTCGAGAAAGCCCGCAAGCTAGGCATCGACATCATCAACGAGGATCAGTTCCTGGAAATGATAGCCGATTAAAACCGAAAAGAGACTATGATAACAAGAATCATGGCTGCAATCCTGTTTGTTGCAAGCAGCCTAACTAGTCATGCTATGGGTGTGGAAGATTTTGTCAATGAGTTGCTCAGGGAGTACCCCAAAGCGCGCCTGCTGGACATCTACAAATCTTGCTTCCAGGATTACATGGGTGCCGAGCATCTGGTCGGTGACACGGCGAGTGCCCGAAGCTACCTCATGCAGGAACTCGCAACAATCGAGGGCAGCGACCTGTTGCCGTGGTATTATGAACCTTGCGGAACCGAGGGGCGTTATGTGCGCGTGAGCCTGCGAGCCGTCCAAGATGGCATGGTCGATGCCGACGCTCTGCTAGACGCTTTCATTGCCAGCGCCAATGGAGGTGAACGCCCGTCAGTCGAGAACTGGGCAACACGCTGGCACCAGATCATCGGTACCATCGACAGCATGGACTTGTCACTGCCCCACTACGAGGAAGACAAGCAGTTCATTGAACAGGTGCTCGCCCAGGGGAAATATGCCATCAGTCATTCACCCGACTATCGCGATGCCTATAGTCCTCATTATCGCATCGTCAGGCGCGACATCTTTGAGCGAGACCTGATGCCACGGCTCCCCCACCCTTGCTGTTGCAGTGGCTGCCCGTAAGACAAAAAATGCGTCCTGCATGTCACGCTGTTGACTCTTGCAGGACGCCCGACTTGTTTGCTCCATCAAGTGGAGCGATCATCTATTACCGTTTATAAAATTCAATAGTAGTTTCTAGTCATTAGTCACTAGTTGCTAGTTGATTTCTTTTCACATGCAGAATTCAATTACCTGTGCTCCTTATCACGGTAAGGGAGAATGTCGCCATAGTATGTGAGATTTGCCCCTACGTTATTCACACTGGCTGTCGCACGCTTACCATTGTGGTACAAAGTAATGAAGACATCGGCATTGACATGCGGGCCAACGACAGTGAACTGCATGAATACGTCACCATTCTCCTCATACTTAATCCTCTTGTTACGCACCTGGCCTTTTCCTGTCCATCCGCCCAAGCCGTTCGCACCGAAGCTACCCGTATTGAGGGCAAACTGAATTATCGCGTCATCGCCTTGAACGACAATAAAATTGGAATTGGGATTAATGCTGTAGTTGCGGTAGCCTGACCTGCCTCTCTCGATGGCATCAGCCAGCAGGACAAAGTAGCCACGACGCAAGGAGTTGGAAGCCTTGGCATAAGCCACGTCATCATTCAACTCGCGCAGTTTTTTCTCACGTTCCTTGATTTCCTTCTTGCTCTCCTTGACCGGCTCGGCGGGAGTGATCAACTGCAACTCGACATCGTTAGTCTCTATCTCGACCTCGTCATTATTACTTACCTGTGCATTGGCGCATAGGCCCATAGTTATTATCGCACCGACGATGAATAGTATTCGCTTCATAATTTGTATTGGTTTTAAATGATTATTGTTCGTCTATTAGACACAAATCTTAAAAAAATGTTTAATTTTGCGAACAAAAAAAATCAACTATGATGGACCGTAAGACGAATATGAAACTGAGCACCAGGCTACTGGTATTGCTCCTGCTGATGGGCATTGGATTACTTGTGGCAGCGGTGGCATGTGTGCTGGTAGCATCATGGGGCATGCTCACGATGCTCACCGTGCAGGATGTACTGGCCTTCATCGTTCCCGCACTGGTGGCGATGGCTCTGTTCTATCGCCGCCCGCTTCACACCATGTGTCTGGACCGTGCCCCTAGCTGGAAAGCGATATTCGTCGTGTTGCTGTTCTATCTCGTTTCACTGCCAGCCATGAACTGGCTCGTTTCTCTCAACGAGTCCATGAGCCTTCCCGCATCATTGAGCGGCATCGAGCAATGGATGCGTACTACCGAGGACGCTGCTGCCCAGACCACCAAAGAATTGCTCGACATCCACACCATCGGTGAGTTGCTCGCCTGCACCTTTGTCATGGGACTGATGGCCGGCGTGAGTGAGGAAATACTCTTTCGTGGCGCCATGCTGCGCACGATGCAAGACAGCCGCCTGGGCACCCATGCCGTCGTGTGGATCGTCGCTATCATCTTCAGCGCTATCCACATGCAATTCTTTGGCTTCCTGCCCCGCATGCTTCTTGGCGTGTGGCTGGGCTATCTGCTCGTATGGTCCCGCAGCCTGTGGGTTCCCATCATCGCCCACACCCTCAACAACAGCACCGTCGTCCTTTTCAGCTTCCTGACTGGCATCGGGCTCATCCCCGAAGGCTACGGCGACCGTCTGGGGCTTCCCGCCGAGGGTGCCTTCCCATGGGTCGCCTTGCTGAGCCTCGCCGCCAGCATTCTGCTTGCCTTGTGGGCAGCCAAGCATCTAGGAACGCGCCAGGTGAAGGACTGAAACAGCAAGATATAAGACACGAAATCTGGCGATATTCTTGTCCTTGAAAACTAAAATATAAGGACTTGACACTTTTTGGGATGAAATGTAGCCGATTATCGGGAAAATGCACTATATTTGCAGGTTAAAGTGTCACGCTCGGCGGGTATATTGCCGCCGAAGCGCAGCAATGGTTTGATTATAAACTAATTAGAATATCAACTTAAACGCTATACAGTTATGATGAAGAAATTTATCCTTATCGTGTGCGGCTCGTTTGTGGGCGCGTTCCTGGCATTCATGTTCTTCATGATTGCCGCTATGATTATGAGCTTTGCCATCATGGGATCAATGGGCTCAATGGGCAGCAGCAAGAAGACTGCCCTTGTCACCAAACACTCCATTCTGAAGATTGATCTGGGCACTACCATCAGCGAACGCAGCGGCAGTGAACCGATTGAGATGATGTCACTGCTGATGGATAACGGCTTGCCCGAGAGTCTGGGACTGAACACCGTCGTGTCGGCTATCGAGAATGCCGCCAAGAATGACAAGGTAGAAGGCATCTATATCGAGTGTAACGGAGTGAGCGCTGCACCTGCCACATTGCAGACCATGCGCCGCGCACTGAAGGAGTTCAAGAAGAGCGGCAAGTGGATTGCCGCCTACGGATACGAAGGCATCAATCAGGCCGACTACTACCTGGCCAGCGTTGCCGACAGCATCTACCTTAACCCCGTAGGCGCTGTGGACCTTCACGGTATGGCTTCGGTAACCCCCTACATGAAGAAACTGTTCGACAAGGTCGGTGTGGAGATGCAAGTAGTGCGTGTCGGCACGTTCAAGAGTGCCGTCGAGCCCTATATGCTCGAGGACATGAGCGATGCCAACCGCCTGCAGCAAGAGCACTACCTGGGCATTATCTGGAAAGAGATGCTCGACAGCATCGCTGCCGACCGCAAACTGCCCGCCGAAGCGCTCAACTCACTGTGCGACAGTGTTGTCATGACCCTAGACGCCACCGATCTTATCAAGCATAAACTGGTGGACAAACTGGTCTATAAGAACGAGATGGAAAGCATCTTGAAGACCCGTACCCAGGTTGATAAAGACGATGACCTGAACTGCGTCGGTCCCGACGATCTGGCTTCTTCGCTCGAGGATGTAGCCAGTGGAAACCACATTGCTGTAGTTTATGCCGTGGGCGAGATTGACGGCAGCGGCAGCTTCGGCTCAACCGAGGAGGGCATCAATACCAAGAAGCTGAGTAAGACCATCCTTGAGTTGAAGGACGATGACAACGTCAAGGGTATGGTACTCAGGGTGAACTCACCGGGTGGTAGCGCCTTCGGTAGTGAGCAGTTGTGGAAAGCTATCCAGGACTTCAAGGCCACCGGTAAGCCTGTCGCCGTATCCATGGGCGATTATGCTGCATCGGGCGGTTATTATATCTCTTGCGGAGCCGACCGCATCTTTGCCGAGCGCACGACCATTACCGGCTCGATCGGCATCTTCGGCGTCATCCCCAGCTTCAACGAGCTGGTAGAGAACAAGCTGGGTGTTCACATGGCATCGGTCAAGACCAACGAGAACGCCGACATGGCTGCAGTAGGCAAGAAACTCACGCCCGCGCAGCTTGCTGCATTACAGAATATGGTCAACCAGGGCTACGAGTTGTTCACCAAGCGCTGTGCCGACGGTCGTCATGTGACCCAGGATTCTATCAAGCAGATAGCCGAGGGCCGCGTGTGGGACGGTATCACCGCCAAGCAGATCGGACTGGTGGACGAGTTCGGCGGCATCCGCGAGGCAGTTGTCTGGGTTGCCAACAAGGCCAAGCTGGGCAAGGATTTCAAGACCCAGAACTATCCTGGCCTCGAGGATCCCTTCCAGTCGTTACTTGACAAGTACATGGTGACCCGCTATGAGTCCCGCCTGCAAGGCGAGATGGGCTTGCTGTATGACTGGCACAAGCAGCTGATGCGCATCTTGGGACGCGACCGCATCCTGTGCTTGATGCCCGAGGAGAAGATTCAGTTCTAACAGTTAGACGATAGTAACAGTACTTAAATCTTTAGACCAGGGACTAAAAACTTAATAATGAACATTGACCTGTCAAAGATATTGAACAAGGATCAACGCAAGTCAATCATGGACGCGTTGCTCACGCCCTTCTCGTGGGGGTATGGTAGCGCCGTGTGGTTGCGTAACAAGGCGTTTGATTTCGGTTTACTGCCTCAACAGGAATATGATGTGCCTGTTGTGTCGGTAGGCAACATTACCGTAGGAGGCACAGGCAAGACGCCTCATGTGGAATACATCATCGAGGCCCTCTACCGCCGCTATCATGTAGCGGTGCTGAGTCGTGGCTACAAACGCAAGACCAAAGGATTCATCCTGGCGACCAACAACATGTCGCCACGTGATATCGGCGATGAGCCGTATCAGATCTATCGCAAATTCAGCGGCCTGATTACGCTTGCAGTGTGTGAGAGCCGCCGCAAGGGCATCCGTGAGCTGCGGCGCATCGACCCGGACATCAACCTCATCCTGCTGGACGACGGTTACCAGCACCGCTATGTCACGCCCAAGGTAAACATCCTGCTGATAGATTACAACCGCCCGCCCTTTGAGGACAAACTCATGCCCCTGGGACAACTGCGTGAACCGATGTCCAGCGTCTCGCGAAGTGACATGGTGGTAGTGACTAAGTGCCCCGTCGATATTACACCGATGGACATCAGAGTCATCAAGCAGAACCTCAACCTGCTGACTTGCCAGAAGCTGTTCTTC
Source organism: Sodaliphilus sp. (assembly GCA_045114065.1). Taxonomy (GTDB): domain Bacteria; phylum Bacteroidota; class Bacteroidia; order Bacteroidales; family Muribaculaceae; genus Sodaliphilus. Next base: position 74,459 of record JBGUJU010000055.1, read on the forward strand.
AGCACCATTCGATATGGAGAACCCGTGCCGGTTTTCCCGGTGCAGTCTCCCCAGCTCACCTCGCTGCAATGGCTACATGATGATGACGCCATCCTGTGTCTCACCGGTATCGCCACGCCCAAACCGCTGGTGCGCTACTTGCGACAGTTCCCTGCTCAGCTCAAGGTGATGCACTTTGATGACCACCATTTCTTCACCCGCAGGGACTTTGGTGATATCTTCAACGTTTACAAGAGCCTTACCGGCAAACGCAAGTTCATCATCACCACCGAAAAAGATGCTGTGCGCATCATGAACAACCCCTACTATCCACCCATCAAGCGCAACTGTATCTACTATATTCCCATGCGAGTAGGTTTCCTGGAGACCGAGGATTCAGACTTTGTCGATGAACTGGTCAAGTTCATTGACAAGCAAGACGAAGAAGAGTCCAACTTGACGAGAATGAATGACTATAACCAATAAATGAAACAAACATATAAAGAAATTAATGATTATGGCAAATGATAACAACTTGCTGGAAATGATTCAAGAAACCAGCCAATTTATCAAGCAACGTGTGAACGGCAAGATACCCAAGACTGCCATCATCCTGGGCACAGGCTTGGGCGCCGTGGTGGACCACATCAACATTGAGGTGGAGATCCCTTATGGCGAGGTTCCCAACTTCCCCGTGTCGACTGTCCAAGGGCACAAGGGCCGCCTCATCTTTGGCACCCTGGGCAACAAATATATCATGGCGATGCAAGGCCGATTCCACTACTATGAGGGTTACTCGATGCAACAGGTAACCTTCCCCATCCGTGTTATGAAGGCTTTAGGCATCAAGACGTTGTTTGTCTCCAATGCATCGGGCGGCATGAACCCCAACTTCAAGGTAGGCGACCTGATGGTTATCACCGACCACATCAATGTCTTCCCCGAGCATCCGCTGCATGGCAAGAACATCGACGAGCTGGGACCGCGCTTCCCCGCCATGGTTGATGCTTACAGCCCCCGACTGATTCAGATGGCACGTGACATCGCCAAGGAGAAAGACATCCGCCTGGTGGAAGGTGTGTACGTGGGCACGCAAGGCCCCACGTTTGAGACGCCTGCCGAGTACCGTTACTTCTGGCGCATCGGTGGTGATGCCGTCGGCATGAGCACCGTCCCCGAGGTCATCGTGGCACGCCATGGTGACATAGAGGTATTCGGCATCTCGATCATTACCGATCTGGGTGTAGAAGGCGCTGTCGAGAGAGCATCCCATGAGGAAGTCCAGAAGGCCGCAGCCGCTGCCCAGCCCATCTTGGCTATGCTCGTGCGTGAAATGATCAACCGATTCGAAGAGTTATAAACAAGAATCAGCTTTTAGGTTTTAGGCTTTAGGTTTTAGGTGGCATCCTCGCTCCTAAAACCTAAAGCCTAAAACCTAAAGCCTAAAATAGAGCCTAAGAAATGAAAGAAACAGAAATCTCGACATTGGGTGAATTTGGGCTGATAGAACACCTCACCAAGTCATTCCCCGTGCGCAACGAGTCCACCCGCCGAGGCGTGGGAGACGACTGTGCCGTCATCAACTATGGCAATGACCGCGAGACACTGGTTACCACCGACCTGTTGCTCGAAGGGATCCACTTTGACCTGACCTACGTGCCACTGCTACATCTGGGCTACAAGGCTATTGTGGTGAACCTGAGCGACGTGTATGCCATGAATGGCACACCTCGACAAGTGACGGTGTCGCTGGGCATCAGCAAACGTTTCACACTGGAGCACATCGAACAACTCTACGAGGGCATGCGCATCGCCTGTGAGCATTATGGTGTTGATCTCGTGGGCGGTGACACCAGTGCATCGGTCACGGGACTTATCATCAGTGTGACCTGCTTGGGCGAAGCACCCAAGGAGGACATCATCTATCGCACGGGAGCCAAGGACACCGACCTCATCTGTGTGAGCGGCAACCTGGGAGCGGCCTATATGGGCCTGCAACTGCTGGAACGCGAGCGCCGCGTGAGTGCCGAAGTCAAGGACGCTGACTTTCAACCTGACTTCTCGGGCAAAGAATACATCATTGAGCGCCAACTCAAGCCCGAGGCCCGTCGCGACGTCATTGAGGAACTGCGACAGCTGGGCATCCGCCCCACAGCAATGATGGACGTCAGCGACGGTCTGTCAAGCGAGCTGTTACACATCTGCAAGGATTCCGGCACCGGTTGTCGGGTCTATGAGGACCGCATCCCCATCGACTACCAGACAGCCCTCATGGCCGAAGAGCTGAACATGAATCTCGTCACTGCTGCCATGAACGGCGGCGAGGATTATGAACTGCTGTTCACCGTGCCGCTTGCCGACCATGACAAGGTCATGCGCATGAAAACGGCGCGTCTGATCGGCCGCATCACCAAGCCCGAACTGGGTGCCTATATGGTGACTCGCGATGACCAGGAAGTGGAAATCCGCGCCCAGGGCTGGAACGCCTTTACCCCAGACACATCCAAAGAATAAAAAACGGATTAGACCAAAATGACACGGATTGCACCCAATAATGGTGCAATTCGTTTTTTTTTCAAAATAAATGATTTCGGAATGTAGTTTTTATTGGGATTTTTATATTATTTCGGCGAAAAAAGGACGATTTTTGCTAATTTGTGTTAAATATAGGCATTTTTCTGCCAATAAATTAGGAAGAAAAAAATATTCGGCATTATATTTGCATCGGTTTTCATGGTATTAGTTTTTAAGATACTGGTTTATCGAGCGTCGTGAGACAAGTAGAGAACCAAACATGTTTAAGGTTTATGTTAATGGTATTAGAAGGTTAATTAGTTAAAACAAGTCCTTGACGTCGAGTCAAGGACTTGCTTCTTTTATGCTGCTCGTGGCATCGCCACGAAATACAGAACATCACATGCGGCTAAGCGCTCAATAGCTGGCAACTATGGTCTTGCCCTCCTATTCTAGCGAATAGGGATTAATCTTCGGGAGCCTCGTCGATCAGCTCAAGGAATTCTTCGAGCTTGGGCGTGATGATGATCTGGGTACGGCGGTTGCGCTGCTTGCCAATCGCCGTGTCATTGCCTGCGATGGGATTGTACTGACCACGTCCACCTGCCGTCAGGCGCTTGGGATTCACACCATAATTGTTCTGCAGTGCTTGTACTACCGACGAAGCCCTCAGGCAAGAGAGATCCCAGTTGTTGCGGATATTCTCGCGACGGATGGGCACATCATCGGTATTACCCTCGATGAGCACGTCATAGTCCTCGTAATCGTTGATGATCTTGGCAATCTTGGAAAGCGTCTCGGCTGCCCGGTCATTGATCTCATAGGAGCCGCTCTTGTAGAGCATATTGTCGGCCAATGAGATATAGACAACGCCCTTCAACACCTGTACATCCACATCCTTGAGTTCCTCCTTGGAGAGTGAACGGGTCAACTTGTTGGTCAACGCCATATTGAGCGAGTCGCTCTTGGTCTTCAGGTCGGTCAGGTGACGGATATACTGGTTGCTCTCATTGATCTGGTCCACCAGCTTTTCGATAGAGACATTGCTCTGATTGGAGTTGACAAGGCTCTTGTCGAGTGACTGCTGCAGGAGCTCATAGGCTGCCTTGGATTGAGCCAATTGTTCCTCAAGTGAGGAGACACGCACGTTGGCGGCTGCCAACTGCTCTTTGGCCTGCTGGTAACTGATACTCTGCTCTTTATAGGACTGCATCAAGCCCAAGCTATGCTGCCTGCATTCTTCCAAATCCTTCTTGCTGGCACAACTGCTCACGAGCATAAGACCTGCCAGCAGGGTCATCATCAAATAAACTTTTTTCATAACATTAATCAATTACGTTTTGTTTGACTTGTCTCATAATTGACGGAGAAAAGGCCAGAATGTTGTATCCGTTAGAATGATTTAACCAAAATCGGCACATTCTTACACTTTTTTACACTCAATCATGTACATAAAAGCCCCCTCTCACCGCCTTGGGATAAAAAAAACACCCGGCAATCTGCAGGAAACTAAAACAGGTGCATTCACGGCAAAAAACCAATTAAAAACGGCAGTGATTCGGTATCGTTCAAATAAACTCAAATAAAAATGTCTTTTTATTTGGCACTTCGCTCGGCTTGCACTAATTTTGCAGATTAAATTTATCACCAATGGACGCTCACGAGAAAAAACAGTTGCTGCTCGACACCCGATACCTGCGCATGACGCAGATTTGGGCCGAGAATTCCTATTGCCGCCGCCGTCAGGTGGGGGCGTTACTGGTCAAGGATAAAATGATCATCAGTGACGGCTACAACGGCACCCCGTCGGGATTTGAGAACGTGTGTGAGGAAGATGCCGACCACTCCAAGCCTTATGTCCTGCATGCCGAGGCCAACGCCATTACCAAGGTGGCCCGCAGCAACAACAGCAGCGACGGAGCGACACTCTATGTCACGACATCGCCCTGTATGGAGTGCAGCAAACTCATCATCCAGGCAGGCATCCGTCGAGTTGTGTTCGGTGAGTACTACCGCATGCACGACGGCGTTGACCTGCTGTGCCGTGCTGGCATCGAGGTCGTACACCTGTGGTACCATGGCGACCAGTGTGAGCCTGTCCAGATCACAAGCGAGAACAGCGAGAGCCATTACCAAGAAGTGGCACGGGAGTTAGCATAAAAAGTGTAGCTCATTGAAATCACACGTACCCAATAGACTACTTAAAAAGCCGCGTATAAGATGAAACAGAAGACTCCTCGTCAACCCATCTGGTTGCCACTTGCCATATCCCTGGCAATCGTGGCGGGTCTCTTCATCGGCAGTCGCATCTCGCCCGGCAAGTATAATGCCGAGAACGACCGCAAGCTTAATGCTATCCTCAGCCTCATCAGTCAGGACTATGTGGACTCCACCAACCTGAACGACCTGATCGAGATGAGCATCCCCGAAATCCTGAGCAACCTGGACCCTCACACGAGCTATATCAGCGCCGATGAGATGAAGGCGACTTCCGAGGGCATGAACGGGACGATGAGCGACATCGGCATCCAGTTCGAAATCATTGATGACACCGTCCGTGTGGTCGAGGTCGCTCCTGGCGGTCCTGGCGCCAAGGCCGGTATGCTAATCGGCGACCGCATCGTTTCCATTGACAGCGTAGCCACCGTCGGCAAGAAGATCAACCGAGGCAAGGTCATGAAATGTCTGCATGGTCCCAAGGGCAGCAAAGTCGTCCTCAATATCAGGCGACCTGCCATCAACAAGAACCTCACCATCACTGCGACGAGGGGAACAATACGCACCAATGCCGTTGATGCCCATTACATGGTTGACAAGAACACAGGCTACGTCAAGGTCAACCAGTTCGGGCGCAATACCTACGAGGAGTTTATGGCAGCCATGGAAAGCCTCAAGCAAGAAGGCGCCAAGCGGTACATGATTGACCTGCGTGGTAACGGTGGCGGTTTTATCGAGATGGCTGTGCGCATGGCCAATGAATTCCTGCCTGCCAATGAACTGATCGTCCGCACTCATGGTCGCTACAAGCGCGATGACAGCGAGGCATGGAGCGACGGCAATGGCAAGTTCCAGGATGCAGAGGTCGCCGTACTCATCGACGAGTTCAGCGCCAGTGCCAGCGAGATTTTCGCCGGTGCCTTGCAGGACAATGATCGCGGTTTGATCGTCGGCTGCCGGTCATTTGGCAAGGCTCTGGTGCAGAAGGTATTTGTCCTGCCTGACAGCAGTGCCATCCGCCTGACGACAGCACGTTACTACACTCCCTGTGGCCGCTGCATCCAGAAGGACTTCAAGCGCGGCGACATCGAGCAATACAACAACGAACTGCTGGAGCGCTTCAAGCGTGGTGAAATGGATGTCCGCGACAGCATCAAGGTGGACAAGGACCAGATGTACACCACCACCCACGGACGCATCGTCTATGGTGGAGGCGGCATCGTGCCCGACATCTTCGTGCCCCGCGACACCAGTGGCATCACACGCTATTTCCTTGACGTCGACAACGCAGGGCTCCTGCAACAGTTCGCCTTCTCCTATAGCCATAACAATCGCGGGACACTCAGCAAAATGAGTGATTACAAACAGTTCCTGCGTATGGCTCCCAGCGACGAGTCACTGATTAATATGTTTGCTGACTTTGCCGCCGAGAACGGCATTGCCCCCCGGTGGTACTACATCAACATCTCCCGTGATGTGATCGTGACAAAGCTGAAAGCACTGATTGCCCGCGACATCTTCGGCAGTCAAGCCTATTATCCCATCCTCAACCGAAATGACAAGACCGTGCAGGCAGCCCTCAAGGCTTTGAACAAGCACAAGGCGGTTTACCCGATAACCGAGAGTCTAGATCCCAATGCTATCGCCCAGGAGCGCCAAAGCGTCCTGGACAAAATCAAGAAACGTTGGGGAATCTTATGAGGCAATATGATTGAAAAGTAACGTTTAGGGGCAGAATATCATGAGCAAGAAGTCCACACCTCAACCCATTTGGTTGCCACTCGCCATCGCAATGGCGGTCGTGGTGGGCATATTCTTTGGCAGCCATTTCTCAAACAACAACAAGGTGGCTGAGAATGATCGCAAACTCAATGCCATCCTCAACCTTATTGCCCAAGACTATGTGGACACGACCAACCTGCACGACCTCATCGAGTTGAGCATCCCCGAGATTCTCAGCAACCTGGATCCCCACACCAACTACTTCAGCACCGAGGATCTGAAGGCTGCCACCGATGACCTGAACGGCTCGTTCAGTGGTATCGGCGTTTCCTTTGTCCTGGTCAATGATACCATCGGTGTTGTGGAGGTCATTCCCGGTGGACCCAGCGAGAAGGTGGGTCTGATGGCTGGCGACAAAATCGTCATGATCGATGACTCTATCGCCACAGGGCCCAAGATGACCAATGGCGAGGTGATGAAACGCCTGCGTGGCAACAAGGGTACTAAGGTGAAACTAGGCATCAAACGCATGAACACCAGCAAGACCCTTACCTTCACGGTGACGCGTGGCGACATTCCCGTCAACACAGTCGATGCCCAATACATGATTGATAAGACTACCGGCTACGTCAAGATTAACCAGTTCGGGCGCCACACCTATGACGAATTCATCACCGCAATGGCGGGCTTACAAGAAGAAGGGGCCGAGCGATACATCATCGACCTGCGCAGCAACGGTGGCGGCTTCATGGAGATGGCAGTTCTCATGGTCAACGAGTTCTTGCCCGAGGGGCAGCGCATCGTCTTTACCAAGGGGCGCTACAACCATGACGACGGTGAGGTGTGGAGCGATGGCAACGGTTCGTTCCAGGATGCCCAGGTTGCCGTACTCATCGACGAGTTCAGTGCTAGTGCCAGCGAAATCTTTGCGGGTGCCCTGCAAGATAATGACCGTGGCCTGATCGTGGGGTGCCGGTCATTCGGTAAAGGATTGGTGCAGAAGGAGTTTGTTTTGCTCGACAGCAGCGCCATCCGCCTGACTACAGCACGCTATTACACGCCCAGCGGCCGTTGCATCCAGAAGGATTACGGGCAAGGCTTGCTCAGTTACGAGAAAGAAATGCTTGACCGTTACACCCATGGCGAACTCTACAGCCGCGACAGCATGAAGATCGACAAGAACCAGATGTTCACCACCCTCTATGGCCGCACGGTCTATGGCGGGGGCGGCATCGTGCCTGACATCTTTGTACCCCGTGACACGACAGGCATCACGAGCTACTATATCGACGTCGCCAATGCCGGCCTGCTGCAGCGTTACGCATTTACCTACTGTAACAACAACCGCTCGACACTCGACCAGATGAGTGACTACAGGGAACTCTTGGACACCAAACTTGAAGCCGATGCCCTAGTCAGGGACTTTGTCGACTTCGCTTCTCGCAACGGCATCGCGCCGCGCTGGTATTACATCAACCAGTCTCATGACGTCATCGTCACCAACCTCAGGGCATTGATCGCGCGAGACACGTTTGGCAACCAGGCATTCTATCCGATCCTCAATCGCAACGACAAGACGGTCCTGGCGGCACTCAAGGCCCTGAACCAAAACAAGGCCGCCTTCCCGATTACCGAATGATTGTTACCGTGATATGGATGTGCCATCATGTCCCTCTGGATTTTTAATCGGACTAATAGCCGAGAAATTAAACAAAATTATTAATAAAATTAAACTACATATTTATTTTGTTTGATTTGGCTTCGCCTAGCTAAAGGTTCTCGCGCGAAGCGCGACTCAATTTGCAACGAAGGAATTATGACACAAGCCAACTTCACCCAATCATATAAAGCCCTATGAGTATCCTGAATCTCCTCCTCGGCGCTCTCACTGCTGTGCAAGCGCTCATTCCCATGCCACAACAGGCTCAGTGGGATACAGGGACATTTGACCTCACCAGTCCCTATCGTGTAGAAAACACCTGTTCAGAACTGTCCCAAAACCTGTATCTCCAAGATTTCTTGCAGAGGAGCGACGCCACATCGGGACGCGTGTGTATCATCAAGCGCGAAGCCCTGCCCCAAGAGGGCTACCGGTTGCACATCACCGCCGACACGTTGCTGATCGCCGCCCATGATGCAGCTGGCTTTCTCCATGCGGGGCAGACCCTTCAACAACTCTCGCAGGATGGTGAGTTGCCCTGTTGTGACATCAACGATGCGCCCCGATTTGAATGGCGTGGCTGCATGATCGACGTGTCAAGGCATTACTATGACATCGACTGCCTCAAGCGGCAGATCGATATCATGGCAAGCATGAAACTCAACCGCCTGCACCTGCACCTGACCGACGCAGCCGGATGGCGCCTGCAGATTGACCGTTACCCGCTGCTCACCCAGGTCGCCGCCTGGCGCACCCAGAGTGACTGGACCGAGTGGTGGAGCAACCGTGACCGCCGGTATGTGGACACACGCAAGGGGGTACTGGCCGAAGGGACCTATGGATACTATTACACCAAGGAGCAGATGCGCGAACTCATTCAGTATGCCGACCAACGCGGAATCACTATTGTCCCCGAAATCGAGATGCCCGGTCACAGCGAGGAAGTGCTCGCCGTCTATCCCGAGCTGGCATGCCTGTCGGACACCGGCGCCCTGAGCCAGACACCGAATGATGCTGTCATCAGGGGCATGAACAGTGGCGACCTGTGCCCATCTAACAAAAAGACATTTGAGTTCCTGTGCAATGTGCTCGATGAGGTGATGGAACTTTTTCCCTCGCAGTATATCCACATCGGTGGCGACGAGGCCAACATGACGGCATGGAAAACCTGCCAGCGCTGCCAAGAATACTTGAACAAGTTGAACAGCGACAAGGTGGCAGACCTGCAGGCTGACCTTATTGCGCGCATTAACACTTATCTGAACGAGCATGGTCACAAACTCATCGGTTGGGACGAAATCATCGCTAGCGGTAATGCAGCCAATCCCGCTAAAACCGCCATGATCTGGCGTGATGCCGACTATGCGCGACGCGCTATCAACAACAGCTATGACGTGATCATGGTGCCCAACAGCCATTGCTACCTGAACCGCAACCAGGATGCGCCGACGGGGTCACCCATGGACTGGAGCTACTTGCCGTTTGACCATGTCGCCTCATTTGACGCCCTGGCAGGGCTTGACACCGAGCAACAAAAACACGTCAAGGGACTACAGGCATGCCTGTGGACCGAACATGTCATCGATGGGGCTGAGGTTGAGAACCACCTCTACCCTCGCCTGATGGCCATTGCCGAGGAAGCTTGGCGCGGAACAGCCTGTGAAGACATCCGTCAACGTGCAACGCAATTTACCGCTGCGCTCATCAAGCAAGGCATCAACGCCTTTGACCTGAACCAGGAGGTGGGCGAACGACCTGAGTACAAAGTCACTTGGCAACACAAGGCGGAAAACGCACCCGTCAATTACCTGCATAACTATAATCGCTATTATCCTGCCGCCGGGGTAACGACGCTGACCGACGGCCTGCGCGGCGGATGGCACCATGGCGACGGGCGCTGGCAAGGTTTCATAGGAGACAGCTGCGTCTATGTCATCATTGACCTGGGGAAACAAATCGACATCTCCAGCGTCAGCATGGACTTTATGCAGAATGCCGGACCTGACATCTATCTGCCTGGGGTGCTGGTCATCGAGTGCAGCAACGACGGCAAACATTGGCAAGAACTTCACCGCCAGACCAGCGAGAAAGACCTGCGCCGTGGACTCTCGTTCCACACGTGGCAATGGAATGGCAAAGCCAAAACCCGCTACCTGCGCATCCTCGCCAGCTCCCATGACAACCGCTCGTGGATCTTCACCGACGAGGTAATCGTCAGGTAGCCCACCCCAAACCATCCGGCATCATTCAACGCCAGAATAAAGTGAGGTTGTTGCAAAACCTCTCATAGCTACAATATAATCGGCGTAGCGCGATTAATTCTTTGAGGCGATAGTAATTACCGAGTCGCAATGATGACCGCAAAAACGACCGGGACGAGGCAGAGGTTATCTGTCCCGTCCCAATCTCATACTTTAGAATCGTCTAAGGATTCCGTTGAGTTCAATCTTTCTTCTTCTTGCGAATGGTGACCGCTCCGTTGCGGAAGTTGTACTTGTCACCTCGCGGAGTGAGGAAGTCGATGCGTTTGCGCAGGCGCTTGCCCATCTTGTCTTTCACCACCCACTCGCCATTCAGCGAGGGCGTGGACTCACTCTCCACAATAATCACGTCGCCCATTTTGAAGCCATGTTGGTTAAACATGTCATGCGAGAGAGCGACCCATCGAATCTGATAGTTTTTCAACTTATCATAATTGATTCGGTCTCCGCTTGCTGTTACCCAACCAGCACCACCCTGTCCAGGGTGATATTTGGTAGCGTGCAGTTTATAATCCTGCCCAACGGCAGACACAGCAATCACAACAGCAAGCGCTAAAAAAAGTCGTCTTAGCATAAGTTGTTAGTAATTGGTTTGCAACGGCAAAGGTAGTCTAAACAATTGAATTAACCAAATAATCTGGCCACAAAAAGCCCCTCAAGCATCATCCAAAATGCCGTTAAAGCCAGTATTAATCGGCGATTGGGGCACCTTTGACACACAACGCCAAAAAGCACCTCAACTTGGGAAAAATTGAGGCTTTTCTGAATATGTGAAGCACCAAATGGTTATCAAAAAGAGTAGTCTAGGATATTGGGATTGAAGTGGATTGAGCGGTTCTCGAAGAGGTGATCCATGGCCCCGGCCTTGATGAGGTCGGCGGGTGTGCCGGTGAGGACCTTGCGGTCGGTGGTGATGAGCCACAGTTCGTCGGCCAGCATCAGGGACTGGGAAATATCGTGGCTGGAAAGCAGGACAGCCTTGCCACGCTCATGGGCGAGGGTCTGCAACAGGCGCATCGTCTCGATGCGGCTGGCAACATCAAGGAATGCCGTGGGCTCGTCAAGGATGATAATGGGCGTCTGCTGCGCCAATGCACGGGCTATCATCGCCTTCTGCCGCTCACCGTCGCTCAGTGATGACATGTATTCATCAGCTTTGCCGATGATACCCGAGTCGATCATCGCCTGCTTGACAATCTTGCGATCCTCATCATCGAGTCGCCCCAGGAAACCCGTATGAGGCTGACGTCCAAGTCCCACCAACTCGGTAACAGTGAGTGCTCCAGCCTGGATACGCTCGGTAGAAACGAGGCCGATGATGCGCGAACGGTCCTTCTGACTCATTTCGTGCAGGTTCTTACCGTCCACCTCAATCTGGCCATCCAATGGCCTTTCGTCGCAAGTGAGGGCTCGTAACAGGGTCGACTTGCCAGCACCGTTCTGGCCGAGTAGTGCAACGAGTTTGCCTTTTTCAAGTGACAAATTGAGACCACTGAGCAGGGTCACAGCATTCTTGCCATTGCGGTAACCAACAGCGAGGTCGCGAGTCGTGAAGATGGCGTTATTTTCTTTCATCAGTTGATAATCAATTAATTTCTTTTACCTAAAGCCTAATACCTAAAGCCTAATTAAAATACTGGATACGACGACGGTTAAGGATGATATACAGGATGATGGGCACACCGATGACTGGCGTGATGGCGTTGATGGGAATGATGCCATGAGGATTGCACACACTCGCCAGAGCGCACAACAGAGCGATGACAGCTCCTGCCAGGATGGTAGCAGGCACCAGTCGGGCATGGTTGCTCGTACCCAGCGACATGCGTGCGATGTGAGGCACAACCAGACCGATAAAACCGATGGGACCGCAGAAAGCAGTCACGACGGCAGTCAAAACACCCGTAATGAGCAACAGAATGTTGCGAGTTCTAGAAACGTTAACACCCAGATTGCGAGCATATCGAGCGCCCAACAGCAGGGCATTCAATGGCTTCACCATGAGGGCAGAACCAATCAGCGCCAAAATGATAATGCCTGCATAGACCGGCATCTGTGCCACACTAACACCCGAGAAATTGCCAAACCCCCAGGCGACATAGTTGTGGACACCTTCCTCGGTCGCCATCGAGTTAAGCAGTTGTACTACGCTGGAAGTGAGGTAACTCACGAGGATACCGATGATGAGCAACATCGTATTGCTGCGTACGATCGCCGAGAAGGCAATGAGCACAACCAGCACGGCACCAGCACCCAGCACGGCGCCAACGAGTATCGCCAAATAACTGCCCACACTCTCACCCAGCAAGCCGCCCAAGGAACCACCCATCGCCAGGATGACAATCGCCACACCCAAGCCAGCACCTGACGACACACCAAGTATCGAGGGGCCTGCCAGCGGGTTGTTGAACGTTGTCTGCAACAACAAGCCCGATATAGAAAGCGCTGCACCCGCCAATGCCGCCGTGACAATCATGGGAATGCGTGACTGCAGGATGATGATATCCCACGCCTTGTTGCCGCTTCCCTTGCCCGTAAGGATGTCTACAATCTTAGGCACGGGGATATCTACCGAGCCAAACACGAGGCACGCCACAGCCAGCGCCACCAACAGGAGCGTCAGGGCGATGATGGTGATCGTAAATCGGCGATATGTCATGGGCGTATCAGTCAATGTGGTGGTAGAATTGATGTTGGAAGTCAGGGAACAGTTCAGGATGTAGGATAGCGGCAAACTCACGCAACAAGGCCTCGGGGTGGAAAGGGATACGGTCAAAGAAGCGGGTCTTGTCGGTATCGCAGACGTAGACGCGCTTGTTCTTGAACGCTGCCATCTCCTTGTTCAATTCATAGGCACCCTGCAGGTCCCTGAGCGAGTTGATATTGGTCCACTTGATGAACCAGTAGTCGGCGTCCTGGGCAACAGCCAGCACCTGGTTGAAGTCCAGCGCCAGGGAGCCTGTATTCTTGTCCTCGGCCCAGAGGTAGTTGCCTCCCGCGTCATGCAGGATGCGTGCCATATAGCTTTGTCCGCCAGGCACGTTCCACACGCCACTGATGACCATCTCGGTCACTACCGTGGGGTGAGAAGCTGCACCCGATGCGGCCTGTTTTACCTCGTTGTAGGCTGTCACAATGGCATGATAGAGGCTATCGGCCTCGGCACGCTTACCCACCAATTCACCATAGAACTTGACCCACTCGGCACGTCCCAGAGGGTCATATTCCAGATAGTCGGCACACTCGATAATTGGGATGTCCAACTTGGCGATCTGGCCGTAGCTGGCATCCTGGTAAGGCGACAGCATGATGGCATCGGGCTGCATGTCGATGACCTTCTCGACAGTGGGATTCATCGAGTTGCCGCAGTCGGCAATCTTGCCTGACGCCACGCCCTCGGTTATATAGGAATCAATGAAATACTGGCTGTCTACCACACCTCGCACGGCATCGATGGCTCCAAGTTCTTTGAGCAGACTCGTGTGAACCGAGGAATAGACCAGAGCATGATTGACGGGGGTACGTACGATGGTCCCCTCGGGTAAATCCTTCGGCAGCTCAGCGTCACGGGGCACCAGCACATAGCGGTGCAGCACCCCACCCCGCCAGGGATCGCCCACGGTGACCACCGTATAATCGGCCATGCGCTGCATCGACAGCAAGCGGGCTGCGGTAATCACCGAGTCTTGCGTGTCAAGCGTGTTACCGGCATTGTGTCCACTCCTGAAGCAGGAGCAGCACAACAGCGTGACTGTGCAAAGGAGGATAATCGGGTTAAAACACTTTATCATAATCAATTCGGTAATATGCCTTAGTTACTCTACCAGGTCAAGGATGTATGGCCGCAAGTCATCATTATTGGCACGTTCAATATATTGGTTAAAGAAATCGTTGATGATAGCAGTCCTGTCATTGTCCTTCATGCCCTCGTAGCGCATCCTCAAGTCGGGATAATCGGTCAACAAAGCGCTCAGCGACTTGGCATCAAGCTTTGATACCCGGTGTTGAGCAAAATCGATATAATAACTATAAGTCGCGTGGACATTGAATCCCAGACCAGCAACCTCGGCAAAGAAACAATCCTCGCCAACGGCATAGGCCAACTTATCATTGAAATACAAAGGCACAAAACCATGGAGTTTCTTGCTGTCGCCCTTGAAGTTGGCCTTCAGGTAGTTGCTGTTCACGAGCCAAGTGCTGTCGCCCAACGTCGCGGCCACGTACTCTTTCTTGATCTTTTTGTTGATCATTTTGTCCTTACTCTTAAAATAGAGTTCAAACGGCGAGTTGAAATCAATCATCGCATCCACCAACATTACATAGGGTTGCTGATTGAAGATCTGCTCCCACGAAGCATAGAAATAGACGGTATCGACAGGCTCATCCTGAGCAGCAGCACGCAGCGAGCCCAAAACGAGCAAAACAAGAAGCAGATATCGTAAGTAATCCTTCATAGCTATAACCTCATTATTTCTCGACCAAGTCAAGGATATAGGGACGCATAATGTCTTGGGAGGCACGGTCCACAAACAAGAGGAAAAAGTACTCGATAATCGACCGTTTCTTGTAGTCCTTCATACCCTCGTAACGAACCTGCAGGTCATGGTAGTCCTCCAACAGCTCACTCAGGACCTCGGGGGTGACCTTGTTCACACGGTGATGCAAGAAGTCGATATAATAGTAATCCACTACATCGATAAATTCTTCCTCATCTCTTGATCCACCTTTCAGGAGGTCCATCAGACTCAGATTGTCTCCATAACCCACATAGGTCAAAAAGGCTACCTTCTCATCAAAGAACACAGGTATAAATACATTCTCGCTCAGTTTGCCAGCATCACCCTTGTTGTTAAATTTTTTCAAGTACTTACTGCTCATGAGCCAGATGCTGTCACCCAGCGTTGCCGCCATGTGCTTATACAGGCTGTAATCATTGGTGGTGGTATAGATGTCTATCGCGTAGGGCGTCTCGACTTCAATAATGGGCGAAACGATCATCGATGCCGGTTCCTTGTCCAGCATTTGCTGCCACGTGTCATAGAAATAGACTGTGTCACGCGGGTTATCAAGCGCATGAGCATTGAATGAAGCCCATAAGCAAGCAATAACTATTATCAGTTGAAAGCAGTTTTTCATAACTAGATGTCAATCAAATAATAACCTTGACTCATTCGACAAGATCGACAATATAGGGACGCATGATATCGTCGGTAGCGCGGTCGATATACTTGAAGAAGTAGTCCTCGATAATTTCAATCTTCTTGTAATCCTTCATGCCCTCGTAGCGCATCAGCAGGTCGTGGTAATCCTCCAACAAACTGCTCAGGTATTCATGAGTGACGCGGTTCACCCTGTGGTTGAGGAAATCTATATGGTAGTTATCAACAGAATTGCGTTCAGTGACACCATCAACGTTTGTGCCGAATAGGACATCTTTCACTGACAATGGTGAATAAGAAATGACATAAGCTATCTTCTCATTGAAAAAGACAGGGAAGAAGCCATCCATGTTCTTGGTATCGCCCTTGAAGTTCTTCTTGAGGTACTCGCTGTTCATGTACCACAGGCTGTCTCCCAGAGAGAAGGCGATGAATTTCTCTTTTATCATGTCATTGGTCTCATCAATACCGGTCTCAATGAAGACCTCGCAGTCCGAATAAGGGACAAAGACCGGGTCCTCGATCATTGCCACGGGCTGCAAGTCCAGCATCTGCTTCCATGACTCATAGAAATAGATGGTGTCATGGCGTGCTTCAACAGCCGATGCATCAGCAAAAATGCCAATCGTTGCGACCAATGTCATCAACAGATATTTCAAACAGTTCTTCATTTGTCCCTTTATTAGTTTCCGGGTCCCTTGCCGTTGGCAGAATCCCGACTTTTTTCTCTCTTCGTTTATAATCCATTAAAAGCTCTTCAGCAATTGATACAATTTGCGCGTGGGCAAGCCCATCACGTTGTAAAAATCGCCATTAATGCCCGAGATGCCAATGTTCCCGATCCATTCCTGGATGCCATAGGCTCCCGCCTTGTCCAGCGGACGGTAATGCTTGATGTAGTAGTCGATTTCCTCATCGGTAAGTTCGGCAAAGTGGACAATGCTGGTGTCGGCAAATGAAGCCGAACGCTCGCAGGTAGTGACACACACGCCGCTGATCACCCGATGGGCACGGCCCGAGAGCGCCCGCAGCATGCGATGGGCATCTGCCTCGCCATCAGGCTTGCCTAACACCGTCTCGTCGAGCACGACGACAGTGTCGGCGGTAATGAGCAACTCGTTCTCACCCAGGGGATGACCCTCGGCCTTGATGCGGGCGAGATAGACGGGAATTTCCTCGACAGGCAGGCTGGCGGGATAACTCTCGTCAATCCCCTTGATAGCCTCGACACGGAAGGTCAAGCCCATATCGTTCAACAATTCACGACGACGGGGCGAGTTGCTGCCCAGCACGATATCATATTTCTTTAGATTCTCTAGCATTACCTTTAATCAGTTACATATTTGAGCCGCGACGGGAGTCACGGCATAGATTAACCCTGCCGATCCTCACCTCTAGCTCGTTTCATGATGGAATGTGACAACAGGTCATAGATGGCACGCTTGTCATCGTCGAGCATCGACAGATGATTGGCAATGACCTGGCTGTCGCCTCTCGCGGCAGGACCCGTCTGGGATTCGGCAGGCGACAAGCGGTCGAGTTTCTCGACGGTAGTGCGAATCAACGGCAACATCGCGTCAAAGGGCAGACCTGCCTCGGCCAACACCTCATCGGCGAGGGTCCACATGTGGTTGGCAAAGTTGCAGGAGAAGACCGAAGCGATGTGCAGACGACGGCGCTTCTCACTGTCGGCCTCGACGACATGATGCGAGAGCAGATGGCCCAATTCCATCAATTCCCGTAACGTCGCCTCATCGCCAGCCTCGGCAAAGAAATGCACGTCGTCGAGCGCAACAACCATCTCCCGCGTGAAGGACTGCATGGGCCACAAGACACCATAATGCGCACGATGCCCCTCAAACAGGTTAATGCCCTTGCTGCCCGAGGTGTGAACCCACAGGGCATCGTTATCCGGCACTGCCTCAATCACGTCGGAAATGACATCGTCGCGCACAGCGATGATATAGGCATCAGCGTCAGGGACCAGTGAATAGAGGTCATCGGTGGCAAGGGGGCAACCCACGGCCTCGGCAAGCATTTGGGCATGAGCCAATTGGCGGCTGTAAATCTGCACCACCTCACACCGGGTAGCCAAACCATGCGCCAAGCTCGTTGCCACATTACCGGAACCTATAATGACCACACGTTTCATAACTTGTTGCAAAAATAGTGATTTTTTACGTTTTAGACTTCAAATGACCGGTAAAGTTTAAGAAATAAAACAAATCACCAGAGGCCAAAGCGCCAACGGCAAAAATACTGACAACTGAAAACTAAGAACTGAAAACTATTTTGTAATTTTGCAGTTTGGAGAACAATCAGCAGATATGGAGTACAAATTACATAGCGAATATGAGCCGACAGGGGATCAGCCACAGGCGATAGCCGAACTGGCCAACGGTGTGAATGACGGAGTGCCCTACCAGACGCTACTGGGCGTGACAGGTTCGGGCAAGACGTTTACCATGGCCAATGTCATCGCCCGCACTGGGCGCCCCACCCTGGTCTTGTCTCACAACAAGACTCTGGCTGCACAGCTATATGCCGAGTTCAAGGGTTTCTTCCCCGAGAATGCGGTACACTACTTCGTGTCCTACTATGACTATTATCAGCCCGAGGCCTACATTCCCTCGACCGACAAATACATCGAGAAAGACCTCTCCATCAACGATGAGATTGAGCGCCTGCGTCTCTCGACAGTAACGGCACTACTGTCGGGGCGACGCGATATTGTTGTCGTCTCAAGCGTTTCTTGCCTGTACGGTATGGGCAATCCCGAGGACATTACTGCCAATGCTATTGAGCTGAAGGTGGGCCAGCAGATCGGACGCGACGAGCTGCTGCATCACCTCGTGGATGCCCTGTATTCGCGCAGCGATGCCGACTTGAGGATGGGCACCTTCCGTGTCAAGGGCGACACGGTGGATATTTTCTTGAGCGATGAAGACATCATGCTGCGCATCATCTTCTGGGGAAATGAGATCGAGCGTATCCAGATACTTGACAGCACGACCCAGCTGCCTACCGAGGACGTTGAGGGATTCAAGATTTTCCCAGCCAACATCTTCGTCACCACTAAGGAGCGAATGCGTGCCGCAATGGGTCAGATTGACCTTGACCGCGAGAACCAAGTAGCAGCCTTTGCCCGCGAAAACCGTTTCGCCGAGGCCAAGCGCCTGAATGAGCGTGTGACCTATGACATGGAAATGATGCGCGAGGTGGGCTACTGCTCGGGCATTGAGAACTATTCGAGATATTTCGACGGACGCCGACCTGGTATGCGACCTTTCTGCCTGCTAGATTACTTCGCCGACGATTTTCTCACCATCATCGACGAGAGTCACGTCACCGTACCACAGATTCGCGCCATGTACGGCGGCGACCAGTCACGAAAGACCAATCTCGTCCACTACGGATTCAGGCTCGAAGCCGCATTGGACAACCGCCCGTTGCGCTTTGAGGAATTTGAAGACCTGACCCACCAGACCATCTACGTGAGTGCTACTCCTGCCGACTATGAACTCAACAAGAGCGAGGGCATCATCACCGAACAACTGATCCGCCCCACCGGCCTGCTTGACCCGCAGATCATCGTGCGCCCTTCTCAAGGGCAGGTCGATGACCTTGTGGAAGAAATCCAGCTGCGTATCGAGCGCGGCGAACGCACCCTAGTCACTACCTTGACCAAGCGCATGGCCGAGGAGTTGAGCGACTACCTCAAGCGCTTGGATATCCGCACCGCCTATATGCACAGCGATGTAGAAACTCTGGAGCGCATCGAAATCATCGACAACCTGCGTGCCGGAGCCATCGACGTACTCGTCGGCGTAAACCTGCTGCGCGAGGGTCTTGACCTGCCTGAGGTGTCGCTGGTTGCTATCCTCGATGCTGACAAGGAAGGCTTCCTGCGCAGCCGCCGCTCACTGACCCAGACAGCAGGCCGCGCAGCCCGCAACCTGAACGGCACCGTCATCATGTATGCCGACAACATCACCGACTCGATGCGGCAGACCATCGATGAAACCGAGCGCCGCCGCACGCTCCAACTCAAGTATAACGAGGAGCACGGTATCACGCCCACAGCCATTATCAAGGCTCGTACTGCCATCATCGGGCAAGATACCGACATGCATCATCCCACCGCACCCAGCCGCCACAATCAGGGCATCACGCCTGCAAAAGCGGCTCCCGAGATGCGCTATACCGAAGAGTTTGACAGCAGTGCCGGTGTTGCTGCCGATCCCGTTATCGCCTATATGGGTGCTAAGGATATGCAAGCCGCCATCGACCGCCTGAAGACCCAGATGATCGAGGCCGCCAAGCGAATGGACTTCCTCGAGGCCGCCCAGTACCGCGACGAGATCCTGAAGCTCGAAGCACTTCTTGAAGAGAAGAATGAGGAATGAGGGATTACTTGTTTTTCTAGGTAATCTAGAAAATCTAGAGAGACTCAATAAAAACTGACAAAACTGAAAGCAGATCAACGAAATATCGACCACCACGTTAAGGGACAATGGCTGCCCACGACCCGCAAGGAGATGGATTACCTGGGTTGGGAACAAGCCGACGTGATCCTGTTCACCGGTGATGCCTACATTGACCACCCGTCGATGGGCACTGCCGTCATCGGGCGCGTACTGGAGGCTCACGGTTACAAAGTCGCTATCGTACCACAGCCTAACTGGCGCGATGACCTGCGTGATTTCAAAAAACTGGGCAAGCCACGATTGTACTTCGGCGTGTCGGCAGGAGCAATGGACTCAATGGTGAACCACTACACCGCTGCCCGCCGCAAACGCAGTGATGACGCCTATACCCCCGACGGCCGCGCCGGAGCCCGTCCCGACTATCCCACCATCGTCTATTGCGACATCCTCAAGCGTCTGTTCCCCGATGTTCCTGTTGTTGCAGGTGGTATCGAGGTATCGTTGCGACGGGTGGCCCATTATGACTACTGGCAGGATAAACTGCGTCCCTCCATCCTGGTGGACTGTCCAGCCGACCTGCTGGTCTATGGCATGGGAGAACTGCCCAATATCGCCATTGCCGATGCCCTTGCTAGCGACAAACGCATTGAAGAATTGACCGACATCCCTCAAACCGTGGTGCGTCGTCCGTTGAACGAGATTCCCTCTGCTGAAAGCGATACCGACGTCGTATTGCATTCCTACGAAGAATGCCAGAGGTCCAAGAAGGCACAAGCCGAGAATTTCAAGGTCATTGAAATCGAGAGCAACCTGTGGCATGGGCACAATGTGTGGCAAGCCACCGACGACATCGCCGTGAAGGTGAACCGAACCAACCCGCCGATGACCACCAAGCAGATCGACGCCTCGTTTGACCTGCCCTACACCCGCTTGCCCCACCCTCGTTATCAAGGAAAACGCATCCCCGCCTATGAAATGATACGTCACTCGGTGTGCATGCACCGTGGCTGTTTCGGTGGGTGTGCATTCTGTACCATCAGCGCGCATCAGGGCAAATTCATCGCCTCGCGCAGCAAGGAATCTATCCTGCGTGAAGTCAAGCAAGTCACTCAGATGGAGGACTTCAAGGGCTATATCAGCGACCTGGGCGGTCCTAGCGCCAATATGTATGGTATGCACGGCAAGGATCTGGAGCGATGCCAACGCTGCCAGCGCCCGTCATGCCTGCATCCCCAGCCCTGCCATAACCTGAATACCGACCATAGCCAGTTGCTCGACATCTACCATGCCGTCGACGCACTGCCCGAGGTGAAGAAATCATTTATCGGCAGCGGTGTGCGCTATGATTTGTCAATGCACCGCACTGGTGACCCGCGAGTGGATAAGGTCAACGCCCGCTATAACGAAGAGTTAATCCGCTTCCACGTCTCCGGCCGATTGAAAGTCGCACCCGAGCACACCAGCGACGGGGTGCTGATGCTGATGCGTAAGCCCTCGTTCGACCTTTTCCGTCGATTCAAGGCCCTGTTCGACCGCGTGAACGCGAAATATAACCTGCGCCAACAGCTCATCCCCTACTTTATCTCGTCACATCCCGGTTGCCATGAGGCTGATATGGCTGAACTTGCCGCCATCACCAAGGAACTGGACTTCCGTCTGGAGCAGGTACAGGACTTCACGCCCACACCGATGACCATCTCGACCGAGACCTACTACACTGGCTTCCACCCTTACACGCTGAAGCCTGTCTATTGCGCCAAGACCCCGATGGAGAAACAAGCCCAAAGGCTGTTCTTCTTCTGGTACGACCGCAAGAACCGCGCTGCCATCACGGCGGCGCTGAAACGCATCCACCGTAGCGACCTGCTGCACAAGTTATATCCCCACTAGAACCTCTGGAGCATCTAGAATATCTAGGCTGTCTCTAGACCATAAATCAAGAAA
Source organism: Sodaliphilus sp. (assembly GCA_045114065.1). Classification (GTDB taxonomy): domain Bacteria; phylum Bacteroidota; class Bacteroidia; order Bacteroidales; family Muribaculaceae; genus Sodaliphilus. The sequence goes on from JBGUJU010000055.1 coordinate 96,342, forward strand.
ACTGAAATGAATCGATTTCTCAAATACATTCTCGCCATCACGCTGTTAACAACGGGACTTACCGTCCATGCCAACGATGACGCCTTGCGGCACACGACCGACGTGCTGTGCCTCTTGCCCGATGCCACTGCACTGGGCGCCGCCATCGCCAAGCATGACACCGAGGGGCTGAAGCAACTGGGCCTGAGTACCGCCACTTGCCTTGTCGTAAACTATGGCCTGGAACTCTGCATCAAGAAAGATCGTCCCGACGGTACCGGACACCACGCCTTCCCCAGCACCCACACGGCAGTCGCCTTCAACGGCTCGACTTTCCTGATGAAGCGATATGGCTGGAAATGGGGTGTGCCAGCTTATGTCGTTTCAAGTTTCGTAGCATGGGGTCGTGTCCACACCGACCGTCATGACTGGTGGGATGTGCTGGGCGGAGCCGCCATCGGTGCAGGCAGCGCCTTTATCTTCACGCGTCCCTTCGTCAAGGATGTTGACGTAGCAATAAGCCCGACCACCTTCGGTGACCGGGCCTATGGATTGACTGCAAGTATCCAGTTCTGATTTACTTCACGAGTACTTTGCGACTCGTTCCGTCGCTCATCTTCACGATGTTGATGCCCTGTTGCAGGGTATCGTGCTGACGTCCCATCACATCAAAGAATGCTACAGGAACTGCATCGGGATCGGTGATAATCTCTTCAACGCCATCGCTGATTTCGAACTTGAATTCATTGGCATTGTTCACGTACATATCGGTGTAGCCGTTGACATAATTGGTAATCGGACGGCTGACGAAAGCCACAACGTGCATCTTGGTCCAATTCCAACCATTGGGGATATTGATCCTGAAGACGTTCTTGTAATAGTTATCACTCAACCTGTTCAACTGCACGCCCTTGATAGTGCCAAGCGCCTTGCGGAAGACACCATTATGCACATAATTGTTGATCCATGTGCCATTATTCAATTGAGGCGCTACCAGGCCGTCCTCGGTCAGATAAACCGTCAGACGGCAATCATCACCAACAACGGGATCAAAATCGGGCGAAATCCTGCCATGAATCGATACGGTTGCCATGCGGGTGCTCTCATTGAACGAGCAATCGCCATTGACCTCGATAAATGAGGGGTTAACCTCCTCAATATAGTCGAAGAACTCACCCAGATACTGGGCAACAATCTGATGATAGGACTCATTATAGCCAAGACCATTGGCGATACTCACATCATCGTTCCAACCAGTTGAACGGTCAAAGGAACCTGACGGATAGCTATTGCCTCCCTGGAATGCCATGATCGAGTCTCCCTGGTTACTACGGAACGGGTCAACACCAGAGCCCAAGTTACCGTGAATGCCTACCCAGATAATATCGTCACGCTCTGACGTGAGGATGTTGAGCATGGAATTTCCCAGCGGGCAGTAGGTGCAATAGGTCGAAGTGAACTGTTCTACCAGATGCTTCTGGCGGGGGAAGCCCTGCTTATAGGAAGAGAACGTAGTCTGAAGAGAAATCGGATTCTCCAGATCCACACCGTCGACAGCCACCAGGTTGATGGTAAGCGTATGATTACCCGAGCTGATTCCATCGGTGGGGATGCCAGCCGTCACGGTGCAAAAGCCTTTCTCGAAGGGATCTTCGTTGCTGAAGGTAGTCACCAGTTCATCATCGATCAATGCTTCCATGGTGAGTCCGCCGGCTTCGATCTGCTTGATACCTCTATTGCGAACCGTCATGGCCATAGGCAGGTCGTCACCTCCCTGAACCATCGATTTAGACCTCAGGTCATAGGCCGTAATCAAGTAATCGGGATAGCTGTCTTTCTCGACCCTGCACTGTAAGCTCAAGTTGCCATAGCCAGTAGTCTTATTCTCTTTCCAGATCATCTTGTTCCCGACTTTAGTATAGGCATAGGTATCGTAGATGTCACCCACATTCACAAACGAGAGCGCAGAAATTTCGGCTGTTTGGTTATAATAGAAGCCGACCAACAATTTATCTGTCTCTCCAAGATTGATATCATAGGGGGTAGGCAACTCAAAGGTATTCCACCCAGCACTGTTCATTTCGCAATCCCATTCAACGCGATCGCCGTACTTGTTGGTGCCGATCACGGGTTGGATAATGATCTTAGAGATGAGTGTTGGCTGGGCAAGACCGACACGCACAGCCGTGATCTTACCACCCTGATACATCTCCAACTCATCAGGATCAAGGATGATGGCAATCGATCGTGTGCCCGAATTGCCCACACTGTAACCCTGGGTGCTGATACTGTCATTCTCGTAATGGCCCATAATCTTGGGTATGGGCTGAGCAATCACAACGAAAGGAAGCAGCAATGCTGCAACCAATAAAAGTAAAAATTTTTTCATGCTATTATGTTTTTATTTATCTATTATCAACTAAGGATCAAGTCAATAACAGCATTGACATCGGCGATGTTGACCTCATTGTCGCCATTCACGTCACCAGCGGGGTCGGGAGTGGACAAGATCATGTCGATGACAGCATTGACGTCGGCGATGTTGACCTCGTTATCACCGTTCACATCACCAGGGATGCCAGGTTCAGGAGGAATTTCGCCCTTGACAAACCTTACCGTGATGGTCGGGCCATAGGCCGTGTGAATATAAGTGGGCGGGAAAAATCCCACCTTGGCAAAAAGCTCCATGGTCAACGTGACGATGCACTCGCCGTCGGCAACAGGGAGCCATTCGCTCTGGATATCCTGAACGTCACCCATCAGCGTGCTGGAGGCAGTCGTATAGGTTCCCACCTCACTCTGGGTATTACAGGAAGACGGGAAACAAATCTGATAGGCACCGTTGTCAATGCGCTCAATCACATAGATCATACCGACGTTTTGGGTAGAGCCGGTCACGTTCTTTACAAAGATGTTTGCTTTGATGCACTCGGTCTCCCCGTCAAAAGGCTCAACCACATTGCGGATAACAGTCGAACCGTTTGGAATCACATTTCCTTCCGCATCAGTAAAAACATAGCTCTCATCAATCTCCTGGGCCTGAACAGGCCATGCCATTAATGAAAAAACGAACAATAAACAAGTAAAAATTTTCTTCATATTTTTTGTCGTGTATTAGGGTTATTCTACCAATTTCTTTTTTGCCACCTGGAGGACGCCATTCTCATCGAACAAGAATGTCACCACGGCACAATGTTCAGGCACCCACGAAGGATCCATCGTGATGGTATAATCCTTGATAGCAACCTCGCCATGGCTCACAGCCACCTCGTCGCCCCATGGATCGTTGACACTGGCACGGAAGACGTGCATGTGGTTGTAATGATCTACCTTGGAGCCGTCGGGCATTAGCTGGAAACTGTCGATACTATCCTCGACAAGCCACACCTGCAACTTACCGCTCACCCGTTCAGCATCCAGGCCGATGGTCTGTACATTAATCATGGCTCGATCCGGGCCATCAGAGCTGATTGTCGTCACAAACGCCACGGGCGCCTCGAATGCAATCTCATAATTCACACCGGCACCCCAGTCAGTGTAACTGAAGGGCATCGGGCCATAGAGCCTATCCACGAGGCCAACAGGCTGGGAAGACAAATTCCAGTGTGTGAAATACTGGTCACCCACCTCGGTATATAGCGGCGAAGGCTCACCCTTCTGCTTAGAGAAAGGTCCAGAATGAATAGCCACAGGGATGACTACCGAGTCACCATACTGCTCGATAAGACGCTCGATCTCCTCGGTTGCACGAGGACAGTTCACACAATACTGGCCGGTATAGTCCTCAATGAGCACTGCACGACCCACCTCGGGAGGCTCCACATAAGTCAAACGCTCTGCCACAGGAATCTCATCACATGCGATAAGCAACATCATCGCCAGCAGAGCCAATATGATCGTATTGATTGTCTTCATTGTCATCAGAAGCTATAGTTATAGGATAATGTGAAGCCACGAGTGGCAGGAACCCAACGGCACACGCCACCCGAACAGTTGAAACCGGCATCAGTGCGGCCGTAGCCAGCCTGAATGCGGTGAGACTTGAGGTTGTAGGTCACGAGAGCCTGGTAGAAGTGGTTCTTGGTCTCGCCGCAATTCCACATATCACTCAATGTAAACATCCAGTGAGGAGCCCAAGACAACTCGGCCAGGCCGAATGCCCAGTCTCCATCATCCCCCTCACAGAACTGGTACTGCAACTCACAACGCAGGGTGAGTTTGGGAGAGAACTTGTACTTACCATCAGCAATCAGGATATTGCTCTTGATCATGCCGCCGTGGCCCTCGATGACCGTCATGTTGTAACGCTCGTTCATATACATGAATATCAACGAGAAGTCACGGGTAAAGCGTTTCTCAATCTGCACATCGAAGTCCTGATAGAAAGTCTCGTCTCCCATCTTGAAGAAACTTGACTTGTAACCATCGCTTCCGATCACACGACCGTTGACGGTGGGATTCTTGATCTCACCTTGATCAATGCCGCGAACGTGGGAGACGTTGAGTTTCAACTTCGTGCCATACTTGCCACCCAGCGCAGTACCTTTCTTAAACGAGTAACCAAACTCGCCCTGGAACGCCCATTCGCCATCGGCATTGGTAGCATAAGGGTATTGTGCAGCCAGCGCATAGGTCTGGTCGTGGGTAAAAGCCGGCAGATGGTTGATGAAGCTCGACGTGCCGCTCATGTTGCGGCGGCTACGGAATGACATTCCCTCGCTGCGCTTGACCTGCAACAGGATACTCATGCCCTTCTTGGAATATGATGTGCTGAGCATCGCCACGTTGCCCTTGCCAAAGTGATAACCGTTGTCAAAGGACGGGTCTTGGGTCTTCTGGGCATACTCAGCGAGCAGGCTGAAGCCCCCGTGGGTCACGTTCACACGAGCATCCCAAGCATTGACAAACTTGGGCAGATTCAGCTTGTGGGTCGCATCGACAAAAATGGCATCATCGGTAGCCTTCTCATACTTGTTGACCCACGAACCGCCCAACATGATATGGGTGTCATGGGACTCAAGCGACTTGATGAACTGCTCCAAGCCAACCTCGAGGTCTGCACCGCTGACCAGGGCATCGTTGTGATGCCAGTAACGACGCTGCTTACCCGTCAAGGCTTTTACAGTCACGCCATTGACGGGCTTATACACGATGCGTCCGCCACGCAGGGCATTGTCAATGCCCAGGGAGCGTTCTTCATAGGTGCGCAGCACAAAGCCAGACCCGAACTGCTCGTAGTAGTCACCTGCAGTGAGTTCCACATTCTTGTAATGCCCTTTCACATAGAAATGCGGCACGCCCCATCCCTTGAAGTCAGGCTCATAACCGGGTAAAGGATACTTGAGGAACTCAAACCGAGCACCAGCATCCACATACTTGCTACCCAGTTTCAGATCCACATAGGTATTGGTCAACACCTTGTCGTCGCTATGCTCGGCACCGATTGCTTTATCCTCCTCGGGAACAAGGATGTCGCTCTGGATGCTACCGCTGGCCGTCACCTGTGCCATGACGGGAATCGTCGCCATCAGCAGCACGGGCAGCAGTAGTCGTCTCAATGATTTTCTCATTATAGCGATCAGTGGTTATTTATTGAGGAGTTTTCTCACTTCTTCAATGAGTTCGTTCTCGGCACCGTCGGTATAGCCGCTATGCTTGCTGACGATGTTGCCGTTACCGTCAACGACCACGACAAAGGGGATCATCTGACCACCCAAAGCCTTCAACAACTCACTATTCGTATCCAACAAGACCTCATACTCCCATTCGTTCTGGTCAACCAGGGGCTTTACCTTGTTGATGTTCTGGGCTTGATCGATACTCACGGCATAAATCTTCACACCGGTCTCCTCCTGCCACTCGTCATAGACCTCGGCGATGGCCGACAGCTCACGGTTGCAGGGCTTGCACCACGTGGCAAAGAAATCGATGATAAACGGCTTGCCATCATTGCTCAACGTCTCGCTCTGAACTGTTGTACCATCAATGCTCTTGAGAGTCACAGCCGGCAGCTGAGCCTGAGCGATTCCGATACCAGCCAACAGGCACACGGCTAATGTAACAAATAACTTTTTCATATACTACTAAAACAATTGGTTGATTTTAATCTGCAAAGTTAATAAACTTTGCACAATACCTACAATTTTTTTCTTTTTTTTTCATTATTTCTATGATTGATTTCTAAATCTTGTTAATCGGGGCTCATATAGCAACCGGCCCCACACGCTTAGACTAGCGCATGAGGCCGGCGGTTTAATCACCGATACGGGTCAATGGTATCAGTTGAGCACCTTGGTGGTGGTCACGTTGCCATTCTCGTCGGTCGTGCGGATAATGTTCACGCCAGGTTCCATCTTGCTGACGCGACGTCCGTCGATGGTGTAAATCTCGGTCGATACTACGTTCTTGCCTGCTTCCACCTCGTTGATAGCGGTCTGCTTGCCAGTAATGTCAACGCACATCACATACATACCGGCACTGCCAGGAATCTCGTTCCAGTTGTCGTCATACTGAGTTTCCTGGGTGTAGAAGATATAGGCATTCTTATCGTCATAGGTCACAGCAAAGCCACTCGACTTGAAGTCGTCCTCACAAATCTGCTTGCTCCAAACAACGCCGCCGAAGTCATCCACCTTCACTACCATGAAGAGGGCTCCGTTCCAGCTGATGCTGTTGCCATAGAGTACTACCCAACCGTCGGCTACGGGAATCACAGCAACGGGGGTGAAGCCCCAATCCTCATTCTGATCCAGAGCCACACCATACATGTTATAGCCATCCCAGCAGTAATTGTTCTCATCGTCTACCACATTCACATTGATGTACTTGGCAGAACTTGAGTAAGCCCACTCCCAAGCTACAAGCGCCCTGTTCTCCTTGACGCCCATCTTGGCACTACCGGCATCACCATCGATGCTGTTGTTCAGGCTCAACGATTCGTCGGCACAATTTCCATTCTCATCCAGATAGGTAATCACCTGATAGCCATAGAAATCGGTCAGTGCCCTGTAAGATACCTGCAGGACACCATTCTCGTTAACAGCGGTAAGGGGTGTGGGGAAATAGAATCCGCTTGACAAGGGCTTCTCCTCGATCCTCACAGGCTCGGCCCACTCATTGTTCAGTTCATGGTTCAGCAACTGAGCATCAAGACCTGTCAACTCATTGTCATAGAGCATGTACACTTTGCCACCCGAAGCTGGGTTCATGGACAGAATCCTGGATGACATCGTCATGGGTGCCTCGTTGGCCACCGAGCCGTCATCGTTCAATGCAACAATCAGCCAAGCGCTATCATTCACCAGCACCGAGTCGGGCATCTGCTGGTTGGGGAACCAGGGTGAGGGTTGCCAGTTGTCCTCGGTAGCCTTTTCCATATAATACTCCGTGTGATTGGCTGCTGCAAAGATTTTGTCTCCGCTCACGCACACCATGGGGGCAACATCCTCGACCGACAGCACACTCTCATGAAGCTTTCCTGAGGGGAACAGAATGCCGTCAGCATCCCAAACAGGATTACCCTGCTGGTTGTAGCGGTAGAGATAAGACTCGGCATTCTCCTCATCGGGATCATTGCGGATGTCGGTGTATGCCATGATGATATCTCCGTTAGAAGCAAGTGCCAAACCATAGTCGGTGGTCCAGGTGCGGGTGCGCTTGTCACACACGATGATGCCCTCGTCACCGAACATGGCATTGCCATTGGCATCAAAAATCTGGAGGTGCAACTGATAAGAGAACACATTGTCGATTCTCTCACCACGCAGCCAGGTGAGGATGATCTTACCGTCATCGGTGCGCAGGGTTTTCATCTGTGTTTGACCACCAGCACCTTCCTTATCGAGACGGATGGCTTCGGTGTCACTGGGGTGCCAATTTGCCATGATGGTACCGATGGCAAAAACAGACATTACAAGAAAAGCAAATAATTTTTTCATACGCAAAACATTTAAAAATTATACAATAAAGAACTCATAATATCAATATCTGGCTTGAACCTTGGTTATAAGGCAATGAAATGTCATTGCACACGAATATCGCATGCAAAGATAAAAAAATTCTTGCAAACAGATAGCAAAATAACGAAATTGGCTAGAATTTTACCGACGAACGCCGCTTTTTTGCTGCAATTCGTCACCTGGAAGCCCGGTAGTAGAGAACGGCAGCAATGATGATGTAGACGAAGTTGGGGATCCACATCGCCACACGAGGACTCGTATAGCCCGAGACGGCAAAGGTCGAAGTCACTGTCATGAACAGGATGTAGGAGAAGCTCAACAGCAGTCCCAGACCGATGTTCAGTCCGATGCCACCTCTCACCTTGCGCGACGAGAGCGACAGACCGATGATGGTCAAGATAAAGGCTGCAGCCGTCATGGCGATGCGCCGCTCATACTCAATCTCAAAGTTCTTGATGTTGGCGACACCACGTGCCTTCTGCTTATTGATATACTCCTTGAGCTCGGGCGAGGTCATCGTCTGCTCGTCGTTCTTGGAGATGAGGAAGTCGCGCGGGTCGATATTGAGCAAGGTATCCATCACAGCCCCCTTGGTCATGGTCTCTTTCATGCCATTAAACTTGCGGATGGTGTACTGGCGCACGGTCCACAGTCCGACGGAGTCATACTTGATGGTCTCGGCAGTAAGGCGTGACTTGAGGGTGTTGCCGTCAAACTCCTCGAGCGAGAACCGGAAACCGCTACGGGTAGTGTTGTCATAGCGTGCCATGTAGGCCATCACACCAGGTTTGACCTGCAGCTGGATGTTGTCACCATAGATGACTTCCTTGTTCTTGACCCACTTGTTGGTGTAGGCGATGCGCTCGACATTGGCAGGCGGGATGATATAGGCTGCCAGCAGGTAGCTACCCAAGGCAATCACGGCCGCCGAGAACAAGTATGGTAATGTCAAGCGTTGGAAACTGATGCCGTTGGAGAGCATGGCGATGATCTCGCTGCGGTCAGCCAGACGTGACGTGAAGAAGATCACCGAGATGAAGGTAAACAACGGGCTGAACTGGCTGAGTACAAAGGGCAGGAAGTTCATGAAGTACTGGAAGACGGTCGCCTTCCATGGTGCGGTGAGGACGGCATCCAACTTCTCGTTGATGTCAAACACCACCACGATGGCAAACAGCAACAGGATGGCAAAGAAGAAGGTGCCCAAGAAGTGCTTGATGATGTAGCGGTCGAAACGCTTCACGTAATACCACGGATAGCGCTTGCGGGTGTCAGGAGTGACGGGGGCAGCGGGAGCATCATCCTGGATAGCCGTGTCGGGAGACGCAAGATTTTGCGTCTCTACAGGCTGCTCAATGTTCTTGAGTTCCTCTTCCATCACCTAAATCCTAATACCTAACACCTAAAACCTAATACCTAAACCTAAAGCCTCACCTGAACATCGTGAAGCATCTGGCGTTTCCAAGCGGGGAAATCACCAGCGATGATGTGCTTGCGAGCCTCGCCCACGAGCCACAGGTAGAATGCCAGGTTGTGGATGCTGGCAATCTGCATTGCGAGGATTTCTTGAGCGATAAACAAGTGGCGCACGTAGGCCTTGCTGTAAATGTGGTCAACAATCGAGGGGCCATCTTCCTGCAACGGAGTAAAATCGTCGGCCCACTTCTTGTTGCGCATGTTCATAATACCGTGACGGGTGAAGAGCATACCGTTGCGGCCATTGCGGGTGGGCATCACACAGTCCATCATGTCCACACCACGATCGATAGCCTCGAGGATATTGGCAGGCGTACCCACACCCATCAGGTAACGGGGACGGTCCTGAGGCAAGATGTCGTTGACAATCTCAATCATCTCATACATCACCTCGGTGGGTTCACCCACAGCGAGGCCGCCGATGGCATTGCCGTCTGCCCCCAAGTCGGCGACAAACTTGGACGATTCCTGACGCAGGTCCTTATAGACACAACCCTGCACAATGGGGAAATAGGCCTGACTGTGGCCGTAGTGCGGCTGCGTGTTCTTGAAATGTTTCCAGCCACGTGCGAGCCAGTTATGGGTCAAGGTCAATGACTTGCGGGCATAGTTATAGTCACTGGTGCCAGGAGGGCACTCGTCCAGCGCCATCATGATGTCGCTACCGATAGTGCGCTCGATATCCACCACCTTCTCGGGCGTGAACAGGTGCTTGCTGCCGTCAATGTGACTGCGGAAGGTCACACCCTCGTCAGTCAACTTGCGGTTATCGGCAAGCGAGAATACCTGGAAACCGCCGCTGTCAGTCAAGATGGGACGATCCCAACCGTTGAACTTGTGCAGGCCGCCAGCACGCTCGATGATGTCCATGCCGGGACGCAGGTACAAGTGATAGGTATTGCCCAGGATGATCTGCGCCTTGATATCTTCACGCAGCTCGGTCATGTGGACCGCCTTAACGGCACCCACTGTGCCCACGGGCATGAAGATGGGGGTCTCAATCTGACCGTGGTCGGTCGTGATGAGTCCTGCGCGAGCGTTGGTGCCCTCAGGAGTGGCTATAAGTTGATAGTCCATTCGATGTCGATTCTAAAAAAACGCACAAAGGTAGTGATTTTTTGGCTTTCTAGCGACAGTTTCCCTGCTTGGACAAGATAATCAACAAGAATTTCGCTAATTTTAACGAATTACACCTAAAAACAAACGGCTGGGCAAAAACGTCTAGTCATGATTTCAGGCAAATCAAGTGTAAAAAAACAATACCATGTCTTATAGTTATCAAATAATTAGAGGTGAGCGACGGCTCACCTCTAACCTTTTATCTTATTACTAAACTGAAGCCTATTCTTTTATAAAGCCTCCCTGCGGGCATCGTCACAAATATCCTGTGCCTTCTCATAGTTACGGCTTGCTTCATCAACAGCCTGCTGTGCATCCATCAGCTGTCTTGCGTGTTCAGTACTGAGTTCCTGTAGCTCCCGTTCATGCCTCTGGCTCATTTCCTCAGTAAGACCTGCTGCGACCTCACGAGCATGTCTCTCTTTGAGTTCAGTCATTTCCTTCTTCTGCTTGTCAAGAAGTTCCATGAAAGCTCTAATTGCATTTTCTTTCTCACTCTGAGCATAAGCCAACTTTCGTTCTGCGTCCTTGACATTGGCCTCGCGGCTCCGACGCTTAGACACCACCTTGTCCCTCTTCTTCTGCTCGCGCATCCTCTTCCTATTCTTTTGCTCCCTGGAGTTATCTGTATTCTGTTTCCTTATCTGGGGCTCGCTGGCAGAAGTACGGTTCACTCTCTCCTGCTCTTTCAGAGCCTTCATTTCCTGATCATTCTGCTTAGCGACCTTGTTGAGATCGGTCGGTTTCAGATGAGGCTTATTCTTGTCATTGGTGGATTTCATATAACTTGACTGAGCGTTCCTGATCATTGACTGTTGCTGGGGATCGGGAAGTCTTGGCGTCTGAGCGCATACTGTCGATGCAATTGCCAAGAGAAGTGCTGAAATAAATAATACCTTTTTCATAATCGTAACTTTTTAGAAGTTAAACATATCGCTTTTCTATCTTTTTTATCATTTAGACAGCAAAATGCTAAAAAAGTTTAACGAAAACTGCCATTTGATTTGCTTACTATTAAAAATCAGAGGTCAGCGACCATACTGGCACTGACCTCTGTTTTATTGATACAAAGTCGTTGCTATGCAACAAGGATCATTTGTATTTCTCCATTTCCTTCTTGGCCTTCTCGAGATTAGCCTCGGCCTTCTTCAAGTTGTTGACAGCCTTCTCATAGTCCTTCTGGGCCTTGAGGTTCTGCTTGGCGACCTTCTCCTCAAACTTCTTTTGCTCGGTCTCCATCTTGAGCATCTTCTCGGAATTGCCTTGTGCCTTGGCTACCTTCTCGTTGAGTTTCTGGCGCTCCTGAACCTGCTTCTCGGGCAATTCGTTCATCTTCTTCTGAGCATCTGAAAGCTTATTTTGGGCATCTTTCTGCTTGTCAACGGCCTTGTTGTACTTCTCGGTGGCCTTCTGGCGCTTCTCGATCAACTGTTGCTGTTTCTTGGCCTCTTTCTCGGCCTTCTTGGCTTCCTTTTCTTTCTTTTCGGCAGCCTTTTTGGCCTCCTTGGCCTTCTTCTCCTGCTCCTTGTAAGCATCCTTCTGCTTCTTGGCGGCCTCGGCCTGCTTCTTGGCTACCTCGGCATCCTTGGCATACTGAGCCTGCTGTTGCTCAACATTTTGCGGAGTCTCATAGTTCTGAGCCATTGCGGCGGGTGCTGCAGCAAAGCACATCAGCACTGCCATCAAAATCAATTTCTTCATAATCGTAGAATTTTAATATTAAACGTTGTTTCAATACTGCAAATATATGACAAAGACTTGAAACAGCCAAAAAAGTTTAAAAAAATGCTTGGGTACCAACAATATCAATCAACAAAAAATGAGGTGTGTCATAATTGCGACACGGGAATATAACCGTGCTATCGCACGGGAAATTAAACAAATTTTTAAATTAAAATTAATATTTTATTTATATTAATAAAAATGTTTATAATTAATTTCTTAATTTGGCTTCGCCGAGCTAAAGGTACCCGCCCGCAGGGCAGTTATAATTCTAGCAATTGATTTATGACACAGCCTCCAAGAATAATCGGGAAGGACTTTTGCGGTTATGGGTGTTGAGAATCGCGGCGCTGATAAGTGAACTCGTCGATGCGTGTGATGCCGATCGACTCTAGGTACCGGCGGCTGCGCTGGACATCCTCGTCGGTATTGTAATCGGGGATGTGGGGCACACGCACGACGATGCGTTCGGCCATGCCGTCGTGGCTCAGAAGCCATTGCAGGTTGTCGAGTACGCGCTGGTTGTCTTGGCCGGTGTAACGCCTGTAGATATCGGGGTTAACGTCCTTGATGTCAATGAAATATTCGTGAATAAGGGGCAGTAGTCGCTCCAAGTGCCGGCGGTCCACATTCAGGGCGGTTTCCATCGTGAAATGCCACTCTTGCGGCGCCAAGCGGCAAAAAGCCTCGATGAACTCGCTGCGAATGGCCGGTTCCCCGCCACCAAAGGTGATACCCCCACCCGTGGCGAGGAAATAGAGATTGTCGATCATCACCCCTTCGAGCAGTTCGGCAGGAGTGACCGTCCTCGAGAAGCCATCAGCCCTTAAGCATTGGGCATTCAGGCAGTATTGACAATGCAGCGTGCAGCCATGGAAGGCGACCAGCGTGGTCACCCCCTGCCCGTCCACCGCCAGCCGATGGCGAGCCACCCCGATTATCGGCACCCTATATTTCTCTTCACTCATCATCACTGTTATCAGCAGGCAACAGGAAGTTTAGGGGCAAGATGTACGTGGATCAAAATGGTCGTCTGCCGTATCTATTTTGCCAACAATCTTCTCGTTGCCAATTGAATCATCCATAGCACAGGAATCCTCCACAAGTACCATTTCGCCCATGAGATCATCGCCACCTGGTCTTTTAATCTGGTCACACGATGTAACCGAGAGGGTCATCAGGCCCAGGCTCACACCAGCCACGAGGGCAGCCTTGCCGAAGGAGTGGCGGCGGGCGATTTCCCGCTCCAGATAGCGCATCTCGCTCTCACATGCCGGGCAAGTGCCCGAGCAATCACCCTCGTGGTGACACTCGCGTGGCTCGTATTTGATACCATTGGCACGCGCGATGTCAAGGCGGATTGCCTTGAGCGCGTTACATATTTTTTTTCCTCGTTCCATGGGCATTTACTTGGATTCCTCTTCAGTTGATTCAAAATCGTTCTTACCTTCCAGTTTGAAGGTAATAGGCAGTGTTAACCACATCGCGACCGTCTTGCCTCCAACGCTGCCGGGGAAGAATTTGGGCATCGACTTGCAGACGCGGACAGCTTCGTTGTCAAGCAATTCATGAACAGGACGGACAACCTTCACCTCGCTGACCGCTCCATTCCTTTCAATGAGCAACTGCACAACCACGCGACCTTGAATGCTGTCCTTGACGGCCTCGGGCGGGTAAATGATGTGCGACTGCAGGTACTCCGTCAGTGCACGTTCGCCACCACGGAAGTAGGGCATCTGCTCGTGAATCACTCCGAAGACTTCCGCTCGCTTGGTCGTGTCACACACTTGGCACTGATTGCCATTACTGGGCATCATGGCCTCGCTTGACGGGGTACCGGCAGCCATAGCCGACAGGCTAGACAACGCCAGACTCACACCGGCCACAAGGGCAGCCTTGCCCATAGAACGCTTGCGAGCGATTTCGCGCTCCAGGTAGCGCATCTCGCTCTCACAGGCAGGACAGTTGCCCGCACACTCACCCTCGTGGTTACACGCCTTGGGGGCGTACTCGATGCCATTGGCACGTGCAATGTCAAGGCGGATCGCCTTGAGCGTGTTGCAGATATATTTACCGTGTTTCATCATCACATTAATTTTTGAGATACAAATTTAGTGCTTTGTTTTCATCAACGAAAATTATTGTCCCTTTCCCTTCAATTTGAAGATCACGGGCAGTGTGTACCAGACTGACACGGCTTGACCATTCTGGCGACCCGGGGTGAAGTCGGGTAGCGATTTGCAGAGGCGGACAGCCTCCTTGTCAAGTTCCTTGTCCACCGAGCGGACAACCTTTACTTCACCGACCTTTCCGGTCTTGTCAACAACGAACTGTACAATAACCTTACCCTGAACATTAATCTCAGCGTACATGGGCGGGTACTGGATATTACTTTCGATGTACTCCATCAGAGCGGCATCACCACCAGGAAATTGAGGCATCTGCTCAACTGACTTGAAGATTTCATCTTCACTTCTCTTCACGTCTCTTTGCTTCACGCCACTTTCAATAGGCCTTTCAAATACTATTTCACGCTCTTCGAGTGGTTCTTTTATGGTCACTGGTTCACCTGTATCGTCGAAACAATAGGTGCCCATAAAGAAGATGGCGCCAGTGCTCTTTTCCATGATGTAATATACAAATGGTCGCGTAGCGTAGAAGTACTCATAACGGGGTAATGACTTCTCTGCCATTTCAGCAACAGTTACGGCAGCGGCCTTGGTGCCCTCTTCGTTGACCTCAATTTTGGCCTTCTGCTTCATCATCGACACAAACAGAGCCACCTTGGGCTTTTGTATCATATTGGGGAACTCGGCTGAATCTTCACTGAATGCACGCGGCATGCCCATCGACGAGAGTATATCCTCAAGATGTGTCTCGCTTTCGGTAGTGAAGCGGGGCATCAGGATATCAACGTCTCGAGTCCTCATTTGTGATTGCCACTCCTTCAGTTTTTGTGCCGAGAGGTTCCGGATGATATCGCCGGTCGTCTTACCCTCGTTGGGGAGAAGCACAACCATGCTGTAGGCTTTGTTGCCGTAGGGCAGACGCAGCATTTTGCACAGGTCATTCTTGCCGTAGACCGCCTTTGTCTCGAGGTGCATCATCGGCAGCTTGACGGTTTTGCCGTCAAGCGTAACAAAGTCCAAGTCACGCGTGCTCCTGGGGTCAAATTTGCTGGTCCAGGAAGCATTGAAATAGACGGCGTTCAACAGGTACATCCTGCGATTGGGATGAAGTTCACCTTTTTTCAAGAGTTCTGGTATCATGCCGTCGGTGTGGGCCTTGCACCAATTGTTGATTTTGTTCAAAATGCTGCTTTCGTTATAGCTGACCGCATCAACTAGAGCATTGTAATAGTTTTGCATGTCGGCCTTATACTGCGGATTGATGCGGTAACCTGAGACGACCTCGATACAGTTGGCGGTTTTTAATGTCACGCTTGGGTCAACTGATTGGGCTTCACCCATCATCTTCTTGAAATACTTGTTGATGTCCTGTACCGAACCTCCCATTCCAAGTACATTGTTGATCTGCCGGCGTGTCTCGCCGTCAGCACCCTCATGGAGCATCCCTAGCAGGTAGCCCACGCTGATGGGCGACACGATGATGCTGCCATCTCCTCCATTCAGCTCATTAATCGTGCGGAACAGGTTGCAGGCGAAATCATTATCATTATTATCAAGCTGCTCGCCTTGCAATGCAGTTGATGAGTTATCATCAGGCATCTCACTCTGGGATACGACCGATGCGGTGCCATCGTGCTGGGGCGCCTCACCACCATTAGGAAAGTTGCCATCGCTGGCGAAAGCCAGAAGGCTAGTCATCAGCACTAAGATGCCCAATGAACCAAATATCCAATTTCGTTTCATATCAGTCATTTTTTTAGGTTGATAAAAACGAGTTAACTCTCGGTTGCAAAATTACAACCATTTTTTAGAAAAAACACCAAAAACAGTCAACATTCTAGAGTCATTTCTAGAAATGTCAACAACTGATTTTCAGTGGTTTACAAAACAAAAAGGTCATTTCAGGGTAATTCGTTGATTTGGACATAGAACTTCACTCCCAAAATGCACATTTTTGGGGGGATTCAGATGCAAAGCACACCGTTTTCTTACTCAGTCTCCTCAATCAATGGGAACAGTATTTTCCGGAATTCGGCACCCGCTGCTGTAAAGGAGGAGATGTCATAGTAGTTCCCACGAAAATACAGCGAGGACTGATCGTAGTGGAACACGTTCTTTCTGCCACTGTTGAAATATAAGGTAATCTTGCCTCGGGTGTCAAGATGGCCTTGAGAGAGTTTTGCAAGAGCCCCCATCGCGTTGACCATCTCCCTAATTATCCATTTCCGCTTGATCAATACCGTTTTCCTCGATTGACTGAGCTGCCCCGCATCATAGTTGTCGGGGGTGATGGGAAAAGGCGCGTCGATATTCAGGTTACAGTAGTCTATCTTGATGGAGTCTACCTCATGGATGTAGGAGAGCAGATAGGAGATATCGTTTTCCAGCTTGAAATTGACAGGGAGCGTGAACCACACGTTGACGGGTTTGCCCAATCGAGTTCCAGGGGTGAAAGGGGGCAGCGTCTTGACGACACGAACGGCCTCACGGTCAAGGTCTGGATCTACCGAACGAGCAATCTTCACCTCACCCACTTGACCAGTAGTGTCCACAACGAACTGCACAACGACCTTACCTTGAATATTCTTCTCTTCGGCTATTGACGGATAGGATATATTATCCCTGACATACATCATCAGAGCAGCCTCACCGCCCGGGAAAACGGGCATCTTATCGGCAGACGAGTATACCTCATCGCCTTGAGCTGTCATGCCGCACACATCGCCACTAGGGAGAATTCCTGAGGCCGAAGCCACAAGACTCGCCATCACTAAACACGTCACAAGAAGAAGTCCAGAAAGAAACCTATCGTGATAGATAGCAGGCCATCGGTTGCCCATGAATTGATTGTGTTTCATAACAGCCACTTTTTAGTTTTTTCACCCGTTTGCAAAGTTACAATGATTTTTGCAAAATTACAAGAATCCGAGGAAGATTCTAGGGGCATACAAGAGAAATCGCCAGTTTTGATTTTCAGGGGTTTCGACAAGAAAAATGCCATTTGAAGTCAATTTGTCATTTGACTCTATCGACTGTGACCGAAAAAAACTATATTTTTGCAGTGAGAATCCCCTCACATCTAATTTCAAGCAATATAGACAACAATGAGAATCACGTTGAAAAATCATCATAAAACAGCCTCCTTCTTATCATTGATAGTCCTACTTTTCATGATAGGAGGATGTAGTCATCCCGCCGATAACGAGCAACTGGTCGCCGTGGACTCCCTTCTGGCCCAAAACCGAGGTAAAGAAGCGATGCAGATGTTGCAGGTGCTCAACACCTCATCGTTTAACCATCACGACAAGGCCTACCTGACGTTGTTGACTGTCCAGGCTAACCAGGCCTGCAACATCGCAGATACCGATGACAGCGCCATCAACGAGACAGTGAAATACTATAAAGTCCACAATGACAAGGAGAAGTATGCCCGCGCCATGCTTTATCAGGGCTGCGTCAACAAGGAACTGGGACATCTGGACAAAGCTATTACCTGCCTTCGACAAGTCGAAGATGTCGCCGCCCCCGATGACCTCAAGAATCGTGCGATGGCCAAGTTGATGATGGGCGAACTGTACCAGTCCCAAGTCATCGGCGCTAAGACTCTCGGCGCCAATAAATACCGCGAGGCGCTCGCATTGTTCAAGATCCTAGGTGACAAGCATCATCAGATCATCTGCCTGAGTGAATTGGGTGGGCTCTACCGCATCAACAAGGAAAAGCAGGACAGTGCCCTGTACTATATCAACGCTGCCATCGAACTTGCCAAGCATGAAATCGAACCACAGTATGTAATGGCCAACCTCTTCAGCCGCGCCGGGTTCCGCGCCGCCCGAGGTAATTACCTGGGAGCCAAGGACGATGCCGTCGAGGCCATAAGCTGGATTGGCAATCTCAAGATACACCCTAGAATTCATTACACAGCAGCCTCGGCCTATCTGAGCCTTGGACGTATCGACTCTGCCCGCTACTACCTGCAGCAGGCTCCGGCGATGACGACAGCTGCCGACAGTATCATGTATTACCAGCTGCTCGCCGACCTCGCACGCCGCGAGAACAAGGTGGACGATGCCATCAACTACTTGAGCATGACCCACCATCTGGCCGACTCGTTGACCATCAACGGTATGAACGACAAACTAATAGAGGCTGAGAAAAAATATGACTCCCAGCAGGCAGCATTAGAGAATGCCTTGCTCAATTCACGCCTCAGGGGGACACTGTTAGGGCTTGCCCTGCTTGCTCTCACGGCATTGGGCCTGGCCTTCCTGTTGTGGCGCTACCGCAACAGGCTGAAAATCCAGCAAACAGAGTATGAACTGCAAAAGGCCGACCTGGACCAGTCCATCAGCAGCCTACAGCAGATGCAGGCAACTATCAGCGACTATGAGCAGAGCCTGAAAAACGCTCAAAACGAATACTTGGGCAATGAGGCGCGCATGAGCGATGCGATTGCCGACCTCGAAGCCAAGAAAAAGCAGTCCGACGAGCTGAGGGCGATCGTGGATAGCCAGATGCAAGTAGTCCACCAGCTGTTACAGTGGTCCTATGAGTGTAATGAGACTACTTTTGCCCGTCGTTTCAACAAGCTGATGACGATGCGTGGCCCCGACGAGGTGGGTGCCTCCTATTGGGACAACCTGCAATCGCTTGCCAATGACCTGTATGACAACGTACTGGTCAAAGCACAGGAGGCTGCCGACGGCACCCTGCGCGAAGACGAAATCAACTTGATTGCCCTGACCTGTCACGGCTTCTCGAGAACGGTCATCATGATCTGCATGCGCTACAGGAATCTGAGAACCGTCTCGAACAAAAAAATCCAAATAGCCCACAAACTGCACGTCGCCACCCTTGACGAGTTCCTGCAACCGTTCCTGAAGAGGAGGGCAGAAATCACCGAATAAACGGATACTACGGGATGAGGAATGAGGAGACGATACGGTTTGTGTGGGAACATCGCGAGGAGGATGTGAGGACCCTGGCGTTGAAGGCACGCCGCGTCGGCGATGTGGACTTGCCGTGGGCACTGGACCAGATTCAGGGGTGGCAGACGGCACGGCGCAAACTGCCGACGTGGGCAACCATCGACGGCATTGTCTATCCCCCACACCTGTCGATGGAACAATGCAGCAGCGAACAGACCGCATTATATAAATGTGGAATCGTGAGCCGTTTGCCCGAGAGGTACCATGGCATGCTGATTGACTTGACAGGCGGATTCGGAGTTGACTTCGCTTTCTTGTCTAAATGCTTTGAGCGAGCCGTTTATGTCGAGCGACAGGAACACCTGTGCGAGACAGCGCGGCACAACTTCCAACTATTGGGATTGAACCATGCCAGCATCATCCATGATGACGCCGAGAACGTCTTAAATGACATCAGTACCAATCCCGCCTCTACCCTGCTCTATCTCGACCCTGCCCGCCGCGACAGCAACAGCAGCCGCACCTATGCCATCGCCGACTGCACGCCCAATGTGCTGGAACTGCGTGACCGGCTTCTCAAAGCCGCAACTTTTGTCCTGCTAAAACTTTCGCCCATGCTTGACTGGCACAAGGCGATGAACGACCTAGGCGAACATGTTGCCCAGGTCCATATCGTGAGCGTTGCCAACGAATGCAAGGAATTGCTGATACTGTTGAGTGCCTTTCCTAAGAGTGAACCTGTCATCCACTGCGTGAATGACAGCCAGTCGCTCAATTACTCACCATCGGAGGACACCGGTTCTCCGACCCTTACCGACGGTGCGAATGCCGCCTACCTGTACGAGCCCAATGCCTCGATCATGAAGGCAGGTTGCTTTGGTCTATTGAGTGAGCGCTTTCCAGTTAAGGCTCTGGCCAGCGACAGCCACCTGTTTGTCTCTGATGGCCCCGTTGAGGACTTCCCCGGGCGACGCTTCGCCATCACCGCCATCACGACGATGAACAAGAAGGAACTGGGACGCGCCCTGAGCGGCATCACACGCGCCAACATCGCCACACGCAACTTCCCGATGACGGCCCAACAACTGCGGCAACGCCTGCGACTGCAAGACGGTGGCGATTGCTACATCTTTGGCACCACAACCGCCACAGGTGAGCATCGCCTCTACATCTGCAACAAACTCTAAAGTTTCATCATCTATTTCATCTGGAAAATATAAAACGAATGATATGGAACCGAGATTTACTATACACAGCCGATATAATGAAAAGGAGGCCATCCGCTTCAACCGCGCCTTATTGTTCAATGTGTGGCACCTCAAGAAGACGATCATCGTTTCTAACATTGCCCTGCTGGTCATGATCGTGACTTCGATCATCGCACACAACTATATGTTTGCTATCAGCCTCTTGTTTGCCCTGGCAGTATTCAACTGGTATTTCTTCTTGGGTGTGGACCTGAAGGCAGCAAGAGCCTACCAGAAAAACAAGCAGCTACATGACCAAGAGTTCGCCTTCTATTTCTATGATGACCAGTACGAGAGCACCGCTGGCGACGGCACAACGTCCAGCGTCCCCTACTCGACCCTCCACATGATTATCGATACGCCCACCAACATCTATGTCATGCATACCCCAACAGTGGGCACCATCATCCAGAAGGCAAACTGCCCAGCCGAGTTCATTGACTTCATACACGAGATAAAGACACGATACAAAATCTGAGGGACAACTCATGCACAGATAAAAAAACAAGCCTCCAGCACGAATGCCGAAGGCGTTGTTGGTAGAGAAACAGGGACTCGAACCCTGGTTTCCGCCGTGAGAGGGCGGCGTCCTAGACCGCTAGACGATATCTCCGTCGATAATTAAAGCCCTCGCTCAATCGGGTGAAGGCTTTGCTGGTAGAGAAACAGGGACTCGAACCCTGGTTTCCGCCGTGAGAGGGCGGCGTCCTAGACCACTAGACGATATCTCCCTGGAAAAGCGTTGCAAAATTACTGCCATTTTTTATACTGGCAAATTTTTTCGGCACTTTTTTTCAAAAAAAGATTCAAAACCCCATTTTTTGGCGGTTTTCGGCATTTTTTAGAGCAAAAAGGACATATTGTTGGGATAAAAGATGTACCTTAGCGCATTATTACCTACATTATCATTTGTATAAACTTAATCACTATGGCAAACAAGAGACAAATCAAGAAGGCTATCAAAAATGCCTGCGGCGACATCGCAGGTGAGTGCATCTTTGCTGAATCAGCATTCGGCGAGAACAAGATCGAGGAATGGGACAGCATCATCATCGATACCGCCCTGCTGCAGGAAGAGGCCATCAACCGCGTCAGCAACCATTTCGGCAAGAAGGTGAAAGACTTTGCCAACCGCAAGGAGTACAACAAGGCCCGTCGCGCCTTCTTCAAGGAGCGCGAGAAGGAACTGAGCGAGTACTTCCGTGCCGAGGTGGAGAACATCGCCAAGCGCATGAACGAACTCATGCCTTCGAACAAGTAATCTCTGTTGCATGAACCTCTCTGGTTGGATATTGAAGAAAGCCGGGTGGACCTTCCAGGTTAACCTGACGATGCCCGACAAGTGCATCATCATCATCGCGCCCCACACCAGCAACTGGGACTTTATCTTGGGCGAACTGGGTATCCACTCGGTGGGTATGAAGGCGGGGTTCCTGATGAAAGACACCTGGTTCTTCTTCCCGCTAGGTTACCTGTTGCGCAGTCTGGGAGGCATACCCGTCAACCGCCGCCAGCACGGCAACCTCACACAGTCAATCGTAGAGGCCTTCAACACAACTCCCAAACTCGCCATCGGCGTGACGCCAGAGGGCACCCGCAGTGCTAATCCCCATTGGCACAAGGGTGCCATCTATATGGCGCGCGACGCTCAGGTGCCGCTGGTGCTGGCCTACTTTGACTACAGCAACAAGGTGGTGTGCATCGACAAGGAGTTTGAACTCAGCGACGACACCGATGCCGACCTGCTCCGCATCAAGCAGTACTATCAGCCCTTCAAGGGCCGCTACCCTGAGAAATTTGACACGGGACTGGAATAGTAACAGACTGCCGTGACTGCCACGGCATCCATCAACACCAAAACAACGGAGATGCAAGGATATTGCGTCTCTACAAATCAGTTATTTGAAGATGATTTCACGCAACCTGCGCGTCACGCTCATCGAGGACGACATCGTCTGGGGTGACCGCGAAGCCAACATCAAGCAACTGGAGCGCAACCTGCGCAATATGCCCGACGACACCGACCTGGTGATTCTGCCCGAGTTGTTCACTACCGGCTTCATGACCGGTGACCGCGATCAGGCGGCCGCCGTGGCCGAGTGGAACAGCGGCGACACACTGCACAGGCTGCGCAAACTCGCCGGCGAGTACCATGTGGGCATCATCGGCAGTTTCCTGGCCAATACAGCGGCACAACTCTATAACCGAGCCTTCTTCATCGAGCCCAACGGCGACGAGACCTATTATGACAAGCGTCACTTGTTCTCGTTCGGCGGTGAGGACAAGGTGTTCAACCAGGGACTCACTGCGGCGCCCATCGTACGCTTCAGGGGTTTCAATATCAAACTGGTGGTGTGCTATGACCTCAGGTTCCCCGTCTTCTGCCGCAACGTGAAGAACAACTACGACCTGCTGGTGGTCATCGCCAACTGGCCGAAGTCGCGCGAGAAGGTGTGGCGCACGCTGCTTGCCGCCCGCGCGATGGAGAACGAGTGCTACGTGTGCGGCGTGAACCGTTGCGGCACCGATCCCGCCGGCGTGGAATATCCCGAGGGCTCGTCGCTTGTCATCGACTTCAAGGGCAAGGTCATCGCCCAGCGCATGACCAGTCCCGTCATCACTGCCGACCTCTCCCCTGCCCAATTGGCACAGTTCAGGGAGAAATTCCCTGCCTGGCGCGACGCCGATTCATTCACGCTCAACATCTGATGACGCCCCGCTACAGTTAGCAGCACCCACATCAATGACCAAACCCACCCACATAGAGTTGCTGGCGCCAGCCCGTGACGCCGACATTGCCATCGCCGCCATCGACCATGGTGCCGATGCGGTGTACATGGGCGCTTCGCATCATGGTGCCCGCGCCGACGCGACCAACTCGCTCGACGACGTGCGGCGCGCATGCGACTATGCCCACCTGTTCGGGGGACGCATCTATGCCACGGTCAACACGCTCATCTATGATAACGAGTTGATGGAGGTGGAACGGCTGGTGCATGACCTGTACCGCATCGGCGTGGACGCACTCATCGTCCAGGACCTGGGTCTGCTCAGGCTGGACCTGCCGCCCATCGCCCTGCATGCAAGCACCCAGTGCGACCTGCGCACCCCCGAGAAAGCCCGTTTTCTCGAGGCGCTCGGTTTCTCGCAACTGGTCATGGCGCGGGAACTCACCCTGGACGAGATTTCGGACATCCGCCGTGCCACAACCGTACCGCTCGAGGCATTTGTACACGGGGCGCTGTGCGTGAGTTACAGCGGTCGCTGTGCCATCAGCCAAGTCATCAAGGGCCGTAGCGCCAACCGTGGCGAGTGTGCCCAAATGTGCCGTCTGCCCTACGACCTTGTGGACGGTCAAGGCCGTGTCCTCGTCGCCGACAAGCACCTGCTGTCGCTGCGCGACATGGCCCGCCACGACCGGTTGGAGCAGATGATGGCCGCCGGCGTCTCGTCGTTCAAGATTGAAGGTCGCCTGAAAGACGTCGGCTATGTCAAGAACGTGGTGGCCTATTATCGCCGTGCCATCGACAAAGTCATCGAGAGGCATCCCGAGCAGTACCAGCGAGCCTCGTTCGGCAGCGTGGAATTGAATTTTGAGCCCGCGCTGGAGAAGAGTTTCAACCGCGGCTTCACACATTATTTTCTTGATGAGCGCCGCCCAGCCGACGGGGCTTCGATAGCATCTATCGACACACCCAAGTCGCAAGGCGAACGCCTGGGGCGCGCAACACGTTGCAACGGCAACACGCTCAGCATCGACACCCATGCAAGGCTCGCCAACGGCGATGGACTGAGTTACTTTAACGCACAAGGCGAATTTACCGGGGTGCGCGTCAACCGCGCCGTCGGCAACGGCACAGTCCTGTTGCGGGAACCGACCGCCATACCTCGCGGAACACTGATTTACCGCACTGCCGACAAGGCCTTCAACGACCTGCTGGCGAAAGCATCTGCTGGCCGCTACGTTGCCGTGGATGCCGAATTGAGGTATTCTTGCGAGCAACTCTCGCTGACGCTGGCCGATGAGCGTGGCAACCGTGTGACACACACCATGCCCTGTGACCTGCAACCCGCCGCCAAGCCACAAGGCGAGCGCCAGAGGGCAGAACTGGGAAAATTGGGCGGAACTATCTACCGACTGCGTGAGGCCAAGGTTCCTGGTGACGTCTTCATTCCCGCCTCAATCTTGGCACAACTGCGCCGCGATACCGTTGACCTACTTGATCGTGCGCACCGTATCACCCGTGCCATTGACAAGCGCCGCGCTGAAGACAAGACCGTCGCCAGCCCCGTCAGCCAACTCACAGCGGCCGACAATGTCGCCAACCGCCTTGCCGAGGCCCTCTATCGCGACCACGGCGTGACCGACATCGAGCCTGCCCTGGAAACCGGGGCTACCGTTACCGCATCCACGCCGCTGATGCACACCCGCTACTGCATCCGCCGCCAACTGGGCGCTTGCCTCAAGGGCAAGAACGCCGCTAATCTGCCGCGAGACCTCTACCTGAGAACAGGCACTACCCTGCTCAAGGTCACCTGCGACTGCAAGAACTGCGAGATGACCATCACCCTCGCCCACTAATCGGCAACAAGGAAACCGACCACCAACTTGCATCACAGCAACAGCCGCCTCCACACCTCCCGTCAAGAAAAACCGTCATTACACCCATTAATTGACGAAATTTCACTACTTTTGCCCTTGATATGAAAAAGGATACAATACAACTGATTGTGATATTACTGGTGCTGGTGGCTGTGGCCGCTGCCATCTTCATGTATATGCCTCATGACATCATGACCATCTACAACTGGTACAAGGAGCACCTGACCTATGGCACTATCCTGCTGCTGATGGCCATCGAGAGTTCATTTATCCCCTTCCCCAGCGAGATTGTGATCCCGCCGGCTGCCTATTTTGCCATGCGCAACGGCGACATGAACATCATCATGATTGTGGTGATTGCCACGCTGGGCGCGCTCATCGGTGCTGTCATCAACTATGTGCTGTCGCTGCTCATCGGACGGCCTGTGGTCTATAAGTTCGCCAACAGCCGCATCGGCCACATGTGCCTTATCGACGCCGAGAAGGTGCAGAAAGCCGAGGCCTATTTCGATCGCCACGGTGCCATCTCGACCTTCCTGGGCCGGTTGATTCCTGCCATCCGCCAACTCATCTCCATCCCCGCCGGCCTGTCGCGCATGAACTTTGGCACCTTCGCCCTGTTCACCACGCTGGGAGCCGGACTGTGGAACGTGGTGCTGGCAGGCCTCGGTTACTGGCTGAGCCTCCACTTCCCCGAGGAAGAATTGATCAAGCAGTTGGAGCATTACAACCGTTACCTGTCGTGGGCAGGTTATGCCCTGGCCATCTTCATCGTGCTGTTCCTTGCTTATCAGGCCATTAGAAAAAAGCCCGCCACATCACCCAAAGATATTGACAACCAATAACATAGCATCATGACACAAGTATCTCCCTCTCTGTTGTCGGCCGACTTTGGCAACCTGGCCAAAGACATTGACATGATCAACCGCAGCCAAGCCGACCTGCTGCACCTCGACGTGATGGACGGCGTGTTTGTGCCCAACATCTCGTTTGGTTTCCCCGTTATCAAGCACGTGCAGCGCCTGTGCGACAAGCCACTCGACGTCCACCTGATGATCGTTGAGCCTCAAAAGTTCATCCCCCAGGTGCGCGACTGCGGCACCCGCATCATGACCGTGCATCAAGAGGCATGCATCCACCTCAACCGTGTGGTGCAGCAGATTCATGACGCAGGCATGCTGGCCGGTGTAGCACTCAACCCCGCTACTCCCGTGATGATGTTGCGCGACATCATCTGTGATGTGGACATGGTGCTGCTCATGTCGGTCAATCCCGGCTTCGGAGGCCAGAAATTCATAGTGCAGACGTTGAACAAAGTGCGAGAACTGCGCCAACTCATCGTCCTCAACGGCTCCAATGCCCTCATCGAGATTGACGGCGGCGTGAACGACGTCACCGGAGCCCAACTTGTTGAAGCGGGCGCAGATATCCTCGTCGCCGGCAGTTACGTCTTTGGCGCCGAAGATCCCATCAAAACCATTGAGGGATTGAAAAATCTGTGAAAATATTTTGTCGGGTGAAAAATTTGTCCTAATTTTGCACCCGCCTTTGAGAGAAATCTTGTGCAAACCGAAGGCAAACAAGTTTGCTTGATTTGCTGAAGTGCAACCAAGATTATCCAAATCTCTTGGGCAAGACTGGAAAGGTGCCGGAGTGGTCGATCGGGGCGGTCTCGAAAACCGTTGTACGCTTTGCGTACCGTGGGTTCGAATCCCTCCCTTT
>JBGUJU010000056.1:0-1543 GCA_045114065.1 Sodaliphilus sp.
GGTAGTGTTTCAATTTGTGTGTCCGCAGCTCTGTAACTTCAGGGATACGCTACAAAATTAGTTAATTATTTTTATCGTTTCTCTCAAAATCGACATTTTTCATTATTTTTGCCATGCGGTCGGACGAGGAAGCGGGCTCTGCTGGGGAGCATCCCGCCAGCAACAAGACCACACCTACACTGAACACAGTGACCAAGGAGCCGTCTATTTTGCAGACGGCTTCCTTTGTTGTTTCAGGCAGGTTCTTCTTCCGCTAAGAAAACCCGACTATTCAGGGAACAAGGTCTTGTCTGCCGTAATTCTCGGCAGTATCCTGTCAAAAGCCCTATGCTCCATTGCCACACTGCCCATAAGAACAAGAACTGAGTCTTCATTGGGCATTGCAGTCCTCATTCTGGTGACTCGCCTGAAGTCCCTGTTTAGACGCTCAATCCAGTTGGTGGTGTAAATCATGCCCTGTATCTCCGTAGCGTAGTTCAGGTAAACCATATAGGCCTTATAGTCCGCATTATCACGTAACATCTTTATAGACCTATAGTCCTTGCCCCATTTCTCGCAAAGGGATGTCCAGCGTTGCCATGCCATTTCTACCGTGTAATCACGCTGGCCAGTCCTGAACACATCTCGCAGATCCTCGGCCAAGGAAGCCTTGTCTCCATGCCTGACCTTCGCCAGCATGTTTCGTTTCAAATGAGTCACGCAGCGTTGAAGCTTTGTGCGCGGGAACTTCTGGCCGACTATCGTGTCCAGCCCTTTTATCCCGTCTGCAACAATCAGACCTATTTTCTGAACTCCTCTGCCTTTCAGTTTGTCAAATATCTCGCTCCAGCCAAGGGCGCTTTCCGTAGGCATGTTGAAGATGCCTATAACATCTCTTGTCCCTTCATCTGTGACGGCCAAAGCAACATAGAACGCTTCGCACTGGACGCTCTTCTTCCTATGTATCTTGATGTGCACACAGTCCACGAACACTATGGGATAGTAACTGTCCAGACCTCTCTCCAACCACCGGTCGACCTGGCCTCGAACACTCTCAACCATCCTGCTGATGCTCGACTTGGAGTAGTGCTGACCGTAAATCTCATCAAAAACATCTCCAACCTGCTCTTGGGTCAACCCCTTTGTGTACAGCACTCCTGCCAATCGGTCACACTCCTCTTCC
The DNA here is from genome assembly GCA_045114065.1 of Sodaliphilus sp. GTDB lineage: Bacteria > Bacteroidota > Bacteroidia > Bacteroidales > Muribaculaceae > Sodaliphilus. The sequence goes on from JBGUJU010000056.1 coordinate 1,163, forward strand.
TGATTGCGCAATATGGCAAGAATCTGAGGATGAAAGTTGCCATAACGGTCTCTCGGTATCCTGAACTCAAGTTTTCTGCCGTTGCCGTATGTGTGGCCAATACGATATCCATTCCCTTTATTACCCTGAGAATCAGATAAAAACTCGCCGCGTTCCGCGACCATCATACTCTCTAACATAATCTCCATTAAATCATGGAGACCATTTTCTCTCTGCGCATGCTTGCACATTAGCTCAGAAATTTGTTCCTTTGTAAACTTCATTTTAAAGTCTGTGTTAGGTTTGTTCACCCTAAAGATACAGACTTATGGGGATTGGACAGTAATGCTCAGTCCTCTTTTTTATTATTGTTTACTCAGACACACTTTTTGAGACAGTATC
>JBGUJU010000057.1:0-3164 GCA_045114065.1 Sodaliphilus sp.
GTGCACTCGGCCCTGTGCGACCACACGGCTTCGCTCCAGGGCGTGGCTTGCGGTTGGCCCCATTATTTTTACTGGATGTCGCCCGAGCAGCGCCGGGCCAGTCAGGACAAGATTGAGACCTCGCGTTATTACGATGGCGTGAACTTCGCCCGTCGCATCACCTGCCCGGGCTGGTTCTCGTTTGGCTACAACGACGACGTGGTGCCTCCCACGACCGCCTATGCGACCTACAACGTGGTGACTGCCCCCAAGAAGTTGAGTGTCTATCAGCAGACGGCCCACTTCTGGTACCAGGAACAGTGGGACGAATGGCTCGAGTGGCTCATGAAGGAATTGAGACATTAGACGTTAGACATTAGACGTTAGACATTAGACGTTAGACACTAGACACTAGACTTTAGACATTAGACGTTGGCGGATGCCAACTAGGGACTAGGAACTAGAAACTAGAAACTAGAAACTAGGGACTAGGGACTAAAAAACTACAAAACTACAATATAATGAGTGAATACGAGAATAAAGTTACCGCCCTGCGCAAGCATCACGAGGAGTTACTGAACCGCAAGAATGAACCCCTCGCTTGGGGCAACGGCATCTACGAGAAATACAAGAATCCCATCATCACCGCCGAGCATACTCCGTTGGAGTGGCGCTATGACTTCAACGAGCAGGACAACCCCTACCTGATGCAGCGCATCATGATGAATGCGACGCTCAATGCAGGCGCCATCAAGTGGCAGGGCAAATATGTACTGGTTGTGAGGGTCGAAGGCGCCGACCGCAAGTCGTTCTTTGCTGTCGCCGAGAGTCCGAACGGCGTGGACAACTTCCGATTCTGGCCCGAGCCCATCACGATGCCCGATGATGTGATTCCTGCCACCAACATCTATGACATGCGCCTCACGGCTCATGAAGACGGCTGGATCTACGGTGTCTTTTGCGCCGAACGTCACGATGACACTTGCCCGGGCGACCTGAGTGCTGCCACGGCGACCGCCGGCATTGCCCGCACCCGTGACCTCAAGACCTGGGAACGCCTGCCCGACCTCAAGAGCAAGAGTCAGCAGCGCAACGTGGTGCTTCACCCCGAGTTTGTCGGCGGCAAGTACGCTTTCTATACCCGTCCCCAAGACGGCTTCATCGACACAGGCAGCGGCGGCGGCATCGGCTGGGCACTGGTGGATGATATCACCCATGCCGAGGTCGTTGATGAGAAAATCATCAACGCGCGCAACTATCACACCATCATGGAAGTGAAAAACGGTGAGGGTCCCCACCCCATCAAGACACCGCAAGGCTGGCTGCATCTTGCCCATGGCGTGCGCGGCTGCGCCTCGGGTCTGCGCTATGTATTATATATGTACATGACAGCACTCGACGATCCCACGCGCGTCATCGCACAACCAGGCGGCTACTTCCTCGTTCCCGAGGGTAGCGAATATATCGGTGACGTGATGAATGTGGTCTTCTCTAACGGCTGGATTGCCGACGAGGACGGACGTGTCTTCATCTACTATGCCTCGAGCGACACCCGCCTGCATGTGGCTACCTCGACCATTGACCGCCTGGTGGACTACTGCATGAACACGCCGCAAGACGGCCTGACCACCACCGCCAGCGTAGAGACCATCAAGCGACTCATCGAGAAGAACCGATCAACCAATCAAGAATAACGAATCATAAACGAGGAGCGGTAAACAATTCCTAACTCCTAACTCCTAATTCCTAACTCCTAACTAACAGAAATGGCAAGTTTAAAAGAAAAAATCGGCTATGCCCTGGGTGATGCGGCTGCCGGTGGCATTACCTGGAAAGTCATGTCAATCGCTTTCCCGTTGTTTTTCACCAACGTCTTTGGCCTCACGGTTGCCGACACGGCAACGCTGATGCTCATCGCCCGCATGTTTGACGTCATCACCGACCCCCTGATGGGCAGCCTGGCCGACCGCACACAGTCGCGCTGGGGCACCTATCGTCCCTGGCTCATCTTCGGCGCCATCCCTTTGGGCGTAATATTCGCATTGTTGCTTTACACTCCCGACTTCGGTCCCGTGGGCAAGCGCATCTATGCCTACACGCTCTATCTGCTCATGATGGCCGTTTACACTGCCGTCAACGTGCCTTACGGCTCGCTGCTGGGCGTGATGACCGATGATGATAACGAGAAGAACCAGTTCTCGTCGTTCCGCATGGTTGGCGCCTATGCCATGGGCTTTATCACCCTGCTCTCGTTCCCCTATCTGCAGAAGATGGTAGGCGGCACCGAGGCACATCAATATGCCGTGCTGGGTGCTAGCCTAGGCTTCTTGGCCACAATCATGACGCTGGCCTGCGGTCTGCTGACCAAGGAACGTCTGAAACCCGTTCGTGCCGAGAAATTTTCCTTCAAGCCTTTTGCCGACCTGTTCAAGAACAAGCCCTGGATTTACCTGACGCTCATCGGTATCTGCACCAACTTCTTCAATGGCTTCCGCTATGCCGTGGCCGGTTACCTGATGGAATACTGCCTGCACGGTGACGTGACCGTGAGCGGCCTGATCATCAACTACACGGTATTCATGACCTTTGGCGAGGTGACCTGCATGATCTTTGGTGGCGTGTCGCCCAAGTTCACCCAGTGGATGGGTTCAAAGCGCAAAGCCTTTACCGTTGCAGCCATCATCTGCATGGTGACTTCCATCGCCTTCTTCTTTGTGCCGATGGATCCCAAGTACATCTGGGTATTGGTGGGCATCGTTATCCTCACTTCGGTTGGCGTGGGTCTCTATTCCCCGCTGCTGTGGTCGATGTATGCCGACGTGGCCGACTATGCCACCGAGAAGAACGGCACCTCGTCGACGGGCCTTATCTTCTCGTCGGGCACGATGGCACAGAAGTTTGGCACGGCCATCTCGGGTTCGCTGGTTGCCCTGCTGTTGGGCTTCGCCGGCTTCATCTCGGGAACTGATCCTGCCACGGGCCAGACAGTGGTAACCATCACCGACGAGGAATCAGTTCGCAACATGGTGTGGGCGCTGTTCTCGCTCTTCCCTGCTGCCATTATTATCATCATGCTTTACCTGCTCCATCTGTATCCTATCAAGAAGTAAGATGAACGACGATATCAAGACGCTGAAAGCCGAAGTTCAGGATGTGCTGGAAAACAACATCCTGGACTTTTGGCT
>JBGUJU010000058.1:0-5028 GCA_045114065.1 Sodaliphilus sp.
TCGCTCATATATATAACGAATTAGTAAGTCGAAAAGTGACGTGGAAAGAATATTTTAGAGACAGGTGCCCAAATGGAGATTTTTCTCGTTATTTTTCGATATCAGTTTGGCGAGACAAAAACACCTATCAAAAACGATGCCCGCAATACCCAAAAGGGTGAATAGTCAGCCGAGGGCGTGTTATTGTCCCTCGGCCGAACTCGGTATTGAAGCTATTTCTATGCGTTAGTTTTTATAGGCGGTTGCGCTCGTCCTGACCGGCATGGCTGCCCTTGTAGCGGCTACGAGTAGCGTTGAACTTCCAGGAAATGTCGATGCCCACGCGGCGATAGTCTTGATACTCACGGTAATGGGTGCGGATGTTAATGCCACCGTAGGCAACACGCTCCAGGGTGAAGGTCTTGAAGATGTCATTGGCCAGGATAGCCACATTGAGGCTCTTGTCCTTGAGGAAGCGCTTGCCTAGACGCAGGTTAAGCAGCCCACGGGCCTCGGTCTTGCTGGCGCCCGACTCGCGGTAGGGCTCAATTCTCCCGTTCATGTTCAACAGCCATTCGTGGGGCAACGAAAAAGTGTTGTCTAGCGTTATTAGGGCAACGAGCTTATTCCACTTGTGGGTGATGCCCAACGGATACACGTCGTCGTTCATAAAAAACAGGTCGGTCGAGTAGTTCATCTGCCATATGCCCAACTTGGGCGAGAAGTTTAACGTGATACCGTAGTATTCCTGCTTGGGCGTGTTGCGGTAGTCCATGATCACTACGCCGGGGTGATTCACGTCATCATAGGCCGTCTGGAAAGAACGGATGGTGTTCTTGATGTACTTATAATAAACCTCGGCATAGATCCATTTCCACGAGGACGACCACGAGAAGTTGTGATTCGTCTGCGGTTTCAATAACGGATTACCTGTATCATACTCATACTTGCTGCGATAATTGATCAAGGTGGAAAAGAATCCATAATTGGGATTAATCCGGGTGAAATTGTAAGCCAGGCGATGCTGCCATTGTTCGGTTTTATAGGTGACAGAGAGGCGCGGAATCAGTACCGAATAATCAGGGAAGGCCTCACGGTCACGCACCCCGTCGCTTTCATACTCTTTATACTCGTTTTGCCAACGCAGGCCGCTGTTGATTGTGAATCGGCCCAGATTCAATGAGTAGTTGGCAAACAGCGACCAGATGGATGTCTGCTGCTTCACATGGCTGTCGGCCGAGAAGCCACTCTGGGTGAAATCTTGCGTGCGATGCACCGTGGATGCCTCTTCGCCGAAGGTCAGTTCGCCCTTGGGCACGGGTGCTGTGACGACCAGTTTCTCGGCCAGCAGACGGTTTTTGGAATTTGTCTTGCTGCCGACCGTGGTCGAGCCCTCGATGCCGCCCTCCATTTCTAATTGTGACTTCGCCTGATAGAAATCTGCGCTGAAGTCAATGTTCCATTTGCCGACTTGGCCGACATAGTAGGCATTCAGCGTATGCCTCATGGGAGGCTTCTCCACGGTGTTGGTCCTGCTGTGGCCACTGTCAACAAGCACGCCGTCTCGCCACGTCTTCTCATCCATCTCGCTTCGGGTGAGTCTGTTGTCGATATAACTGAAGGCGGTATAGGTCACACCCACCGAGTGGCGGTCGTTGATTTCCCAGTTCCAACCCAGGTCGGCAAAGTAATATTTCATGCGGACGTGCCAGGAGGCATCTTTCTTGTAGTCCCAAAGAGATGATGCCTGTAATTGGTCTTCGGCAGTAGCATCTTTGACAAAATGGCTGTCTGTCAAGTAGCCGCGGGCAAAAAAGTCCATGCCACGCTGGGTGCGGTAGTTGAGAGCAGCATTGACATTGGCGTAGTATTCCTTGCCCTGCCGATAAGCGGTCGAGAAATTGCCGCTCCAACCCTCACCCTGCCTCTTGACGGTCTTGAGGCGGATGACCGAAGTGACGTCCTGGCCGTATTCGGGACCTGGGTTGGTGATGATCTCTGCCGAGAGGATTTCGTCGGCACGGTAGCGGTCGAGCTCAGAGTCGTCACGCACTTTTTTGTTGTTGATGTAGATTTCGGGCTTGTCGTGCTGTCCCGCTATGGTGCCATCGCTCATCATCAGGGGAAGATGAGACAACATCTCGGTAACCGAGCCGAATTGCTCCAGCACGGTGCCCTGCACGTTAACAAGCAGTCCGCGGAAGGTGGGGCGGGTCAATCGCTTAAAACTCTTGACGGTCACGCCGTCGAGGGCAAAGTTGTCGGGCTGCATTTTGATGGTGCCGACGTTGTCTCGGGCGCACAGTCGATGCTCGGTCTTGTAGCCGACGTAGGTGATGCGTGCGATGACCTTGCCGTGGTCGTTGGGGATGACGAAACGGCCGCTCTCGTTGGTCACACCGCCACCCACCATCGTCGAGTCGGCGGGGTTGAGCAGGGTGACGTTAGCGTAGGGCAACGGCAAGTTGTTCTCGTCAACCACCATGCCCTTGAGGTGGTGCTCGGTCTTGTTGATGCATTCCACATAGATATCGTTGTTATCACCCAGGATTATCTGGATAGGATAAAAGCCTATGATCTGGCGAATGGCATCAGGAACAGGTTTGTTCTTGACGTTGGTGGTAATAGTAAAATCCTCCAGCTCGTTGTAGATGAAGACGATCTTGTGGTTGCCTGTCTGCTGCTGGATATACTTCAGCGCGTCGCTCATCGACACATTCTGGAAGTTGCGGGTAATGCGCTGCGCGTGCATTGCCGTCACGACGGCGCAGATGGTTAATATCAGTATGAGCAGTCGTTTCATTACTTAGTGTGCTGGGTGCTTGTTATCAATTCTTTGGATTGCCGTCAGTAGAGTCATTTGTATCAGTCCGCACGGCTGCTGCTTTGCTTGTTTATGCGAGCGTTGCGGTAATGGTTATCCAGGGTGTTGAAAACATACTGGATACGGATATTCAGGCAGCGGGTGTCATAGCGGTTGCGTTGCCACTGGCTAATGTGACCATAATGTTCACTCCATCGAGGTGTGTTTGCTTGCGCCAACAGGTCACAAGCTTCGACATTGACACGCAGTCGGTTGTCAAAGAACCGCTGGGTATAGCCCAAGTTGATGCCCAGCGTACGACCAAAACGAATCAAGTCCACCTGCCTGGGGCTACTATAGCGCATCGAGCCATAGACCTCTCCGCTTTTGCAGAATTGCCAGTGAGCCTGGGCATAGGCGGCTACCGACATGCTGTTGGTCTTAGGGGTGATAAACCCCTGCATTTGCTCAAACTTGGTTTGGAACAAGCAACCCGATAGAGATGTGTTGATACTTACTTTGCCGAAGGTGTGCGAGTAACTGACATTTAAGCCCCACATGTTATTATAGCGGCAGTTGACCGGGTATTCGATGATGGAATAGTCGTCACCATAAGGCAAGATGGCGGTGAAGATGTCATGCAGTGTGCAGTTAAATACTGCATACACGCTGAAGTCCTTTAGGTTGGCATTCAGACTGGCATAATGCAAGGTATAGTTCTTCAAATCGGGGTTGCCCTTGTTGTAGTCTAACATCGAATTATAGATGATTGAGGGATTCAGCATCGAGATGGACGGGAACCCATCTTCTGAGCTATATTGAGCTTTTAGCTGATAATTGCAGTTGATAGTATAGGATAAAGATGCAACGGGATGTATCGAAGTGTGTCTCTCTTGCTGCGATTCTAGGTGTACGTCTTGCTCGAGTTGCGTGTCATTATAGACGAGCCGCAAGCCAAACTCGGGATTCCATTTGCCATAGGGATGGTTCCATGAGGCATACCATGCACCTGTGAAATCATCGCGTTGGTTGGGCTGGGCGTTGCCGTTGTAGGTGTAACTGTACTTGTTGTGAATCCAACTCAAGTTCGAGCCCACCTCGATAGTGCTGCCCAGAAGCGGAAACTCATAATTGACCTCACCGTCCCACAGATTGTAACGGTTCTCAGTGTAGGAAGTATTGGTTGTTGCATCACCTCCGATAGGCGAGAGTGTTATGGTACTCTCTTTTTCCGACTCCCGGTGTGAATAACTCAATGTGAAAGTAAGCAAGCGCTTGTCATTGGGCTTATAAGTCAATCCGGCAGTGGCATTGTGACTGCTACCATTACTCAACGGTTCGTGTTCCATCTCGTCAATAAGACTATCCTGTCCCAGATAGTGCATGTCATGATGATAAAAGTGCTTGAATGAATTGTTGCCTGTACTGCCAGAGTATTGCGCGATGAGTGTCAACTGCGGTGTGGCAAAATAGTTGATACCCGCATTCCAACTTTTAAAATTCGAGTGTGCAATAAAATAACCATCGGTGAGGTTCTCAACAACAAGAGAGGCGTCGCTGGGATTGGTAATGGTTATGCCGTTGGAATCGTATGACTTGTTGTTACTAATGCTATAGTTCACAGCACCGCTGAATGAGAATTTCTTGTACTTGGCATTGAGGTTGGCCCTCGCCCCTTCGCTCAGCCGTCGTGAAATTGTGGTGTTGCTGGCAACAGTCAATCCCAGGTAGTCCTTTAGACTCTTCTTGAGCGTGATTTTGATCGTGGGGTTTGAGTATCGGGCACTTAGGTCGCGGATGATTTCTATCTTGCTTACCTGATTGGAAGTCAAGCTCAGTAACAGTTTTCGGTCAATGACCTTTCGCTCATCGATATAGACCTCGCCAATGCTTTTGTCGTCACAGGTTTTGATGTCGTTCTCATCATTCACGATAAGCCCTGGAGTCCAACGTAGCATGTCGATTAAGGACCCGGCATCACCCAAGTAGGTGCCGTCTAGGTTACTGATTGTATAATTCCTCCCGTCTCGACGAATCTGCATTTTGGGTGCGGTCACCACGGTTTCCTTTAATTTCGTAATCTGGGGCTGCATCTTCACGGTGCCCACGTTGTCACGGCTGCATAGTCGATACTCGGTCTTGTAGCCCACGTAGGAGACACGGGCGATGACCTTGCCGTGGTCGTTGGGGATGACGAAACGGCCGCTCTCGTTGGTCACACCGCCGCCCACCATCGTCGAGTCGGC
>JBGUJU010000059.1:0-3250 GCA_045114065.1 Sodaliphilus sp.
TCAACAGTTGTTCGGTCTTGTTCATCGCTCTGGTGGTGTTAATGTTAAACGAAGTTGGTCGAGTGCGCTGCGCAGATGCTTGTAAACGGTGGTCTCACTGACGTTCAAGCGCTCGGAAATCTCTCGGAAGGTGAGTCCGTAACGGTAATGCAGCACGATGACCTCGCGACACACGGGCGGCTCCAGGTCGGCGACACCTTGATGGAGCGCGCTGATTTCGGCCTCGATGTCCTCGGCTTCACGGCTGGTAACCTCACTCTCCAGCAGCAGGAGCTGTCGGGCCCGTTCATCGATCTTGCGGTCACGCATCACATTCAAGCACTGGTTGCGCACGCATGACAGCAGGAAAGCCTCGGCGGTCGCCTCTTGCAGCGGACGGCGGTCGGCAAGCAGCCTGGCAAAGACTTCATGCACGATGTCCATGCTCTCCTCATCGTCATGCAAGAGGATGCTGGCCAGCCTGTACATGGCTCGGTAATGCTGCTTGAACAGCCGTTCGATTTGTCGTTTCCTGTCTGTCATACACTCTATATACACACTCAGGTCGATTTACTAAACCCTTTTCCGCAACTTTTTTTAATCACGCGACAAAATTACCCATCAATCCCCACACCCACAACCCCCAAACGGGTACTTTGGGCTTTATTTAGGATGCCGTCCATCCTTGCCTGGGAGCAGCAGTGTCTAATTAGCAACTCATTACCACCATAACCAACCGAACCGAAAAAAAGTCGAGACCGGCACCTTTTCGGTGTCAGCCTCGTTACTTCTTTTCTAGACTCGCTGTCGGTTTGATTATGCCGTCTTGAAGGCATCTTTCATCACTTCCTCCACCCCTGCGCTCAGTGCTCTAATGGCCGAAGGTAAATGGATATTATCATTACCGTCCTTTTTCGATGAAGCAAGCACATCCCCTTGCCCATTTTCGGAGAAATGCTCATACTCCCTAAGTCACACCTTCATCAGCCACTTCCACACTGGCACCACGGGTATTCCTTCTTCCGTGCTCTCCTCATCGTAAGTAATGAGCATACACTTCCAATCTTGATGTCCTTTTGCATATTTCACCAGCGGTGGCACTTCTCTCTCCCACGTCATCTGGTCTTTTATGCCATACGACACTTGGATGGCCAGTTTCTCTTCGGGTATGATAAAGTCAATTTCCTTATCTGCATTCATATAATAAACATTCTCTTTACCATACCGTCTACAGAGTTCCACTGCTACCATATTCTCCAGCAGCGATGATTCGGAATTCATCAGGAAGAGGTTAAGTAAGCCGTTGTCTATAAAGTAATATTTCTTTTGCGATTCCTTCTCTGTCAGTTTGCCGACCTCATTTTGCATGGGTAATATCAGCCAACTGTCAGCAGCATATCCAGCATAATCTATTGTTGTTGGCACACTGATAGGAGCTCCCGTTGCCACGATTACATTCTTCAATCTGTTATACGACAACGGCTGTTTTACGCTCTCCGCCATCTTCTTAATCAAGATGTTCATCACGCGGTCATTCTTAATATTGTTTCGTGCGCAGATGTCACCCAGATAAATTTTTTGGTATAGGCTTGACAGCATGGCTCGCTTATTCTTAAACGACAGGATCTCTGGCAGACCGCCATAATAGAAGTACTCATTCAGATGTCGCTTCACCTCGCTCCGTTGTATCGTGTCATATTCCCAGTGTTCCTTCAGTTCCACCTGTTGCGCTGCCAGGTATTCTTTAAATGAATATGGGTACGCATCATAGATAAAGAATCTTCCGCCCAACGTAGTTGCCACCTCCTTGCTCAGCATCTTCGCATTGCTGCCCGTCACATATACCCTATATTTAGCATCAGCCAGTCTCCGCACAAACTTATCCCAATGCGGAATGTTCTGCACCTCATCCAAGAACACTATAGGTTTCTTGCCATACAGTTCCAGATGAGCCTCCAGCAGACTGTTGAAGTCCTCTGTCTGAAATTCAGCCAGACGCTCATCCTCAAAGTCCACAAAAAGAATCTCGTCCCATCCCTTTCCTGCAGCCTGCAGCTGGCGCACACGCTGATATAGCAGGTACGACTTACCCGTATGTCTCACGCCAACTATCACATAGTTGCCATTCTCTTCAAAGTCTATGGGACGGTTCACAATCACCGCCTCATCCACCTCGCGTTGCTTACTAATCAAGCACTGTTTAATAACATCTTTACTGATACTCATATAAATTATCTTTAATAAGAATTAGGAGAGATTATTAAGTTTGGCTTACAAAGTTAGGGATTTTTTATAAAACAAAATTGATAAAACCCGAATTATTGCAAAAATTCCACACTTTTTTATCACAAACTATGTTTTTTGCCCCCAAATGACATCTCTCCTGATAATTCTTTTGTCAAAACATAGTTACATCGTTACCTAATTTAATCGATTTGCATCGTTTTAATGCCCATTAAAATGAAGCAAAATATAAAAAATGTTGGATTAATACAACACACACTCAATTGCAGTAAACAAAAGGCGGACTGAGGAATCCACAGTGACCAATTGGCCTGCTCACTACATAGGTAGTATCTATATCAACCCAATTTTCCTTTAGCTCTCAGTTCATCTTTTATTCCTTGGGTCGTCGCCTCAAGCCATTGTTTCCATTGTCGTTTCAGCTCTTCTCTCCTCTCGGGCATGATCGCAGCATGCTCAATCTCATATTCTCTGAACTTCGAAATAGCCTCTTTCAGACTATCTATTTGTTGTTCAGAGATTTTCCCATTTATAAAACCAGACGCTATTGCTGCCCGAAAAGCACCTTCAAGATAAGCTCCTAAATAATATGTTTCCATATCTCTCTAGATTAACAAATTACATCATTTTCACTGTGTCAAAAGTACAAATTATTTTTAAAATGGTTGATCATTACAACCTTATTTGCGACATTTTCCATTTTTCAAAATTAAAAACGGATGACTGTAGAAGTATCTATGAGTTGTATGCATCGATCCTTGTTTCATGAAAATCGTCCAAACATGGTGACATTGTGGAATGGCAAGGTGTATTATATGGGTCAGCCGAGAGCAAGTTATTATCCTCGGCTGACCACCATATTGAAGAAGCTATTTCTGTTCGTTAGTTTTTACAGGCGGTTGCGCTTTTCTTGGCTATCTTGTCCGTCTTTTTTGAAATCAGTGTGCTATTGTCGTATAAAAAATTATCGACATCAAAGGGTGCGTCCCTATTTTCCTGTTTTGTTACATTTCCCTGCCTCTTATTC
>JBGUJU010000060.1:0-9332 GCA_045114065.1 Sodaliphilus sp.
GAAGCAGAGAAGGTAGAAACAGTTGCGAAGCCAATCTCGTCGATAGCATAGGTCATGTTATCGATCTTGTTGGTGTAGAAGTTGTAAGCGATAAGGGCGAGGGCAGCGGTTGCGATACCGAGAGCGGTGTTCACAAGTGCCTCCGAAATACCGGTTGACAGCTCAGTTGAGTCAGGAGCACCCGAAGCAGACAGAGCCTGGAACGACTTGATCATACCCAACACAGTACCGAACAGACCGATCAGGGTACCCAGAGTAGTCAGGGTTGCCAGAACGGGCAGGTTCTGCTGCAGAGCGGGCATCTCCAGAGCGGTAGCCTCCTCGAGGGTAGCCTGGATAGAAGCGAGCTTCTGCTCCTTGGTCAGGATGGTGTCCTTCTCCATCTCTTTGTACTTCTGGAGGGTTGCATAAACAACGGCACCTACAGTACCCTTCTGCTTGCGGCAGAGGTCCTCAGCCTTAGCGATGTCATGGTTGCGCAGGGCAGCCTTAACGTTCTCGACAAACTTGGTGGTGTTACCACTACCTTTAGCCTTAGCAAGAGCAATCCAACGCTCGATGGTCAGCACAACTACCACGAGGAAGCAAGTGATCAGCACGGGCACAACAATACCGCCCTTGTACACGGTACCCATGAGGTTGATGGGCACATCCTTGGTAGCGTCCTTGAAGTTACCTGCGTAACCCAGACCAAACATGTAGAATAACACTGCGAAAATAAAGCAAAAGAGAACCACGAGCGATGCGCTCTTGATACCACCAACTTTGCTGCTCACCTCTTTCTTGGGAGCGGCCTGTGGCTTCTGAATGTTTGTTTGTTCAGCCATAATTTAAATTAGTTTAAAAAATGATTAATAAAATTAGTTATTTAGTTATTAAAGTTCTAGTGTTCAAATGGTGTTTCCTGAGCGGCAATCAACCTGCGACGGAGAATCACAAGCGATTGAGCCACAATAAATTCCACAACAAATGGCGGCTTCTTGAGCACTTAAAACAAGCCATTTTGCCTAAAAAATTAACGCAAATTTATCACAAATATTTGAAAAGACCACACTTTGTAGCACTTTTTTTCACGTTTTTTATTAACAATGGCTATTTGTCACTCACCGAGAGGTGACGAGCGAAGGTTAAAAGTGAAAAAATAACATAGTATGACGAGTCCACGCGACGGGTAGAATGAAGGACTCGCCCCGGCTATCTTGCTGGCATCAATTATCATCACAGGGACAAGAAATCTATCTTTTTATTCATGTTGTCCAGTGATTTTATTTACAACGAATTGGGAGTTTAACAATTTTTTGTATCTTTGTGCCCACATTATTTATAATATAATAATAACATCATATTAATAAACATGGCAACTGTAAGACTCAAGAAAGGGTTCGACATTCATCTGCTAGGTGCCATCAGCGACAACAGCATTGCTGCCGCCGATAAACCACTGAGTGTTGCTGTCGTCCCCGACGATTTCCACGGGATCATCCCCCGCATGGAAAAGAAAGAAGGAGAATTCGTCGCTGCTGGCGAGCCCCTTTATCATGACAAGAACCATGAGGCCATCAAAGTTGTTGCCCCCGTTAGCGGCACCGTCAAGGAGGTGCGTCGCGGTGAGCGTCGGCACATTGATGCCATCGTCATCGCCCCCGATGGCGGAAATGACTGCGTTACCCACAACATCATGGGCAATGCCGAGGAACTGCTGCTGCAGTCAGGCCTATGGGCTATGTTGCGTCAACGTCCCTATGACGTGGTACCCACTCCAGGCGTTCGTCCCAAGAACGTGTTCGTGACAGCGTTTGACTCGTCACCACTGGCTCCTGACCTGGACATCGTGATGGGCGAGAAGCGCAAGTACATTGCCCGCGGCGTCGAGGTTCTCAACGGCTTGACCGACGGCAAGGTGTACATCGGCATCCGTGAGGGGCAAACGATTGATGCCCCCGGCGCCGAGGTGACCACCTTTGTTGGTCCCCACCCTGCCGGTAATGTCGGTGTTCAAGCATCCAACACGGTACCAGTGAACAAGGGCGAAGTGGTGTGGACAATGGACATCGTGACACTGGCACGCATCGGCGAGTTGTTCACCACCGGCAAGGTCAGCCACGACACTGTTGTAGCTATCACCGGTGAGATGGTGCAGCAACCGCGCTATGTCAACACCGTGATGGGATGCGATCTGGCAACCGTGCTCAAGCACGAGACGACCAATGTGGCTTACAGCCGCATCATCAGCGGCAATGTGCTCACCGGCGAGAAGGTCCATGCCGACCAATGGCTGCGTGCACCCTACCGCCACATCACCATCATCCCCGAGAACAACAAGCCCGACGAGTTTATGGGCTGGGCATCGTTCAATCCCAACCGATTCTCAATCTATCGCACGTTCACCACATGGTTAGGCGGTCTGGCAAAGCCCAGGAGCATGGACTCACGCATCAAGGGTGGCGAGCGAGCCATCGTGCGCACAGGTGAATATGACGCGATGCTGCCGATGGACATCTATGCAGAATTTCTGATCAAGGCGATCATCAGTGGCGACATCGACAAGATGGAGCAACTGGGCATCTATGAGATCGCCCCCGAGGATTTCGCCCTTGCCGAGTTTGCCGACACCAGCAAGCTGGAGTTGCAGCGCATCGTCCGCGAGGGTCTGGACAAACTGAGGGCCGAGATGTCCTAATCACAGCCTCCGTTTTTATTAATCAAGTCAACTACCAATATCGCTATTCAACAATATCATTGATATGAAAGCTTTAAGGAATTTCATGAACAAGATAGAACCCTCGTTCCGTCCTGGCGGCAAGCTCTCGAAGCTGGAGTCGGTCTATGACGGCATGGAGACCTTCTTGTTCACGCCCAATGCCACATCGCAGTCGGGCGTCCACATCCATGACGGCAATGACCTGAAGCGCACCATGATTACCGTGGTGGTCGCTCTGATTCCGGCACTGCTGTTCGGCATGTACAACATCGGCTATCAGCACTATCTGGCCATCGGCCAGTCCCACATCGGCTGGTTCACGATGTTCTTATATGGCCTGCTGGCGATGCTGCCCGTGATCGTGGTCAGCTATGCCGTGGGTCTGGGCATCGAGTTCATCAGCGCACAGATTCATCACAAGGAGATCCAAGAGGGATTCCTCGTTACGGGTATCCTGATCCCCTTGATTGTTCCTATCAACACGCCGCTGTGGATGACGGCCGTTGCCACGGCTTTTGCGGTCATCTTTGCCAAGGAAATCTTCGGCGGAACGGGCATGAACATCTTCAACGTTGCCCTGATCACGCGTGCCTTCCTGTTCTTCTCCTACCCGTCGCGCATGAGCGGTGACGAGGCATTTGTCAAGCTGGACAGTGCCCTGGGTATGGGAGGCGGCACCGTGGTAGATTCTTTTACCGGTGCCACGCCGCTGGGCCAGGTGGCCACCAGCGTGGGTGACCCCGCCATGACTAACATCCTGGGCGAGCCCATCAGCTGTCTTGATGCCTTCATCGGTTTCATCCCCGGCTCACCGGGCGAGACTTCGATGATCGCTATCCTGATTGGCGCTGCCATCCTGCTGTTGACAGGCATTGCCTCGTGGCGCATCATGTGTTCGGTATTCGTTGGCGGTCTGGCCATGGGAGCCTTGGTACATGCGTTGCCCAGCCCCGTCTACCCTGCCTCGATGCTCGACCCCATGACTCAGCTTTGCTTGGGCGGCTTTGCCTTCGGTGCTGTGTTCATGGCTACCGACCCCGTCACTGGTGCACGCACCACGATAGGCCAGTACATCTATGGCCTGCTGATCGGCGTGTTTGCCATCCTGATCCGTGTTTACAACAGTGGTTACCCCGAGGGCATGATGCTCGCCATCCTGCTGATGAACGCCTTCGCTCCGCTCATCGACCACTGCGTCGTTTCGTTTAACATCAAGCGTCGCGCCCGCCGTGCCGCCACAAAGAATTAAGGAGGTCACGCTATGAACAAGAACAGTAATATCTATCAAATCCTGTATGCTGCTGTGATGGTGCTCCTCGTGGGCTCTGTGCTTGCGCTCATCTATATGGCGCTCAAGCCTAAGCAGAACGAGAATATCGCCAATGACACCCGCAAGCAGATCATGAGTGCCCTCCACATTGCTGCCCCCGATGACAGTAAGGTCAAGGAGACCTACGAGAAATATGTCATCCAGGACCTGCTGGTGGACCGCAATGGCAACATCGTGGACAGTACCGAGAACGTGGCCTTCGAAGTGGACATGAAGAAAAATGTCAAGCTTGAAGAGCGACTGTTGCCCGTGATGAAGTGCAAGATGGACGACGGCAGCATCAAGTATGTACTGCCCATGTACGGCGCCGGCCTGTGGGGTCCCATCTGGGGCTACATTGCCATGAACGACGACGGCGACACCATCTTTGGCGCCAACTTCTCCCATGAGGGTGAGACGCCGGGACTGGGTGCCCGAATCGCCGACAAGGACTTCCAGGACAAGTTCGTGAACAAGCACATGTTCCTGGACGGCGAGTTTAAGGGCGTAGTAGTGCTCAAGAAAGGCCAGAAATCAGCCACCGGTGCTGAGCAGATCGACGCCTTGACGGGCGCCACGATCACCAGCCTGGGCGTGAGTGCCATGCTTGAGGACTGTCTGGCCCCCTACGAGGCGTTCCTCAAGAAGCTGCAGGACTCTGCAACAGCAGTGCCTGCCGCCGCTAGCGAGAATGAAACCAACGACAATCAACCCGAATAAACCCATCCATGACTATGTTATCAAAGAAAAACAAAGAAGCATTGTTCAACCCGCTGTCCAAGGACAATCCCGTCTTGGTACAGATCCTGGGTATCTGCTCCGCGCTTGCCGTTACCGCCAGTCTGGAGCCCGCCATCGTGATGGGCATCTCGGTGATTTGCGTGCTGGCGTTCAGCAACGTGATTATTTCGTTCCTGCGCAAGACCATCCCCACCAACATCCGCATCATCGTGCAGCTGGTGGTGGTCGCCGCGCTGGTTATCATTGTGCAACAGGTTCTCATCGCCTACAACTATGACGTGAGCAAACAGCTGTCGGTATTCATCGGACTGATCATCACCAACTGTATCCTCATGGGCCGTCTGGAGGCGTTTGCTATGCACAACAGCCCCTGGCCGTCGTTCCTCGACGGAATCGGCAACGGATTGGGCTATACCATCGTCCTGCTGATTGTGGCGTTCTTCCGCGAGTTGCTGGGTTCGGGCACGCTGTTCGGTTTCCACGTGATTCCGCAGTGGTGCTACGACCATGGCTACGAGAACAACGGCCTGATGATTCTGGCCCCGATGGCACTGATCACCGTGGGCTGCATCATCTGGGTTCACCGTTCACGCAACAAGGATTTGCAAGAGGACTAACGAGAGCATGTTTAACCATTAAAGATTACTGAAGACAATGGAAGAACTTAATCTGTTTATCAAATCGATATTCATCGACAACATGATATTTGCCTACTTCCTGGGCATGTGCTCGTTCCTCGCCGTTTCCAAGAACGTGAAGACGGCATTCGGCCTGGGCATCGCTGTCACCTTCATGCTGGTGGTAACGCAGCCCATTAACTACATGCTCAACAAGTACGTCCTGCAGGAGGGCGCCCTCACCTGGCTCAGCCCCGAGCTTGCCGGTGTGGACCTGAGTTTCCTGGGCCTCATCCTGTTCATCGCCGTCATCGCGTCGGCCACCCAGTTGGTCGAGATGGCTGTAGAGAAATTCTCACCCTCGCTCTATGCCTCGCTGGGCATCTTCTTGCCGCTCATCGCTGTAAACTGCGCCATCCTGGGTGCCTCGCTGTTCATGCAGCAGCGTGACTTCGGTTCGGCATGGACGGCCACCGTCTATGGTGCCGGTTCGGGTATCGGTTGGCTCATCGCCATCGTGGGCATCGCTGCCATCCGCGAGAAGTTGGCCTATAGTGACATTCCCAAGCCCCTACGCGGCGTGGGTATTGCGTTCATCATTACTGGTCTCATGGGCATCGCCTTCATGAGTTTCCTGGGCATTAGATTAGGATAAAAGGAGGATACGACACTATGATACTGATATTATCAAGCATTTCAACTACGGTTTTGGCGAGCGCGCTGGTGTTCCTGGTGCTCACCCTGTTGCTCGTCATCCTGTTGCTCGTCGCCAAGCACTACCTGGTGCCGTCGGGCAAAGTGAAAATCAACATCAATAACGGAACCAAGGAGCTCGAGGTCAACAGCGGCAACACCCTGCTGAACACCCTGCACGAGAACGGTGTGATGCTGTCAAGCGCTTGTGGCGGAAAAGGCAGCTGCGGTCAGTGCAAGGTACAAGTCATCGAGGGCGGTGGCCAGATTCTGCCCACCGAGTTGCCCCACTTCTCCCGTAAGGAACAGATGGACCACTGGCGCCTGGGCTGCCAGGTCAAGGTCAAGGATAGCATGTCTATCCAAGTGCCTGACAGCGTTCTGTCGGTCAAGGAGTATGAATGCACCGTCGTGAGCAACAAGCTCGTGTCGTCATTCATCAAGGAGTTCATCGTGGCTCTGCCCCCGGGCGAGCACATGGACTTCATCCCCGGCAGCTATGCCCAGATCAGGATTCCCGAGTACGAGATGGACTACGACAAGGACATCGACAAGGAGTCGCTGGGCGAGTATCTGCCCACTTGGGAAAAATTCGGTCTTTTCAGCCTCAAGTGCCGTAACGACGAGGCTACCGTGCGTGCCTACTCCATGGCCAACTACCCTGCCGAGGGTGACCGTTTCATGTTGACAGTGCGCATTGCCACACCGCCGTTCAAGCCCAAACCCGCCACAGGTTTCATGGATGTAATGCCCGGTATCGCCTCGAGCTACATCTTCACCTTGAAACCCGGTGACAAGGTCATCATGAGTGGCCCTTACGGTGACTTCCACCCCATCTTCGACAGCAAGAAGGAGATGATCTGGGTGGGCGGTGGCGCCGGTATGGCTCCCCTGCGTGCACAGATCCTGCACATGACCCGCACGCTCAACTGCCGTGACCGCGAGATGCACTACTTCTATGGTGCCCGCTCGCTGAGCGAGGTATTCTATCTCGAGGACTTCCTGCAGCTGGAGAAGGACTTCCCCAACTTCCACTTCCACCTGGCATTGGACCGTCCCGACCCCATTGCCGACGAGGCTGGCGTGAAGTACACGGCGGGCTTTGTCGCTCCCGTGATGCGCGACACCTATCTGGCCAACCATGAGGCCCCCGAGGACTGCGAGTACTACATGTGCGGTCCTGGCATGATGAGCCAGACCGTCAACGAGGTGCTCGACTCACTGGGCGTCGATCCCTCATCGATCCACTACGACAACTTCGGGTAAACAACTACCCTATTCCACAACACAGCGGGCGGTCCCACGATGGGTACCGCCCGCTATCTCTTTAAGCCTGTCCTGTGGACCGAGGTTTGTTTCACCTCGGTGGCAAAGGACCTTATTTATTTCAGTGTCTCAACCCAAGCCTTGAGGCTATCAACGGAAGGATTACCATTGAGCACCTTACCAGGAAGGATCCAGTTAGCCTTGGGAGCACTAGCCCTCTTCAGGTCCTCGCCACTCTTGCCCATATCGCTACCGCCAGAGGTGGCAAAAGGGATAATGGTCTTTCCAGTCATGTCATACTGCTCCAGGAAGGTGTTCACGATGCGAGGAGCGGTATACCACCAAATGGGGAAACCCACATAGATCGTAGTGTACTGGTCCATATCCTCGATCTCATTGGCCACACCAGGGCGTGCAGTACTGTCCTTCATCTCGATGGAGGAACGGCTCTGCTCGTTCTGCCAGTCCAGGTCCTCGGCGGTATAAATTTTCTCAGGGACAATTTCAAACAGGTCAGCATCGGTGGCCTCAGCAAGGGTCTTGGCGACCTGAGCGGTCACATGGGCTTCGCTGGCCGAGAAATAAGCCACAAGAGTTTTCTTCTTTCCTTCAGTGTTCTGGTTGTTCTGGCACGCACCCATCATGAGGGCCAATGCAACAAGTGATAAAACTGTTAATTTCTTCATGAGTTGATAAATAATTATTTAAACTGTGTACAAAAAGAAAACTGTCCGCTACATCTTCATCACACGTATGCGGACAGTCTTCACCCCTAAAATGAATTATGAAAAATCAATCTTTTTTCTTTAAATCAACCTTGCCAGGAGTAGCGGGTTTCTCGGCGCTTACCGTCGGAGCATTAGACTTGGCGGGAGCGGCCTCAGGAGCCTTGACAGGGGCGGGAGCTACCTTGCCACCGACCTTGTTGTAACGCTTGTTCAGGCCCTCAATCACTTCATTAGTCACGTCATACTTCTCGTCGATGAACAACGTGGCGCTCTTGCGCAATACCATATCGAAGCCTTTCTTTTTGGCGTAGTCCTTCATGAAGTTGTCAATCGAGTCGAGCAACTGAATCTGGCTCTGATTAAGCTCATTCTGGATGCTCTGCTGGAGACTTGCCAGGTAATTCTCGGCGTCAGCCTGCATCTTCTGCAACTTGGCCTGGTCGGCATTGAAGGCTTCCTCGGTCAGGTATTGGTTATTCTGGTACTTCTGCTGCATAGCATTGCCAAACTTGTTGATCTCGTTAGCGCGCTGTTTCTGGGCAGCGTCATACTGGTTCTGCCTGCGCAACATGGCTTCGTTGATGTCCTTAGCCAGGTTATAGTTGGCCATGATGGAGTCCTCGTCAATGTAACGGATCTTGAGATTCTCAAGACTGGTGCCACCGGCGGCCTTGGGAGCCTCGGCGGGTTTATTGTTACATGATGCAGCCGACATCATCAGCACGACAGCGGCAAACAAAGCAAGCTTGGTGTAATGTTTAATGAAGTTCATTTTTTCTTTTTTTAGTTTCTAGTCACTAGTCCTTAGTCACTAGATGATTGATTCTTAATATTTCTGTTAGTTATAAAATTCCTTGTCTCGGGCACAGGTGATGCCTCGTTTACGCATCTCGGCATTGTCATGGATGTGAGTGTTGGGGAAACGACCTCCTTTAACGAAGAAAATCTTCACGCCCAGCAGCAGCACCGCCAGTCCCACAATTGCCAATGTCAATAATAAAGTAGCCATCATCCGCTATTTGTGCAAAAAGACCTGCAAATTTAGTGATACTTTGCGAGTTTGGGCACTTTATTTTGAAATTATTTTCAACAATGAGTCCCACTACCCCATCGTTTTAACAATAATTCAGAGCGATAAAGGTAAACTAACACTTCAACCACCCCATCACACACCAGCAACCAGTAAAAAGAGACCTATAGGTCATTTTGCAGGATGGGAAGTGCCTGTAGAGCCGATGAACACTGGCTTTACAGGCATTTCAAAATTTTCAGGTAAA
>JBGUJU010000061.1:0-29996 GCA_045114065.1 Sodaliphilus sp.
GCAATAATCCTCTTGAATTTTCATCCTGCAATTTGACCTATAGAACCACTATAAGTCAATTTCATCCTGCAAAATGACCTATACACCGAAATCAATCCTATGGCCTTTTGCATTATTAAAGACCACAGTTGAAGATGTATTATCTATGAGCTTCTTAATTGACCCATCTGACTCGAACCGATAACCATAGGTGTTTCTATTAAAACCAGCACTTCTTATGGCAATTTCAAAGGTTGGATAGCTCTTTGGGCATATAAAAGAATAGTGTAGATTATTGGATGTGTGCGGTTTGAATGTTACCGTTGATGCGGTTGAAGAGGAATCAGCCCTGTTAATAGAATATAAACCATCTCGATATTTGGTGACATCAATATTGGTTGATGTAAAAGTAGTAGGAGAAGAAGTTCCTGAAGGCATATTACTATTCAGTTTCCATTTCCTTTTCATCACATGCCAAAGCGACCCTTCTTCTGTTTCTAAAGAAAGTGAGTCACCATTATCACCCCAAATCATATACGTGTTATTGGGTAAACTGTAACCGTATTCGTGCCCTAATGTTAATAATCGATGTGGCGAAGGCTTATTAAACGTACTACGCTTATAAAAAGCATCATTTTGGGAGAACACTGAATTTCTTGGAAGCTCTTCATAAGACGTCGTGGACAACATTTGAGACAACGAACTATCAGAATATTTAGCGATTGCCGTCACACGATGATGGTATGCCAAGTCGTTGTTATCCCAGATCAGATGATCGTCAGGCGATATATAAGACCCCCATAGCGTTATGCCGTATTTCATAGCGAGATATGTTTCTACCTTTCGGCGCTCCAGCTGGCTAAGCATACGACCATAAACAATCATTTCAGGACTATAGCCGGTGAACTGTCTTCCTATTGCATTTAACAGCAAAGACGATGAGTCAGGTTCACCCCAAACTGAATGATTCGGGACATTTGACCTTTCATACGTGATTGTCCTGAGTGCCGTCTCATTAAATGACGCATAATTGTCTTCAATATATTTATGAGACAAATTGCCGCGGCTTAAATCATATACGCTATCCGTAAACATGGAGATATTCTCGCCTAACCTGCCAAATACACGATAAAACTCAATCGGATTCTCATTTCCTTGACGTATTCGCACTGAATCAGGTGCAAACACACCAATTAGGGTGGTTTGAGCCAAATTGGTGTGTTGTAGCAGGGACTTGCCACTGATTGAATCAAAGTGCAATGCAGGATGGAAGTTGAATGATTGCATTTCAGACTGAGGTCTCACGATCAGATAATCGTTCTCAATTGACATAAACCGAGTGCTATCACCAGAATAGTCACGCCACACGTAACTTGAATCGGTGTTATTCGTTGTGGCGGTAGCAATATGCCACAACTCGGCACCAGTGACCCCGCCAGGGCCTTGTGCCAAAACATACAACGTGCTCAGTAAGCACGCCAATAGAAAAGAAAGCCTACCCATAATATTAAGATTTTAGTCAGTTAACTCATTTTCGAAGGCGCTATAATTCAAGTATTCCGTAGAAGGAATGGTTCGCCGACGAGATCCTTATGACATAAGTGTTCTGCGGCTGCAGGTTCACATAATACGAAGTGGGGATCCCGCTCGTGTTGAGCGGACCTGAATACCAGGTAACACCAAGGACATCTTCAATTACTAGCGTATATGAATCATTTGATTCAAATTCCACTGTCAGTGTATTATTCGCAGTTGAGTAATCAACTATCGGCATTGAAGCCTGTCCTCGATTAGGTAGTGAATTAGGAGTCATAGGTACTTCTACGACTTCCCCGTCACCAGCAGCAAAACTCAATAAGCTTATAAAAGCACACATCATTAAAAAAATAATCTTTTTCATGTTCATACCATATTAAAATAATTTATAATTTGTTGATTTTCTTTTTGCAAAATTACTCATGATTCTTGTTAAAACTTGAATTTTTGACGATGATTTTAGTTAACCAGCAATGCGCTAATATGCTTAATATGAGAAACTTAAAAAATAAAATGTTAACCACCACATAACCACCTCTTCAAATGTTAAAATTTACCCCCCCGTTTAACAATAATTTAACATTTTAAGGGTGGTATTCCGCTATTTGACCGAAGGTGTGACTATTTCAGAGATACAATTCAATAAAACGCCAAAGATGTGTGAGTTATCTAAGAAAATGATGTATTTTTGTCGATGTTTAATCTATTCATACTAACACAACATGATGAGATTCGTTATTAATTCAGTCACTAAATTGCACAATGTAGCCAAATAGCACTTCTATATGAACATAATCTTCAGTTATTGACCAAGAGCATTAAGAGATTATCTACACTGACGAATCGATTCAGTTTGCCCATAAGGTAACCTTTCAGGGTAAACGCTAAACTTCTGCATATGTCCGATGAAATAACCAAGGGTGATATCCACAGAGTTTTGCAATCTTCATTTTAAACCCATACAAAGTCTGTGCTTTTGTCCGTTATAAACCGGCCATATGCAAATCGTTCGTACGGCTCTTGCCGCTACGTCCCTTCTCCTTTCTTTTTGCCATGCTATGCCATTTACCTCATACTTCGGTATTAATCTTTGTGTTTCTTAAATCCACCCAGAAGCGGAACCGCAGGGCTGATTCTTCTATTAAGCCAACGGCGCGATAACAGAACGGATGAACAGCGAGAGGACAGAGACTATTCTTCCAGGCGTCCACAGGGCTGACTACAATCTTCACCAGCGCTACTTGACGACCTTACTGAAATGGTCTTCGTTCACTCGCTTTCCATGTTCATCATGCCAGCCGTACCATTGCCGCATTCCCTCCCTCATTCATTTCAACTATGGCTGCATCCTGCGATTCATACACATTCAGTTCCATTTCCTTATTGCTTTCGCATTATCATATCAGCTTTGTGTAACTGGGAATCATTTTTCTGCCAAGCTACCTTGGATCTCGCAAATCGCAAGACGTGTCTTGTGAACAATCTTCCTTTAGGCAACAAGTGCTTAAAGTGTATTCTTCACGCCAGTCTTGCCTTATTTGCTATGTCCGCACTTCTGAAAGCAGAAAATCTTCCCGCCACACAGCCGAAAGGCTTTGATAAAAGGGAAATAAAAAATAAGAGATATTGCAACAACGCAATTCGACAACCGATTGATTACACCTGAGCTGGCTGAAGCTCTGAGTAGTTTTCCCCTGTACTCTCAGGATGCGAAGAAGAAGGATGCGCTCTGCATCGCCGTGTTTTACCTTGGCAATATCCGTTGGTATGTTCTGGAAGGGCAGCCAGAAAGTGATGACTTCACTCTCTATGGCATCGTGACAGGGCTGTATGAAACGGAGTACGAACTCAGAGAGACTGAGGACGGATACCAAAAGGAACTGGCCAGAAACGAAGAGCTGGTCTCCAACTTAACGGGAAATATCACCAACGTAAGGTCCACACTGAAGAATAAGGAGCAGGAACGGGTTCAGCTGAAGGGCAGGATTGTGGCACTAGAGGCGAAGAAGGCACAGTCCGACGAGATCAAGGCCATCCTCGATGGCCAGATCAAGGTCGTGCATGAACTCATCCTGTCATCCCATGAACTGGACGAGCAAAGGTTCGCCAAAAAGTTCGCATTCCTGATGTCCGTTCTGGACAGCCCGCGGACAGCCACCTACTGGTCCAACCTGCAGGTGCTGACGAACGACCTGTACGGCAACATCCTGGAAGACGCCATCAGGCTGGGGAGAGGAATACTCCGCGAAAGCGACGTCAACTTCATCGCGTTGCTCTGCGGCGGCTACTCACGGACCGCCGTCATGATCTGTATGAGGTTCAACCATGTCGTCACCATCTCTAACAAGAAGAAAAAGATAGCCAAAAAGATGGGTGTCCCCTCCCTTGATAAGTTCATACGACCATACCAAGAGGAATATCAAAAAATACTCAAATAAAACACAATGTCGCTTTCAAGTTGAATATAAAGAATGATTTAGAAGCTTAAGACACTAAATTTGCACGTTTCTCTTTCTCTACCAAACACCCACTATCACTTGTTACCATTTCGGACAAAACGAGTGAAATACAATGAGTTGCAACAGCTTGTGGTCGCGAGAACAAGAAAGAGATAAGAGGATCTGCAGTTATATAGGTTGACATAGAAAAACTGAATGCTGAAAATATCATCACCGTTCCGAAATTTAAAAGACACTTTTATAGATATAATTACATTTAGCTACATAGTGCTACACATTTGCTACAATTTATGTGGACGAATTACATTGTAACTTATTGCACCACAACACCGCTACATACTGATACAATCTTTTCACCTAATTACATTGAATAATCAACACGATAAACATATCTACTTGGATATACAAAAATCAATAGGGGACATATGACAGCATTAAAACATCGTCACCATCATCTCTTCATTCTCCATACACTTAACAGCCATACACTCTACTAAAATCAATTTTCCACGCTTAATTCCTGCATAGAAAGCTACTTAAACAATCTGGTACAATTTGTTGCACCTCAAAAAGTAGACAATGGAAGGTGGGAAAAATGGCGGATGGTCATACCTTTCATATAAAGCGAACTAAACTAAACGCCATATCCACTATTGCCTACCAAGTAGACAGTAGAGCTATTTTTTTCTAACACACCCTAAATATCTACAACAAAACCACAGGTTTCTGCTGTTCCTCGTGAAAAATCGCATATTTTGCGTAACTTTTTTACGCAAAATATGAAGTTTTTGGCTATTTTCATTGTGCTTTTATGTTTTTTGCGTATCTTTGCAGCCGATTTAATAACATATCCCTGGAGTAAGGTCCCAGTATAAACAAACAGTTTGCCTATGATAGGAAAATTAGAAAAGTTACTCAACATGGATGACTACGATCTTGAGGCAGTCTTTACACCAGCCATTGTCAACCTGCTTATCTTAGATTTCGTGTTCACCTGCACAATACTACCCGTTATAGAGAACACAGCATGGTGGCAGAGTGCCCTTGCCATTGTTGCTCCCCTCGCGGCAGCTGTCGTACTCACCCGCTTCATCATGCATTTCTTCCGCGCTGTCTCACGCATGGTTTTCGAGGATTCGCTCTACCGCAAAGACAAACTCTGCTTTCCCACCACATCCATGCTACTACTTAGTGACAATAGCACCGGCATCAGCTTGATAATGAAGAAGAGGGTTCGAAGCGACCTCAAGACATTATATAATAGAACACTCCTTACAAAAACAAAGGAAGACACAGACCCAATGGAAGCCCGTAAAACGGCCAAGAATACCGTGGTTTTCATTCGCAAAACAGTTGCCGACAGCCGGGATACTATGACGCGCCGCAAACTGAAACGTTACGGTATGTTCCGTAACTTCCTCGGTGGGGCAGTCTTCTGTCTCCCTCTTTCAATTGCTTTTTGGGTAATCGACTACAGCCGCACAGAAACGAGCGACCCAATTATACTTACCATTCTCGCTTTCTACCTGCTGATTATTGTGGTGGATTTCTTCATCACAAAGAGAGCTGCCGTAGATTATGCAGAAACACTAATTACAACATTTGACAAATTAAATCACGATGAAGCACAGTATTAAATTTTACCCCGTAGGAAATGGGGATTGTGACCTCATTACTATTGGAGGCACTAACAAGAAGATGATGTTCGACTGCAACTTCCGTCAGAAAGCTGAAGAAGACAGTGATGAGATGTACGATGTCCTGGACGACCTCCTCTCCAACGAATTGACCTCAAAGAAGTATGGCCTTCCGTTCTTGGATGCATTCCTGCTCACACACCCCGATCAAGATCACTGTCGCAGCTTTGCGGCCAAGTTCTATCTGGGCGACCCTGACAGTGTTTCACAGTCTGCTAAAGACGACAAAAAGATTCTCATTGGAGAACTTTGGTATTCTCCTCGCGTTTTTGAGGAACTTACTGGCGACCTTAATTCTGATGCTAAGGCTTTCAAAGAAGAGGCAAAGCGTCGCATGGATCTTTATAAGTCCGACAAAAACAAAGCAGACAAGGACGGCAACCGCATCCGCATCATTGGGTGGACGGACGACCCCAACTTGAAAGGTCTCGAAGATAGGATTGTCACTCCTGGTGACACCATCTCTAAAGTCAACGGCTCAAATTGCCGCTACTTTGAAATGTTCATCCATGCTCCCTTCAAGGATGACATAGACGGCGAAGACCGCAACATGACCAGCATTGTGGTCCAGCTCCGTTTTGACTCTGAGAAAGAACGCCAAATTGCCCGAATATTTCTGGCTGGAGATACTGAATGGCGCGTTATGGAGGAAATCATGAACAAGACCTCCGATGACAATAACTTGAAATGGGATTTGCTTGAGGCGCCCCACCATTGCAGCTACAAGTTCTTCGCAGATGACCGTGAGGGCGAACCTAACCAGGCCTCGCTCAATTTCCTTGATAAGAAAGAATCCAACGCTTACGTGGTATCTTCTTCAAAGGTTGTCAAACATAATTCCGACAACCCTCCCTGCCAGAAAGCAAAAAACCGTTATACTGACAAGGTTGGCAAGAGCAACTTTCTCTGCACCAGTGGCACATCCGAGGATGAGGCTGACAAGCCTATTGTCTTCGAAATTGATAATGACGGGCTTAAACTGATGGAGGATAAGGTGAAGGCAAAAGCTGCTGTTCCACCTATCAGAAACACTAAACCACATTATTATGGCTCTTTACTCTGATAACTATCAATCCATTGAAAAATCCGTAATAGGAGGTCTGGCAGGGGAACTAGATGCCCTTGCCGACCTCTTTGCCGGGAACACCTATCGGCTTGTTCTTCTGAAAACAGGTTGTATCGGTGTATGTGCGGAAATATATACAAGAGGTAACACTAGATCACCGCTCCGAAGAACAGAGCCTGTAGTAATCGTTTTAAGCCTTACGGGTTGGGACACAATAGCCCCATTAGTGTTCCCCGATCGTGAGGGTTTTCCTTATGAACAATTTCCGCATGTATATTATGAGGGCGAAAACTACCCCGCAGGATTATGTTTGTTCCGCGAAAACATACACGATTGGTATTCGGAACATACGCTGCGCGACTATGTAGAACGCTTGAATGAGTGGATGCAGGATGCTGCAAGAGGCCACCTCATTAAGATAAAAGACAAAGACGAATTCGAGCCTCAGAGATACCTAAATCCAACTCTCGAAACATCTTTCTATCGATTATTCTTTGATGACACAAAGTTAGAAAGGCAGAATAATTCGTCCATTCATTTCTTTTCCATAGATGTTTTGGACAGTGGTGATGGCTGCGGTGGAGATGATTTCACAGATCTTAATGGAAAAGGAATAGGGATTCGACTTTTCAAAGGCAACAAGGATATTGACAAGGAATGGATTACAGAGTATCCCCGTACTTTAGGCAGCCTTTATGAATTTCTTGCAAAGAAGAATTATCCATTCTCACTTGAAGACCTTCAATTAAAATTGGATGAATCCAAGGAGTATGTTTATTTCATGATTGCCCTACTTCGTCCGACTAAAATCATTAATAAGCAGAGCAGAATCAACTACTTGTGTTTTCGAGCTAAAGCCCATGACGTTCGCGATGACAACAGGAATGCACACATAGAAGAGACCCTGATCAAGGATTATCCCAATTATACTACAGCACGCAAACTCTCAATGACCCCGAAATCCATATATGACAAGCGCATTGCCATATTGGGGTGCGGTGCTGTTGGCAGTAAAATAGCACTCCATTTGTTCCGGAGCGGCATTGACAAACTCACGCTTGTCGATTATGATTCCTTGGAGCCCCATAATCTCTGCCGCCATGCCTTGCTGAGTACACCTTTCGACAAGGGGCGGAATAAAGCAGAGCTACTTAAGGAAACCTTCAATAAGATGTTTATCGGCGTTCTGAACCATATCAAGGTAGATAAAAATAACGCCCTATATTTCCTAAAACACACAGAACTATCCAAATTTGATGTAATAATTGACGCAACGGCATCCGCAGCGGTCATGCACGGGATAGATACCATAAAGTTTCCCAATGGTACAAAGATTGTCCGGGCATGTCTCTCTGCCAGAGGTGATGTGGGCATTACATATGTCTCAACAGGTTCAAGACGACGATTATCAGATTACTATACAGACATTCTCCGTCAGGCCATCACAGATGACGATTTCTCCACTTGGCTCAATCAGGAGAAAAAAAACATGTTGGAAGATGTTCGTATTGGCGAAGGATGTCATTCCATCACCATGATAGTCAGCGATGACACGATCTCCTCCCATGCTGCCTTAATGTCTACAGTAATTCGGAAGTGCAATGAACCCAAGTCAACCGACGGGTACCTCCTTTCCATTGCAAACGACATGTACCCAGGCAGTATGGTCACCGTATGGTCAGATGCACCGGAATATGTTGAATTCACCTGTGATAATGATTCGAATTGGCGGGTAAGGATTGATTCCACACTTCTATCAGAAATGCGAAAGGAAACTCGTATTCATGGAAAAAAAGAAACGGGTGGGTACCTGTTTGGAAATGTTGATCTCAAACGGCATCTTATCTATGTGGTTGAGCATTTCGTCCCGGGGGATTCCAAACATTCCGCTTCCGAATTGGGCCTAAGCAAAAAAGGTTTCCTAGAATTTGACAAGCTTGTAGAACAAAGAACTGCCAACCAGTTATACTACACTGGCGACTGGCACTCTCATCCAACAGCACCGCTGGCAATGTCCGAAAAAGACATCAATACTTGCTGTGATCAGGTTTTACCTTCATTAACCGTTGGCATAGGTCTATGTGTCATCACAAAGAAAAACGATACCAAATTTTTTCTCCTAACGAGATAAATATAATTCTCAATAAAATCATGATAGAATTCATCGCACTTACCAATTTCTTCTCATTCAAGGAACGTACTGAATTCAGCCTCAAGGCTACAAAGGAAAAGCCTCGAGGCTCGTTTTCCGGAGAAGACTGGTGGACAGAAGTTGACGGCGTAAAACTTCTGAAAGCAGCATTTCTGCTAGGCAACAACGGTTCGGGCAAGACCAATTTTCTGAACGGTCTTTCCGTCCTCAATGAGTTAGTAACAGTCAACAGAAATAGCAAAACTTCCTCTCGCTACCGACTGCCGAATGTGCCGTTTCTACTCTCAGAAAAAACAAAAAATGCTCCCTCCGCAATAGAAGTGGCGTTTCATACGGCTGGTTACCGTTATACTTATTATATCTCTTGGAAACCAGATTATATTGTTGAAGAGCGGTTGTTCCGTCAGGAAGGCAAAAAAAAAGAGAAACTGATATATGCCAGAGAGTTCTCCAAGGAAAAGGATATTGTGGTGGTTTCCTATCCAAAAAACACAACCATTAGTGCCCCCGTACAGGAACTTATTAATCAAAATATACTCAAATATTCCAGCGTTATTTCTATCTACGACAGCAAAAATTTTGAGTGCGAGGATGTTCGCAACGTATATAATTACTTTCGCTATGTTGACCTTTGGAATGTAAAGAAGTATGATCTTGCCACCATGTTGGCTAAACGTTCCAACGAATCATTACTAAAGCCCATTATTCTTAGCATTCTGAGAGATATGGGCTCCACCATCTATGATTACAAAGTAGACACCTTGTCTTTCGACATCACAGAAGATGAGCGTGATTTTCTACTCACTAGAATGTCTGAAGAAGAATACCGTGCCAACTTCCCTGGTGACAAACGTACCGTTCAAAAGCTTCAGTTCGGATACAAAGTAGTGGAAAAAGACGAAACTGAATGGTTGCCTGAAGGTTTGGAATCAGAAGGAACACTTGAGGCTATACGCCTCATCATTGTACTTTTTGATTCCATTTGGCGCCGTACACCCATTGCCATTGATGAATGTGCCCAAAGTATTCACCCCAAGGCGTTGGAGTTTATTCTATCATTCTTTTTGAAATCTTCCGATACCGCTCAGGTGTTCATAGCTTCACAGGCCTTGGTGCTGTTGAAGTGGAACAATCTACGCCGGGATGCTATACGTTTCTTTGAGAAAGACAAAGCCACTGGCTGTTCTTCATTTACCGTTATCAACAATAGATCTATACACCGCAATAGCCAGATTTATGAACTCTATATGAACAAGACATTTGGTGGTGAAGTGAGTATTATGGAGAAGGAGCCTTGGAGATTGACTCTAGGGAAGGTTACGCAGTGTATGATTAATAGATGCTGGGAAGAATAATTTCTGGGAAAGTTTTCAGAAAAGACATCCTTATTATGACATTATTCATAACGATAAAGCGCGGCCAGATGTTCACTATTTCCTTCTATAGTATGCTCTATTCTCAGCGGAAATTAGAAATATGCGATTCCAAATCGGATCACCAAGTGTGATTATCCGTTTTGGGGTTGTAGAGCAAAATTTCGGCAAAATTTCGCTCTATTGCCGAAATTTTGCTTATCTTTGCATCCAACAAGGCAATGTAAGAATGAAGAATTATAGTTCGGACATCATGAATTATGCAGCCTTGCATCCAAATTTTGGATTGCAAGATCTATGCGCATATCTTGGCGGAGAAACAAAGATTTCCCGTCATACAATATCATGGTATTTGACGAAACTCACAGAATCAGGGCAATTGCGCCGTGTTGGGCATGGAAAATATACCATGGCTGATAAACATTTGTTTGTGGTGACTCCAACTGATGAACATAAAAGTCTAAACAAAGAGCTTAAAGCATATTGGCCTTTTGCCCATTTCTGCATCTATAACGGTAACATCATAAGCCCTTTGCTGCATCACCTTGCCGCTAATGACATCACTTATATAGAAACAGAGCGTGAAGCAACTTTTGCCATTTTCAATTATCTAAAGGATAAAGGACAGACAGCTTATTTGCGTCCTACGCGTGACCTCATCTATAATTATATAGACCTGTCACAACCGGCAATTTTCGTAAAACCGCTAATCACGGAATCCCCAGTTCAAGAAAGCGAAGGCGTGCTCGTGCCAACATTGGAAAAACTGTTAGTGGATTTGCAGAAAGATGTCGATTTCTTCTATTTACAGGAATCCGAAGGTGTGAACATTTTCCGCAATGCCTTGTCGCTTTATACCATCAACGAAAACCGACTCTTGCGCTATGCCAGTCGTCGGGGTATTAGAGAAGAAATAGAAAAAAACATCAAATCAATCAATTCAAATGATTAGCAGAGACTGTTTTACCGCCGAATGGATTGCACAGAAATCCACCGAACTGAAATACAATGACAAGAATCTTATAGAGAAGGTTATCCGGGCCTTTTCCCTTCTTGAAATGCTGGCGGCATCAGGTTGTCCTTTTCATTTCAAAGGCGGAACAAGCCTGATGCTCATTCTCGGCGACGGATCACATAGGCTGTCCATCGATGTTGATATTCTGTGCCCTCTGGGAACAAATATCGAAGACTATCTGAAAGACTATGCTCAGAGTGGTTTTTTGGGTTATAAGCTTGTTGAACGTCGCCAATCTGGGAAAGACGTACCTAAGAGCCATTCAAAGTTCTTCTATCAAGTAGCATTCAAAGGCCAGTCTGACACAACATCATTTATTCTATTGGACGTTCTTTATGAGGATTGTCATTACCACAAGACTAACACTATCGACATCGTGAGTCCGTTCATCAAGGTAGACGGGGTGCCACAGAAAGTCACCGTTCCTTCTGTTGAGGACATCCTTGGGGACAAGCTTACTGCCTTTGCACCCGAGACAACGGGTATACCTTATTACAAGAATGACAAGCTGGCCACTTTGGAAGTTATCAAGCAACTCTATGATGTCGGGAGGCTATTTGACAGAATGCAAGATATTGACATCACATCACGCTCATTCAAGGCGATTGCCGATGTGGAGCTTGGCTACCGCAACTTGGGTCATGATCTTTCACAAATCTATCAGGACATCCGCCAAACGGCACTCAACATCAGTACAAGAGGGCTTGTAGATAAGGACAAGTTCGCCTTGCTGCAAAAGGGTATAGTCAGCATCAAACCCTTCATATATAAAGGCGCTTATCATATTGAGGACGCTATTATTGATGCAGCAAAAGCAGCATATTTGGCAACCCTGATAGAAAAAGGGCAAGAAACAGTTGAAAAGTTTTCCAGCACCGCATTAGCTGAAGACCTGCAAATCAAGTCAGTGCTGCCAAGTAAATTGAACAAGCTTAGAATAGGGTTGCCCGAAGCATTCTACTATTGGACTATGACAAGTCAGCTTCTTGATGACTAACACAATAATCTCTAGATTCAACACCGATATGGTTCAAAGCCAATTACAGCAAGTTAAACTTAGTCAAAAGTGTTAAATGTGAAGGCTTTGAAAATTGTACTACAAAACTCTACCATATTTGTACCGTTAAATATATAATCAACTGCTAATCAATAAGTTGCATTTTCTGCATCGGAAAGTAAATATTTATGCAATTTTATTGCAATTATATTAGTTTTAGTATCGTTTTTCCTTAAATAACAACATGAGAAAAATCTGATTTCGTTGGAAAAACAACACTAGACATCATTCAACTTACTAATACAACGCATTTTGCGGTCAATCATTCTATTCCTCTGGCATATCTGAATAATCACAATAGATATCCCACATTGTGTCAGGGAATCCCCAACCGGATGACTCGCAATTATGCAGAATTGTGTCTATCCGTTGCTGGAAATGACTTTGAAGATGGTGTTGGCTTATAAACTTCATGGCGGCCTTGAAATTGTTCTCGGTTGCATCGTAGAACTGTTCCCACATGTCTCCATACTCATCAGCAATTTGACTGGCATATTCCGGAATGTTGAGCATCAAGTCAGCCAAAAACTCGGGAAGAGGATCGAGTGACTTGAATTCTGACACCGCTTTACGGCAGACCGAAAACCTCAATTTTGGCTCGCCACGATTTGGAAAGAACTCATTATGAATAATTCTTCTATACTCTTCCAGTTTTGCATTATCGTCAGGTTTAATCACATACTCCAGATATTCTTTCGCCTCTTTGCGAGCCGAATACAAGTCCATCACCAACTCCTCCAATGAACTGCGCTCCAGCGACTTGATATACTTCTTGACTTCTAATTTTGACATTTCTATTTCAATTGGAATTTTTCAAAAATGCTTCTGAGTACAAAAAACATGAATCGTATTGAAGTCAGTTGGAATCGTTTGAGTAAAACGATCCAAGACTGGTGATGTAATCCCGCGGTTCGTCGCTGAAACGGGAGATTTCTTCATCCGTCAACCATTTGTCCAGATATAGGCCCGCCACACAATCGAGGTAGTGTGAGCCCGTGGCATGGTCATAGCGGAGTGCAACGTGATGATTAAACTTGTCGGTGGCTCTAAACAGCTTGATGAAGCGTTTGTGCCACACTCGTTCGATGCTTTGACCATTCTCCTCACGATATGGTTCGTTGAGTTGCACTGGAGGAATCGGTTCGCTGGCAATTCGCTGAATCTGCTCCACAAAATGCTTGCATTCCCGTTCGAGACCCGTATTGATGAGTTCACGGCATAGCCTCTTATCTGCTTTAGAAAGTTCCATAATAAATTGGTTAAGATGTTGTCGCGCAAAAGTACAAAAATAACGCTGATTTTAAGCATGGAGAATAAAAAAGTTCATGATATCATGAATGCTGTCGCAAGTTATCTAACGTCTTAAGGAGTATTATGAGGTGATTTAGAAATAGAGAAGATATCATTATTTTGTGTTCATTATTTCGTTTGCAGAAATAGACATTTTTTCCTAACTACGCAAATAAGAAACGAAAGAATGTCCTATTATTATATTCTTTGACTTATTTATTTCAGTTAATTGTGTCGATGCAGTCGACGCAATCAATAAAGTATTCAACCTTTGAGAATTTCGGCATTTTTTAGTATTCAACCTTTGAGAATTTCGGCATTTTTAGATATTCGACCATTGAGAATTTAGGCATTTTCTGCACTTTTCCTTTGATATTTGGGATTTTATGGTTACATTTGCACCTGATAATACAAAGAGGAAAATGGCAGAAAGAATTTTCAGACGCAAAATATATGAGCAAATGCTGAGTTGGAAGCAAAATCAGCACGGGACAACCGCACTTCTTATCAGAGGTGCAAGGCGTGTCGGCAAGTCCACTGTTGCCGAGGAATTTGCCCGTAATGAATACGAGAGCTACATACTAGTTGACTTCTCAACAGCAACGCAAGCAACTCACCGTTTGTTTGAAGATGTATCCAATCTCGACTACATCTTCACACAACTGCAACTTAACTATCGGACGAGTCTGAAGCCACGCAAGTCTGTCATCATCTTTGATGAAATACAGAAGCAGCCATTAGCCCGGCAAGCCATTAAAACACTTGTGGCCGATGGACGCTATGATTACATCGAAACTGGCTCTCTGTTGAGCATCAAGCGTAAAAGGAAGTCAGCTGGCAACTCCGAGCAACAGAAAAACATTCTCATTCCCAGTGAGGAGACGCGCCTTGATATGTACCCCATGGACTATGAGGAGTTCCTTTGGGCATTGGGAGACAACGATACCATTCCACTCTTGCGCACAATGTTCAACAGTCTAAGTCCGCTAAGCGACGATACCAACCGTCGAATGATGCGTGATTTTCGTCTGTATGTCTTGGTTGGAGGCATGCCCCAGGCTGTCAACGACTATATTGACACACACGATTTGAGTATTGTTGACCAGCGCAAGCGCAGCATCCTTGACCTATACGATGAAGATTTCTACGACTTGGATCCATCAGGTCAAACCTCCGATCTGTTTCATGCCATTCCTGCTCAACTAAACAGTAACGCCTCTCGCTATCAGGTGAGTAGCGTGATTGAGGGAGGAAAACTGGATCGTTTGAGAGGTCAGATAAATATCCTCAAAGATTCCATGACCGTCAATATAGCTTATCATGCCAACGACCCAAGTGCAGGATTGGCATCACACATCAACCGCGACCAGTTCAAATTGTTTTGCGGAGATACAGGACTATTTGTCACTCTCGCTTTCTGGGACGATAAATTTACAGAGAATGTCATTTACCAAAAATTGTTGAGCGATAAACTGAATGCTGATGTGGGCTATGTATACGAGAACGTGGTGTCACAGATTCTGACAGCCACTGGGAATAAGTTGTATTACCATACGTGGCCGACACCATCGGGCAAACATAACTACGAGATAGACTTTCTGTTGTCCCGTAAAGCTAAAATCTGCCCGATAGAAGTCAAGTCATCGACATCCAATCTTCATGTTTCCATTGATGAATTCCAGAAGAAGTTCTCGGCCCGCATCCTTCAACGGTACCTCCTTCATTCAAAGGACATTCGGAAAGAACGGGACTTGATAATGCTGCCAATGTATATGGCAATTTTTCTTTAGTGCAATCAGGTTATAGATTTGAAACTATTCCGATATGATTAAGATGATGGTCAAAATCCCCGTTTTTGACTCATTTCGATCGTTAAACTTAGTCAAAAGTGTTAAATGTGAAGGCTTTGAAAGTTGTACTTCAAAACTCTACCATATTTGTACCGTTTAATGCATAAATATCTGATAATCAATAAGTTGCATCTTCTGCATCGGCAAATGATTTCGGTATTTTTGTAGATTTTTGAAGAAAACATTTTGGTAATTCAAATTAAGGCACTTAGAATGAAGTGTTTTTTGATTATCTAGATAATGTACTTTTTTATGATCTTTCTTGGTTGTATAATTTGAAAAGTGTAATTTTGTGGCGGTAAATATTATTGAAAAGTGTAATTTTTTACCACTAAAAATTATTGAAAAGTGTAAATTCAATGCTATACAGGAAGATCACATCATATCTTGAGGGCTATTTAAAGTCTGATAATGAATCGATTCTGATACTGGAAGGGGCTCGTCAAGTAGGCAAGTCGTTTAGTATCCGAGAGGTCGGCACACGATTGTACCCAAATTTTGTTGAGATAAATTTTGTGGAAGACGATGAGGGTCAACAATTATTTAAAAATATCCACAAGAAAGAAGACTTCTACCTAGCGCTCAGTATGGTTGCAGGAAACAAACTGTTCACTCGTGACGATACGTTGGTGTTTCTAGACGAGATTCAACATTATCCCCAGTTCCTCACTATGCTGAAATTCCTGCGTGAGGATAGACGTTATCGCTATATCGCCAGTGGCAGTCTACTGGGCATTACCCTGCAAGACACGACTTCCATTCCTGTAGGCAGCATTATCCGTAAGGAAATGTTTCAGCTTGACTTCGAGGAATTTCTCATTGCCAATGGCTTTGGCTCTAAAGCCATAGACATGCTGCGACAATCATATATGAATCGTCAAAGTCTTGCAGAGGAGTATCATAACCACGTGATGGATATGTTCCGCCGCTATCTTCTGGTGGGCGGACTGCCTGATGCTGTCAATGCTTACCTTAACACGCATAATATCGTGCGAGTGCGCGAAGTGCAGGATGGCATTCGCACTCTTTATGCAGATGATGCATCTAAATACGAAAGAGACTACTCCAAGAAGCTGCTTGTACGCCGTATCTATGAAATGATTCCTTCGCAGATGGAAAACAAAAAAAAGCGCATAGTGGTCCAAAAGATACGAGAAAAGAAAGGCGACCGTTTCACTCAATACCACGAAGAATTTGAATATCTGGTCTCGTCAGGCATTGCTATGGCTGTTCATGCCATATCCAATCCGCATTTCCCATTGAGTGAGTCTCTCCAAAAAAACCTGTTAAAGTTGTATCTGAATGATGTGGGGCTGCTGACCTGCCTTCTATATCATAACAACATACGTCCAGTTATCGACGATGTGAAAAGCATCAATCTGGGTTCAGTTTATGAGAGTGTTGTTGCCCAGGAGCTGAGGGCGCATGGCCACAAACTCTTTTACTATGACAACCGTAAACAAGGCGAGGTGGACTACCTTATTGACGACCATACTGCAATGAGTGCCCATCCGATAGAAGTCAAGTCGGGGAAGGATTATAATGTACACAGTGCGCTTAACAATCTCCTAAAGAACCCCGACTACGATATCCAAGCGGCTACCGTCATTTCCAACGAGCGTGAGATCTATCAGAAGGGCAAGGTCACTTATATGCCCGTCTATTTTGTAATGTTCATGGAAATTGACACACCTCAGACTGATGAATCAGCATTCATTTTCTGATTGTTTCACCTGCACAACTAGATTACTTCAGCAAAAGCAAATATCGTTATTGCTGGAAGAAACAAAAGTAAAAGCCATCTAACTCATCAGGGTGTTCCAGGTGGAGCAGTTTAGGGCGCCGCCTTCGGTGACGATGGATTTGCAATTTTGGATTGGGTGGCAATGGCAGTTGGGGTAGGCCTCGGCGATCTGTGTGAATGCTATCTCGCCGAGTTTGTCGTCGGTCATCGGGACAAAAATCTGATGGCCCACGTGCAGGAAGTTGAGATAAGCCCAACTCATGTCGGTGACAGTGCCATAATG
Source organism: Sodaliphilus sp. (assembly GCA_045114065.1). Lineage (GTDB taxonomy): Bacteria > Bacteroidota > Bacteroidia > Bacteroidales > Muribaculaceae > Sodaliphilus. The sequence continues at coordinate 17,502 of JBGUJU010000061.1, forward strand.
CAGTTCTGTGACGTTGAAATGGGGACTGAGCACGGCTAGCAGTTTCTTGCGCAGGGCTTTGTCAAAATCGCAATAATTGTTGAGCAGGACCCTACCCTCTCCCATATACCGCACCATTCCGTCGGCATGGCCGTATTCTTCATAGATGTCCCAGGGAATCAAAACAGGCTCAGCTTCCAACAATTCAGTCAGTTCATCTATTAGCCTGTTGTGGCTATATTGCGGGTTCTCCCTAAAGATTTTGTCAGTCATAATGACTTTGTCGCCACAACTGATAATATTCCCACCATCAAGATTAATGGGAGAGCAGCAGACATCGATGCCTAGTTGACTTAGAATGCTATGAACATCCGGCTTATACTCAGGACTTTCCATTAAGTAATCTGGCTCATAGCGGAACTGAATAAACCTGTCCCTACTTACCTGAACAGGCATATAGTCACGCACCCAAATATGATGTGGTGAATGAGTGGACGGAATTTTGGCCCAATTAATATGAGAGTCATGAAAGGCAGAGACAAGGGAATCAGCCGCATTCCCAAATACTGGTGAACTTAATCCCTAGGCAAAAAAAACTTTGTTGGTTTCAAAATTGGTAATCATATTCCTTTCGTTCAATTATACTTATTTAACCGTTGGCGGCAAAGGTCAATAAATATCGGCGAACAAAAGAATTTTTTCTGCTAAATTCGGTTAAAGTTTCCGAAATAGTTATTTTATTAATTTATTGTTTTTCAGAGAATTATAAAACTAATATTAATCAACAAAAGACAACTAAAATCAAAAATAGTTGTCTTTGTTGCTTGACAAAGTGTGTTGTCGTTTGGTTTAGTGGGAGAAGAATTATCCATTGAGGATGGTCTCCATCTCACTTGCCACCCGGGCTTCACAATCCCTCATGGCGTCGAGCGTCTTTTGCAGCACCTCATCCAACGGCCATCCCAGCATTTCCGCTCCCTGTTCAATCACCTCGCGTGAGCAGCCGGCAGCAAATGCCTTGGTCTTGTACTTCTTCTTGAGTGATTTCAGTTCCATGTCCTGGACGCTCTTCGACGGGCGCATCAGAGCAGCTGCCCATATCAGTCCAGTCAACTCATCTGTAGCGAAGAGCACCTTCTCCATTAGGTGTTCGGGCTTCACATCCACGTGCAAGCCATAGGCATGACTGCAGATGGCGTGAATCATTTCTTCGCCCACGCCCCCTGCACGCAGCAGTTCGGGCGCCTTGATGCAATGCTGTTCAGGATACTGCTCAAAGTCGATGTCGTGTAGCAGCCCTACCATACCCCAGAAATCCACCTCGTCGGCGAATCCAAGTTGCCCGGCATACCAGCGCATGACGCCTTCTACCGTCAGCGCATGCTGCAGGTGAAAGGGGTCCTTGTTATACTTTTTCAGCAGTTCCCAAGCTGCCTCCCTTGTAATCTGACTTTCCATATATCTTTAATTATGATTATAATCGCCATCTTCTCGCGGACATCCTTTCTGTAATATCGAGATTGGGTGCGAATTTAATGATAACTTTAATACTGCACAAAGATTTCGGCATAAAAGACTTGGCGTCGCAACCCGAATGAACCCAAAGTACTGTTATGGGGCTTTGCGCCTGAGTTTGGTTTTTAGGCGTTTGTAGCCTTCGACGCCGAGGATGGTCAGTCCTCCGTATTGACAGGTCTTTGCCAGGCCGAAGAGGACGGTCCATAATATGCCCTTGGCTGTGACGCTGATGGGCAGCAGCATCTGGGCGAAGGACAGGATGTAGAACGGGATGCAGCACAACAGCACGATGACACCGGTCCTGAAGGAGAGTGACTGCAGCCAGTGTTTCAACCTGTGCCATAGGCGCAAGACTGTATCTTTAAGAGAAGAGGATTTCATTTTGTTTTTCTCTTTGTTTTAATCAGCAGAATCCCGATTGCGAACAAGGCAATGCTGCCAACGATGGCTTTGACATCGGGCAGGATGATGACCGGAGTACTCGCCATCTGCAAGTCACAGAGACCTAGCCAGCAATAGACCGCAAGGAGCGTAACCGTCAGATTGCAGCCCGCATGGAGGGCTACGCTATTCCAGATGTTTCGCGACCAGATGAATACCAAGCCGTAGAACAAGGCATCAATGAACGCTCCAAGGAAGTTGCGCACATGGAGCATTCCGAACAATAGGGCCATCACCACACAAACAACTATCTGCGCACGCCGACTACGGAATGGAGAGATCGCCATCTGTCTGAAAAATAATTCTTCTAGTACAGGCGCCAGTAGCACGGCATGAACAGCCGACAGGAGGTCCTCACGCAGTTCTGGAGTCGTGTAGGTCAGCGGTTCCATCTGCACGGGATGAAAGAGCCACATGAGACCATATATGATATAATCCTTAGCTACAAACCAGAGCGGGGCCACCAATAACAGCCCGACAAAGACAGAGAACCTGGGAAGCTTGAGCCGAAACTGATTGGCAGCCGGAAACAACCTCGGTTCTACCCGCTGAACGAGAAATAGCGCCAGCCCGATTGCCGCCAACGTGAGCAGCCACGACAGCAGCTCGCCGGTAAACTCCGGCGAGTTACTGTCAAGAGGCAATGCAGTGACATAGATGAGTGCTGTGCCACAGACTGCCGCTAATATCGGCATCAAGGGCTTGAGAAGGCTGACAAGTTTGTTCATGCCATCAAGTATCCTTGCTCGCTTGCTTTTTTCAAGTCAACTGAGCACCGTCGGCGAATGCGTGGCCCACCTTCTCACCCAACTGGATGTAGGTGTGGTGAATGGGGTCGAAGGTGATAATTCCCATTTTCTCCACGTCGGGTTCGCCGTCACGGGCCAGGTATTTTTCATCGCAGAGCACGTTGACGATTTGCGCCACGAGGTTGTAGCCCGATTCAGATTGATCCAGCTTTTCCTTGATGCGGCATTCCAATGTCATCGGGAACTCCTTGAACAACGGGGCATTCACATTGGGCGCTTTCTCGGCCGTCAAGCCCGATTTTTCCATCTTGTTGGGGTTGTCGCGACCACTGGTAATTCCCACGTAGTCGGCAGCCACCATCGTCTGTGCGGTGGCAAAGGCAACAGTCAGGTCACGGTTGTTCTTGAGATTATCGGTCGTGGCGTGAGAGCCAAGCGAAATCATGATTTCGCCATTATCCCACTGTCCACCCCATGCCGCGTTCATGGCATTGGGCTTGCCATACATGTCGTAGGTACCAATAATCAATACGGGTTGCGGAAGGACCCAGGGTTTTGATCCAAAACTTTTCATAATCATGTCTCCTTAAAAAAATACTTGAATTACTTAATATACTTTACTTTAGATGCATCACGGGGTTTAGCATCGGGGTTTTCGTCAGGATAGCCGATAGCAAGGATGTAGTTCAGCTTGTAGCCCTCGGGGATGTCGAGGCGGTCAAGGAAGAACTTGGCATCGGCGTTAGAGTTGAGGAAACGAACGGGACCGCCCAGGCAGCAGGTGCCGAGGCCCATCGACTGGGCTGCCAGCATCATGTTCTCGCCCAAGAGACCGGCATCAAGTTCGCCGCCGCCACCCTCAGGGGTGCAGACACAGATGAGGTTAGGCGCATTGCGGAACATGTTCTTGAAATCCTTGTCGCGCTTCACCTGCTCGGGATTATTGCGCTTGTAGACCTCAGTCACATCGGTAATCAGTTGCTGATCTTCCACCACGCGGATGATCCAAGGCTGGCGGTTCATGCCACTCGGTGCATTGATGCCTGCGCGGACCACAACTTCAAGCTTCTCGTGCTCCACAGGCTTGTCGAGATACTTGCGAATTGAGCGACGAGCCATCATGTTACTCAGGACAGGATTCAACTCGAGCTGGATATCGGTATCGATGTCTGTCATCTTGTCGGTGGGCTCATAGCGTTTCACGACACGACCGTCGCGGGAAACCAGAAACTTGGTGAAGTTCCACTTGATGTCGCTCTTCTTGTCGTAGTCGGCATCGCGCTTGCGCAGCATCTCGTCCATGAATTTGCCAGTCTTGTCGTTGAGGTCGAAGCCGCCGAAGCCCTTCTTGGCCTTCAGGTAGGTAAACAGGGGCGACTCACCGGCGCCGTTCACGTCAATTTTGTCGAACTGCGGGAACTTGATGTTGAAGTTGGCCGTGCAGAACTGGTGGATTTCCTCGATGGTTCCGGGCGCCTGCTCACCGAACTGGTTACAGGGGAAATCGAGGATTTCCAGACCATCGGCATGATATTTCTCGTAGAGCGCCTCCAGCTCATCATATTGAGGCGTGAAGCCACAACGGGTGGCGGTGTTCACGATCAGCAGCACCTTGCCCTTATAGTCGGCGAGCGATACGTCCCTGCCCATATCATCCTTCACCTTGAAGTCATAGATACCCTGGGCCGACACACTCAGCACAGTAAACATGGCCATGAGGCCTAAAAGCAACTTCTTCATATTATTTCTGATATTTGGTGAATTGATACCTATTGCGGATTTCGGCCTTCTGCTCGTCGTTCAGGCTCGTGAAATAGGCTTTCCAGCCGGGACAGAAGTTGATGTGCCAACGCCAGAAGCGTCCCATCAGGGAGCCAGGCTTCTGGTCATAATGAGCACGAAATTTACAGTTTTCACACATATGTGCCATAATACCTTATTTTCTAAAATTGTCAATAATTAAGTCAAGTTCATGTGCCAGAGTCTTATAGTCTTCAATCTTGAGCGGACACGTGGCGAGTTGCTCGCTCATTCCAGCAGGGATGAGTTTGTAGGCCTTCTGCTCCAGGTCTTTACCCTGTTGTGTCAAGCTGACCATCTGCTGGCGCTTGTCCTGTTCGCCTTTCCGGCGCACGAGGAGCCCCTGCTTTTCCATGCGCTGCAGCAGCGGCGTGACCGTATTGGTCTCCAGCAGCAGCCGGCGGGCAATGTCGTTCACGGGTTGGCAGTCCTTTTCCCACAGCACCAGCAGCACCAGGTACTGCGGATAGGTGATGCCCAAATTGTTGAGCATCGGCGTGTAGGCCTGGGTGACCAACCTCGCCGCGGAATAGAGGCGGAAGCAGATCTGATTGTCTAATTGTAATTCGGCGTACATAACTCTTATTTAAGCCAACATGGCTTCAACGTCCTTTTCGAAGTCCTTGGGCTCGGTGGTGGGCGCATAACGCTTGATGGTCTTGCCATCCTTCGAAATCAAGAACTTGGTGAAGTTCCACTTGATGTCGCTCTCCTTCTCCACACTATTGCTGATCGTCTTGAAGAGCAGTGCGGCACCCTTGGCCTTCAGGCCGTGGTACTCCTCGGTGGGAGCCTGAGCCTTCAGGTACTCGAAGATGGGCTCGGCTGCAGGACCGTTCACGTCGATTTTCTTCATAATCTGGAACGTCACGCCGTAGTTCAGCTGGCAGAATTCCTCAATCTGTCCGTCGGTACCGGGGTCCTGCTCCTTGAACTGGTTGCAGGGGAAACCGATGATGACCAGGCCCTGGTCCTTATACTTCTGGTTCAGTTCCTCCAGTCCAGCGAATTGGGGCGTGAAACCACACTTGCTGGCGGTGTTCACAATCAGCAGCACCTTGCCCTCGAACTCCTTGAAATCAATCTCCTTACCTCGGCTCGTCAAAGCCTTGAAATCATAAATGTTTGCCATTTCTTTCTTTTATAATGTTATTATTTGTCGTTTGCGATGCAAATTTACGACAAATATTTTATATCGCACGCGATTTATCTTGAACTTTAAGAATGTTTAACATTATATCGCGCACGATACAATAGATTATCACCCCTGTAATAGTGAGAAATCATTCTAACACTATCTTAATGGCTCCTATCAGGGACAATATGCCCGATACCGGTCAGACGCTGGCGCACGAGGTCAAGAGGGACCTCACGGGGATCGACCTGGCCGGCAGCAGCGAGAGCGGCGACGACACCTGCAGCCTGCCCCATCGCCATGCATGACGCCTGGACACGCAAGGCAGAATTAGCGCCGTGGTCACTCGAGACAGCACGCCCGGCGACAAGCATGTCGGGCACACCCTTGGGCAGCATGGCACCAAGCGGCACCGCACCGACGCGGCCGTTCTCGTGGAAGACAAGACAGGCGCCACTGCTCCCTGCCTTGTGTTCGTCCACCATCCAGTAGGACCATGAGAGCGCATCGTCGGATACGTAGCCCTCAAGATACTCGCTCTCGGTTATTGTCTTCTCGCCGACGACACGATAGGTCTCGCGCACACCCACCTCACTCGCGCTTGCCACAAGTTCGACATTTTCCAGTCCTTTCTGGCGGCGGATAAATGCCAGGACACGGTCCCGCGCCTCCATGCCACGACGGTTCGTTTCGGCGCGAGCCTCCGGGGTGGAATTATCGGCCAACGGAATGTAGCACCCGGAGCCTCCGCCCTTGCGAATGAAAAACGGCATGCCCACATAGACATCCGTCGGCAACAGTTCGCCGTCAGCAATCGCCTGTTTATGTGCGCTATTCACCGCCTCGGCATCAAATTCCAAGCCCTGTGAGGAAATCCAGAAGAAGTAGGAGCCCGGCTGACGGATGTCGTCTGAGGACTTGACGCGCTCAGCACCCGCCAATGCAGCCACCGTCGCGTTGCCCGTCGCGTCCACGACCTGCCTTCCAATGACAGGCCCGACCCGCCAACCGCAGTCAACACGATCGACAGTGGTCACCTCAACATTCAAGATGAGGTCCACACCCGCTTTACGCAAAGTTTCCTCGGCAACGCGGGAATAAACAACGGGGTCAACATGGACACAACTCTCCATCCACTTGTCCGGCTCCTGCTTGGAAAAATCGGGCAGGCTACCATGGGCAGCGGCCACCGCCTCGGTAACCAAGTCCCAAACCGGACCCGCGATAATCTGCTGCCGCCACGCATAGAACAGTCCCATGTCACACACCTCGGCCTGGACAGTCGTTCCTCCTATCCTGGAATCGCGCTCCACGAGCGCCGTGCGGGCACCAACCCGGACCGCCGCCAGCGCAGCGCCAATGCCGGCAGGGCCACCCCCGACAACGACGACATCATAGACTGGTGTATCCGCCTTCACGTCATCGGTTGCAAGCGGCAACTGCTGCCCCCAAGAAACAAGGGCAAGCAGCATGAGTGAAAGCGTTATAACAATTCTTCTATAGATAGTCATCGCTGGAACGGGTGTGAGAGGTGATTCTTATTTCACGACGCCGCACCAGCCACCGTTGCGGACGATGTGCAGCTGCAATTGGGTCTGCGGAGTTACAGCCTGTACACCCTTCTTATAGTCCACACCGATGCGGTGGGCATTGCGGCCATCCTGGAAATAGGTCAACTGGCCCGGCTTAGTTAGGAAGTCGAGCGAGATGGTCAAGTCAAGGGGTTGCTTGCGCTCGCCGGTGATGGCACCGATGAACCACTGCTCACCCTTGCGCTTGGTCACGACATAGTAGTCACCTGCCTTGGCAGCAAGGATGCGGGTATCATCCCAGGTGGTAGGCACCGATGCAATGAACTCGGTGCATTCCGCTTCGCGCAGGTAGCGCGTGGGGCTGTCCGCCAACATCTGCAGGCCGCTCTCGAAGCAGACGTAGAGAGCCATCTGATAGGCACGCGTGCCGCCGCCCATCGGCAGGGAGCCGGTGCCCCAGTTATCCTCGGGCTGGGCATTCTGCATTGCGCCTGGAGTGAAGTCCATCGCGCCCACGGCGTTACGCATAAACGGCTGCCAGATGCTGTTCTTGGGTTCGCAGCCGGCGCATTGTTCCAATCCCAGCACGCCCTCATAGGACAACAGGTTGGGCAAGCGCTGTTCAAGACCCGAGGGCTTGAATGCACCGTGGTAATCAACCATCAGCTTGTACTTGGCACACTCGCGGACGATGCGCTCATAGTAGTTGACCATCCACTGGTTGCTGTGATCCATGAAGTCAATCTTCAGTCCCTTCACACCCATCTGGGCATAGTAGGGAATCAGGTCCATGTGGTTTTCTACCGTGAGCCATGACAGCCACAGCCAGACACCCACCCCCTTCTGACGGCCATAGTCCACTAGCTCCTGCACGTCAATCTCGTCACGTGTTGTGAAGGGGTCTTTTACGCTCTTGTTCCAGCCCTCATCGAGCAGGATATACTCCACGCCGAATCGTGAGGCGACATCGATAATGTATTTGTAGGTATCATTGTTGATGCCCGTCTCAAAGTCCACGCCCCACACGGTCCAGTGGTTCCACCAGTCCCAGTTCACCTGTCCGGGTTTGATCCACGACACGTCAGCAAGTTCGCAGGGACCAGCCAGCACGACCTCCATCTGATTACCCGCGATGGTGGCATCGTCGCCGATGACGGCAAAACGCCAGGGCAACGAGCGGCGCCCGTCAACCTGGGCTGCGATGCAGTCGCGCTCCTTGGTAATCATCCAGCCGCGGTCTCCTCTGGGTTCCCAGGTCTCGGGTGCCTTGGGAAAAACTGAGGAGAAGCCGTTCTTGCCATTAGGTGTCAGGAAGATGTGGGGATAGTCGCGCACGTCGCTCTCGGAGAAGAGCACCATGGTGCCGCGCGGACTCTCAAACAGGATGGGCAGATAAGTCATCTGGTCCCCTTCCTGCAACTCACTTGTCGAGATGTGGGTATAGGGCTTCTCGCACGACATGGCATAGGTGTCAGTCTTGGAGATGTGCGCCATGAAGGGTGCCGGGAAATTTAGCTCCACGCCCTCGTCCACCACATCAACCTTCTTCTTGCCCATGTTGATATTGAAACGATAGGCAATGCCGTTGTCATAGGCGCGAAAATCGACCCCGATACCACCCTTGAAGGTGAGCGACATCTGGTTGGCCTTGTTGGGCACCGTGGCATACTTCATGGGCACGACAGGCCTGATGACCTCATCGATGCTTGTGCGCTTGACGCCCTTGAATTGCGGCTTGTCGCCAAAACGCTCATTGCCCACCTGTAGGCTCAGCACATTGTCCTTGAGCACTAGTTCATCACCGTTATAGACACTGTACTGCAACTGGTCGCCGACGGTAACCACAAGCCTGATCTTACCATTGGGCGAGGATACGGTTTCCTCTCTGGGAGCTGCAGCTGCCGACAGGCTCAACACTGCCAGCAAGGCTACAAGTAAAAGTTTCTGTTTCATTTAATTAATCATGTTTTAGTTGTCCTGTGCAAAGATAGTGTTTTTATCAATTTGATAAGCATTTTTGAAGTCAAAAGGTTAAAAGATATCATTCATTCTCATGCAGATTGAATATTTTATCACTTTTGCCAAGACAGGCTGATAGGATAAAAATTTGGCAAATCGCTCTACTTGCACTAATTTTGGATAAATTAGGCGGCGCTTCGGATTTGCTCAAATACATTTGGCAAATCGCTCTACTTGCACTAATTTTGCAGTCTTAAATCAAAATAACAATGAGAGGCATGCCCATAGCAATATCACATCATTACTCATTGCGCGAGCACAACACCTTCGGGATGGACGTGAAGGCGCGGCAGTTCATCAACTATCATTCAGTTGAAGAACTGGTCGAAGTCTTGTCTGCTCTGCGCGACAGCGGGGAACCGATGCTGCACATCGGGGGCGGTAGTAACCTGTTGTTCACCAAGGACTTTGACGGAACAGTGCTTCACTCCTGTATCAAGTTCATCGATGTTCTATCCCACGACAGCCGCGAGGTGATGGTTCGCGTGGGGGCAGGCGTTGTGTGGGACGACTTTTGCTCACTGATGGCCCAGAGCGACTACTACGGAAGCGAGAATCTCTCGCTCATCCCAGGCGAAGTGGGGGCAGCAGCGGTGCAGAACATCGGTGCCTATGGCGTGGAGGTGGAGTCCATCATTCACGAGGTAGAGACCATTGAAGTCGCCACGGGACTGCCGCGGGTGTTCCCAGTCAGTGATTGTGAGTATGGCTACAGGGACAGCGTTTTCAAGAACAGACTGCAAGGACAATATATCGTCACCGCCGTGGTCTTCAGGCTCGGGGTCATCCCGGTGCGTCATCTGGACTATGGTCCCCTGCAGCAACTGCGTGCACAGGACACAACGCCCACAGCACAGGACATCCGCAACGCCGTGATCGCCATTCGGCAGTCCAAGTTGCCCGATACAGCCCAACTGGGCAGCGCCGGCAGTTTCTTCAAGAACCCAGTGGTACCGATAGAGGTCTATCATCAACTCGCGGCTACCTATGCCGACGTACCCCATTACCCCGTCAACGAACAAGAGGTCAAGATACCGGCAGCATGGCTCATCGAGCAATGCGGCTGGAAAGGCCGGCGGCACGGCGGGGCAGCAGTCTACGAGAAGCAACCGCTGATTCTCGTCAATCTGGGCAACGCGACGCCATCGGACATTATCGAACTGGCGTCTCTCATTGAGCAAAGCGTCAAGGAGAAATTCCATATTCAACTTCATCCCGAAGTCAATTACATCTAATACATCATCAAGAACAAACAACATGGCATCATTTATCGTTGAGGGGAACCACCCCCTGCATGGAGAAATCACACCCCAGGGTGCAAAAAATGAAGCATTACAGGTCATCTGCGCAACCCTGTTGACCACCGAAGAAGTGGTCATCGAGAACATCCCCGACATCCTGGATGTCAACAACCTGATACATTTGCTCGGCGACATGGGAGTCAACGTCGAGCGCAAGGGCGAAAATTGCTACAGTTTCAAGGCCGAACACATCGACACCGACTATATTGATTCACAAGATTTCACCAACAAGTGCGCCCGGCTGCGAGGCTCCGTCATGCTGATTGGACCGCTGCTGAGCCGGCTGGGCAAGATGCACTTCGCCACTCCCGGCGGTGACAAGATCGGTCGCCGGCGACTGGATACCCATTTCAGGGGCATCTGCAACCTGGGAGCGGAATATGCTTTTGATGCCGAAAAGAAAGCCTATACATTTGAGACAAAGGGGCGCTTGCAAGGAGCCTACATGTTGCTCGACGAGGCCTCGGTGACCGGTACTGCCAACATTGTGATGGCCGCCGTGATGGCACAAGGAACGACAACCATCTATAATGCGGCTTGTGAGCCTTATGTCCAGCAACTGTGCAAGATGCTCAACCAGATGGGAGCCCGTATCACAGGCATTGCCTCTAACCTACTGACTATCGAGGGCGTGGACACGTTGCACGGGGCACACCACCGCATCCTGCCCGACATGATTGAGGTGGGCAGTTTTATCGGCATGGCAGCCATGACGGGCAGCGAACTGACCATCAAGGACGTCTCGTGGGAGAACCTGGGCATCATCCCCGACACTTTCCGTCGCCTGGGCGTGAGACTGGACAAGCAGGGTGATGACATGTTCATCCCGCGGCAAGACCACTACGAGGTAGAACGTTTCCTCGACGGGTCTATCCTGACACTAGCCGATGCTATCTGGCCCGGTCTCACCCCCGACCTGCTGAGCGTGCTGCTTGTCGTGGCAACGCAGGCCAGAGGCAGCATCTTGATCCATCAAAAGATGTTTGAGAGCCGTCTCTTCTTTGTCGACAAACTGATAGACATGGGCGCCCAGATTATCCTGTGTGACCCGCATCGAGCTGTTGTCATCGGCCATGACCACCACATCCGTCTGAGGGCCAACCACATGGTCTCACCCGACATCCGTGCCGGCATCGCGATGCTGATAGCCGCCATGAGTGCCGACGGCGAGAGCCGCATCGACCACATCGAACAGATAGACCGTGGATACAGCAAGATCGAGGAACGATTGAACAACATCGGCGCAAAGATTACCCGAATCAAGTAAATCAACCGCGAGAAAGACAAATATCCTTATCGTTATTGAGTGGCAAAATGCATCATCAAACTGTGCATTTTGCCACTTTGTTTTGCACTTTCGGTTTTTATATCTATTTTTGTATGCTATATCTTAATTTTGAAATAACTATGCTATTGCTACAATTATGAGACATCGTTATATCACTTTAGCAGTTCTACTGACGGTTGCCATGCTGCTGCCGTCAAGCCTGTGGGCGCAGTTTAACTGGCCCTATACCATTCAGAACGGAACCATCGTGACCGAGGTGCCGCAACGGCCTGCCGGCCAGCAGTCGGCATTGGGGATGACGGTGCCCAAGATTCCTGTCGTGAGGGTGGCATTCGTGGGCTTAGGAATGCGCGGACCCGACGCGGTGGAGCGCTGGACCCATATCCCCGGCATCGAGGTGAAAGCCTTGTGTGACTATGAGCGCGACCGCGCCGAGGCGTGCCAGCAGATTCTGTGCAAGGCGTCGATGCCAGCCGCCGACGTCTATTACGGGGAATATGGCTACAAGGACCTGTGCAAGCGCACCGATATCGACCTGGTTTATATCGCCACCGACTGGCTGCACCACTACGTGATTGCGCGTGAGGCGCTCGAGCATGGCCACCACGTCGCCATCGAGGTGCCCTCGGCGATGAACATGACCGAGATCTGGTCGCTCATCAACCTGAGCGAGAGCAAGCGCCTGCACGTGATGATGCTCGAGAACTGCTGCTATGACTTCTTTGAACTCAAC
>JBGUJU010000062.1:0-12058 GCA_045114065.1 Sodaliphilus sp.
GATCGTTGTTACCACCTACACCGACGGTACCACCAACGCTGTTAAGGTTGTGAAGTAAGTAGCAATCAGCTATCAGCTACGAGCTGAATAGCGCAAGAAAATGTGGAGGCGCAAGTCTGTCTTGCGCCTCCATTGTTTATATCTGGGAGAATAGTAAAGATTTAGTTTCTAGTTTCTAGTTTGGGATCCGCACTGTAGGGCCTCGCCTTGGCGTGGCCGCCCGTGCCTCACGCTAAGGCGCTAAGGCGCTAAGATTTAGTTTCTAGTTTCTAGTCCCTAGTTTCTAGTTTGGCATCCGCACTGTGTAGGGCCTCGCCTTGGCGTGGCCGCCCGTGCCCCACGCTAAGGCGCTAAGATTTATTGATTAAGATGGCATCCGCATCCCTCTTGAAAACTACGAATTACGCTAAGGCTGACGCATTGTGTTTTCTTTACGTGAATTATCGCGAATTAACCATTAATTACAGCAATAATCTAGATGTTGGCCCTGTTGCTGAATCGCGCTACTATAACCGTGCTTCGCACGGGAAATTAAAATAATAATTATAAATTTTTAATTTGTTTAATTTCCCGCCCGCAGGGCGGTTAATATTATCAACTGTTCAACTGCTATATCGTTCCCTGAATATTCTTAGCGGCTTGGAGTGGGGCCTGCTAGGCGACGGCGAAGATGATGATGAGTTCGGCGATGAGGACACGCATGAACATCGTCAAGGGATAGACGGTGGCATAGGCGACTGCGGGTGCATCGTTACCTGCGGTGGTGTTGGCGTAGCCCAGTGCGGGAGGATCGGTGGTGGCGCCAGCCACGAGGCCCATGATGGTGCAGTAGTTGAGGTGCAGTTTGCCACGGGCGACAACCACGGCAATGAGCAGGGGGATGATGGTGATGAGGAAGCCGTAGAGTACCCAGAGGGCACCGTTGGCACTCAAGATGGTGGAGACGAACTTTCCACCGGCGGCGATGCCCACTGATGCGAGGAAGAGGCAGAGGCCCAACTCTCGCAGCATGAGACTGGCGGCGGTGCTGGTGTAGGTGACCAGGCGTGCCTTGTAGCCGTATCGGCCGATGAGGATGGCGACCACGAGGGGACCACCCGCCAGACCGAGTTTCATGGGAACTGACATGCCAGGTAGCATGATGGGGATGGAACCGACGATGATGCCCAGGAAGATGCCGATGAACATGGTGAACAGGTTGGGGTGCTCGAGGCGCTTGTAGGAGTCGCCCATGCGTTTGCCCAGACGGTCGACATCCTCCTCGCGTCCCACGACGGTGAGGCGGTCACCCACCTGCAGCGAGAGGTTGGGGCTGGCGAGGAGTTCGACACCGGCACGATAGATGCGGGTGACGTTGACCTTGTAGCCCTCGTGGAGGCGTATGGAGCCGATCTTGCGACCGTTGATCTCGTTGTTGGTGATGACGATGCGCTTGCTGACGATGCCCTTGGGGCTTGTCTCTATCTGCCAGTCGAAGTCCACCTGCGGGCCGATGATGGCGTCAAAGATGTCCTGGTCGTGGGCGCTCATGACGATGCGCAGCACGTCGTCCTGATGGATGATGGTCTCGCCCTGCGGTATCTCGACCGTGCCGTCGGCACGCTTGAGGCGTGAGATGGTGAAGTTGCGGTCGATGATGCTGTGAAGGCGGGTCACCGCCTTGTCAAAGATGAGCTTGTTGGTCACCTGGTAGGTGATGACGTGGGGCTTGAGCTGGCTGTCTTCTTTCTCGCGCTCGATGGCCTCGATCTCCTTGTCGACGTTGATGCGGAAGAACGCCTTCAACAGCACCATCGACAGGATGATGCCGATGACACCGAGGGGGTAGGCGGCGGCATAGCCCAGCGACATGGACTCGTTGAGGTCGCTGGCGTGGTCGCCGACGGTCTCGATGAGGGCCTGCTGGGCAGCACCGAGTCCGGGCGTGTTGGTCACTGCACCGCTCATCACGCCGACGAGGTCGGTCATGCTGATGTTGCCTGCCAGGAAGTAGATGGCGAGTGCCACCACGACGTTAAGGCCCACGATGAGCATGGCGATGCCGTTGAGCTGGATGCCCTCGTGCTTGAACGAGGAGAAGAAACTGGGACCCACCTGCAGACCGATGGAGAAGATGAACAGGATGAGGCCGAACTCCTGGATGAACTTGAGCGTGGCGGCATCAACCTCCACCCCTAAATGGCCGATGAGGATACCACAGAATAGCACAAAGGTGGCTCCTAAGGAAATGCCGAAGAACTTGACTTTTCCCAGTAGGACACCGATAGCGATGACGATGGCATAGATGAGCAGCGTGTGTGCTACTCCATTGCCTATCCATAATTCAGTTAACCAGTTCATATTTTGATGTTAGATGTTAGACTTTAGACTTTAGACGTTAGACGTTAGACTTTAGGTGTTAGGTTTTAGGGGTGAATAATTCCTTTAAACTTTACGCTTTAACCAGTTAACCTATAACTCTTTAGGAAATGCGGATGCCGTTCTCGACGATGTCGAGGATGTCGGTGGGATTGTTGACGATGGCATCGGCATGGTACTCAACGAGTTCTTTCTTGCTGCGGAAGCCCCAAGTCACGCCCACCGAGTCGACGCAGGCGCGCCGTGCGGTCTCCATGTCCACGCCGCTGTCACCGATGTAGAGGGTGTCGGCCTTGGCGACCTGGGCTTGGGAAAGGATGGCAAACACGACGCTGGGGTCGGGCTTGACGTTGACGCCCTCGCGGTGCCCCTCGATGGCAACGAAGGGGATGTCGGGGTAGAAGTGGGGGATGATCTTGTCGACCGCCTTCTGGTACTTGTTGCTCGCCACGGCGATGCCCACACGCAGGTCGCGCAGGTCCTGCAACAACTCGGGCATGCCACTGTAGGGCTTGGTAAAGTCGGTGCAGTGCACGTCATAGTACTCCAGGAAGTCGCCCAGCACGCGGTCCACGGTCTCGTCGTCACGGGCATCCTCGGGCAGCACGCGGGTCATCAGACGGCGCACGCCATTGCCGACGAAGTAGGGGTAACTCGCCATGCTGTGGGTCGCATAGCCGTTGCGCTCCAGGGCATAGTTGGCAGCCTGCCCCAAGTCCTCGATGGTGTTGAGTAGCGTGCCGTCCAGGTCAAAAATCACCAGCTTCTTCATGTCATTGTCTGCAATTTTTGGCACAAAGGTAGTAAAAAGAGTTTAGACAATAGACATTTGGTTGTAGTTTTATTTGGCATCTGCTCTCCTCTGGTCTTGGAGGGGGAGGTGTTGTGATTGGTTGGAGATGCAAGATTTTGCATGTCTACAGGGGCTTATATGCCATCAACGCCCCCCGGCCCCCTCTAGTCTTAGAGGGGGAGGTGGTGCGCTCTCTGGGCTTAGAGGGGGGTAGGGTGCGGTTTGTGGAATGGCGTGCAATCGTTTGCGCTGATTTTTGCATCCGCTGTTGTGGGGTTCTTATTATAATGTGGTGGGGAATGAGTAATTTTGGGGACGGCAAAGGACCGTCAGGGCATGTCAATCCGCACACGATTGAGCAAGCGTCGCTCGAGCCATTTGGCTTCTTGACCATCAGGCTGATAGAAAAGCCGTTAGCGGATGATGACCGTCCCTGTTCCCATCGGAATAACCAATGATTCAAACCATAACTTTAAAAGCTTCATGATATGAAAAAGACGATTACATTATTTCTTGCGCTTGTGGTGTCATTGATGACGCTACAGGCTGGCGCCCAGATGTATATCGTGGGCGGCGCTCCGTTCGGCGACTGGAACCCTGCCGGCGGTGTCAGGATGAATGCCAAGGCCGATGGCACCTACAATTACACGACCACGATCAGTGGCGAGGTGTACTTTGTGTTTGCCGATGGGTTGTCATCGTCATCCACTGACTGGACGACGTTCAACAACAACTACCGCTATGGCCCCTCCGGCGGCGACCAGCTGGTGCCTGTCGATGGCACCTGGACGGCAACGCAGAAGGCTGGTGACCATGGTGCATACCACTTCACGGGCGACGGCTCGGAATATGTGTTCACCTTTGACACAATCAACAAGCGCTTCAAGATTGCCCAAGAGGGCGGTAGCGGTCCTGTTGATCCCATCACTGGTCATCTCTACATCCTGGGCGAGGCCAACGGCAACAGTTGGGATCCCAGCCACGGTGTGGAGATGAGCACGACCGACGGCTATATCTTTACAGCCCAGGTGACCTTCAACGGAGAGTGGTCGGAGGAGGACGCCAACGTGAGCTACTTCTCGTTCACGACCAAGCTGGCTGACGACAGCGAGGACTGGGAAGGCATCAAGCCCTACCGTTTTACTCCTGTCAGCGACGGCAACTTCTGGGTGACCTCGTCGATGCTGGGTCAACCGATTGTCATGAACGGCCTGGGAGAGAACGTCGATATCTCCTTCCGTATTCCCGCTGGTACCTACAACATTACGGTTGACGTGAGCGGCCGCACGACAGTCATCACGCGCGAGAGCGGTGGTGGCCCCGTTGCCGGCAAGGGTTGGCCCGCAATGTATGGCGGCGTGATGCTGCAGGGTTTCTATTGGGACAGCTATGATGCCACCCGTTGGAGCCGCTTCACCGAGAAAGCCGAGGAAATCGGTCAGAACTTTGACATCGTGTGGGTGCCCAACTCGGGCAGCGTCGATGAGAGTGGTACAGCCCATAGCATGGGTTACATGCCCGTCTACTGGCTGAAGCACAACTCATGCTTCGGCACCGAGACGCAGCTGCGTGAGATGATCCAGACGCTGCATGGCCACAACACCAGCGTGATGATGGATATGGTCATCAACCACAAGAGCGGCAAGAACGGATGGGTTGACCTTGCCGACGAGAGCGTTACCGGCCCTGTTACCGGCGAAGAATACAGCATGACGTGGAGCCTTGCCGACATCTGCCGCAACGACGAGTGCGCCTATCAGGGCTATGCCCCCACAGGAGCCTATGACGAGGGCGAGAACTTTGACGGCAGCCGTGACCTGGACCACACCAGCGCCAATGTGCAGAAGAACGTCAAGACCTATCAGCAGTACCTGATGAAGGAGCTGGGCTATGACGGTTTCCGCTATGACATGTGCAAGGGCTTTGCGGGCTACTATGTGGGTCTGTACAACAAGGCCAGCGAGCCGACCTTCTCGGTGGGCGAGTACTGGGACGGCAATGCCGAGACCCTGCGCTGGTGGCTGAACGAGACCAAGCAGGACGACAGGATCCAGAGTGCCGTGTTCGACTTCGCGCTGAAGTATCCGATGCAGAGCGCCTTTGCCGGTGGCAACTGGAGTGCCTTGAACGACAAGGGCCTCGCTGCCGACCAGAATTACCAGCGCTACTCGGTGACCTTTGTCGACAACCACGACACGGGCCAAAACACCAACTATGACTGCCTGAAGAGCTATGTGATGGCCGCCAACGCCTTCATCCTGGCGATGCCCGGCACCCCGTGTGTGTTCTATAAGCATTACAATGCCTATAAGAACGAGATTACCAACTGTATCAAGGCCCGCCGTGCCGCTGGTGTCCACAACCAGAGTGCCATCCTAACTCAGGAGGAGAGCAGCAACGGCTACATCCTGGAGACTCAGGGCACGCGCGGCAGGTTGTACCTGCAGCTGGGCGGCGCCGTCTATAACGGCACGCCTGCAGGTTATGAGCTTGTCCAGGATGGTGACGGCTACAACCTGTTCATCTCCAGCGGTATCGACTGGAAGCACGTGGGCAAGGATGGCAGCATCCTGGGTTATCCTGTGGTGAGCAAGGCTGCCGGCAACTACGTGGGCAGCGTGACGCTCACTGTCGCTCCCAGCAAGAGCGGTACGACCATCGTCTATACCACCGACGGCAGTGTGCCCACCACCAGCAGCGAGACACTCACCGCCAGCAAGAGCTTCACCTTCACCGAGAACACCACCCTCAAGCTGGCTGTGCTCAACGGTGATCAGGTCGAGAATGTCGAGAGCTACGTCTATACCATCACCGATGCCGCCACGACGGGCATCAACGTGTATGTCAAGAGTTCGATGGCAGGTGCCCACATCTGGGCATGGACTGCCGAGGGCAACGTGACGGGCGACGCCTGGCCTGGTCTTGCCATCAGTAGCCTGGACAAGGTGACGGTCAATGACATCGAGTGGTACTGCCTGCATGTGGATGCCGACGAGGTGTCGGTCATCTTCAGCAATGGCGAGTTCGGCTTCGAGAACCAGACTGAGGCTATCTCCTTGACCCGTGATGCCTTCCTGATCTATCCCAACAGTGAGCTGACCGGCTTGAACTATGCCGCTGCCGACACCTATCTCGATGTGACCGAGAAATATGCCGGCGCTGGTGCTGCCAGCTACGAACACGTGTATGTGCTGGGTAACATCAACTCGGCTAGCTGGGCTCCCAACAACGGCTTCGAGATGACGACGACCAACGGTGAGAAGTATACCGCCACCATCAACTTTGTTGATCCCTATGGCGGCTACAGCTACTTCAGCTTCACGACAGCCCTGGGCAGTACGTGGGCCGAGATCGCCAACTACCGCATGGGCGCCACGAGCAACAACTTCCTCATCAACGAGGCACGCCTGGGCACTGAGCTGAGCGTGGTTCAAGGCACTAATTCCTTCAGGATTCCCGTCGGGAAGTATAACCTGACGTTGTATCTGTCTCGCGGAGTCCTCGTGGTCGAGAAGTGGACCGAGCCCCAGCCTGTTGTTCGTGGTGACGTGGATGCCGACGGCCTCATCACCATCGCCGATGTGACGGTACTGATCAACTACCTGCTGACGAACAACGCTGCAGGCGTCAATCTGGCCAATGCCGACACCGACACGGACGGTCGACTGAACATCGATGACGTGACCACCCTGATCCACTACCTGCTGTCGGGAAGTTGGTGATGCGAGCAAGCTCGCAGCTGTTAGCCATTAGCCTTTAGCCTTTAGCTGGCATCCGCATTCTTGGGCCTCTCGCTAAGGCGCAAAGACGCTAAGATTTATGCTCGCTGTGCTCGCAGATTAGAGATTAGAGATTAGAGGGGCGTCCGCATTCACTTTTGCGGACGCCTCTCTGATTATCTTTCTAATTTCTAATTCCTAATTCCTGATTATTCTACTTCATCGTGGTTTCAACGTGCTTGATGAGTTGGTAGTTGAAACGCTCGACGTCGGTGAGCTTGATCGGTTGTTTTGACTTCTTGTACCAGGGCTGGGCGTCAAAGTAGCGTTGGGTGTTAGGATTCTTGAAAGTGTCCCCATGGCGCGCGTAGATCTCGCCGCGCATCAGGGTAAGCATCTCCTTGGGAAAGAGCTTCAGCAGGCCATGGGTCAAGGGAATAACCGAGGCGATGGCCCATCTGCCAGGGATGCCCTCGAAGGGTGACTCCACAAACGACAGGCTGACCTTGTCACCCTCCTTGCCGATGCGGGGGTAGTGGTCGACAAAGGGCTCATCATGGGCGATGGTCACATCCATGCCTGCGATGGTGGGGATCATATCCCACTGCATGGGTCCCATGATGGCACCGGCGCCGCCCTCGCCAGGCATCCTCTCATCGCTGAATTTGCTAGGGTCGCCACGGCTGACGCGAGAGTCGCCGTAGACGATGTGCAGGATGTGGTTGTCGAAGTCGTTGTTGAAGCCGAAGAAGCCTGGGTCTTGGGAATAGTCATCGCCGCTGTAGAAGGGCATCCTGGGTCCGAAGATGACATCCAGTCCGTCGGGCGTGGTGTAGTGCCCCATGAGCATATAGTTAATGAATATGACCCAATTTCCCATCGATTTTTCTTCCTGTGTCAATTGATAGTAAGCCCTGACGGGTTTGTTCTGCTTGTCTCGTTCGACCAGCATGACGAGATCGCCAATCTGTTCGATGTTAACCCGTGCTTGGGGTTTGTCTTCGACCGATACTTTTCCTTTGTTGACGAGCAGGGCACCGATGAAATCAAAGTATTGATGATCTGTTTCCTTAAAAATGTTGAGGTCAGATAGGCTGATGGAATTGTATTCGTCATCGTAAGACGTTTCAAATGAGAATAGTCCGTCGGTCCACCAGTGACTTGAATCGATCAGGTTCGGCCCGATTGGCAAGACCTTCGTGGGGGCGTTGCGGGCGTCCATGTGGGCGGCGATTTGGTCCATTATCTTGGCGAGGGCTTCGCGGCCCGTGTAGTCATTGAAGCAGACGTTGAAACGTGGCATCTGGGCATTGACGCCTAGAGCGATGACTACGGTGAGCAGCAGTGAGAGATAGCGTGAAGTTTTCATCATGATCTTGTAGGTTAGAGTTGTTATTTTGCACGCAAATATACATAGATTTATCGGAATTGTATGTAAATTTGCAGTGAAAATGGAGAAGCAGTACGAGAATATCATCATCGGCATTGACCCTGGCACCAACGTGATGGGTTATGCCCTGCTGGGTGTGAATGGCAAGAAACCCGAGCTCATCGTCATGGGCGTGCTACAGCTGAGCCGCATGGAGGACCATTACATGAGGCTGCGGCACATCTATGAGCGCGTGAGTGGCGTGATCGAGGAATATCTGCCCGATGAGATGGCTATCGAGGCGCCGTTCTATGGCAAGAACGTGCAGTCGATGCTCAAGCTGGGACGTGCCCAGGGCGTGGCGATGGTCGCGGCGCTCAACCGCGAGATTCCCATTGCCGAGTATGAGCCGAGGAAGATCAAAATGGCGATTACGGGCAACGGCGCAGCCAGCAAGGAGCAGGTGGCGTTGATGCTGCAGCGCACGCTGGGCATCGACGAGGCGCAGATGCCGGCTCTGCTCGACGCGACAGACGCGCTGGCGGCAGCCCTGTGCCACTTCTATGAGCGCAACAAGCCGTTCACCGGCAAGGGCACCAAGTCATGGAAAACATTCATCGCCCAGCACCCGGACAGGGTGAAGAAGAGTTAGGAGTTAGGAGTTAGGAGTTAGGAGTTGGCATCCGTGATCCTTTTGCCTCACGCACGACGGAAAACCTCACGCTAAGGCGCTAAGACGCTAAGAATTATGCGGGCTGCGCTCTCAGGTTAAAGAAGCATCCGCGTTCCTTTTGCCTCACGCTAAGGCGCTAAGATTATTATGATTTGTATCTGCCTGTTGAATCGCGACGAAACGAGGAGTTGTCAGTAATGATTAGTCGGCTGTCATCGCGATGCGGAAGCCCACGTCCAAGAGGTAGGTCTTGGGTTCATAGCACATGCGATAGGTCACTCGGCAGAACCTCACGTGACCTCTCATGCATCCGCCGCGCACCACTCGCTCGGTGCCGGTTTCCGGTCCAGTGGGATTAATGCAGCTCTCGCTGTCATAGGGTCCGTACCAGTCCTGGCACCACTCCCAGGCGTTTCCGCTCATGTCGTACAGTCCCAACTCGTTGGGTTGCTTGGAGCCCACCCGATGTAGCAGGTCGCCACTATTCAGCTCACACCAGGCCACATCGTCATAATTGTCACTGCCCGAGTATTTGTATTGACGGCTCATGTTGCCGCCACGGGCGGCATATTCCCACTCGGCCTCGGTGGGGAGGCGGAAAGTGTTATGTTGGAATAGCCTATTCAATTCATTGACATAGTACTGGCATGCGCCCCATGTCAATTCAGTCACGGGGTTATAGGTGATGCCATGGCCCTGCTCGGGATCGTCGCCCATGACAGCCTCCCACAGGCCATTGGTCACCTCGGTCTGACAGATGTAGTAGTCATCGAGCGTAACTTCATGAACAGGCAGTTCGTCACCATAGGCCTGATCGTCAAAGCCTCCCATCTCAAAGGTGCCGCCATGCACTCTCACCATCTTGAAAACGAAGTAGTCGACCATGAAGATGAGAACTTCGGGTTTGTCGTCAATCACTTGTTCCACCATCATGGTCACGTCGCCAATGCCCAGCGCATTGTCACCGTCGAGGTCGACCCGCAGCCGCGTATCCTCATCGTCACAGTTGTTGCCCAGCAGGCAGTCGATCAGGCTTGTAATGTCCGAGATACCAACTCGTCCATCATTGTTAAAGTCACCTTGGACACCGATATAGCCACTGTAGTGGACTCTGCTCGGGGCATTCTTGGCGGCGCCAGTCGCGGGGGCCGCATCAACACGGACAATAGACATCACAGCCAGCACAACGATGGCTAGCGCATTGAAAAGAAAGGAATTAGTCTTCATAATTGTTATTATATAAAAAGGTTAACCTTACGTCTGGCGCAGCGACGCTGGCGAGACAATGATACTTCTACCTTGTTAATTTGCTCACAAAAGTACTCATTTTCAATGGTTGGCACAAGGCCTATCCCGATAAATTCTCGACAATCCGTCCGTATTAACTTTTTTTATCAGCTCATCAATAATTATGCTCGCTGCGCTCGCAGGATAATTCTTAGCGTCTTTGCGGCTTGGCGTGGGGTTGGGGGCGGTAGGGAGCGGCCATGCCTAGGCGAGTACCTGTGTTGGCGCTACAGTGATTTGATTATCAGGTTGTTGTGAGTGAATTGAATTTTTGTTAATAAATTGTTTGGGATGAATTTTGTGGGATGGAGAAAAATGACTACCTTTGCGGCGAAAATTGAAGTGTTTTTATTGTTTTAATGTCAATTCACAACATATTTGGCATTCCTTTCAGGATAACTTGTAGCGGTGAGGCAGCAAGCCAATTCTATAACCCGCTGCAAGATAGAGGCTCTTTCGACGTACACGCCACAATAGATGGGGAAGACCCCGCTAATGTGGCGCGAACTATTTTTATAAACAATCAATAAAACAATCATATTAATAACAATTATTAATTTATTCATCAATTTAAACAAATCATTTGTATGTTGAGAACAATTAAGTTAATGGCTTTGGTGGCAATGTTCTTTGTGGCATTGGCATCGAGTGCTCAGGTAACGACCTCGGCTCTGTCGGGTGTTGTGACCGATGAGAACCAGCAGGCGATGATTGGTGCGACGATCACCGCATTGCACACGCCCTCGGGCACCAAGTACAACGCCGTGACCAACATGGATGGCCGTTACACCATCCAAGGTATGCGTCCTGGTGGTCCCTACACCGTTACGGTGAGCTACGTGGGCTATGAGCCTCGCAATGTGGAAGGTGTGATGCTGCAGCTTGCCGAGACCTCCAACCTGGACGTTGACATGAGTGTTGACGCCAATGCTCTGGGCGAGGTGGTTGTTACTGCTGCTGCTACCAAGTTCCGTGCCGAGAAGACCGGTGCTGCAACCAACATCAACAGCACGCAGATCACCAACCTGCCCACCGTTACCCGCAGCCTGACCGACGTTACCCGTCTGTCACCCTTCGGTGGTAACGGCATGAGCTTTGCCGGTACCGATGGCCGTACCGCCAACTTCACCGTTGACGGTGCCAACTTCAATAACAACTTCGGTCTGAGCGACAACCTGCCTGGTGGTGGTAACCCCATCAGCATTGAGGCTATCGAGGAGTTGCAGGTGGTAATCTCTCCCTACGACGTACGTCAGACCAACTTCATCGGTGGTGGTGTGAACGCCATTACCAAGAGTGGTACCAACAAGTTCCGTGGCAGTGCCTACATCTTCCACCGCAACGAGAACATGCGCGGTGACGCCGTTGAGCGCACCCAGATCGGTCAGGCCCGCGAGAAATTCAAGGTGACCACCTATGGCGCTACCATCGGCGGCCCGATCATCAAGGATAAGCTGTTCTTCTTTGTGAACGGTGAGATGACCAAGCAACCTACTATCGTCAACACATGGGTTGCTTCACGGGACGGTGTTGCCATTCCCGACCAGTTTGTTTCGCGCACCTCCCTGGCCGACTTGGAGCGTGTGAGCAACCACGTGAAGAGCAAATATGGCTATGACACGGGTTCATGGACCAAATTCCCCGCCGACGAGAACAACTATAAGATCCTCGCCCGCCTGGACTGGAACATCAACCATGACCATCACCTGGCCCTGCGCTACAACTACACCAAGAACCGCTATTGGAGCAATCCCAATGCGACCTCGATGGACGGTGGCACGCGTATGGCAACTGCCCGTGTATCTCAGAAGTCCTTCTCCTTCGCCAACTCGATGTATGGCATGGACAACCTGGTACAC
>JBGUJU010000063.1:0-71559 GCA_045114065.1 Sodaliphilus sp.
TGTCAAGACGGGCGTCTATCTGGTACTCTGCTCACAGGCCAACGGCGGCAGCGAGGCCGTAGTGACCAAAATCGCCGTCATCCGATAAGACATTTGACATCAACGTCTGATTAGACAAATAGGAATCCGCCTTCATCATGATGGAGACGGATTCCACTTTTATCTTAGTACAGCCTGTTGCCTCTATAGCATTTCATTCTTCAGCCGGAGACTCGTTGATGATATCGGGAACCGGTTGGACATTTTCCATGGCCTCAACAGGCAGGGACGGCGGCAAGACTTCGGTGACAGAAGCGGATATGGGGGTGCGGTCCTTGGCCAGTCAGCC
Organism: Sodaliphilus sp.; assembly: GCA_045114065.1. Classification (GTDB taxonomy): domain Bacteria; phylum Bacteroidota; class Bacteroidia; order Bacteroidales; family Muribaculaceae; genus Sodaliphilus. The sequence continues at coordinate 329 of JBGUJU010000063.1, forward strand.
GATTTACTTTGCAGCAAGGGCGATGGTGATGATGCTCACCACAATCAGGGGAAATGCTTGATGTTGAAAGTTACTTTCTGCGCTTTAGCCACCATGCTCTAAGATCAGGCCATTTTCTTGTCAATGTGGTTAATAAGTAGCCGAGCAAGAGAAGTAAAACTACGATGGAAGACCAGCTAAAAATAGATTGTATTCTGAATGGGTGATCGGGGTCCACAGCATATTCTACAAATTCATCGAATAATACCCACAAAAATAGGCTACACATCATCATAATAAAATGACGCCAAAGTGTTCCCCACACCCCAAAACCAAATATCTGCTTATAAGCGACAAAGTAGTATACAGCAAAAAGAACCAGTCCTAATAATGCAATCACATCCTCTGAAGCGCCGCATAATAATCCCAATGAATAAACGAACAATTCTATCATGATTTCCAAGATGGACATGAATACCGCAATAAAGAAGGCCTTAGGTATTGAGAGATGCGGGAACTTCGGGGAATTCTGGAAAAGAACCCACGTAGGGAAAAGGAAACTCAAACTGAGTATTATCCTAGACCAACCGGCATTCTTTGCATCCCACAAATTAACAGCGCTAGTTGTCTCTACGTGTAAGTTCAGAACATGCTGGAAAAGCCAGTAATAGATAAGAGTGTAAAGGATTGCGACTAAAAATAGCATCTTCACGGGTGGGAAACTCACCTGAAACTTGCCTCTGAGATATTCTGAGATGAAGTGACCGGGTCGCACTATCAGTTGCCATAAACTATAAATGAGAGAACGATTACTCAACCCCCAAATTTCCATTACACCCTTGCGGACACTGTTCCAGCTAATATCACCGACTCCTGCCTTTTGGGAGCAACAGGGGCAGAAATTGCCCTTGTAACGATGCCCGCAGCACAGACATTCATGCTCCTCATCGCTTGCGAAATGGAACTCGCATGATTGGTGTTGCCAATTCTTGATGTTCTTTATCCGGTTTTTCAGATCCATTGAATTCAGTACAATTAGTTGCTCTCTTTTCAAGGGCAGAGTTAGTGATAATCTCTCAATTACATTTCTTTTCGGTTATTGGTCGGGTGACCTCGTTGACGAGGTAGACGATGCTCTGGTAGGGGATGCCGCCGTTGGTCTCGAGGCCGACCTCGCAGGTGCGGCTGTTACTGTAGCCCATCTCGATGCGGTTATCCTCCAGTTGACGGCGCAGCTTCCTTAATGCCCAGCGATTGACCTCGGGGTGGGTCCAGCCGCGGTCGCCAGCGAAGCCGCAGCAGCCGACGCCCTCGGGCAGGAAGACGTTGTTGCTGCACAGGTGTGCCAGGCCGGTCATCTTGTCTACCAAACCCATCTCGCGGGTCGAGCAGGTGAAGTGCAGGGCGATGCGGCGGTCGATAGGCGTGAACTCGAGGCGGTCGCGCAGGTATTCCCAGATGAACTCCACGGGCTCATAAAGTTTCATGCGAGTGATGCATTTCCTCATGCGATGCAGGCAGGGGCTCTGATCACACACTATCGGGTAACGACCCTGCTCACTGGCCAGCCACAATGCTTCGTCGAGTTCTGCGGTTTTCTTGTCAGCAATGTCGAGCATACCCTTGGACTCCCAGATGGTGCCGCAGCACATCTTTTCCAGTCCCTCGGGGAAGATGACCTCGTAGCCCGCCTTGTAGCACAACTGCACCATCTCATCGACGAGCGTGTTCTTCACGGGCGAGCCCTTGGACAGACCCATCGTCTGGTTGATGCACGAGGGGAAATAGACGACCTTATCGGCCACGCCAAGGCGAGGCCCTACATGGCCAGCCCGAGGTTGGCGGGCCTTACCGGGCATGGCAGGGGTCCACAGGGGCAGTCCCGCCTTGTGCATGGCGCCTGCTATACCGTTCATGGCCGTTGTACCCAGCACGTTATGACCCAGTCGTGCCACATCCAGCGTAAAGCGCAGTCCACTCTTGATGCCCGCAAAATGCCGTGCAGCCCAGTCGCCTGTCTTGTAACCCATACTGCCCTGTGGCAATGCCTCCATACGCACGAGGTGAGTCAAGTCGGCGACGTTGATTTTCATCGGGCACGAGGTAGAACACAGGCCGTCGCCGGCACACGTCTGGTTGCCCTGATAACGGTACTGCTTGACGAGGGTCGCCAAGCGCCTGGGGTCGCTGCCGGTCTCACGCAGGTGAGAGATTTCGCGTTGGATGACGATGCGCTGCCTTGACGAGAGCGTCAAGCCACAGGTCAGGCAGTTCACCTCGCAGAAACCGCACTCTATGCACTTGTTGGCCTTGAGCACACCATCAACCGTCTCGTGCAGGCTGCCCGCAGCTGGTGTGGCCGTTTCCAATCCGCGCATCTTGAGTTCGGGCAACGGCTTGAAATGCTTGATGAAGCACTCGGGGTCGTCGTTGAAGATGACGCCGGGGTTGAGCAGATAGTGCGGGTCAAAAATCTCTTTCAGCTCACGCATGGCGGCAAAGGCGTCTTCGCCCCACTCATACTTGACAAAGGGCGCCATATTGCGGCCCGTGCCGTGTTCAGCCTTCAACGAGCCGTCATATTCCTCGACCACGAGCCGCGCCACGTCGCGCATCATGGCGGCATAGCGCTGTACCTCGCTCTCGTCGCTGAACAATTGGTTGATGATGAAATGGTAATTGCCCTCGAAGGCATGGCCGTAGATACAGGCGTCCTTGTAGTCGTGATCGGCGATGAGTTTTTGCAGTTTGACGGTCGCCTCGGGCAGGTCCTCGACGGCAAAAGCGACATCCTCGATGAGGCAAGAAGTGCCCACGGGACGAGCGCCGCCCACGCTGGGGAAGATGCCCGAGCGGATGGCCCAGTACTTGCCATAGACGGCAGGGTCATCGGTAAACTCGACAGGGATATAGGTCTTGAACTGCGACAGGCACTGGGTAATCGTATCGATGCGGTGCTGCAGGTCGTCGGGAGTCATGGCCTTGGTCTCGGTGAGGATGGCAGTGAGGTTGTGGTAATCACCAGGCTCAACACCAGGGATACGCCCCGAGTCCACATCCTTCTTGTACTGCAGATAGACAGGGTCATCGACCGATGCCAGCGACAGGTAGTCGAGCATCTCGGCACTCTTGACCATCAGGTTCTCCTCGCTCATGGCGATGTCCTCGTCGCTGGATTTCAGTTGCTTGAGGGCAACCACTGCCTCGCAGCTTTCCTTCATCGTGAAGAAATAGAGCATGGCCGAAGCCTTGCAGGGATAATCATGCAGGGTGCGCATGGTCACCTGGCTGATGAATGCCAGCGTGCCCTCGCTGCCCACGATGCAGTGGGCGATGATGTCAAACGGGTCATCATAGGCGACAAACGGTCGCAGGTTCAAGCCCGTGACATTCTTGATGCTGTATTTCTTGCGGATGCGGTCGGCCAAAGGCTGATTGGCACGGATGCGGTCTCGCAGGGCCTCGATCTTGGCGATAAAGTCGGGATGGCTCTTGCCGAAGGCGTTGCGGCTGGCAGCATCACCCGTGTCGAGCACGGTGCCGTCGGGCAGCACCAGGCGTGCCGACAGCAACATGCGGTCACTGTTGGCATGGGTGCCGCAGTTCATGCCCGAGGCATTGTTGGCAACGATGCCGCCCACCATCGCCGAACCGATGCTGGCAGGATCGGGCGGGAAGACACGCCCTAGGGGTTTCAGGATTTGGTTCACCCTCGCTCCCACGATACCAGGCTGCAACGTAATGCTATTGGCATCATGAGCAACCGAATAATCCTCCCAATTCTTTCCGGCGACAATGAGTATGCTGTCGCTCACGCTCTGTCCCGACAGCGAAGTGCCCGCTGCGCGGAAAGTGAACGGCAAGCCATACTTATTGGCGACTTTGACAATTCTCGACACCTCGCCCTCATCTTTGGCACGGATGACGACCTGTGGCGTCAATCGGTAAAAACTCGCGTCGGTACCCCACGCTAGTGTCCGCAACTCGTCGGTATAAATCCGCTCGGCGGGCAACACATTCTGTATCTCCTTCAGAAAACCGCTATAGTCCTTCATAGCCCTTATCGTTGTTTATTCCCCTCAAAGATAACACTTTTATCTTTCACACAAGGCATAACCTAGGAAAAATGAAGATTTATCACCACCAGCGGCAAGGAGCCAGGTGATGAAGAAAGATGAAAAAAGCGCACTGAGATGCGCTTAATAGTATCGAACGGTAAATTCAATGGTGAGGTTGATTTCATCGTCCCAACTGTCGCGATAGACGATGGGGATGCCACGGTAGGCTTCGGGGACAAGCAGCACGTTGATTTTATCCCAGCGCGGCATGCCATAGTCAAACGATTTGCCCGACAGTATCAAGATGTTACCAGCATAATCAAACTCATAGAAGCCACCACCCAAGCACTGCTCATGGGGCATGAGCAGGTCGCGGTGCAACGTCACCATGCCCAAGCGCAAGTGTCCGCCACTGGTGATAATGAATTTGGGATGAAGCATCGGTCAGATGACAATGAGTGATTGAAGCTCGCAGCGACTAATACAAGTCTAATACACTACCCCCTGGTTTTGACTTGAGAATAAGCTCAATCAGGGCCGTGACATCCGAAATGGCAACCTCTCCGTCTTGATCCACATCGGCATATTCCCTGGTTTGTTCATCAACGTTCGACGATCCTTTCAGGATGATTTCAATCAGGTCGGTGACATCAGCAACGTTGACTTCGCCATCGCTATTCACGTCTCCAACAATATGAACGGGCGGAGGCTCCGGCGGTGTGTACTGCAGGATATCATCCAGCCACTCCAAACGCCTGCCAATCCAATTCTTGATATAATCGATCTCGGCCTCATAGCTGCGGTTGACAACATAATTGGGCCATACCCAGACGCCCCAGCGCGGCCATGCCTGGCTGTTGCGAGCCTCGGCCCCACAGCAAGTGACCTCATTGGCCAGCGAGTCGATGGTCGCCATGATGCGGTCGTGGCGCAGGTTGGAATTACGCCACTCGGCCCAACGAGCGAATCGTGCCTGCACATAGCTATTGTCTGAAATCAGCTTATACCACCAGAAGGGAATCAAGAATTTGTCATTATTCTTATGCAGCATCGAGTTGCCACGTGATATCCAGCCAGAGGTAGCCGAGCCCTGGTTGTGTCGACAGTTGCCGAAGGCCAAGTTCATGTCCCAGATAGCCATCTTGAAACGCATGTCCTCGCTGTCGCGACGCTTGTAGAGTTTGGCACTCAGACGATAAGCGTCCACATTGTGGGCAAACTCATTGACAAGCTGGTAATCCATGAAGGACTGCACATCGACATACTTGCGATAGCCCTCAATCGGGTCCTTGTAATTCTTGGAGGCAAAGGCATCTTCCATGCTGTCGATTGCTCCGATGATGTACTCGCGCTGAGCAGGAGTCAATTCATCGGCATCAGGGAACTTATAGAGGAACTCAATTTCGCGGTCATAATATGTCACGGAACCGTCGCCACTAATGGGATGATACTTTGATATGAAGGTATCAGTCTCGTCACCGTTATTCCCTACTTCCACGATGTAGCCACCCGTCAACTCGTCATCCTCCTCGCCAGGATCTGGCAGGTTGAGGCGATGTTTACCCTGGGTCACCAGCTCAGTGAGAATGAAAACGCCGTAATAGGTGCCGTCAAGGTAGAGTTCACACAGGCGACCCTGGGGGGTATACTCCATCCAGGGGCGTGCCACCTCAAATGCCAACAAGTCGCGGATCATGCTCTTATCGGAATAAGGAGCTAACAATGCCCAATTGTTGTCACTCCCCATGCCCAGCAAGGACACCTTTTTCTTATCATATCCCTGCTCATAAGGCTTGCTCAGCGTGCGGAAAGAATATGGTTTCTTGTCACTGTGCGTGAAAGAAGTGTTGCCACGATAACGCAGGGCGATATAGCCTTCATAGTCGACATGCTGGCCAGGATGTGCCACCGTGTCGCCATAATTGAGGTGACCCTTGCCGTTATGGATGATTTTCATGCGTGCTCCGATGCGCTCATCCCTCATGATCATCGCACCATTGACGTCAATCCACACGATGGGCAGATTGGTGGAATCAATGGAAACTGTCGTGTCATCGGGCGGATAATTATCGGCCTGCTGGGCTTTCGCCGGCAGGAAAAGTGACAGTACCGCTATGATGATCAAAAAGGAAAATCGTTTCATCGTTTTGAAAATCAATTGATTTGAGACTGCAAAAGTAGTCAAAAAAACATATTTTACCATTTCACTGTGAAGAATTTTCACAACGAATACAATCTAGCATACTAAATTCAGCAGTGATCAATCTTTATTCGGGCCACTCACCAGCAAGTAGGAAGTTGATGAGCGCTGTCACGTCGCTGATGCCGGCATTGCCATCGAGGTCACAGTCGGCAGTCTCCAGGGTCACCGCCATCGCATGGCCCGATAGCAGGTAGTTGATGAGGTCGGTCACATCGGCAATGGTGACGGCGCCATCACAGTTCACATCTCCACGCAGCCAAGCGTTAGGGTCAAAGCCCAATTGCTGGTCCATCCAGGCGATACGGTCAGCCAGCCACTGCTTGAGGTAGTCCACCTCGTCCTGGAAGTCATCGGCGATATAATAATTGGGCCACACATATTCTCCCCAGCGTGGCCACGCCTCGCTGTTGCGGCGTTCTGCTCCCTGTACAGTCAGGACGTTGGCCAGCGAATCAACCGTTGCCATGATGGCTTCTTCACGCAGGTTGCTGCGGCGGTATTGCCCCCAGCGGGCCTTGAGGGCATTGGTGTAGTCGGGGCTAGTATTCAGCTTATACCACCAGAACGGAATCAACTGCGGGTCGCCCTCGGCATTCATCGTGTTGTTGTTCTTATACATCCATGTGTCGGTACGCCACCCGTTGTAGTAGTCTGCATTGCCATAGGCCAGGTTCATGTCCCACACGACCATCTTGAAACGCGCATCCTCACTATCGCGACGCTTGAAAAACTTGCCGCTCAAGCGATAAGCATCGACATTGTGCCCCAGCTCCATCGCAATCTGGTAATCGATAAAATTGGTCACATCCAGGTAGTTCTCATAGTTGGTCGGGGCTCCTGACTTGTAGGTCCACAACGACTGCTCCATCTGGTCGATGCGCCCGGTGATGTAATCCACCTGCTCGGCAGTCAAATCCTCATAGTCGGGGGACTTGTACTGGAAGTTGATGTACTGGTTGGAGTAAACAAATCCCTGGCTGCTCAAGGGGTGGTAATTGGAAGTATAGGTTACCTCGCCGTCGGTGCGGTTCACCTCCATGATGTAGCCTCCGGTGATGGAATCGCCGCTCAAGCCGGGGTCAGACAAATTGATACGGGTCTTGCCCTTGGAGACGGTCTCAGTCAGGATATACACGCCGTAGTAGGTCCCGTCAAGGAACATCTCGCAGTAGCGACCCTGGGGCGTGTATTCCATCCACGGGCGCGACACCTCAAATGCCAGCAGGTCACGCATCATGCTCTTGTCGGCATAGGGAGCCAGCAGCGCCCAATCATTGTCTTTGCCCATGCCCAGGATGTTGACTTTCTTCTTGGTGCCACCCTCCTCCAGAGGTTTATCCAGCGGACGGAAGGAATAGGGCTTCTTGTCACTGGCATTGAACGAGGAACTGCCACGATAGCGTATCGCCACATAGCCCTCGTAGTCGATCTTCTGCCCGGGATGGGCAACGGTATCGGCATAATTGAGCCTCCCGTCACCGTTGTGGATAATCTTCATGCGCCCTGTGATGCGCTCATAGCGGTCAATATACTGCCCATCCACGTCAATCCACACGATGGGGAGGTTGGTGGACTCCATCTCCACATACTCATTATCAGGGGGATAGTTCCACCACGACCAGGCACGAGCCGTCCCAGTCAACGTCAGTAACACTAATACAAGCAATAATAGTCGTTTCATCTTTGGTCAATCTATTTTTGTTCGGTAGTCCCTGCAAAGGTACAAAAAAAATAGGTTTTAGGCTTTAGGTTTTAGACTTTAGACTTTAGACTTTAGGTCTTAGGTTTTAGGCGTTAGGTTTTAGGTCTTAGGTTTTAGGTCTTAGGTTCTAGGTTTTAGGTTTTAGGTTTTAGCGGGGGCCTGCTTTCTCTTTGCCTAGTGATAAGACGCTAAGGATTATTGGTTGAGGATTATAGCGAGGACGGCATTGACGTCGGCAATGCCCACCTCGCCGTCGCCGTTCACGTCGCCGATAGGTTCTATGCGGCCCGAGAGTATCATGTCAATCACTGCATTGACGTCGGCAACGTTAACCTCACCATCACCATTCACGTCACCAAGCAAGGCGGCTGCCGGGTCGTAGTCCAGCTGGCTGTCCATCCATGCGATGCGGTCGGTCATCCATTGCTTGAGCCAGGACACCTCATCGGCAAAGTTGCCAGCCACATGGTAATTGGGCCACACCCAGACGCCCCAGCGTGGCCATGCCTGGCTGTTGCGCTGCACAGCGCCATGCGAGGTGAGGACGCTCGACAACGAGTCCACTAGAGCAACAACACGTTCCTGACGCAGGTTGCTGCGACGGTATTGTGCCCACCGCTGCTTGAGGGCTGCGACGTAGGCGGGGTTGCTGTTCAGTTTGTACCACCAGAAAGGGATCAGATAGGTATCGCCTGCGCTGTTCAAGATACCGTTGGTGTTCTTGTACATCCAGGTGTCGGTGCACCAGGCATCATAGTAATCGGCGTTGCCATAGGCCAGGTTCATGTCCCACACCACCATCTTGAAGCGCGGATCCTCACTGTCACGGCGCTTGAAGAACTTACCGCTCAAGCGGTAGGCATCCACGTTGTGCCCCAGTTCCTCGGCAATCTGGTAGTCAATAAAATTGGTCACATCAAGATACTGCTCATAGGTCGCCTGCCCGCTCGGCCGATAGTTCCACAGGGCACTTTCCATCTGGTCAATACGGCCCTTGATGTATTTTACCTGTTCACTATTCAGTTCCTCATAATCGGGCGACTTGTACTGGAAATAGATGTAGCGGTTATTGTAGGGCGTTCCGTTGCTGCTCACGGGGTGATATCGCGAGACGTAGGTTACCCCCTCGGCACGGTCCACCTCCATGATGTAACCTCCAGTGAGGTCATCACCGCTATCTCCCGGATTAGGCAGGTCCAGACGATGCTTGCCATCGGAAACGACCTCGGTAAGGATATACACGCCATAATAGATGCCATCGAGGATGAGTTCGCAATAGCGACCCTGGGGCGTGTATTCCATCCACGGGCGTGATATCTCAAATGCCAGCAGGTCACGCATCATGCTCTTGTCGGCATAGGGGGCGAGCAATGCCCAGTTGTTGTCCTTGCCCATGCCCAGAATGTTGACCTTCTTCTTGGTGCCGCCCTCCTCCAGCGGCTTGTCCAGCGGGCGGAAGGAATAGGGTTTCTTATCACTCATGCCGAAAGACGAACTGCCACGGTAGCGCAGGGCGACATATCCCTCATAGTCAATGGTCTGACCCGGATGAGCCACCGTGTCTGCATAGTTGAGCCGACCGGCACCGTTGTGGAGAATCTTCATCCGTGCTGTGATGCGGTTATCGCGGTCGATATACTGTCCATCCACGTCAATCCACACGATGGGCAGATTGGTGGAGGTCAGCTGCACCCTCTTGTTATCGGGCGCATAATTGTCCCACCACGACGAAGCGCGGGCAGTCCCTGCCAGCGTCAATACCACCATCACAAGCAATAACAATCGGTTCATTTCTCCATGGATGTAGTTTAATTGTTACTAATCTGGTTATTGGGGTGGGCGTTGTTGCGGGGGTGGTGGGTGAGGATTTCGTCGCGAAGGCGGGTGCGGTCGATGTGGACGTAAATCTCGGTCGTTGTGATGCTCTCGTGGCCCAGCATCTGCTGGATGGCGCGCAGGTTGGCTCCGCCCTCGAGCAGGTGGGTGGCGAAACTGTGGCGCAGGGTGTGTGGACTGATGACCTTGCGGATGCCTGCCAGTTCGCACAGCTGCTTAACGATGTGGAAAATCATCTGGCGCGTGAGCATGGCACCACGACGGTTCAGGAACAGGATGTCCTCGCTGCCACGTTTTGCCACCTGATGGGAACGTGTCTGCTCCAAGTAGAGGGCAATCTGCTCGATGGCAACAGGCGAAATGGGCACGAGGCGCTGCTTGTTGCCCTTACCTTGAATGATGACATAGCGTTCCTCTAGGAACAATTGCGAGAGCTGCAGGGTCACCAGTTCAGTCACTCGCAGGCCGCAGCCATAGAGCGTCTCGATGATGGCACGGTTGCGCTGCCCCTCGGGTTTGCTCATATCAATACAGTCAATCATACGGTCAATCTCATCGACCGTCAATACTTCGGGCAGGTGGCGTCCTATCCTGGGCGTGGGCAGCAGTTCGGTCGGGTCATTATCCATGAAGCCCTCCAGTCGCAAGAACTTGTAGAAGCTTTTCACACCGCTGATGATGCGCGCCTGGGACCTGGGCTGGATGCCCACGTCCTGCAAGGTGCAAACAAATTGTTCCAGGTCGTCGGTCGTGGCACGCTCAATAGCAACACCAGCATCAGCGAAATAGCGGACGAGTTTGTCCACATCGTCGCTGTAGGCCTGGGCGGTGTTGGGGCTCATGCCTTTCTCTAGAGTGAGATGCCCCAAGAAGCGTCGCTTCACGTCTACTATGTCAGTAATCTCTCTCATTTTGCTTCTAGACCTTAGACCTCAGGTAACGACTAGCGACTAATGACCCTCCCATGAATCGTGTCGGTTATCAACGGGTCATAGTTATCGTTGGCAAACACCGTCACATCGTCGCCATCAAGCGTGATCTTTAGGCGACGATTGTCACCGCCGTCTAGCCAGTCCAGACGCAAGGCGAGCGTGTCGCCCTCCCATGCATAGGCCGCTGCGCTGGTAAAGGGGCGATGCGTGCCCACCAGTTGTTCACGGCTCTCCATGATGTAGATGGGGCGCTCATCACTGGTGGTGATGCGCCATTGTCCACAGGCCGCCACAGCCCGCAGCGGACCGCGCCAGTCGGTCATGGTGAACAGGCGGTCGCTGCCAGCAGGTGCCACCTCGATCGACTGCAATCCCAACAGATTTTTCTCCAACGAGATGCTGCTCCTGAACAACCGCTCCTCCAGCGGATGAGTCGGTTGCCCCTGCGGCAACGCGATGGCCAGGGATATCGGCCCCACGTCAGTATCGGGCGTTTCCTCACCAATCAGCGGGTCCAACAACTGGTAATAGATGCAGTTCAACTCATCGCCATATTCCGCCGCACGGCCGTTGACGACGAGCACCATATCCAACTTGGGAACTACATAGATGAGTTGCCCGCCATAACCCGTGGCAAAGAACGCCTCAACCCGGGGGAACTGGATAGACTTGGTCTGGTAACCATAACCCAGGAAGTAGTCATCGACATTATAGCCCGTGAACCACGAGCGGATGGTATGCCAGGCCGAACGCATCCAATGGACAAACTTTTGCCAAAACGACAGTTTGGGTTCAGGTCCCTGGCGGGTGCTGATGAGGCGCTGCGTCATGTCGTGGATCCACTGCTCACTCACCAACTGCTGGCCGTTCCACTTGCCGCCATGCAACATGAGCAGTCCCAACTTGGCCTCGCTCTCGGGATGCAAGCGCAGACCCCACCCTGCCGTCTCCACACTATCGGGCGCCAATTCCCAATCGCATTCGGTAATGTGCAGCGGGATAAAAATGCGTTCCCTGACGTATTCCAGCAGCGGTTTGCCCGTCAACCGGGTGACGATGACTGCCAAGGCATGGGTACACATCGAGTCATAGTGGAACTGCTTGCCCACATCGTGGAAGTCGCCCTTGAACCAAGCTGTGAGCCAGTCCTCCTCGCCCAGGAAGATGCTCAGGTCCTCGAGCCGTCCCGACGCCATCATCAACAGGTTGCGCACCGTCAGGCTATCCAGGGCGGGAGTAAGGGTGGCAGGCATCTTGTCGCGCAGGTGCTTGGACACCTTGTCATCAACCGACAGCAACCCGTCGTCAATGGCAAGACCCACAGCAAGCCCCGTCACCGTCTTGCTTGCGCTGTAGAGCGTGTGCAGATACTCGGCCTGATAGGGTGTGGCATGCAGCTCACCGATGACCTTGCCATGGCGCAACACCATGATATGATGAATGTCCACATGGGGCAAGGTGGTGATTTCGCCGTAGAAGTGGTTGAGCAATGCCGGGTCAACACCCTCGGCCTCGGGGGTGCTACGCGGCAGTTCGCCCACCTGGGCTGATGCCGACAAGGCAAGTAACGCTATGAGAACAAGACAGAAACGCGTCATTGGATGGTAAAGGGAATGATTACAGGTTTGGAGTTGGGATAGGTGTCACGCACGGTCACCTCATGCTTGCCAAAGTCAAAATTAAACACCAAGCCGCTGATCCAGTCCACATAGTGAACCCGCACCTCAAGCGTCACGGGTGAAGTCCAGACATAGGCAGCAGCAGCCGTAAAACCGTGTTGGAAACCCTGCATGCGGTTAATCGAGTTGATGGAGTAATAAGGATAGCCGTTCAGTGTGCTATAGCGCCAATCCCCATTACCCATGGCGAACGTTTCCTCACACCCGTCATCGTAGACGAGATGCAGGTGGCTATCATCGACCATGAGCTGCTTCAAGCCAAAACGGTTATGCGTCAATTGGAGCGCATAGCCTAGAGCATCCTTTGCCTGATTGCCGATGCGTTTGGCTGCGTAGCGAGGCAGGGACAACTTGGCTGTCGCACACAGTTTGTCCAGACGCTGCTGCAACTTTTTCTCGGGCTTTAATGGCTCATTCTTGATGCCTGGCATCAGCTGATTCCAGATGCAAGCGAGCTCCACGTGGCCGTAGAGTTTCATGCCCAGGATGACCACGACGAGGTCGGCATCGGGCACCACGACGCTATATTGTCCCATGGCACCGTCGGCACGATAGGAACCGGGCCATTTACTCTGCCACACTTGGTAGCCGTAGCCCTGGTTGCCATCGGTGGCGGGTACTGTTTCCTTGGCGCCGCCGTCGATGAGTCGGGAGCAGGCAGCTTTCACATAGTCGGCGCTGACCAGTTGCTCACCGTTCCACTTGCCCTCGTTCAAGAGCAGCAGACCCAGTTTAGCCATCGTCTCGGCCTGGACACGCAGGCCCCAACCGCCTGTATTGATGCCGTCAGGGCTGCTTTCCCAGTCGGCAACGGTGATATGCATGGGGCCAAACAACTTCTTCTGCAGGTACTCCAGTATCGTCTGTCCCGTCACACGCTGCACGATGGCACTGAGCATGAAGGTACACATCGAGTCATACTGGAACAATGTGCCCGGCTTGTCGTCAACAGGTTTCGCGAGCCAATCCTTGACCCAGTCCAGGCTGTTGTTGCGCATTGTCCAGTCAGGCTTCACACCCGATGCCATCATCAGCAGGTCACGCACGGTCATGGCAGCCATGTTATCGCTGACAGGTATCGAACGTTTGTCGGGGAAGAAGGTCATCACACGGTCGTCAAGGCGCAGCAGGTTATCGTCGATGGCACAGCCCACCGCCAGCGAGGTGAACGTCTTGCTCGCCGAGTAAAGCGTGTGGGCATCCTCGGCACGGAAGGGTGCGGGATGCAGTTCGGCCACCACCTTGCCATAGCGTACGACCATTACATGGTGGATGTCACACTCGGGCAGCGCCATCAGCGAGTCCATCATGTTGATGACCGCCTGGGTGCTGATACCCTCGGCAGCAGGCGTGCTGCGGGGCAGGTCGCCCACCTGTGCCGCCAACAACAACGGCAGCAGAACCAGTAATATGAGAATTTGTCGTTTCATTATTTCTTGCTTCTATTCTTTAATTCACTTGCAGTTCTCTCTCATCAAGAAATCAGTGATCTTCTGCTTGTTTGGAAGTTCTAACTCATATTTTGCCACAAACAGTTGAGGGTCAACAAATGGAGCCAGATATTGCACCATTTCTTGCCCATACTCTGTACAAAGCAAAATGCCTACTGGTGGATTGTCATCAAGTCTCATATAATGTGACCTGTAATACTCAATATACATGTTTAATTGTGCTACATCAGAATAATCCAATCGATGTGCCTTTAATTCAACAATGCAATGGCATTTCAAGATTCGATGATAAAACACCAAGTCTGCCTTGTAATATCTATTGTCTATCAACATTTTCTTTTGGCGAGACTCTAGGCAAAAGCCCATTCCCAACTCCAACATAAAATCTTGAAAATGGTCGATGATAGATTGTTCCAAATCCACTTCCTCTATCACATCACGAGATTTAAGTCCCAAGAATTCAAATGTATACGGTGACTTGATTTCATCTGTAAAAGTTGCGCATTCGGCGTTATCGTTGACAATCCTTGCTAACAATTCAGGCTTTTTGCTCCAACCACTGCGAGCAAAATAATTGGAATCAATCTGACGTTTTAATTCTCGGTAACTCCATGGTCCCCTCATCGCCTCAATTGCATAAAAAGAACGCTGAACAGGATCATCAATAGATAACAGTAAGGTTATATTGGAAAATGATAAACGGTCAAAAAGCATCTGGGGGACCGGGAATACTTGGCCATCAAGTGTCTGCATCGCAAACCCATCATGCGAAATGGTCACGCCTTGGTTTTCTCCAGAAAAGTCAGACAGTGTCTGTCTTTTTTCGGCATGCTGATTACCAATCATTTGAAAAACGTCAGACACTGTCTGACTTTTTACAAATGAAGACGAGATGTAATGATAAATCGGTCCCGCCATCTCAGGAAAAGTCAGATAAAAAAGCCTGAAATTCTTCAGGTTTGTCGAGCCGAAACTTTTATCGTTTAACCGTTGTGACAACTTCTTGAGCAATTCTTCACCATATTTCGCCCGATCCAGACCGTGCTGTTCATACTCAACAATATAATACCCCGTCAACCAAGCACGCGCGGTTACACCTCGATTAATGACTAGGCGAGCATTGTTTTGCAATGCATCACTAGCCTTCCTGATGACAGCAACTAGTGATTCAAAGTCAGGACCCTTGCCATCCATTGGCAACTGTAAATCATCATTCATAACCTATCTTTGATTACTTGTAATTATTCAACGCCTGTTCCAGTTCGGTGCGGATAAGGGTTTGCAGTTCTTTGGGTTCCAGCACCTCGATACTGGCACCGTGGGACATCAGTTCCTCCTTGAGGTCATAGGTGATGCGCATCTGGTAGGTAAAGATGGAGTATTGGTCATGTACTTCCTCCTGCTGGGAACTGTGCAACGGCAGGGCGCGGAAGTACTTGGCTTGGGTCGGCTCCACGCGCAGGACGATGCGCTTGGGCGTGTTTTGGTTAGTGATAATACCGAAACAGTCCTTGAAAAATTCCGATGGATTGATGTCATCGGGCATGACGAAAGTGTCCTGCAACAGATTTAATTGGCTGATGCGGTCCAAGGCATAAGTCTTGATGACTCCATCCTTCACATTGAAGCCAATGACATACCACAGCTGCTTGAAAATCTTGACGAAGTAGGGCTCGAGCACGATGCCATCGGTGGGGCGGCTGCGGGTGTAACTCTTGTAGGAGAAAGCGATGCGACGGTTCTGCTTCAGTGCATCGATAATCACGGGCAGATGCTGACGTGCCGAGGGAACATTCTCGAGCATAATGCGCCCACTGACATCATGAGCATTGCTCAAAGTGCCGCTCATCGACACCGAGTCCACCAGCCATGACAGCAGACGGGCATTGCTCTCGCCACCCGGATTGTCAATGTAGTATTCAAAGGTGGACTTGTCGCACATGATGTTGATGTCGAACATTTCCTGAACCCCATCACGGTAATGGAAAAAAGTGCGACGTGCCAGCGGTTTTCCCTCGCTGATGTCACTGCGCAGCCATGCAGCATTCAGATCCTTGAGCGATATGCGCCCGTAGCGGCTGATGGTGTCCACCAGCCACACGTAGCGGTTAATCAGGTTGCGGGCCATTTTATTAGGCTTTAGGTTGTAGGTTTTAGGCTTTAGGTTCTTGGCTTCAGGTGGCGGATGCATCCTAACACCTAAAGCCTAAAACCTAACACCTACTATTTTCCTTTCTTGATGAGCAGTGCCAAGCCGATCATGGTCAAAGCGGCATTCAACAGCAACAACTCAAAGCCCAGGGTATAGTCAAACTGGTTCTTCAACCACATCTGGATAAAGAAGCTGATGACTGGAGCGGCAATGCAGACCACGGGCACCAAGCGGTCACGCACGGGACTCTTACACATCATGCCGAAGGCAAATAAGCCCAAGATGGGACCGTAGGTGTAGCTGGCCAGCGTATAAACCGCGCTGATGGCGTCACTATTGCTGATAGCATAGAAAATGAGGATGACCAGGCCCATACCGGCTGCCATGGCAATGTGCACCATGCGACGCGTACGGCCCAAGGTGGCATCATCCTGTTTCTTGTCGGCACCGAGGATGTCGACGGTGAACGAGGTGGTGAGCGAGGTCAATGCCGAGCCGGCAGCCGAATAGGCAGCGGCAATCAAGCCGATAATGAACACCACTCCCAGTAGCACGGGCATGCCGTCGCTGAAGGCTACCGTACCGAACAGCTCGTCGGTCTTCTCGGGCATGGCAATGCCGTTAGCCTTCACGTGCATGGCAAGCAGCGTACCCAGCACCAGGAACAGGGCGATGACAATCACCTGCAGGAAGACGCTTACGATCAGGTTCTTGGCCGATTCACTGGCATTCTTGCAGGCCAAGCTGCGCTGCATCAGGTCCTGGTCAAGACCTGTCGTGGCAATGACCATAAAGATGCCGGCAATGAACTGTTTCCAGAAGTAGGTACCCTCCTTGGGATTGTCAAAGAAGAAGATGCGCGACGTGTCATCACCTGCTACAGCCTTGCACAAGCCACCCAGGTCATAACCCAGACCCTTAGCGACGAAATAGATGCTCAGCACCACCGACAAGATGAGGCAGAAACTCTTCAAGGTGTCGGTCCAGATGACGGTCTTCACACCACCCTGCAGGGTGTAGAGGAAAATCAGGGCGATGGTGACAATCACGTTGATGACAAAGGGGATGTGAAGCGGCGAGAACACCAGTAACTGCAGGGTCACGCACACCACATAGAAGCGCACCGCGGCACCCAGCATCTTGCTGATAAAGAAGAACCATGCGCCGCTCTTGTGGGTGCTGCCGCCAAAACGCTGCTCGAGGTAACCGTAGATGGATACCAGGTTGCGCTTATAGAACAACGGGATGAGCACATAGGCGATGACAAAATAACCCACAATGAAACCTAGCGCCATCTGCAGGTAACTGAAGCCCTTGGTAACAACCATACCGGGCACCGAGATGAAGGTTACACCCGAGATGGGAGCGCCCAGCATAGCGATGGCAACAATGAACCATGGGGCCTGGCGACCGCCGCTCAGGGCGGTAGCAGTGTCACTCTTGCGTGACGCAGCCCACGAGATGATAAACAGCAGAATGAAATAGCCAACAATCGTGGCAAGTACAATCCAAGGAGTCATATTTTTTTAGTTAGGAGTTAGGAGTTAGAAGTTAGGAGTTAGGAATTAATTATCTAGAGCATCCTGTATCGAGTTATTCGGGATAGAGGAGATAGGGCTTGCGCTGGACTTTGAAGAGTTCCACATCGGCTTGCCAGGTGGCCTTGATTTCGTCGGCACTCTTGCCCTCAGCAATCATCTGGCGCACTTGGGTCGTGCCCATCAGCAGGTCAAAGAAATTGCTCTTCAGGTAGAACTGCTTGCCGTTCTTGGTCAAGTTGCGGTAAGCATCGATGATGTATTCCAGGTTGATGCCCTTGGCGATGACGTCCTCGGCATCCAGGTTGTGCAGGTCCACGCCATGACACAGTTTGTCCATCTGGGGTGGCGTCTTGGCGCCGAAACGGCTCTTGGGCGTAAATTCAAAGTCATAGCCCGTCATGTCGGGGTGGCCATAGACCTGGAAAGGCCAGTCGGTGCCACGCCCCAGGCTCACCGTCGTGCCCTCGAAGTAACACATTGAGGGATAGAGGTAGATGGCGAGCATATTGGGCAGGTTGGGGCTCGGGGCGATGGGCAACGTGTAACGCGTCTGGTGGGTATAGTTCTGGCAAGGAATGACGGTGAGGTCACACTTCTTGCCGTCCTTGAGCCATCCCTCGCCATTGGCCATCTGTGCCAATTCGCCCAGTGTCATGCCATGCACCGTGGTGATGGGCAGACGTCCAACGCCCGACTTGAGCGACATGTCCAAGATCGGGCCGTCAACGTACATGCCGTTGGGGTTGGGGCGGTCCAGCACCATGAACTGCTTGCCATAGGTCACGGCGGCATCCATCAGGTTGATCATCGTTACATAATAGGTGTAGAACCTGAGGCCCACGTCCTGGATATCGGTCACGATGACATCGATGCTGTCCATCACCTGCTTGCTGGGCATCGGCGACTTGCCGTCATAGAGCGAAGCGATGGGAACGCCCGTCTTCTCGTCAACGCTGCTTGACACGTGTTCACCGGCGTCGGCATTGCCACGGAAACCATGCTCGGGCGAAAAAATCGTCACAACGTTCACGCCGTTTTCCAGCATCAGGTCCAGGGTGTGCTTGTCGCCCACCATGCCCGTCTGGTTGCTCAGCAGCGCCACGCGCTTGCCCTTCAACAGAGGAACATATTCACTGGTGCGGGCAGCACCCAGCACCACCTCACCGCTGGTAGCTGCCGCAGTAGTGGTGGGCTGCTCGGTCGATGACTGGCCGCCGGCAACTGTCTTGTTGCCGCTAGTGCCACACGAGTTGAGCGTGGTCATCGACGTGAGCGACAACCACAACGCCAGCATCAAGAGATAATTCTTTGTCTTTCTTTTCATTTGGATGAATTCATTGGTTTATCAACTCGCAAATTTAGACCTTTTGTGCAGAAAAATCAACACCCGACTCAACAATTTTGCCAAAAAATGGCACACACCTGCTGCGATTGATGTTTTTTGATTACTTTTGTAATATGAATAACGAGATTCCAGCAGCGACAATCGCACCCAGTCAATCCCGTCCATGGCATGATGGCATAGCCATGATGGTCCTTGTCGCGCTGGCCTATCTGGTCCTGAATCTATTGACCCCAGAGTATCACGACGACTTCGTCTATAAGTTCATGTTTGAGGGCGGAACGGTCAACTACGACCACCCTGTCCGCAGCATCGGCGACATCTTCTTGTCCCAAGTGGATCATTACCACTCGGTGAATGGCCGCAGCATCGTTCACCTGCTGGTGCAACTGTTTACCAGCCTGCTGGGGAAGACGGTTTTTGACGTAGTGAATGTTCTTGTCTTCGTTGCATTTATCTTGCTCCTTCACCGACGCAAGGTTGGAGACGCAAGATTTTGCGTCTCTACATTGGTGACGCTTGTGCTGGTGTTGCTCATGCCGCGGTTCAAGGACACCTTCCTGTGGATGACGGGCAGCATCAACTACCTGTGGAGTGCGACAGCGGCCTTGGGATTCTTACTCATCTATGAGAAACGGCGTGAGCGGCCAATAGACAAGACCTTGCCACTCACACTTATTGCAGCATTCCTGCTCGGCTGGACCCATGAAGGCATCACCCTACCCCTCGGTGTCGCTCTTGTTATCTCTCACCTCCTCCATATCAAGAAGAATCGGGGCGAGGGTCTATGGCTCGCCCTGGCCTATCTGGCTGGCGGTTGCATCATTGCATTGGCTCCCGGTACCATTTCCCGATCGGGCATGGGAGGGGGACTGGCACCATCGGCTCTCGGGTTGAAGGTGATTGCGGGCCTCACTGTGCTGGCAAAACTGCGCCTCATCTATCTGGCTCTGCTCGCCACCGTCATCGGGTGGTTCCTTGACCGCGAGGCTGTCAAGCGGGTCGTATCCGGCAATGGCTATCTGCTACTTGCCATGCTGCTGGCATTGGGGATCGTTTTTGCTTCTGGCATGGAGTCCACACGCACCGCCTTCGGCTTGGAACTGTTCTCTATGGTATACCTGCTACGGCTGCTATCTCACGTATGTAGAAACACAACATCTTGCGTCTCCCAAGAGACTGGGAATAAATCTTACAAGAGGAATATGTTCCACTGGATTACCCTCACCCTGGCTGCCGGATTGATGATCTTCTACGCCCTGCTGCTGCGCCACACCATCCCCTCATGGCAAGAGTCCCGGCGCCTCATCGCCCAGATTGAGCGCACCAGCGACGGCATCATCGGCACCAATGAGCACCATGCCGGCGGCTTCTCATCGTTCATCTGCACGATGCTGTCACCCGACAGCACCGTCAACGCCATGAACTATGACCCGCACGGCTGGCCCGCCAGCATCGCAGCGACCTATCACTGCGACTCGCTCATCTTCCTGCCCCAGACCTTCCTCAATGACCTCAAGGCCCATCCCGAGCTCTACGAGAAACTCAACTTGGACACCCCCTACGAGTTCTACGTCCAGCGCCTCGATGGCGACACAACCGTCAAGCAAGTGGAGTTCCAGCTCGCCCCTAACGACTTCGGCGACATCCCCTGGCTGCTGCGCCCTATCGCCCGCCGTATGAACCGCTACACTGACACCGCAGTCCCCACCACCAAGTGGACCACCATCACCCTCTATGGCGACCGCTACCTCCTCATCAAGCGCGACCACACCCTCCAGAACCGCCTCTTCAACATCCGCACTCAACTTTAAAAACCATGACGAGTAAGGAAAACAATAAATACAATAAATACTATGCCATCCGGTGCGCTATTTTTTAACGACAACTCAAACAACTTAGCATCCGCGGTCTTTTTTTCAAACAACTTGAACAACAATGAACAACGGAAACAACTTCTTTTTTTAATTAATAAAAGTTGTACCTGTTGTTCAATGTTGTACCTGTTGTTTGGCAACCGGGTGCGGATGCCGAAAAAGCCTTTGCGTCTTTGCGCCTTAGCGTGAGGTATGGGCGGCCACGCCAAGGCGAGGCCCTACAGTGCGGATGCATTGGGTTTTCTTTACGTGAATTATCACGAACCTTTAGCTCGGCGAAGCCAATTTATCATTAATTAATTCATGATCAATTAATGGTAATTATATATAAAGAAACGAGTGCCATACCATTCAAACTATGAATCACCCTATTGATCTTATTGGCATCAGATTAAACTACGGGCGTTCAATACTTCAGGGGGACGTTGACGGGAGTGGGGCTGGTGGTGTCGAAGGTGAAGGAGGCCCAGGCACTGGTAATCTGGCTCTCGTAGCGGATGCGGTACTTTCGTCCTGGACGCAGGCACTTGAGTGTCGCCTCGCCCGTGACTGGTTCGCCAACGGCACGGCGACGCTTGAGGCCTTTCTTCTCGACAATGGTGCAATGATTCTCCTGGATGGTGATGACCAAATTGATGGTTTCCTCGGCACCTAAAGTCAATCCTGTGCGCGACAGGCGGATGCGGCCGCCTTCCATCGGCTCCATGCACAGGACGTCGTCGGCTAGCACCGATTCATTCAACAACTGATTATTCTGAATATTCTGAAGGTTTCCGCTTTCAGAGCATTCAGATTGTTCAGTTGATGCTTCGGGTGTAGTGATAAGTTGGATGATGTGGGTGCTGGGCGGCTGCTTCTCACGATGCCCCATCAGCAATGCCACGATCGCCATCGCCACGACAAAAGCAATTGTATAGAATTCTGGGGAGTTGAGGTCCATCACTTGAGTTTATTGATGACTTCACGTGCAACAAGCCGCGACGAGGCTGGCGACCAGTGGGTATCATTGAATAGATAGACGTCTTTCACGCCCTGCTCAACAAGGGGATGCAGCACCCGCTTGGCCATCACAAAACGGTCCAGTTCAGGCGCCATCCATTGCTCAAGGTCCTCGTTGAGGGTCTTGGCAGGATAGGGATTATCGATGATAAAATCCTGATACATATCATACTTGTCACAAGCCACGACAATCACCAGATTCACGCCTTTCTCGCGAGCCTGGGCGATGAGCTGGTTATAGCTGTTGACAATCGCCTTGCGCTGGGCAGCGGTAACGTCAATGCCCATCTTCACATCATCATTATAGAAATAGAGCATGTCCGACTCCTTGCCGCCATACAGAGGTTGTGACAGACGCGACCGATAAATGGGATTGGCACCGAACAGGTGATAGAAGATATAATCCTTGACGCGCAGCAGGGGGCTAGCATCCTTAGGCTGGTCGGCAGAGGCAGCTTCCTGTTTCTCTACGGGACGCGGCAAGCGAGTATGGGTATTGACGAAGTCACTGTGGCGAGCGACCAAGTAGCGCTCTACCTCCTGGACAACGAGGTTCTTAGTGTTGGTCGAGTCTATAGCGCCTAGCTTCAATGCATCAAATGCCATTTGTACCGGACTCAACTGTGCGTTACCGCCTGGGGTGAAGACAATCACCCGACGACCGCTGTCATGTGCCAGGTAGTTGACATAGTCGCCTTGCTTGCCCACTCCGCCGCCATGTGAGAACGAGTCCCCGATGACCACCACATCGCAGGTGTCAAGCCGCATCAGGCTGTCATTATCCTGGCTCTCGTAATAGACCTTGTCAAGGACATCGGTAGCAAGGATGGAGTCGGTGTATTCCGGTCCACCGTCAATCAGACCCAGACGCATCAAGTCACCCGAGTTGTCATTCGTCGCCCACAGATATATCGCCAGACCGACCAAAAGGATCCAGACGGGCAGTACGGTATAGGATATCTTGATCAGGAACTTTCTCATGGCAACTCAGAACTGGAAATAGATAAACGTCTGCACCTGACCGGCAAAATAGAAAATCAGGAAAGCGATAAGGGCATAGAGCATCAGACGGCTCACAGAGGTAGAGAAGATGCGGTAGCCATCAATCTGCAACACATGCTCTCGCTCACGCTGCAGCCACTCGACAAGCAACAAGCCTGCACACCACAGCAACATTGTCGCCATCTTCATCGTCAAGCCATGATGATTGAACAGCGATGACGAGAACAAGCGAGACGTGAAGTCACAGAAGGTCGCAAAATCCGGAGCCCGGAACAATACCCAGCCGAAGTTGACAAGCAGGAACGTGACCAGCATCGCGACGAACTCGCTGAACGACGGCAACAAACGGCCATGAGCAACGGTGTCCTTGTACTTGCTCGCCCCGAGCAGGACCAATGGGATGAACAATACAGCATGATACAAGCCCCACAGGACAAATGTCCAATCGGCGCCATGCCACAGGCCACTCAGAGCAAACACGATGAGCGTGTTGAGGATGGTCCTGGCACGGCCACGGCGACTGCCGCCCAGCGGGAAATAGACATACTGGGTGAACCAGTTCATCAGCGTGATGTGCCAGCGACGCCAGAACTCACGGACGTTGCGAGAAAAATAAGGCACCCTGAAGTTAGTCGTCAGCCTGAAACCGAACAACTTGGCACAGCCGATGGCGATATCGCTGTAACCCGAGAAGTCGGCATAGATCTGGAATGTAAACAGCAACGATGCGACAAACAACATCAAGCCAGTCGCGTCATTCATGCCATCCCACAGCTGGTTAACGACCTCGGCACAACCGTCGGCAATGATCAGTTTCTTGAAGAGACCCCACAGCATCTGCCGCAAGCCATCCACTGCCCTAGCGTAGTCAAAGGTGCGCTCACGCTGCATCTGAGGCAAGAGATTGGTAGCACGCTCGATGGGGCCAGCAACCAGCTGAGGGAAGAAGCTGATGAACGAGAAGAAGGCCACTACGTCTCGCGTGGGTTCTATCCTGCGGGCATATACGTCAATCGAATAGCTGAGCGCCTGAAAAGTGTAGAAACTGATGCCGACAGGCAGGATGATGTGCATCGTCGGCCAATCCACCGCGATGCCGAACACACCAAGCGTTGATGCTAAGCTATCAACAAAGAAGTTGAAATACTTGAACGCCGCCAAGATGCCAAGATTGAGTACGATGTTGACAGCGCTAATCGACCGTTGCACCAACCGCTGACCTTCATATCGCTGAATAAGCAGACCACTGACAAAGCTACTTGCCGAGGTAATGACAATCAGGATGAGGAAACGCCAATCCCACCAGCCATAAAACACATAACTCGCCACGAGGATGAGCAGATTCTGCCACCTCAACTTCTTGAACACAAACCAGTAGAGCAGAAACACTACCGGAAGGAAGATCATGAATGTGAACGAGTTAAAAAGCATCGCTGGATGTCTCCTAGAAACGGTATTTCATAAAACAAGGGGCATGCTCATTACGGCATACCCCCTGAACTGTTTCTTCTAGTAGAAAGTAGCCGCAGTTACTTAATAATCATAACTGTGGCCTGGGGTGTACCCGTCGTTGCCGGGAGAGCTCCTTGAGCAGCATAGATGTTATATACACCCGTTGCTACACGCTCACCATTGGCATCGCTGCCGTCCCACAAAACACCGCCAGTAACGGGACCAAACTGTGCCACAACTGCGCCCGTACGATCAGTAATCGTCACATAGGAGTTCTCCATGAGACCAGTAATCTTGATCATACCCGTATAGTCAGGCTCAACAGGGTTGGGGAAGGCATAGACATTATCAAAGCTAAGCGCAGGAGCATCACCATAAGAGATATACTCGGCAAAGCCATTATCGGTAAAGATGTAAACGCGGTCGTTCACCGTATCACACTCTACGCTGTAAACCATGTCGCTGGGTATATCACTATTCTCAATGGTGAAGTGGTTATAGACCTCACTACCGTCGGGAGACACAAAGTACAAGCCGTTGTTGCTGGCAATCCACTTATTGTTATCACGATCAACACCGATGTCATATACAGTGTAGCTCTCGCACAGGAAGCCTTTACCCTCGCTAAACTTACTTGCATAGGGACGAACAGCATGAGGCATCTCCTCAAACATATGATCAGGATCAATCACGAACAAACCAGCGTTGTGGCCGACCCAAACGAGGCCTTCTCTATCCTCTTCAAGAACAGTCAAATTGACCCAGTCAACTCGCTTATTGTTCTGGTCAATAAAGTGGTCGATGCTCACTAATTGATAATTGTCTACGGTAGGATCCTCGTTACCGTTGTCCCAGCACAGGATATGTCCGATTGCCATGCCCGAAGGATAATCGCCATCGGTGAAGATCTTGAGGTTATTCTTGCGCGACACGATGAAATGTGAACGCTGCATCGAGTTGGTATTGAGCATCAGCAAGCCCGTCGGTACAAACCAGTCGGTCTTAGCAACTGTTGTCTTGGCAACTTTATCCTTAGTAAGCACTACACAAGGATTGGCTGCTGCACCGTAAGAACTAACTACCCACAAGTTACCATATTTATCAAATGCCGGGGTCGGCTTGGTGTTGTTGATCAGAGAATTGTTTTTCGTGTAATTGGTAACTCTCACGTCATCCACCACCTTGTTGATACCACCACTCCATCCGGCACGAACATACATGTGGGGGTCAATGGGGTTGAACTCAAAAGCGTATCCTGCACCTGAAGACGTATAGGCCGTAGCGTCTGCCCAGTTCATACCATCATAGGTATTGATAACATTAGCCACAGTCGTTCCTGACATATTAGTAATCTTGTTAGGACCAGAAACTCCGACATACAGTTTATTCAGATCACCATTGTAACGCAGCCAGTAAGGAGCGTCAGTAGTCAGTGAGTTAATCTTGTGATAATCGGTGCTACCATCAATGTGCAAGCCATTGGCATCGGTAACCCAGACAGTACCGTCACCCAACGGGTCAGAACTCATAAATACAGAACCCTTATTCCAAGACGTTGTTCCTTCCGGATTGATTAAATAACAGTTACCAAAATAAGCATAAAATCCAGCCGCTGCCTTCTGAACTACGGTTACTGTCACATTACCAACGATTTGTGAACCAGCCACAGGAGTACCACTTGAAAAATCTAATTTAATAACGCCGCTAGAATTTGCGCCATAAAGCAAAACAGAGTGGTCATCTATGGGACACATCTTCCTATTGGCGTAGGAGCCTTGTACGTTCTGATAATTCTTAACCGGATCTGTTTCACCAGGAGCACCCCAATAGCATTTATTATTGGACAGCATTACCAAAAAATCGCCCACAGGGCATACCGAATTGATGAGGATACTTTGACCTAGGTCATAATTCCTAATCACTTTTAAGGTTTGCTCATCGATTGTGACATAACCATAACCTACAGTCACATATGCAATTCCATTACCGAAAGTGATATCCCTGATTTCCTTTCCAGCATAAGTACTTAATTCGTTGTTACTTAACGTATAATTGTGAACAACGGATATCATGTTCTTGATATTGGGAATGTTTGTTACCTTTCCCGTGGCATCAATGACATCAATATTGGAGTTGGTATAAGCCACAAAGAGCAACCTTTTCTCCCAGTCGTAATAAAGCTGAGAAATTCTGTTGTCGGACAAGAGGTTCTGCTTGTTCAGCGCTTCGGTGATGCCCGTATCCTTATGATAGCAGAAAAGATGATTACTGTTCAAGTAATAAACCTTATCACCAGCATCATAGACGTTCTGCATCTTAGAAGACACATAGTAGTTATGCATTTTCCACGTACTGGCATTGGCACTAAAGACCGCCATCAGCAGAAGCATCACAGAGAAAATCAGATGTTTTTTTATCATATTCATTTAGTTTAAATTATTTTCAAACGTAATAACATATTGATTCTCAGCAAGATGTGCGCATCTTTCGCACAAAACCCACTGAATCAAATGCCAAAGGTATAAAATAATAACGAGAAATTGCCTTTTTTTGCTTGAATAAGATGTTGAAAACTTTCTTAAAATTTGCAAATTCACAAACTGTTGAGGGCAAGAACCCAAACTATCTTATGGTTCCTGCCCTCAAGGTTTATGTAGTAACTTGCACTTATTGCTGTGTATCAACGGCTGCTGCAGCCTCAACCCATTTCTTGACCTCGTCAACTACGGGCACCTTATAGCCCAATTTGTACTTCTTGTTAATGTCAAGCAAGTCCTGGAAGAGTTTGCCGGGTTTCTCAAGAGCGCCCAAAGCGGCTACAGTGAGGAAACCAGCCTTCTGGATGGGAGCCACCCACTCCTCCGGTATACCCAAAGCGGTAAATGCCTCGACTTTGTCACGGGCAGGCACTTTCTCGGGTCGCATCTGGGGGAACAAGAGCACGTCCTGAATGTAGCTATTACCCGTCATGAGCATTACCAGGCGGTCGATACCAATGCCGATACCGCTCGTGGGAGGCATGCCATACTGCAGCGCACGCAGGAAGTCCTGATCAATGATCATCGCCTCGTCATCACCCTTGTCGGCCAGGCGCATCTGCTCTTTGAAGCGTTCCTCCTGGTCGATGGGATCGTTCAACTCGCTATAGGCATTGGCAAGCTCCTTGCCGTTGACCATCAGCTCAAAGCGCTCGGTCAGGCCAGGCTTGCTGCGATGCATCTTAGTCAGGGGCGACATCTCGACGGGATAGTCAATGATGAAAGTGGGTTGGATGAATGTGCCCTCGCAGAACTCACCGAAGATTTCATCAATCAGTTTGCCCTTGCCCATCGTGTCATCGATCTCAAGCTTCAACTCCTTGCAGACCTCACGGATCTCGTCCTCGGTCTTACCCTCCAAGTCATAACCGGTCTTCTCCTTGATGGCATCAAGGATGGGCAGACGGCGGTAAGGAGCCTTGAAGCTAATCACCTGGCCGTCAATCTCGGTCTCAGGTTTGCCGTTGACAGCGATACAGATCGTCTCCAGCAACTGCTCGGTGAAGGACATCATCCAGTTGTAGTCCTTATACTGAACGTACAGCTCCATGCAGGTGAACTCGGGATTGTGGTTACGATCCATACCCTCGTTGCGGAAGTTCTTGCCAATCTCATACACACCTTCAAAGCCACCCACAATCAGGCGCTTGAGATAGAGCTCGGTAGCAATGCGCATGTACATGGGGATGTTCAACGCATTAAAGTGTGTAACGAACGGACGTGCCGTAGCGCCACCAGCGATGGCCTGCAAGGTCGGAGTCTCGACCTCGGTGTAACCGGCATCGTCAAGCACCTGGCGCATGGTCTTTACGACCAAGGCACGTTTCAAGAAAGTATCCTTTACACCGGCATTCACTACAAGGTCAACGTAGCGCTGACGGTAGCGAAGTTCGGGATCCTCAAATGCGTCATAGGTCACGCCGTCTTTCTGCTTCACCACGGGCAGCGGCTTGAGCGACTTGCTCAGCAGTTTGAGCGACTGGGCATGGACGCTGATTTCGCCCGTCTGCGTGCGGAAAACATATCCCTCCACGCCGACGAAGTCACCCATGTCGAGCAACTTCTTGAACACGACGTTATAAAGGTCCTTGTTCTCGTCAGGACACAAGTCGTCCCGGCTCACATATACCTGCACACGACCTCTTGAATCCTGCAGTTCAAAGAACGATGCTTTACCCATAATGCGGCGGTTCATCATGCGGCCTGCGATGCTCACCTGTCGCGGCTCTGCATCATCACTGAAGTTGGCCAGAATATCGTCACTATAGGCGTTCACCACATACTCGGCGGCGGGATAAGGGTTGATGCCCATTGCCTTGAGCTGCTCCAGACTATTACGGCGGATAATCTCTTGTTCACTTAGTTCAAGTACATTCATTTTTTACCCAATTATTTGATGTTGTTATGTTCAAAAGTGCAAAGGTAGTAAAAATAGTCTTTACTTGCTACCAAGAGGTTATAAGATTTTACTTTCTAGAGTCATTACTACCACACGAGAACAGATTGACTAGAGCCTTATCTCACCTTCAAACACGATGGTGGCGGGGCCGGTGAGATAGACGTGACCGTCGGCTTCGTTCCAGTGGATGTCAAGGGTGCCGCCATCCATGATGACGTGAGAACGGCGACCGGCACAGCCAGTGACGGCTGCGGCGACGGCGGTGGCGCAAGCTCCAGTGCCACAGGCCATAGTGATGCCGCTGCCGCGTTCCCAGACGCGCACGCGGATGCCGTCGTCACGCACCTGGGCAAACTCAATATTGCAACGCTCTGGAAAACTGGTATGGCGCTCAAGAATGGCGCCACTCGAGGCGACATCCACAGCGTCGATATTGTCGACAAAGATGACGTAGTGTGGATTGCCCATCAAGACAAATACGCCATCGGGCAAAGGCTCGTCGGCGCGCTGGAACAAGGCAGAATCTTCCAGCACTGGAGCCAGCATATCTACCGTAACTGACTCGACTGTCCCATCGTCACCGACAACCAGTTTTAGCATCTTGATACCCGATGCTGTCTTCAGGCGGATACTACGTTTATCGGTTAAGCCACGTTCATAGACATACTTGCCGATGCATCGACTGGCGTTACCGCACATGAGGCCCTCAGAGCCGTCGGCATTGAAAATGCGCATCGTGAAATCGGCATCAGGGGTGCCACTGCGACCGATAAGCACCAGCCCGTCGCTACCGATGCCGAAGTGTTGCCGGCTCCATGCGACAGCCAGCGCTTTGGGGTCATCAATAGGGAACTGCTCGGTGTCAACAAAGATGTAATCGTTCCCGACACCATGCATCTTAATAAAATGTATCGTCTTGTTCATCTTGTATTATAATAAGGTCTGCAAATATAGTTAATATTCAGAAATTGCAGTAACTTGGCGGCGATTATTTCGCACTATAATCCTTAAATCATTTCAAGACAACGGCTATTTTTGACTTTGGCCGTTGCATTGACCGCCATGGCACGCAATGCAAGAAGATTGAAGTACTCAAACAAGATTACGGACGCGACGATCTGCACCCGCTGTGGATCGCCGACATGGACTTTGCCGTGTGCCCCGAGATCACCGAGACGCTGGTACATCTGGCCAAGAAACACGGTGTCATTGTGTTCTCGGACGAAATCTTCGGCGACCTGATGCTCAATGGTCACAAGCACACCCCGATGGTCACCGTCAGCGAGGAAGCTGCCGTCAAAGAGTTAAAGTAAACCTAAATTCAACGCCCTCAAGACAGAGGCTGTGCCATCATTCCAAGCCTGTAATGATACAGGAACGAATGATGGCACAGCCTTTTAGATAAAATGAGTGTCAGGCTTTTAGTTTGATTGGGCGGCGTTATTAGATGCCGGGCTTTTTCTTGCCCAGCATCCAGGGAAAATAGCGCTCAATGATCAATGCAATCGGATAGAGGATGACCATCACGGCAAAGCCGACTGCAAATTTCCATAAAATGGTCTCATCCATGGCACCAGCGCCGAAAATTTTGGACACCAGTATCTTAAAGACACCGATGAGATAATTCTGAAGTCCTAGGAAGGTGATGCCGGTGATGGCAACATTACGAGCAACCTTGCTAGGTCCATAACGGTTCTCAAGCCACTTACAAAGAGCGACATAGAGGGGGATGAACAGGATGGCAGCTTCAGGAGCAAGGACATAGGCTAAATCAGCATTCATCCTTACCGGCGCGATGATGAGGAATGCCATGCCAACGACAGCACACACCAACATCAGCGCCACTGGGAGCGGGCGGCTCTTGTTATCCAAGTGCTCGGTTCTCGTGAAAGTAAAGCGGTCCACCAGTTCCTTGCAGCAGTTGCCAAAGGCATACAGCGGCATATAAAGCAGAGCGCGGTCAAAGTTCCAATAATGGAACACCTCCAAGTCGGGCAAAACGAGCAACGACAGGCACAACAATACCGACACGACAAGTGGCCAGTAGCCGCTCAAATAGCGGCGGATAGGATAGTAGATGATCTGCAACGTGAACATCGTCGCCAGGAACCAGAAGGGCGCCACAACGACATCGGGTTGGCCCGTGATAAACTGCTTCAACGGGATGAGAGGGTCAATGGCCATCTCCTCAGGTCCAGCCATGCGCCGCCCGACAATGAGCCACAGCGCATAAAAAACGATGAAGAATGTAGTGTAAGGAATCAGAATCTTACGTGCCCTGCGTTGGAGGAATGTGAAGAAATTCTGCTCCTTGGCCACCTTGAACAGGTATCCGGCTGCAAAGAAGAACATCGGCATGCCCACGTAAATAAGCCCAACCTCATGGGCTGGGTTATAGCGAGGCGGCGTGTGATGGAATACTACCAACGACATCGCGATAAACTTCATATAGTCAAGCCAGGCCTGTCGATTCATTCTAGGCTTTAGGTTTTAGACTTTAGATTTTAGGTGCTAGGCGTCGGGTCACACTGTTCCTAACACCTAACACCTAATGCCTAAAGCCTATACGTTTCAGTCAATTATGTCGAAGCCCGTGTAACGCTGCAGGGCAGCAGGGATGCGGATGCCCTCGGGCGTCTGGTTGTTCTCCAGCAGAGCGGCAACGATGCGCGGCAATGCCAAAGCCGAACCGTTGAGGGTGTGGCACAGATGGGTCTTCTTGTCGTCACCACGGTAGCGACACTTGAGGCGGTTAGCCTGGTAGGTCTCAAAGTTGGAGACGCTGCTCACCTCGAGCCAGCGCTGTTGGGCGGCGGACCATACCTCGAAGTCAAAGGTAATGGCACTGGTGAAACTCATGTCACCACCACACAGGCGCAGGATGTGCCAGGGCAATTCCAGTTTCTCGAGCAAACCCTGTACATGGTCCTTCATCTCCTCGAGGGCCGCATAGGAATCCTCGGGCTTCTCGATACGGACAATCTCCACCTTATCGAACTGATGCAAACGATTCAAGCCGCGCACGTCCTTGCCATAGGAGCCAGCCTCACGACGGAAACAAGCCGAGAAAGCACAATTCTTCTTGGGCAGTTCATCCTGCGGGATGATGACGTCACGGTACATATTGGTTACGGGCACCTCGGCGGTGGGAATGAGGTAGAAGTTGTCCACCTGGCAGTGGTACATCTGGCCCTCCTTATCGGGCAACTGGCCTGTTCCCAGACCTGAAGCCTCATTGACCACAAAGGGAGGCTCAATCTCTACGTAACCAGCCTTGCCAGCCTCGTCGAGGAAGAACTGGACCAGGGCACGCTGCAGGCGTGCGCCCTTACCCACATAGACGGGGAAACCTGCTCCGGTGATCTTCACACCCAGATCAAAGTCAATGAGGTTATACTTCTTGGCCAGGTCCCAGTGAGGCAGCGCATCCTCAGGCAGATCGGGCATCTTGCCGCCCGTCTTCTCCACCACGTTGTCCTCGGCGGTCTTGCCCTCGGGGACACCGCTGTAAGGCACATTGGGAACGCTCAGCAAGATCTGGTTGATCTCGTCCTGTGCAGCACTCAGGTTATCGTCAATCGCCTTGTTGGCGGTCTTGAGTTCAGCCACCTGGGCTTTCACATTCTCGGCCTCATCACGGTTACCCTGTTTCATGAGGGCACCGATCTGTGCAGCCATCTTATTGAGTACAGCGGCGTTGTCGTCGCGTTGTTTCTGCAGTGCACGGCGCTGCTTGTCCAGTTCCACGATGCGCATGATGGGCTCGCGGCCATCAAACTGCTTAATGGCGAGGCGGCGAATCACATCCTCGGGATCCTGGTTGATAAGTTGTAATGTCAGCATTTTAGTTTTTTAGTCCTTAGTCGCTAGTTACTAGTCGCTAATCATTAGTCATTAGTCACCAGTCGCTAGTTTTATACTCTGGTTGTTTTGATGTTTAGTTTGCGGATAACAATTCCTTGACTTTGGCACTGATGGCGCGTCCCTCGGCACGTCCGGCAAGCTGCTTGGTAGCGATGCCCATCACCTTGCCCATGTCCTTCATGCTGGTTGCGCCAGTCTGCTCAATCACCTGCTTGATGTGGGTCGTGAGCTCTTCATCAGTCATCTGCTTGGGCAGGAATTCCTCGATGACAGCAGCCTGCAGCAGTTCCACATCGGCCAGATCCTGACGGTTCTGGTCGATGTAAATCTGTGCACTCTCCTTGCGCTGCTTGGCCATACGGACGAGCACCTTCAAGGCATTCTCGTCGCTCACCTCGCCATTATTGCCAGGTGCTGTCTTGATGAGAAGGAACTCGGCCTTGATACCCCTGAGGGCCTCCAGGCGTCCCTTGTCATGGGCCTTCATGGCCTCCTTGATGCCATTGTTGACTTGATCAAAAATACTCATGCCTGTATTCTCCCTGATCAATCACCAAAGTCGATGGTCTGCTGAGAGTCGCCAGTGCTGCGCTTGGTTGCAGTTTTGGGAACCTCAACGGGTTTCTCGTGGCTTGCCGCCTGCTGACGCTCCTTAACCTGGTTGCGGAAATCAGGCTTGCGGCCAAAGGTGGGCGATTTCTCAATCATGTCAATGACATCATCATCGTCCATCTGATCGGGCGAGAGCACAAAATAGCGTGCACTCAGCTGCTTGAGCGTCAGTTCGCTGATGGCTTTGTCACCATACTCTTGTTTAAGACGATCTGTTTCGGACATCTTAGGTTCTGCTGTCACTGGCTCACGCCTAGAAGTTGTCGGAATCCTCGACATCTCAGATTCCCTATCCAACGATACGTTGAATCCCGAAGCCAGCACGGTCACCTTGATCTGGTCCTCGAGCGAGTTGTCAAATGCCATACCCCAGATGACGTCAACCTCCTTGTCGAAGTTGGCCATGAACTCCTGAATCTCGTTCATCTCATCCATCAGCAAGGGAGCCTCGCTATTGGGATTATAATAGAAGTTCATCAAGATCTTCTGAGAGCCATAGACGTCACGATTCTTGAGCAGCGGCGACTCCAGGGCATTCTCGATGGCCTTGGTCACACGACGCTCACCCGTGCCATAGCCTGAACTGATGATGGCAGCGCCACCCTCGCGCAATGTGGTATTCACATCGTTGAAGTCCAGGTTGATCTTACCCTTGACAGTGATCAGGTCGCTGATGCTGCGAGCTGCGATCGTGAGCGTGTCATCAGCCTTGCCGAATGCATTGGTGAAGTCCAAGTCCTTGTAGATCTCGGTCAGTCGCTGATTATTGATGATGAGCAACGCATCGACATACTTGCTCATCTCGTCGGCACCGGCAAGAGCCTTGAGAATCTTCCTTGGACCCTCAAAGAGGAAAGGAATTGTCACGATACCGATGGTGAGGACACCCTTCTGGTGGGCAATACGAGCCACAACCGGTGCAGCACCAGTACCAGTACCACCACCCATACCAGCGGTGATGAACACCATCTTGGTATCATCATCAAAGAGGGCTGCGATCTCATTCTCGCTTTCTTCTGCCGCCCGTCTTGCTATCTCGGGCACATTGCCTGCACCCAGTCCATGAGTTGTGTTCGGCCCCAGCAGCACACGGTTAGGAACCGGAGACTCGTTGAGCTGCTGACGGTCGGTATTGAGTACCACAAACGAGACACCCTCGATGTTCTGCATATACATGTGGTTGATGGCATTATTACCGCCACCACCGACACCCATCACCTTGATGATGGTCATCGGCTTGTCCTTGTCCTGGAAACCCGAGTTCTTGTCCAGCGTTGACAGGATGTCATTGCCTGTTGCGCGCGAACTCTGGTCATTCCCACTGAAATTGATTTTCTGATTCTCGTCCATATTGTGTTTATTTTATTTTAGTCTGGATAATTGAGTTCTTCACGCTATTTACTGGTCGTCATCATCCTCGGCATCCTCAGAGATCAACGTAGTGAGACGACGCCTCCAGGCGGCCAACTTGCCCTCTTTCTTAGGTTGTTTTTCCCTACCAGGCTTCTTAGGCTGCTCGGGTTGCACAGGAATATCCCTACCAGGCTGATGGTCCATAACGGGACCCACTGACATCGAATCAAGTTCCACACAGGTCTCGCCTTCGCCGATACGCTCGGCTGCTGCAGCCAGCAACGAGAAGATTTCAATATACTCCATGCGATTGATATCGCTATTGAGGATATTGAGGGTGAGCGGGTTCTGACCCAAACGCACATTGATCTTGAGCGTATCCTCAAGTTTCTGCTTGAGTCCACCCATGTGTGCACAACCACCGATCAGGACAATGCTCTTGATCTCATCGGACGACACACCAGCATCGGCAAGCTGCTGATTGATGTTGGCAATAATCTCGCCAGTGCGTGCGCTGATGTAGTTAGCAGCCTCGCGGGCAGAAACGCTCTCGATGACAACATCGCTCGCATTAACGGGGTCGAGAGGATTGTTGATATTCTTCTTGACGTTCTCGGCGGTCTCTTCCATCACATTAAGGCCGATCATCACGTCGCGCGTCAAGTTGCGACCACCCAGGGGTAGCGTGTTCAGGTAGACCAGCACCTTGTTCTTGTAGATGGCCACCGTTGTGGTCTCAGCGCCCATATCCACCAGCATACAGCCCAACTCACGGTCACTGACACTGAGAATCTGCTCTCCTACTGCCAGCGGGGTAACGATATAGTCCTTGACGGGAATGTTCATTGTCATCACACGATTGAGGTTCAGCTTCAATGAGGGCTTAGCCACAATCAGGTTCACCAATATCTTGATTGATGAGCCGAATTGCCCTACGGGGTTGGGGGTCATCACTTTGTCCACATAATAGGCACGGGGTACAATATCCACAGTATCAAGGTTGCGGATCGGGGTGCTAGTGGCATCCTTGATGATGCGGTCGATGAGTTCATGGGTAATGGCTTCGGTAGACCCGACGCTGCGGTTCACTTCACTCACGATACTGTGCAGCGACCTACCACTGACACCCAGATAAACCTGAGTAACGCGACCGTTAATCATGCCTTCAAGATTCTTGATGATACGCGTGCAGCTGTTCTTGATATTCTCGACATTCTGGACAATGCCGTAGCGCACACTGTTCAAGTGCTCTTCTTTCTGCAGGTACTTGACACTAATGTATCCAGCCGAAGTCTTCTCGGCGATAGCACCAACAATTTTAGAACTTCCGATTTCAAGTGCTACGATATATTGTTTCTTTTCCATAAAAATGACTGTTATGTTTTATTATTCTAGTTTTTTAATTTTGATTATCTCCTGATTTCGCTTAGTTAGGTTTCTTATTACTTCCGGTGTCAGGTTTCTTGTTATCAGCGCTTGGAGCTGTAGTGCCTGCATCGGGAGTGTCATCCTGTTTCTTGTTGTCTCCACTCGCTGACTGAGACTTCAACGTCATGTCCATCGTCTGGACATCGGGAGCCTGCTCATCATCTTCGGGGTCATAGGGCATGGGCTGGGTGACAGCCTTGATGCGCCGGGTTGCCACAATCTGATGGTCCCATTTCACCGAGATGGTGTCAAAGGCATCCCATCCCCTCTTGGGCATCACTTCGCGATAGAACAGTTTGAGCTTAGCAAACTTGTTCTCGAAGTCCCTTACATTGCCCATATTGATGACATGACCGCTGATCTGGGGCACAATGATGATATTGTTAGTATCTCTCATGCAGTACATCGTCACCAATGAGTTAAGCACAGAGTCGGACGACACATAGTCGATGAGCGGCAACAGTCGTGTGGCAGGGTACTTGCGTGTGAAATGGCCCTGGACCACGGGGACATCACTATGATAGTAAAGCGATGCATCCATGTGCTTGCCTGCACGGTTGACGTAATAGGAATTATCACCGTCAAACACGCGCAACACAGGCAGCAGCTGGCTTACACGAATCAGCAGTCGTCCGTTCTGGCACTTCACGATGTCGGCAAACTCAAGGTATGGCGACTTGCTGAGTGCCTCCTCGACAGATGACGCATTGATCTGGGACATGGGCTTGCCCTTGAAGTTCAAGCCTTGATGCTCCAGGTCACTGAGCACACCTTGAGGAGTGACAAACGAGGTGCTGTCAGCATTGATGACCTGAACCTCAACCGAGGTGCAGAGCTCACCCTGTGACTTGTATCGCGCCCACAGGACACCTGCGGACAGCGCTACCGCCATCACGATGAGTATTGTATTTTGTATCAGTCGTTTCAACGCTTTTGCTTCTTGTATTCAACGCATATTTCAGGCAGCAGATTGGCGATGTCGCCGGCACCCGCTGTCAATAAGACGTCAAAATTACTCAATTTTATTGACTTAATCAAATTTTCTTTCGAGTAAATGCATTTTTTAGTACTTGTTACCTTTTCAAGCAGCATTTCGCTCGATACGCCGGGAATAGGTTCCTCACGTGCAGGGTAAATGGGCAGCAGGATGACCTCGTCGGCCAGCGACAACGCCTCGGCAAACCCTGCCGCGAAGTCACGGGTGCGGGTGTAAAGGTGGGGCTGGAAGATCACGGTCAACTGCCTGCCAGGATACAGGTCGCG
This sequence comes from Sodaliphilus sp., assembly GCA_045114065.1. Lineage (GTDB taxonomy): Bacteria > Bacteroidota > Bacteroidia > Bacteroidales > Muribaculaceae > Sodaliphilus. Next base: position 37,491 of record JBGUJU010000063.1, read on the forward strand.
CACCGATGAGATGCTTGCACGCAATTCACCAGGATGGTGGGCATAGTCATCGATCATCACCCTACCCTGTTCTCCCGGCTCCTTGAGCCAGAACTCGAAACGGCGCTTCGGACCCATGAACGAAGCCATGGCCTGGCGTATGGCCTCGAAGGGCACCTCGATCAACCGGCAAGCCGCCATAGCGGCAATGCCATTCTCGATATTGATGTCCACAGGGACACCGAGCGTGATGTCATTCACGGTTTCCCAGGGCGTAACCAAGTCAAAGGTGATTTCACCATCACCCTTGCGAATGTTTGCAGCATGGAAATCGCCCTCGTCACGGCCATAGGTATAAATCTTGACACCCTCCTGGACACGAGGCTTCAACGCCAATCCAGTGTGAATGATCAGCGAACCAGTGGGTTGGATCAGTTCAGTAAAATGGGCAAAGCCCTCCAGGTAATTCTCGGGCGTGCCATAGATGTCCAAGTGGTCGGGGTCGGTCGATGTAATCACGGCAATATAGGGCCGCAAGTGGTGGAACGAACGGTCAAACTCATCGGCCTCAATGACCGAATAGGGGCTGAAATCCGACAGCAGGAAATTGCTGTTATAGTTGCGCAGCACTCCGCCCAGGAAAGCGTTGCAGCCGATGCCCGAACTGTGCAGGATGTGGGCTGCCATGCTCGACGTCGTGGTCTTGCCGTGAGTTCCGGCAAAACACAATCCCTTGCTGTGCCTAGTCACGACACCCAACAACGCAGCACGCTTGACAACTTCAAAACCATGTTCGCGGAAGTAGGTCAAACCCTTGTGCGTAGCGGGCACAGCAGGCGTATAGACTACAAGTGTACGCTCGGGGTCACGGCAATAGTCAGGGATCAAGTCCACATCCTCATCAAAGTCGATATGGACACCTTCCTGTTGCAGGGCATGGGTCAGGTCACTGGGAGTACGGTCATATCCCGCAATGCGTTTCCCCTGTGCGAGGAAATAGCGCTCTAGGGCAGCCATACCGATGCCACCTGCGCCCACGAAATATAGTGAATCAAACTCCTTCATTTTTTCCTAAATTTTGAATTATTAGTAATTAATTTATTGAATTATACGTTATCGTCCAATGATTTTTGCCACCTCGTCAACGATACGCTCGGCAGCATCATGCAGGGCCATCTTGGAGACATTCTCGCCCAGCGTGGCGATGCGTTCACTGTCGGTGACAGTGGCAAGCATCATGTCCACCAGTTGTGACGAGGCGTCGGCATCGCTCACCATCATGGCAGCATCACGGTTAACCAGGGCGAGGGCGTTCTTGGTCTGGTGGTCCTCGGCAACATTAGGTGAGGGCACCAGAATGGTCGCCTTACCCAGCAACTGCAACTCCGAGATGGAGCTGGCACCAGCACGCGACACGACCAGGTCGGCTGCACGGTAAGCCATATCCATATTGCTGATAAAGGGCATCTGAATCACATTCTTTACGCCCGACGCTTCAAGGGCTTCGCGGGTCTCACTGTCATAAAGTTTTCCCGTCTGCCAGATGACCTGGATGCCACTTGCCTTGCCAATCTTCTCCAAGCCGTCCATGATAGCATGATTGATGGTGCGGGCTCCCAAGCTGCCACCGATAATGAGGACCGTCTTCTTGTTGGGGTCAACACCCATCGCCTGACGAGCCTGTTCGGGCGAGGCAGCACATTCCAGCAGATTGCGCCTGACAGGATTACCCGTGAGCACAATCTTGTCTGCAGGGAAGAAACGCTCCATCCCCTCATAGGCGACACAGATGCAGTCGGCCTTGGCGGCAAGCAGTTTGTTGGTCACTCCAGCATAGGAGTTCTGCTCCTGCAACAAGGTGGGAATGCCCTGTTTCTGAGCCTCTTTGAGCATCGGTCCACTGGCATATCCACCCACGCCGATGGCGATAGCGGGCTTGAAATCCTTGAGGATTTTCTTGGCCAGTTTCATACTCTTGAACAAGCGGTACAGGACCTTGAAATTGCGCAACAGGTGACTACGGTCAAAGCCGCTCACAGGCAGCCCGACGATATTGTAACCGGCAGCAGGCACCTTCTCCATTTCCATACGGCCCTGGGCACCCACAAACAGGATATTGGCCTCGGGATAACGACGACGAATCTCGTTGGCGATGGATAATGCGGGGAAGATGTGTCCTCCCGTTCCGCCGCCACTGACGAGCACATTGAATAGTTGTTTATTTCCAGACATTTCTAGCAGGTATTTCGGTTGGATTAACGGCATCAAGGCCCTCGATAATGGGGGTCTCATCGGCCTTATTCTTCTTATTTCCTTGATTGGCGATGGTGCGGCTGACGCTCAACATCACACCGAAGGCGATGCAGATAGCGAGCATTGACGAACCACCCTTAGAGATGAGCGGCAACGGCTGACCCGAAACGGGGAATAACCCGACGTTGATGGCAATGTGGAACAGCGCCTGGAACGTGATATAGGACGCCATACCGATGACCAACAACGAGGGCAGCACACGCTTGCTGCGCCGCACAATCATTGCTGCACGGCCCAGCAGTGACAGGTATAGCAGTAGCACAAACAGGCCGCCCAGAAAACCTGTTTCCTCGACGATAATCGAGAAAATATAGTCACTGAACGCCAGCGGCAGACGGCTGCACTCGCGGGAACGGCCGATGCCGACACCCAGCATTCCGCCATGAGCCTGAGCCATGCGGGAGAACATCTCCTGCTGGTTCTCGGCCGTAATGGGTTTGTAAACCAGCGAGTCGCTATTCCACCATTTCATGAAACGACTCTTCCATGTACCGGTACGGTCAGTTCCATCACCTTTCTTATCGGCAACCGCCTCTTCCAGTTCTTGAGGAGACATCGCACCCGGAGTGCTGGCCTGCATCTCCTTGAAACTCTGCTCCTTTTCATCATTGTGGCTCTTGATAATAAAGAAACCTCCAGCCATCAGGATGAAACAAATGCCGACGATGAAAATCTTCTTAAACTTGGCGCCACCGATGAGCAGCATCGAGATACTGATGGCCATAAGCAGCAATGTATTGGTCAGACCGCTCTTGACCATTAGTCCGCCAAATACCAGCACAACAAAGCCAGCCCATATCAAGCCCTTGTTGGATATGTCCCTATTCTTCTGAGTCTTGGCGAAGATATAGGACAATAGGGTGACAATGGAGAGTTTGGCAAACTCGGCAGGCTGAATCGAGAAAACACCAGGTATGATGGGCATCGAGCGGCGAGCACCATTGATGATCTCACCGAACTTCATCACATACAAGAGGCTGAAGACGGTTGCTAGCGCCAGCACAGGAACCATCATGTACAAAAACAGAGGGTTGTTATAGTTGATACGGCGCAGCCAGAAGACCAGACCAGCACCAACAGCCAGAAAGGCACATTGCTTGATGACAGGTTTGTATAATCCCTGATCCAGAATTTCACGGCTCGACGCGCTGTAACTCTCCACGATAGAGATCACGACAAGCATGATGAAAATGCCCCAAATCCAGGGATCTCCATACTTCTGGGAAATCTCTTTATATCTATTCGGTTTTTGAATTTGCGACATGGGTAAAATAGTTGTGTTTCAAATAATTATAATTATTCTTCGGTTTTAAACTTCTTGACACACTCCTTGAACTGGTTGCCACGGTCGGCCATACCGTTGAACAGGTCAAAGCTGGCACAGCAAGGCGAGAGCAACACAGTGTGGCCCGGTTTGGCCAGCGAGCGGCACTTGTCCATACACTCAGCCATGCTGCGTGCATCGGTCACCACGGGCACCTTGCCATCGAAGAAGGCGTGCAACTTGTCATTGTCCACACCCAAGCAGACGATGGCAGTGACCTTCCTCTTGACCAGGGGCTCAATCTCGCTATAATCATTGCCCTTGTCAACACCACCCAGGATGAGCACGCACGGCTCGTTGACACTCTCGAGTGCATACCAGCAGGCATCCACATTGGTCGCCTTGCTGTCGTTAACATAGCGCACACCGTTGACCGTGTCCACATACTCCAAACGATGGGGCACCGCCTCGAAGTCGGCGAGCGCCTCGCGGATGACGTCCTTGCGGATGTCAAACACCTGGGCAGACAATCCAGCCGCCATCGAGTTATAGACGTTGTGCAGTCCCTGTAACGACAACTCGTCACGACCGATGTCCCAACGGTCGCCGTCCACATTGAAGTTGAGCACTCCGTCATGAACCCAGGCTGCATTGTGCTCGTCATCGTCGGCAGTGAAGCTCAACAGACGCGACTCCAGATGATGGCGGTCGAGCTGCTCGGCAATGATGGGGTCATTTTTCCAGAAGATGAAAGAGTCCTCCCCCGTCTGGTTGCGCGTGATGCGGAACTTAGCAGCGGCATAGTTCTCCATCTTGTAATCGTATCGGTCCAAATGGTCGGGCGTGATGTTGAGCAAAACGGCGACATTGGCCTTGAACTCATACATATTGTCGAGCTGGAAACTGCTCAACTCGATGATATACACGTCATGGTGCTCGGTTGCCACCTGCAATGCCAGGCTGCGGCCCACATTGCCGGCCAAACCCACGTTCAGGCCCGCCTTCTTGAAGATGTGATAGGTGAGCTTGGTGGTCGTGGTCTTGCCGTTGCTACCGGTGATGCACACCATCTTGGCATCGGTGTAGCGCCCTGCAAATTCAATCTCACTCACGATGGGGATGCCGCGCTCAATGGCCTGCGCCACCATGGGTGCCGTGTCGGGGATGCCGGGGCTTTTTACTATCTCATCGGCGTTGAGTATCTTCTCGGGCGTATGTCCACCTTCCTCCCAGGCGATGTCATACTGGTTGAGCAGGTCCTTGTAGACCTGACCGATGCTGCCTGCATCACTCAGCCAGACGTCCATGCCCTTGACCTTAGCAAGCACAGCAGCTCCCGCGCCGCTCTCGCCACCACCCAAAACTACTAATCTTTTTGCCATATTATCTTGTCTTGTTTACTTGTGTTATCGAATCTTGAGCGTTACAAACGTCAACGCTGCCAGCAGGATGCTCACCAGGAAGAAACGCATCACGATCTTGGCTTCGGGGATGCGGTGGTCCGGGGTCTTGATCTTGTAATCCCATGTGAGTTTAGCGGGATCGGCGGTAAAGTGGTGATGCAGGGGCGTCATCTTGAACAGGCGCACATTCTTGCCCTTGTGACGCTTGACATACCACACCTGCATGATCACCGACAGCTCCTCGACGAGGAAGATGCCACACAGCAGGGGGATAAGCCACTCCTTGCGGATGAGCACGGCAAACACAGCGATGATGCCACCCAGGCACAGGCTTCCCGTATCACCCATGAACACCTGGGCAGGGAAAGAATTGTACCACAAGAAACCGATGGTCGCACCGATGAAGGCTGCCGCATACACTACCAATTCGGAGCTATCCGGGATGTACATGATATTCAGGTAGGATGAATAGATGACGTTACCACCCAGATAGCACATGATGGCCAGGGCAACCCCAATGATTGCCGAAGTGCCTGTCGCCAAGCCATCTACGCCATCGGTCAAGTTAGCACCGTTGCTCACGGCAGTGATGACAAAGATGGTGACCAGAATGAACAGGATCCAGCCGCCCAGCTGCTTGTACTTGCCCATCCAGCCGGTAAAGTAGGCATAGTCAAAGTTGTGATTCTTGACAAAGGGCAACGTGGTCTTGGTCGCCTTCACCGCCTGAGACTTGTGGACCTCGACCAGTTCGGGCGTCTCGTTGCGGTTAGTGACATGGACATTCTCGTTCATCACGATGGCAGGACTCAGGTACATGGTCAGACCCACGATGACGCCAAGGCCCACCTGGCCGATAATCTTAAACTTGCCCTTCAAGCCTTCCTTGTTGTGATGGAAGACCTTGATATAGTCGTCGGCAAAGCCCAATGCGCCACACCACACCGTGGAAACGATCATGAGCAGCATGTAGACGTTGTTGAGTTTACCCAACAGCAGGCAAGGCACCAGAATCGAGATAATGATGATGATACCACCCATGGTCGGGGTGCCCTGTTTCTCCTTGTTGCCACCGAGTTTCTCCTCGCGTTCCTTGTCACACATCTGACGGCCCTTAAGCCAGAAGATGATGCGGCGACCGATGACGATGCCGATGAACAAGGACAGGATGAAGGCAAAGCCTGACCTGAAAGTGATGTACTCAAACAGTCGTGCACCCGGCACATGATACTGTTGAAGGTAATGGAAAAGATGGTATAACATATCTTCTTATGCTTTTTTGTGGTTGATAATCAATTGGTTTCACCAGCAAACACTTCCTCGACCTGCTCACGATCGTCGAAGTGATGCTTCACGTGGTTGATTTCCTGATAATTCTCGTGGCCCTTGCCGGCAACGAGCACGACATCACCAGCCTGAGCCAATTGGCATGCCGTGCGGATCGCCTGACGGCGGTCGGTAATGATCAGCGTGCGGGGACGGGCATCGTCGGGGAGGCCCACCTCCATCTGACGCAGGATCTCATCGGGGTCCTCGGTACGGGGGTTGTCGCTGGTGAGAACGGTGCGGTCGCTGCGCAGGGCAGCCTCACGCGCCATGATGGGTCGCTTGCCGGCATCACGGTCACCGCCGCATCCACACACGGTGATGATGTTGCCGCTGGTGCCCACCACCTCACGAATGGTGTCAAGCACATTGACCAGGGCGTCGGGCGTGTGGGCATAATCGATGATGGCCGTGTAGCCACGCGGCGAACGCAGGGTCTGGAAACGGCCAGCAACAGGAACGAGCAGGCTCATCTTGACAAGCACCTCCTGCGGGTCAAAGCCCAGCAAGACTGCAGCGCCATAGACCGACAACAGGTTATAAGCATTGAAACGGCCAGTGAACATGACCTCCACCTGGTTGCCGTTCAGTTCCAGCGTGGTACCGTCCAGGCGTGACTCGACGATGCGGCCCTTGAAGTCAGCCATCGTGCGCAACGAGTAACGGTACTTGCCGGCACGGGTGTTCTGCAGCATCACCTCGCCCACCTTGTCGTCGGCATTGACCAGGGCAAAGGCGCCGTCGGGCAGAGCGTCAAAGAACATCTTCTTGGCCGCAATATAGTTGTCCACCGTCTTGTGGAAGTCCATGTGATCGCGGGTGAGGTTGGTGAAGATGCCACCGGCGAAGGTGATGCCCTCGATGCGTCCCTGCACACAGGCATGTGAGCTCACCTCCATGAACGCATATTCACAACCAGCCTGCACCATCTCGTGCAAGAGGCGATTCAATGTCAGGTGGTCGGGCGTGGTCTGCTTGGCCTCCTGCTCGACCGTGTCGATGATGTTCTTGACCGTGGACAACAAGCCTGCCTTGTGTCCCAGCAGACGTGTCATCTCATAGAGCAGCGTGGCGGTCGTTGTCTTGCCGTTGGTGCCAGTGACACCCACAAGGCGCAATTGCCTTGACGGGTGGTCAAACCACTCGTCGGCGAGTCGGGACAGTGCCGTGACACTGTTCTCGACCTGGATATAGGTGACGCCATCACTGAGCTGCTCGGGCAAGTGTTCACACACGATTGCGGCGGCTCCAGCTGCGACCACGTCCCCGATGAAACGATGGGAATCGACAGCGACACCCTTGACAGCGATGAACATCGCGCCGGGACTTGCCAGGCGGGAGTCGTTGATGACATCGGTAATTTCAATATCAGTGGGACCCACTATCTGAAGCGGGTTGATGGCTACAAGTAATTGTGATAAATATTTCATGAGCAATTATGATTTAGGAATTTTTTAATTTCAAATTGATCCGTTCACCACGGGCATAATGTGATCCCGCAGAGATACTCTGGGAAACGACCATACCCGATCCCGTAAAGTTCACCTTGAGTCCGGCATTCTCAAGCAGGCGTATCGCCTCGCGAATGTTGAGACCGATGACATTGGGCACACCACTCTCCACCTTGGACGGCCGAGCATAGTGGCGGGACGAATTCAGCCCCAGTCCACGCTGCAGGTTGCGCGCCTTGTCATCACCCATCGAAGCGAACAAGACGGGAGACCCCTTCTTGGGTGAGGGATCCTTCTTCTTGGACTGTTTCTGGGCCAAGTCGGTGGGCAGGCCCAACAAGCCATGGGCATACATCTTGCGGGCGACTCTCCTGAGCACCATACCACTGCTGGCTCCAGCGCCCCTATCGGCACCCAGCATGAGCACGATGCACGAATACTTGGGCTTATCGTAGGGGAAGAAACCGCAGAAGGCAAGACGCTTTCTCGCGCCATACTTGCCATTGATTACCTCAAAGGCAGTACCCGTCTTGCCGGCAATCTCTACAGCAGAGTCCTGCACCCAGTGGCGGGCAGTACCATGGGAGCCCCATACCACGTCATGCAGCATCAGTCGCAGCTTAGCGGCATTCTCGGGAGAGCACACCTGGTTACGGATATAGGTAACGGGGATGATGGAATCGGGTTCACCTTCCCGCGAGAGTTTCTTGAACAGTCGAGGACGCACATACTTGCCGTTATTGGCAATCGCATTATACATCGCCAGGGTGCACAACGGCGGAATCTTGGTGCCATAGCCATAGGCCTGGCGTGACAACACGACGCGGCCACCATCCTTGACATCGGCCTTGCTGAACTGAGGAACCTCCTCACCGGCAATACCCAGATGGAAAGGCTCAAAGAAGCCCATCTGCTCCAAACGCTCGCGGAAGGCAGGCGGATTGGCACCATACTTCGAGGTGATGATTTTGGCCATACCGATGTTGGACGAAGTCTCGATGATCTGGCGAGCCGACCTTGACGCTGCGCCATGGGAGTCGGTGATCGGGTTACCGCCGGCATAGGCCCACGATGATCCCGTCGCCCACTGCTTCTCGATATCGGTCACGATACCGTCCTCGAGCGCCACCATCATCGAGATGGTCTTGACTACCGAGCCCGGCTCGTAGCCCAGCACGGCATAGTTGATACCCTCGACATACTCGTCAGGGTTATCCTCGCTGCGCTTCAGGTTACTGATGGCCTTGATGTCGCCAGTCTCCACTTCCATGAGCACACAAGTGCCCCACTCGGCTCCGGTCTCGATGCACATCTCGTTGAGTTCGTGTTCGACGATATCCTGGAGCTGCACGTTGATGGTCGTAGTAATATCATAGCCCTTGACAGCGGGAACGCTCTCAACGGGGACAATTCCATTAGTCAACTGCAGATGGCGGGCGATGCCCGGCGTGCCGTAGAGCAAAGTGTCGAGCGCACGTTCCAAGCCCGACTTGCCATGAGTGAGCGTGCTATCGAGGCTGCCGATACTGCGAGCCGCCATAGCGCCATAAGGCTTGGTGCGACGGGCTATCTTCTCACAATAGAATCCCGTCTGGTTCATCGGCTTCCTGAAGAAGGGGAAACTGTGGACACGCTCATATTCCCTGTGCGTGAGCATCTTGCTGAACAGGCGATAGGCACGGTTCTTGCGAGGATTCGGGGACTTGTTCTTGTCGGCAGCATCCAGAATGTTCTGGCGGTCTTGGGTCAGCTTCTTCTGCCAATCCACGGCTGTCATTGATGGATCAAAGGCCGCCAAGCTGTCACACAGCGGACCGATGTATTTCTTCAGGGTGTCCTCCTTGATGCCTCGGGTGAACCAATCAATGCGCACGACATAGAACTCCAGATTGGCAGCGAGTTCAGTGCCATTGTCGGCAAGCAGTCGGCCACGCTCGGGCTGGGTGTAAATCGTGCTGTCAAGTACTGTTTTAGCCTTGTCATTCCATTCCGTGGCATGTACCACGGTGAGCTTAAACATGCACCACAAGATCATGGCCGAGAAGAGTAGCATGAATCCGACCACGAACAGATAGCGCAACAGGATGTGACTTTTGTTGTTGTTCTGTTTCATTGTACTGCAGAAAAAATGGGGTATTATTCAAACTATTTTGACTTCAATTGATAGGGGGGATCCAACGGGGCAGTCAGGCCGAGGTGCTTCTCATTCATGAGTTCCACCATCTTGCTTTCCCTGATCATCGAGTTATAGTCGGCACTTGCCTTCACCAGGTCGCTCTGGGCGTTGGCAAGGTCGGTCTTCAATGACAACAGCTCCTGGATGCTGCTCTGACAGGCGAACTTATTGCCGATATAGGCCAGAGCCATGGCAACTACAAAGACCACATAAATCCAGTTGCGCTTGAAGAAATCAAGCGAAAAAATGCGACCCTGCAGGATGTACTTGCTCGCCTTCTTACCGGTCGTAGCAGCATTATTTTTTATCTCTCCCATGTTGAATTTTCTATATGATTGCTATTAGTTACTACTTGATTCATTTCACTTTTGCCCACTGGCTGTGTCCAGCAGCTCAGCCACCCTCAACTTGGCGCTTCGGGAGCGGGGGTTGCGCGACACCTCGTCATCATCGGGAACGATGACTTTGCCGGTGATCACACGCCACGGGGTGTTGACACGGCCAAAGAAATCCTTCTCCTGCCGTCCCTCCACATTGCCGGTCCGCATGAAGTTCTTCACCAAGCGGTCCTCGAGCGAGTGGTAGGTGATGATGGCCAGGCGTCCTCCCGGGTTGAGCACCTCGATGGACTGCGCCAGCAGTTTGCGCAGTGCGTCAAGCTCGCCATTGACCTCGATGCGTAAGGCCTGGAAGACCATCGACAGTTCCTTCTTTTCCTGGGCCGGTTTGACCAGAGGCCTGACAACATTCAGCAACTCGCCAGTCGTTGACAGGGGGCGGGCCTTGACAATGGCAGCCGCCAGTCGCCTTGACTGACGCAACTCGCCATAGAGGTACAACACATCGGCAAGCCGCTCCTCGCTGTAGGTGTTCAGCAAGTCACGAGCGGTGAACACGGCACTGCGATTCATGCGCATGTCCAGGGGGGCATCGGCGCGAAAGGTGAAGCCACGCTCCACATCGTCAAAGTGATGGAACGACACGCCCAGATCGGCAAGAATGCCGTCAACCTTGAGAATTCCATAATAGCGCAGGAAATTCTTCAGGTAAGCGAAATTTCCGTGTGCAAATGTAAATCTGTCATCCTCCAATCGGTTCTGCCAGGCATCCATATCCTGATCCATACCAACCAAACGACCTCCCTTTCCAAGACGCTCCAAAATGGCACGGCTATGCCCTCCGCCACCAAAGGTGGCGTCGACATAGATGCCATCGGACTTGAGCGCAAGCCCTTCAATGCTCTCGGCGAGCAGCGCAGGTATGTGATACACAGAGTGTTCCATCGTTTTAACTTTTGCCGTTGAGTGTTCTTCTGCCCCTATTTTTTGGGGACTTCAAAATTACTACATTTTTTTGGATAATTTGCAATCCCAAACCCAGAAATTTACAATTAAAAAGTTATTTTTTATTAACAGGTTTATTAACGCCCCTCAACCATACTGCAATTCAATGTTTTAACTTATTTGTCAGAAATTTACAAGTGTAAAATTTTGCCAAAATTGAGACCTTTTTTTTCATATCATTTTTCGGTATTGATCATGACATGATTTTGCTTCTATCAACGAGCGACAAGAAAATTAACACAATTTATGGATTGTAAATACTTTTTCAATAAAACTTTCAATACTTTTGCAACGTTAATTCAATATCCGGCTTTATCATTCCAAAACAAGTACTATGTCTCAGTTCAACATTGCTAACCATATTCCACTGGCAGACTTGCAGAAAAAATCTACGCCATTTTATTACTATGACCTGGATGTCCTGCACATGACACTCGATGCCATCAAGCGCGAGACAGCAGGGCTGCCCTACCTCGTACACTATGCCATTAAGGCCAATGGCAACCCACGGATTCTCAGAGAGATAGCACAAATCGGAATGGGAGCCGACCTAGTAAGTGGAGGCGAAATCACAGCCGCCCTTGAGGCGGGTTTCAACCCCCAATCCATGAACTTTTCGGGAGTCGGAAAAACGGATCGCGAGATCCGTCTGGGATTGGAAAAAGGTATCGGTTGCTTCAACGTCGAATCGATCCCCGAGCTGGAGGTCATCAGCACGCTTGCCACCGAGATGGACAAGATGGCACCTATCGCCATCCGCGTCAACCCAGACATTGACGCCCACACCCACAAGCACATCACCACAGGCACAGTTGAGAACAAGTTCGGCATCAGTATTGAAGACCTGGAAACCGTTGTCAATCAAGCCATTTCGTTGTCACACATCCACTTGAGAGGCTTACACTTCCACATTGGTTCACAGATCACAGTCATGCCGCCTTTCGTCATGCTGTGCGAAACAATCAACCGCCTGGTAGAACACTTTGAATCACGTGGGATTCACTTTGAATTCATCAATGTGGGCGGTGGTCTAGGCATCGATTACCAGCACCCCGACGAGCACATGATACCAGACTTCAAGGAATACTTCGACGTGTTCAATCAGCACCTGCGCCTCATGCCGTCCCAACAGCTGCACTTCGAGCTGGGACGTGCTATTGTCGGTCAATGTGGCTCGCTCATCAGCCGCGTCGTTTTTGTCAAGGAAAACCGCGAGAAAAAGTTCGTCATCCTTGATGCCGGCATGACCGACCTGATCAGGCCGGCACTATATGATGCCTATCATCAGGTGCAGAACCTGAGTGCAGCCCAAGGCGACCTCGAAACCTATGATATCGTCGGTCCTGTCTGCGAGTCAACCGATGTGTTCGCCCACGATCGCAAGTTGCCCATCACCCACCGCGGAGACCTCATTGCCATCCTATCGGCAGGGGCCTACGGAGAATCAATGGCCTCGCGCTACAACATGCGCGAACTGCCAGGATGCGCCTTCGGCAAGAGTCGTTGACCCCACCCCACACTACCCTTTTCTTTTCCCATCAGAATGGTGTCGGTCACCATGCCTGAATGCTGACATTTTGCTATAACCATCAACATGATAGAGTATAATTGCGCTAGCTATAAAATCGTTTATACCTTTAACAATCAACACCTTACACTAAACTCATCAAAAAAAAGGTTATTTTTTTTACTGAATTCTATAGCATGATGAAAAAAATATGTTACATTTGCAAGTGGTTAGCAAAAATTTGATTTCATGGAAAAGATTGACACTCTTGATAAAAAAATTCTTGAAATTGTGATGAACAATGCCCGCATTCCCAGCAAGGATGTGGCTCAGGTGTGTGGTGTCTCACGCGCAGCAGTGCATCAGCGCATCCAGCGTCTCATCGACGATGGCGTCATTACCGGATCGGGCTACAATGTGAATCCCAAGATGCTCGGTTACTCCACCTGCACCTTCATCGGCTTGACCCTGGAGAGAGGCTCCATGTACCGCAATGTCGTTCCTGAATTGCTCAAAATCAAGGAGGTCGTCGAGTGCCATTTCACCACCGGACACTACACAATGATGATCAAGGTCTATGCCCGTGACAACGAACACCTCATGTCGCTCGTCAACGACCGCATCCAGCACATCGAGGGTGTCGCCGCTACCGAGACACTCATCTCGCTGGAACAAAGCATCAGCCGCACGTTGCCCATCTACTTTGATGAGTAATCCCTTTTCGACCCACCTCAAGCTACTGATTTCCAGCAAATTTGGGTTCAACTACTTCTTATCGTCAATCATTATTTGAGACACAATCGTTGTTTCTTGGATTTTTATCTGTACCTTTGTGGGGAATAACAGAACGTTGACTTATCACTAAAAAAACCTTTACCACCTCAATGGATAACAACAGATATTGCGTTATCATGTGCGGAGGGGTTGGCAGCCGTTTTTGGCCCTTCTCCAAGTCCGCCCTTCCCAAGCAGTTTATCGACTTCTTCGGTACCGGACGCACGCTGCTCCAGATGGCGTTTGACCGTATCAACGGCATCGTCTCGGTCGAGAATATCCTGCTTATCACCAACGAGAACTATGGTCCGATCATCAAAGAGCAGTTGCCCGAGATCAAGGACCACCAGATACTGCTGGAACCCGTCCGTCGCAATACCGCACCCTGCATAGCATGGGCCGCCCATCACATCAAGGCACTCAATCCCGATGCTAAGATGATGGTTGCTCCGAGCGACCACCTTATCCTCAATGAACAGAAGTTCAGGCAAAGTGTCATCGATGCCTTTGAGTTCATCGACAAGCACGATGCCCTGGTCACCATGGGTATCAAGCCCAGCCGTCCCGAGACCGGCTACGGATACATCCAGGTGGGCGAGCAAGTCGAGGGCAATTTCTCGACAGTGAAGACCTTCACCGAGAAGCCCAACGAGGATCTCGCACGCGTCTTCCTCGAGTCGGGTGAATTCTTCTGGAATTCGGGCATGTTCTTCTGGAGTGCCGACAGCATCCTGAAGGCCCTCAACGACTATGCCCCAGATGTCACTGCCGTATTTGATCAAGGCAGTCAGTACTTCGGCACTGCCCAGGAATGGCCATATATCGAGGAGAACTTCAAGGCATGCCCCAGCATCAGCATCGACTTTGCAGTCATGGAGAAGGCGCCCAACGTCTATGTCGAGACAGTGGACTTTGGATGGAATGACCTAGGGACATGGCGTTCGCTTTATGACCACTCGCCCAAGAACAAGGACGGCAATGTGACCCAGAACTGCAAAGCCCTCATGTTCAACAGCCACAACAACATCGTTGCCATCAAGGGCGACAAACTTATCGTGACCTCGGGTCTGGAAGGCTACATCGTCGCCGACGTTGACGATGCCCTGCTTATTGTCCCGCTGGATGAGGAGCAGAAGATCAAACAATATGTCAACGACGTGAAAATCAAGTTTGGCGACAAGTACCTGTAACGACCGGATTTCACAAGTACAAAAACTACTCACGGGGCACCAGCAGCTGCTGGATGTCCCGTGAGCATTATATGATGTATCCTATTTATCGAACGATCAACCGTTTGTATATCAGAAGGGCGTATTGCCGCCGTCCTGGTTGGCGGGTTTAGGCTGTTGGGGTTGTGCGGCAGGCTGTTGGGGAGAAACAGCATTGGCCGGGCGAGCCAATAATTCAAAGGTATCAACATAGATCTCGGTCGTGAAACGCTTCACTTGGTTGCGGTCTTCCCAAGCGCGCGTGCGCAGACGTCCCTCCAGATAGATCTGGGTGCCCTTGCGGATATAACGCTCAGCTACCTCGGCATTCTTTCCCCACATGACAATATTGTGCCACTCGGTGCGTTCGGGAACCTGTACACCATTGGCATTGGTATAGGCGCGGTCAGTAGTGGCCAGCGTAAACGAAGCAACGGGCTGATTCTGTGCTACATAACGCACATCCGGGTCTTTGCCCACACGGCCCAGCAAAATGACTTTATTGACTGACATGATTACTAATGGTTTTGTTTGTTATTGTTATATATATATAATGTGTACAATTCAACAACCCCTGCCCCTTTCAGGAGCAGATCAATCACTTATAACTCATCGGGGCAAATCACTCTACCCAAGCCGCGAGACATGAACACCACGTCCACGTCATCATGTGCGACCTCAATTATCAGAGGTCACACGGCACGCAGAGTGTCACATCCGATGACGTCTATATCACTCACCTAATGAGAACGGAGAGTTCTTGGGCATGAACTGCTCGAACACCTCCTTGGCCTTCTCCTGGGATACGCCCTCGGCAAGAATAGCAACGACGGTGTCGGCGCCAGCTATTGTGCCCAGAATCTCGGGGGGACGGCTCATGTCAATGTCATAGGCCAGACCAGGAGCATAACCATTGCGTGTCTTGATGACAGCAATGTTACCCGAGAAGGTCACAGACACCATACCCACCTGCTTAGCAGCGTGAGTATCGGTCTGACGCATGCTCAACAGGCGATCCTGCAACTGGTTGCTGTCAGGGATGATATACATATAAGTATTACGATCGGTGGCCACCTTGGAAATCTTCAAGGCCTTGAGATCGCGTGACAATGTTGCTTGAGTCACATTGATGTTGTGCTCACGCAGCATATCTGCCAATTCGCTCTGGCTACCAATGCAATTCGTCTTGATCAAATCGGTGATCAACTGTAAACGGTCACGTTTTCTTTTCACGAGTACTTTCTTTTTTCTTGGTTTTTTAATAACTGTTGTTTCCATAAGAGCACATATACTTAAAAATTGGTTTGAGATGCAAAGTTAAATATATTCTGAAAAACTAACAACATATTTATTGACTTTTTTCAATGAAAATTCAATTTACCCCCCGTTTTTTCTCTATTATTCACTATATTCGGTAATCAAGTCCCCTTTCAAATGAACGAAATACCAAATAGATGATATCATTCTATCGTTTATCGTCAAAAACAGATCAGAATGAGAAGAAAAATTGCTCATCTCTTGCACAGGTTGGGCACAATAGCTACATTTGCAAACAATTGTGCAAGGCATAGTACTGTTTTCACCACTGTCCTCAGCACATGACAGGTGTCGATCAGCTATGTATCATATTTGATAAAGTATCATTATTAATCATCTAAAAACTATTAGATTATGAATACAAGACTACTATTGGGAGTCGCACTACTTATCGTGACGATTCAAGGATGGGCAGCACCAGCTGGCCATTCAGATCGTGGAGGCAACGAGACTGCCATGATCAGCGTAAATATCGAGTCTCTCGATTTTGGAGAGGTCGAGATGGGCTATGCCGTCTCACAGACAATCCATGTGACGGGAAGCGACCTCAAGGACAATATCAACTTGGCGTTTGACAAATACCCCGGCAACTTCAAGGTAGAACCCCAAACCATCACACCCGCCGATGCCGAGGTGGGAAAGTCAGTAAAAATCACTTTCTATCCCACAGGGAACTGGCCTAATCATGACAATCTGATTCTTTCAAGCACCGATGCCCTGGATGTCTCCATCCCCGTCAGTGCATCCCCGACCATCTGCGGCCAACAGTTTATCAACAAGCAGACAGTAGAACTGACATCGTTCGTCGGAGGGATTGCTACAATCACAGGAACCGTCTGGTTCCCCGATGCCGAGATACCACCCGGTCCCAACCCGCCCGTTGTGGACAGGGGCATACAATTTGACCCTATTGACTATATTGGCCCGGCAACGATCTTTCCTGGCAGCATTATTCCCGAATACTATTCAATCTGGATTGACGGTGATGACCAGGGAGAGTTCACAGCCAAAATCACAAAGGCCAGTTCAATCGCCAACATCTGCAACGTAACCATTACTTATATACCAAGCGCCATCGGTACGCATCAAGCTAAACTCCACCTGAATTGCTCAAAAGCCGGCGTCCCCTATCTCTACATCAACCTGAGGGGAGAAGCGCCATCAGTGCTTGGTGACCTGGACGGCAATGGCATCATCGGCATCACCGATGTGACTGACATGATTGACCTGCTGCTCAAAGGCCATCTCAACAACCCCATCAGTGACATGGACGATGACGGCCGACTCAGCATCACCGACGTAGTGACCCTCATCAGCCGCATCCTGGAATAACCGCCACATCAAGTCCCATCATCCAACAACAGGAAGGTGGGTCATAAATGAAGTACCCCCCGAAAGTTTTGAACGACTTTCGGGGGGTACTATATTCTATGCCCTAGAACTTCCAGATTACTGGAATGCGTTCTCGCTGAGGCCCTTGCCGCCGATGGCGAGGTCCTTCATGTATTCGGGAACGGGCTTGCCCAGGTACTTGTCCACATACAGCTTAGCCAGATACTGACCCAGCATGAAGCCGTGGCCACGCAGACCGGTCAACAGACCGACCTCGGGATCGATGATGTAACGCGGCTCGATGTAGTAGCCAGCCCAGACGGCATGGAAGCCGACGGATGCCAAGTTGGGAATCCACTGGGCGAACATCTCACTGACGATCTTGAGGAAGGCCTGACTGTTGTACTTCAGGTTCTGGCGTGCCTCATAGGCGTCGCAGTCGGGCGAAGCGCAGCCAATGATCTGGCCCGTGTGCAGGAACTGCTGACCGTAAACGGCGTTGAAGCCCTTGTAGTGACGGCGGTCGATGATCATGTCGAGCGAGTCGCCATTGACGCCCATGTTGGGCAGACGGCGGGTGATGAATGCCTGGTGCTTGACAGGATAGAGCTGGGTGTCGATACCGAGCATGTCGGCAAACTTCTCGGAGCCCCAACCCATGGCGTTGACAAAGTGGTCACATGTGTATTCCACATAGTGCTTGTCGTGGCGACGCACGAGCACGCGGTACTTGTCACCGACACGCTGAACGCTCAGTACCTCGCAGTCCTCGAGCACCTCGCCGCCATGCTGCTTGCCCACGTTGCGCACATAGTCGATGGTGCGGCCCGGGGTTGCCTGCCAGCAGTTCTCCGAAATCAGCGCGTGGCTGTAGATGTTGTCATTGGGATTCCAGTAGGGCGAGATGACCTTGGTAAAGTCCTTGCGGTCAATCATAAATGCTTCGCTCCATGCGCGTGAGGCGTCGAGAGAGCGATAGGTAGCATCGTCGTGAACGAGGTTGACATAGCGGGTCATCTTCAGGTCGATGTTGCAGTGCTGCTGGTCGTCGCGGAAGATTTCCAGGTTGTGCATCGCGATATCGCTGATGTCGGGGTTGGAGAAAGCGGGACGGCCACCACCGATGCAGCGCCACGTCGAGCCGCGGTCATAGTTGACCAGGATGACGCGCTTGCCTGCCTCGGCAAAGTAACGGAAGGCAGCACTACCTGCCATACCACCGCCAGCAACGATGATTTCGGTCTCGGCTTTCTCGATCACTGAGCCGTGCTCGAACACGAAGGTCTCCTTGGTCTCACCATTATACACATCACCCAGGGTAACCTGGTTGGCCAGCGGAGCACGCGGAGTGCTGTCGCCAGTCACCTCAATGCCGTGGGCACGCAGAATCTGCTTGGCACGCGAAACGCAGCGCTTGCCGCGGCAGGGACCCATACCCATGCGGGTGGTGTGCTTGAGCTCGTCTACCGAGATATACTTGCGGTCGCCGATGACAGCGAGCAGGGTCTTCACATCCACATCCTCGCAGTGGCAGACAAAGGACTTGCCTTCCTCGGGATCGGTGAGCGGACGCAGGTTCAGAGGCTCGGGATAGCGCTCCTTGAGGATGAAGCCCTTCACCTGGTTGAGGTCCTCGACCTGGGTGGCCTGTACGCGGGCGACATTGGTCTTGTTGTCCTTCTTGAGCACCTTCTCGATAACACCCTCGCCCACCTTAGCACCATTGTCATCAACGAGGAATACCTCCTTGCCCTCTTCTACCTCATACTCTACCGGCAGGAAGACGATGTTCTTGCGCTTGTCGTAGCCGAAGATGGCCAGACCGGGACAGTGGTTCACGCACTGCATACAGCCGATACACTTGTCGTAGTCGACCATCGGAACCGACGAAGTGGTCGGCTTGGTGATGGCACCCTGCGGACAAGCAAAGGTACAGGGGTTGCAGGCGAAGCCATAGAGGCAGTTGATCTGCACATAAGGCTTAGCGGCCATGCGCTCCTCGTCGGGAACGCGCGGGGCGTCAAGCAAGCGCACGGGGCGCTGTTGCGAGTCGATATACTGACGGGAAACTTCCAGATAATCCTCATAGGGGAAACGGAGACCCAACTCCTGAGCCACCTCATAGGCCACCTGCTTACCACGCAGCACGGCACTGGTTCCCTCGCCGATACGGACGGCATCACCGGCGCCATAGACGTTGCGGCCAAATACCGAACGTCCCTTCACGAGCAGCTGGTTATCGGGAATCAGACCAGTGCAGATGTTGATGATGTCGATGTCATCAATCACTTGCTCGGTTCCGGGAATGGGCTGGAAATTCTTGCACTCGGCAATCACGGCTCCCGTGACACCGGTGTAGTCCTCGTTGGGGATGGCGCGCAGTAACACGTGTGAAGTCATGATGGGAATGCCCAAACGGCGCACACGGTTGGCCTGGACGGGGAAACCGCCCTCGTGGTCCATACCCTCGATGATGGCCTTGATGGTAGCACCGGCCTGCATGGCCTGATAGCTGGTGAGGTAGCCGATGTTACCGGCGCCCACGGTGAGCACGCGCTTACCCAGCAGGGTGTGCTCCTGGTTCATCATCTTCTGGAAGACGGCAGCGGTATAAACGCCGGGCACGTCATCGTTCTCAAACACGGGCATGAACGGCACGGCACCAGTTGCCACTACCAGATGCTCGGCATCAATGTAGCTTACCTCCTGGGTAACGATATTCTTCAGGGCGATGCGGCGACCCTCAAGCAGGTCCCACACGGTATTGTTGAGCAGGATGCCGTCATGGTTGTCACCGGCAAGCGTCTTGGCTATGTCAAAACCTCGCATGCCACCGAACTTCTGCTCCTTCTCGAAGAAGAAGAACTGATGGGTCTGCATATTGAACTGGCCACCCTCGGTAGCGTTGTTATCCACTACAATGTTGGGAATGCCCAGCGCCGTGAGCTGCTCGCGGCATGCCAGTCCGGCAGGGCCGCCGCCGACAATGGCGACTGTGGTCTTGTAAACCTTGGTCTCGCTGGCTGCACGGGCCTTGCCCTCGGGCATATAGTCCTTAGGAATCTCACGCACCTCTTTCACACCGTCAACGCTAGTAATGCAGATGCGGCGCACCTGTCCGTCGACAAGCATCTCGCATGCACCGCACTTGCCGATACCACACTCCAGACTGCGGTTGCGGCCAGTGGTACTGTGGCTATGCACGATAAGTCCTGCCTGATGAAGGGCGGCAGCTATGGTTTTGCCTTTCTGCCCGCGAACGGTTCTCCCCTCAAATTGGAATTCCACGAATTCTTCTTTTGGAAGGTCAATAATAGGATGATTTTCAATTTTATACATCGATGACTGGTTTATTGGTTAATGTTTCTATCTCAGCTATTTAATATCCGTCGGAAACAATGGATAATTCTAATATTTCATAAGTTAGTTGTCCTATCAGAGGTTTCACCTCATTGCACACAACAGGCAAAACTAAACAAAACTCTAAAGACAGGGCAAATATAGATATAATTCCCGATTTATCAGTCAGTCTAGATAAAAAAAGTGAATAAAAAAGCAAAGATACTTACAACCATTTAGTTGAACCCTCCCCAAAAAAGACTGCACACGCCAAGTATCACCCCAGCGTGTGCATTGCGTCACAATTGTTTTATTCCTGTGGTCTAGTGAGCGAATTCCATTCTAGAAGTCGCTGAAGAAATTCGGACGGATCAAAATGCCGATGCGCAAGCGG
This sequence comes from Sodaliphilus sp., assembly GCA_045114065.1. Taxonomy (GTDB): domain Bacteria; phylum Bacteroidota; class Bacteroidia; order Bacteroidales; family Muribaculaceae; genus Sodaliphilus. The sequence goes on from JBGUJU010000063.1 coordinate 58,617, forward strand.
CAGTGGTACTTGTTGTAGTCCAGCAAGTTCTCGCCGTAGCCGTCATAGAAATGCAGCATCAGGTACTGGTTGTCCCTCTTGCTGAAGCGGAATCCCAGATTCACAATTGTGTTAAAGTTGAGGTTCCATCCCTGGCGTTTCACGAAGGTGACATCGGCCACCCAGCGCCTGTCGGCCGAGATAAACTGTGAACCAACCTGGAAGATACCACAATACTTGAGGATGTCCTTGTTCTGTTGCCCGTCGATAATGGGGATCCATGTCTTGCCATACACCTCCAATCGAGGGTCGATCACTGCAGCATAGCCGAACGTCACCTTGTTCCAGCTGCGCGATGCCTCACCGTCACGACCGTTAGACTCATGTTCAAGCATGATCGTGGCATTTCCCACAAGTTTACCGTTATGCACAACCAGATTCTGAACACCGATGCCAGGATTAAAGTTCAGGTCGTGGAAGGGCAACGACTCCTCAAACACGTTCCAAATCGCCTTCTGTGAGTATTGCAAGAACAGGTGGCTGTGGAAGGGCAGGATGGACTTAGTGAGCCTGTGGCGGAAACTGATTTGGAACTTCACGTCGCTGTTGAACTCGGTGGGCTTGGTGTTCAATGCCGTACCACCGACAAAGTAAGTGTCCTTGTAGATGCCAAAGGCAGGGCGGCTATCAAAATCATTTACAATGCTGTCGGCATTCAAGACTTCCTGCTTGGTGGTGATTTGAGCCAATAACGGTAAACCGACCAATGCCATCATCACCAAATATAATGCTCTAGTGTACTTCATAACTTCAATTTTGAAATCTTTATATCATTATTTCTTTTATCGCTAAAGTATCGTAAATCCTGATGGAGAGATATTTTCATAGGTCATGATGATCCTGCCATTCATCCACAAATGAGTCCGCGACTCATCGGTATCGTTGTTATACTCCTGAGTGAGCAGGTACACGTCATCACCATAAGAGTGAACTTCGAAGGCATGTGAACTGGTGCATTCCCATCCCGACAGATAATGTTCAGGGACACCATCGGTCCACATGGTGGCGAGTGACTTATTGTCATAATCATATTCAAAGCCAGCCGCATAGATGTGGTCGTTGCACTTGGTCACCGACTCCACGCTACCGATTATGTACTCGCTATTTTCTTGCTCCCTGGGATAGGTGACAGGATAAATCTCATATTCCTTGTCGACCCAGACTGCAGGCAAGTCTTCGATAAAACCGCCGATAATGGTGTGATCACGGTCATAGGCATAGATGGCATGGCACTCGCCCGTCAAGGCAGCCTTGGGCATGGGCAGGAACTCTTTCTTGTAATTGGTGTAAAGCACCGGCAAGTAATGACCATCGGCACCGGGATTGTCACCGAAGCCATAACCGATTACATAGCACTTGCCTTCACTCACAGCGAGAGCATGACTGGGGGGAATGAAGTCATGAAAATTCTCAAGCGGGAAGATACCGCTGTTCTTCAGCACATTGGGAACATCAAGCAGATAGAGATAATAATCCCATTTGCCGATACCGTAGACCCAGTGATCTACATCATCGATAAAATCGACATGCAGGGTGTTCCACTTGGCGTTTTTCCAATAACCCACGCGACCCTTCCTGTGGGTACCCGACGCGAAAAAGTCATCACCATCGGATATGATTTCGGCGGCAAAAAGGCAGTTCGGCAATTGCGCTTCTAAATCACCGTACTGGTCAAAGACATAGCCGTCGTGGGTCAGTACCAGCACCTTGCGCTCGTCAACCGGCTTAATGGGGTTGACCGGTTCATCGTGCGAACACGACGAGAACAACGATAAAGCGCAAAACGCCAGAAAGTAATAAAAAAGAGAATGTCTCATCATAAAAAGAAATGATTATTTAGTTATCGTGTGGCGCCGCCCAGGGCGATGATGCCCATAGCACCGTTGTACATGTTAGTGGCTTCGTTGAGCTGGGCATTCAGGAGCGTTTCCTGGGCGGTAAGGACCTCCAGATAGCTCGCCTTGCCATTGTCCATGAGTTCATGGGTTCCCTTGTATGCGTCTTTCAATACTGCTACTTGGCGTTGATAATAGCCATGCTTCTCTACCGCCGCCTGGCAGTCGCCCAGCGCATCATTGACCTCGCTGCCGGCTTCAATGACGGTCTGCACATATTGGTTCATCAAGTCCTCCTGGGTCAACTGGCTGATTTTCAGATTTGCCTTCAGTTTGCCCTGGGCATAGATGGGCTGTGCGAGCGATGCCACAGCATTGAGCAGTATCTTGCCAGGATTGACCACCATCGAGCCGGCACTATTGGTCCACCCTGCCACGCCTTGCAGGCTGATGGAGGGGAAGAATGCGGCACGGGCTGCCTGGGTGTTATAGAAAGCTTCTTCCATGGCCAGGTCAGCCAACTTGATGTCAGGTCGATTCTGCAACAACTGCGCAGGTACGCCGGTATCGAAACGACGGGGCAGAGCATAGATACCCAAGTGGCTGCGCTCAATGTGCTGCGGCGAGATGGTCACATCGGCCTGACCCTTCATCTTAGCACTGTACTTCACGGGGACTTCAATATCAGATTTCTTTACAGTCATCGTTTCAAAAGACGACTGGGTCTCCTTGGGAATGTCAACTCCACAAGAACTCACGATAGCAAATACCATGAACATGCATGTCCATTTCAAGATGATGTTTCTCTTCATAACAATACCATCTTCAAGACTCAAAAATACATAAATGCTCAAAAATGGCACAAAATTAATCTTTTTCTATTAATACCAAGTGCTTTTCTTTGAAAAATAGCTGACAAGCATAAAAATAGCCAGCAAGCACCACTTCGTTTCTGCACTATCAATCGGCCTAGCGGCCGAGAAATTGAGCAAATAAAGTATAAATATTGGTTTTATCCTCCGTGCGCCAGCATGGTTTAATGACCGAGTCGGCTTTAAAAATTGGACCCCAAAAGTTTTTATCCAAACCTTTGGGGTCCAATTCATTATGACACACCTTCATGACTTTGTGTCGGGGAAAGAGAGACTAATCCTGGGATAAGCGCACGGGACGGACGGCATAGCCGTAACAGCGAGGGGCGTTGTAATAGACCCACTTGTTGATGCTGTAAGCAATTTCGTGAGCGTAGAACGACGCATAGCTAACCGTGCGCGACCAATAATTCTCCCTGATGGGCAAGAACATGGTGTTACCGTTGGGTCCAATCAACAATTGACCTTTCACACCATTCCTTGTCATATTCATCGAGGTGCAGTTATCCAGTAGCTCATGCATTTGTTCTTCGGACGGCATGCGCCATGACGGTCCCAAGTTTACATAGGCAGCATCGTCCTCAAGTTCCAATTCGGTCCTGCCGTCAACATTGCCATATGAACTATTGTTGCAGTATTTCGTCAGGGTGTTAGAGCTGCCGTTGCACCACTTATAAGTGTCCCATGTATAGGTCTCCTTGGTCTCGGTCTCGCCCCAGGCATAGTGGTCGCCGCCGTCCTCGGGACAATGGGCACCCAAGTTCATTGTCGCCCACAGCGTGCCGCTAGGCAGCCCCAGATCAACATACTCCTGCTGTGAGGCAGCATCGGCAATAGCGCGAACATGGACAGGGATGATGCGCTGACCGCCGTCAAGTGCCGAGTTCCGGACGACCACATTGCCGTCGAACTCACCGAGCTTGGTCGCCTTGAACATCACCGGCACGTCGGCAAATGTGTTGCTAGGCACCACGATGGTCATGCTTGTGACATTGCTCCCATTCTGCTCGAACACGAAAGGCGCATCGGCGGTGGCCGTCAAAGTCATATCCTCCCATGTGTCATTGACAATCGTAACAAGGCTTGTGCATGTCTCTCCCATGGGGACCTCCCCCAAGTCAAGGATGTGTTGCTCAATGTAGAGGCCCTTGTTGTCGTCGGGCGACACGCGCACGGCACGGACAGACATGCCCTGGCTACGACCACGGTCTCCCCATCCCCAACTCGACAAATCGAAGTCCATGCTGTATGCCATCCCGTTGTTGGTGTCAAGCCTGCTCTGCCAATAGTTCCCTCTTGAGCCTGCATCGACGAGCGAACTGTTATCACGATAGCCAGCTGCAGGCAAGAAAATGGAGTTACCGTTAGGACCTGTCAGCAAATAACCTTTCACACCATTAATCTGGGTCTGTTGATGTCGGCACTCGTCATTCAATTCCCTAATCTGCTCCAGCGTCGGCATGTGCCACGACGGTCCCCAATTCACCCAGGCAGCATCATCCTCACGGTCCAACTTTGTCTTGTTGTCCACTATGCCCCAACGGCTATTGGTGCAATACTTCGTCAGATTGCAGTGCCCGTCACGCCACTTGTAGTTAATATCATCATAGACCTCCTTGGGTTCAGTCTCGCCCCACGCGAAGTAATCGCCGTATTCTTCGGGGCTATTGGCTCCGATATTGCAAGTCGCCCAGAGTGTACCGCTGGGCAGGCCTAAGTCAACAAATTCATGTTCCCCATAGCCTCTCAGGATGATATCAATAATAGCATTCATGTCGGCGATAGTGATCTCTCTGTCGCTGTTTACATCGGCAGCAAATGTAGGGCTTTCAATACCCAGGATGATGTCGGTGACGGCATTGATATCAGCAATATCGACACAGCCGTCGCGGTTCACGTCACCCTGAAGTACGCCTGATACTGTAATGACGTAGGTGTCGCTACAAGACTCGCACGTGCCTGCCTCATTGGCAACCCTGTAGCGCACATAATAGGTGCCCGCATCGTTGAAAGTATAATCCACCTCATCCTGATTGAATTGCTGGATGATATTTTCAAAGTCGGGATCGGTCGCCATCTCCCAGACCCTATGGACCACGGCATCGGTGGGATAGCCGTTGAACACGATGTGAACCGGAGCGATGCCACCCAATTCCTCGTTAATGCCGTCCTCGTCGCCCTCCTGAACGGCGGCACTGCGGCAATCCACAGCCTGTGTGTAGAAATACTCACTCTCGACAGACTCGCCGATGCCCCACTCTTCCAAGAAGCGGTCGCCAACTATCTCAAATACGGTGTTGCACAGGGGTGGCGCAATAAACCCACCACTCCAGAGGGCAAAATAACTCTCGACGGTTTCTCGCTCTTGCCAAGAGCAAGAAGTGTCATCCCACTCCAGCGTGTTGTAAGTCAGTTTGATGTCGCGGTCCAGAACTTGTTCGTCGCCGTTTACAGTAAAGTAGTTGATAAAGTCACCGTGACCGTCAACATTCAGTTTCAACAGGTCGCACGGAGATTCGTTGGTAATGGACAAGTCATTCAGTTCCAAGCAGTAGTCGGCATAGTTGACTACCCAGCAATAATAGATGTTATCATTGCCCACCGCAATTCTGTAGCCCGTGTTGGGAATGACTTGAGTGAGCGTGGTGACGTTGCCCGTATGGATGATATCGGTGATTTCCTCGATGACAAGTTGACCGCTGCTGTAGTCTAATCTATCCCATACTACCGTATCATCGGTATTGGCGGTAAAGTTCATCGCAACCCCTTCGGTATCATAAATGACAAAGATATTATCCAGTCCGGTACTCTCATGTGGCTTCACCACAATGGCCGGGTACTGCCCTCCGGTGAAATCCACACGGCCAGCACCAATTGCTAGGTCGTCCACAATATGTCCGAAACTGGTACACCAATTGTCTTCGGCCTGATAGGCTGCGGTCGTACCCTGCGGCACATGCAGCGTGCGGGTCGAAGGATTGTAAGTTACACTATAGAACACATTACGCCCCATTGAAACCGATGACGGGTCAACAATATGGCAATAAACATCCGTCAGGCTATTGCAGAGATAGAAAGCCTGTCCACCGATGAGGGTGACGGAGTTGGGAATCGTCACGCTCGTCAGATCAAAGCACTCTGAAAACGCACCGGCGCGGATATGAGTGACCGAGTTGGGGATGATGATGCTCGTCAAGCCTTGGCAGCCAGCGAACGCCCAGTCTTCGATAAAGGTCACGGAATTGGGGATGACCGTGTTCCGGCAACCCGCAATCAACGTATTGCTTTCCGTCTCGATGATGGCATTACAATTGTCACGGGAGTCGTAGGTAGTATTGCCGTTTTCCACAACCAGACTCGTCAGACCGTTGCAGTAAGAAAACGCTTCCATACCAATCCACGTGACAGCGACAGGGATGGTCATGCTTGTCAAACCACGGCAGCCGGAGAACGCCCAGTCACCGATACTGACCACCGAGGCGGGGATGACCGTGCTCAGGCAACCCGCAATCAATGTATTGCTAGCCGTCTCAATGATGGCATTACAGTTGTCACGGGAATCGTATGTTGTGTTATCGCTTGCCACAGTCAGACTCGACAGATTCGAGCAGCCATTGAATGCCTTGTCGCCGATAAAGGTCACCGAGGCGGGGATGTCCACACTAGTCAAGCTACTGCACTCACAGAATGCGCGGTTGCCGATGAAGGTCACCGAGTTAGGAATCGTCACGCTCGTCAGACTGCTACAGTAAGCGAATGCCTCTGCGTCGATATTTGTTACTGAGTTGGGAATCGTCATGCTCGTCAGACCGCTACAGCCCCAAAACGCACCGTTGCCGATGGCGGTAACGGAACTAGGGATGTCCACATTCGTCAGGCTACTGCAGGCATGGAACACATCGATGCCGAGGACAGTAATCGAGTTAGGGATGTTCACACTAGTGAGGCTGCAACAGAGCGAGAACGCATAGTTGCCGATTGAAGTGACCGAGTTAGGAATCGTCACGCTGGTCAAATCTGCACATTGCACAAATGCGGATTTGCCGATGGCGGTGACCATATAGGTCACACCATTATAGGTGACTGTCTCGGGAATAGTGACACTACCAGAGTATCCGGCACCGTCTTGAAGATGATTCCATAAATCATCGACACCATAGGTCACTGTGGCTTCGTTGCCGTTGATGTTGTAGTAGATGCCGTCCACTTCAAAGTCGTAGGCAACAGCCGTGGCTGGCAGCATCAGCGCCAGTAACAGGAGTGTGGTTTTGTAAAAGATTTTCATTGTCGTTTTCGGTTTGAGTGTTGTTAATTGCTGTTGCAAATATATGGACCTTATCATTTGCGAAAAAGCATTTTCCGAGAAAAATGCCTTCCATCAGTAAAAAAACCATAAAAACGTAAAATAATTAGACAATAAGTGGCTACACGCTGTCTTCAGACAAAGCTTTTAGCCGATGTACTACCCCAGACTAACCACCATTGAATCTCGGAATCAACTAATTGGTATCCATCCCATGATCAAGAAAAAATCCCTCACACTCGGGATGAGTATGAGAGATATGATTAGGAGATTGTTGGGAACTTAATCCCAGCTGCCGCTCAGCAAGTAATTGACAAGCGTTGCCACGTCACCAATCTTCACGAAGCCGTCCTCGTCGCAATCTGCTGCTTTCAGGTTGATGCCCGTAGGATCATTACTGAGCAAGTAGTTGACCAGGGCTGCCACATCACCGATCTTCACGAAACCGTCATTGTCAACATCACCGCGAATGTACTCAGGCTCGGGTTCAACATAGGGTGCAAAATCAACGGGATTGAGCATCAATGTGCCGTCACTACCCTTGACAATAATACCATAGACATTGTAAGGAACTTTACTTGCGTCCGCATTTACGCCCCACAAGATTTCGCCCTTAGGAATTGTCGTGCCGTCAGGCAGGGTATAAAAGCGAGCTGGCAATGGGATAAAGCCACCACTAGGTTGCTGATTCTCGATGCAGACATAGGCGTTGAGCATGCTGTCATCGACGGCACCGGTGAGCACGATGGGTGCAGCCAGCTCGGCATTGGTCTCACCGCTGGCGCTGAGGCCTGCAGCGTCGGTATACCAGGCCCAACCGTTATTGCTGGCCTTGGTAGCATTCCAGCCTGGAGTCAGCACCTCACCTCCAACAAAGGTGCCGTCAATCGCACCGCGAATCTGGCCGAAGCCGCTCTCATCGCGAACGAACAAGAAGTCACCATACTGGAGAGTAACGACAGCGTCGCCGTTGAATGTGAACTCACTATTGTCCTCAAGAGTGTTAGCGGCTGCCAACGTTTCAACTCCACCCTCAGGTATAGTGGTATCGTCTTCCAGGGTAATCAGCATCGAGACGACGCGCACCTGGCTGGTGGTCATGTTGGTGAACACAATGCTGGAGGCCTCGCCAGTCCAAGTTTTGTTGTTAATCTCACCGACATTGATACAACTCGAGCTGAAAGAGCCACTGTCATAGGTGAAGACAATCTTGGTAATCAACTTGCCCTCAGGAGCGGTTACCGTCATGCAGTTGCCAGTGTAAATACGAACCGCATTGCCAGTATTGTAATATGCCGGCGGGGTTTGGCCTGTATTCTTATCAAAGGCAACAGTCACGCCATCAACTGTGACGCTCTGTCCATCGACAACCTCGGCATTGTCGTAGCCCTGCAAAGCAAAGATGATGTTCACATCTTCCTCATCAACAGGGTCAACGGGACCTTCACCCAGGGTAACCTCAACCTTGGAAAACCTGCGGTGGCCCGAAGTGCCGCCGACAGTGAATACTACCTCGTTGGCCTCGCCAGTCCAAGTCGGGCTTTCAAAGGTGCCCACATCGCTGGTAATCTCGTTGCTACCATCGCTGGAGCCATAAGTAAAGGTGATGCCGATGATAGCTTCATCGGCCGATACGGTTAATGTGCCACCACCATACAGGCGAACAGCATTTCCACTGGTGTAGTACTTGGGAGTAATGCTGTTTGTTCCCTTGTCAAAAGTTACTGTCACACCATCAATAGTCAGTTCGGAAACCTCATGCTGGTTGTCGTAACCTTGCAGCGTGAAATCCAGAGTCACAGTCCTGGAAGCCCATGCCGACATGGTCAGCATGGCAAGTGCAAAGAGAGAAATAATTTTCTTCATAATAAAGTAATCACATTAAGTTGATAAACACATATAGAAATAAACACAAATAATCATTCTTGCATCTTGGTCAAGTGGGTTTGTTAATTCACTGCAAATGTACTAACAATTAACAATATCTGCAAAAAATATTTAGGAGAAAGGTAGTATTCCCCGAGACAAAAAATGACAGCCCTCTAAACGGGTGCAAATTTCCCAACCACAAGTCCAATCAATGTCACAGGCGCGAATTTTGACACGCCCTCATTGTAATCCCTCGTTCGTCTCAAGCGAGATACTTTCTTTGCAGAATCTGCTCACACTCGGCAATGCTCTCAATTAATCGCAGATTTCTCGGTCTCAACGCGGAATGCGGAGATCAACGATGTCAGTTGTTGGATGTCAATCATAAATCAGAGTAGCTTTGCGAAGTAGAATCGCAAAGCTACTTTGATTGGGCGGTGCCACAAAAGACAAGACTTTTTGTTAGAAAAAGATCTAGAGTATATAGTTATTGTAAAATTTAACAATTATTTCTTGGCGAATATGACAATTATTGTCTATCTTTGTCGGAGAAAATAATTCCACTACATTTAAAAGTGGGGTTCACCACTTAAATAACGATTAATATATTATGCCTACACATGCAGAATTCATTGACCCATTGAGATTAAGGGTTGAAACTTCGGAAGGTGATGTGTTTATCTTAGGATTTCACAGCACTATGAACTATCAGATTGAACAGCAGTATGATAGTTTTGTTACAAAATGTGTTATTGCCTTGTTCGATGAGTATTACAAGGGCGATGACAATGTTCTAATGGGTCCAATAATGAGAGGGTTTTACCGAAACCAAATTGACCCTTTCTTTTGGTGCATTAACGATCGAAACAAAGAACGCGAGCGTATAGGCGAGCGAATAAAGGAACTCCGAAAGGAACAAAATATTGATGCGAAAACTCTGGCCAAAAGAATCGGAATTGATGCTGGCAATTTGAGCCGTATTGAGCAAGGAAAATTTTCAGTAGGAGTTGACATCCTTAATAAGATTGCGAGTGCCTTGAATATGAGATTAGATTTTGTTCCTCAAAACCAAATTGATTATGATCAGCGTTGATGATTTTTTCGAAGAAGTAAGAGAGTGTGACTATAAGGGAGAGCACTACTCTGTGCGAGATAATGGAGCGGTGATGAGACACCCTCGGATTGGAAGACGTGTGACAAAGTATGATAATGTCTGGACTTTTGGAAAGGTAAACCAAAATGGCTATAATTGCATTGCCAGCGTTAGGATTCACAGAATTGTTACCATAGCCTTTCATGGTGAGCCTCCAACACCTCAACATATCGTTGACCATATTGACACTAATCGTCAAAACAACAGGCCAGAAAATCTTAGATGGGTCACAAAACTGGAGAACATTTTAGGCAACGACATAACTCGTGCTAAAATTATCTTTCTCTGTGGCAGTGTTGAAGCGTTTTTGAAAGATCCATCCATATTAAGGGGATATGAAAGTCTGGATACGAATTTCTCATGGATGAGGGCGGTTTCGCCAGAAGAAGCTAGAATCTCCCGTGAACGATTGACACAATGGACCAAAAATTCCCCTGCCTCAAATGGCGGATTAACTGGAGAATGGATATTTGAAGCTACAAGATTAAAAAACAATAAGTCTGCCCGCAGAGCGAAGCGCTTGACTGAAACAACTCCCCAAAAACCAATCAGTGCTGAAGAAATCATTAGGATGAGTCAATCGGTAAGGTTACCAGTACAGCAGGACAAGATTGAAGCATCACATGAGTACCCTTCTCTTACATCAAATGTAGTACAGGTAAATTGGAAAACACCTACTGAATTTCCGTTATGCCCTCAAGAGCGAATGGAGAAACCATTAATGGAATATAAGACATTATTAACGCCTGGGCCTGTTTTCTGCCATAATCAATATACAAACTCATTGGTGATTGATTCAGCGTTGGTTGACTCTTCTTCAGCACTGATAGTTATGTGCCAGAGTTTAGATGAAAAAGCATTAAAACCTTGGTCTCTTGCAAAGATCACCTATCGTGACGGTAAGTACTATCATGAAAGCATACAAACTTACTTTCATGAGGATGGAGCAAAAAAATACTTCACCTTAGCCCATGGAAAGGAATGGACCGGCGGTGAGGTATTTGACGATCTTGTCTAATAATAAGTGTTATCACTATCGATTTGACCTGAAGTCTCTGCGGCTTAGTTTCTAACGCACTAAGCCGCAGAATTCTTTACCGATGTTCCCCTCGTAGAACTCCTTAAGACGCATGACTGAGGCATAATACTTGCGGGAGAACCAGCGGCGACGCTGGCGTCGCTTGGCTCAGCTAAGATCGCCACTGTTGCCTCGGGGCGTCTCGCGGCCCGTGCCGTAGTCCTGCCACAAGCCGTATTGCATAATCTGCTCACGCTCGGCAATGCGCTCAATTAATCGCAGATTTCTCGGTCTTGACGCGGAATGCGGAGATCAACGATATGAGTTGTTGGATGTCAATCATAATCTTTGCTGATTTCAGTTTTGGATAAAATCTGCTGCGCCTCAGCAATGCTCAAACTTGTTTGGCATTGCATTCGGCTTGCAAGATTTTCAGCAAAAGTAGAATGACACCTTCATCCAACAAAAGACAAGCTTTTTCATGGAATTATCGGATAAATACTACTCGAAATTAGAAATAATTGTTATTTTTGCGGCACTGAATTAATAGAAAAAAAATAGAAAGACATGAAAAAGATTTATTCCATCCTGATGGTGGCTGTTGCCGCCCTATCTATGAGTTTCTCAGCAAACGCCGAACCTCCCAAGTGGGAAGTTGTTGCTGGTATGAATGTAGCAAACGTTGATGCCAGCGGTTGCAGTTCACGTATCGGCTTCCATGCAGGTATTCGCACGACCATTGGTATCCCTAGTGTGAGCAACGGTTTCTATGGCAACGCTGGAGCACTTCTCTCTCTCAAAGGGACCAAGGCGGCCGGAATCACGTTCAACCCCTATTATCTGGACATCCCTGTACATTTTGGCTACAAATATGCCATTAACGAGACCCTAGCCTTGTTCGGTGAATTTGGTCCTTATTTCGGTATTGGCTTATTTGGCAAGACCGATGGCTATGACGTCTTTAGCGACGAGGTGGGCTACAAGCGTTTTGATTTTGGTTTGGGTTTGCGTGCTGGTCTGGAATTCAACCAGAAGGTGCCAGTTTCCATTGGTTACGACTTTGGTGTTCTTGATGTAGCTGACGATGCTTCAGCAAAGACCCGCAACCTTACAATTTCTGTCGGATACAAGTTCTAAAACAATTTCAACTTATTAGAGATCGAAGGATGTGCCAATGGTACATCCTTTGTTTTATTATAATGAAAAAGCAAGCGGCGCTCACGCGTGGCCTGCTCGGGTACACATATTACTAAAATGTTACAAAGTACTCTCAATATTTACTATTACAACGGCGTGCAAAATCACTCATGATGCCTGCGAAGGCCTCTCCGATGTTCTCCACGTAGAATTCTTTCAGTCGCATGACTGAGGCATAATACTTGCGGGAGAACCAGCGGCGCGTGCCGTAGTCCTGCCACAGGCCGTATTACATAATCTGCACACGATCGGCAATGCTCAAACTAGTTTGGCATTGCATTCGGCTTTCAAGATTTTTCAGCAAAAGTAGAATGATTGGGCGATGCATCAAAAGACAAGGTTTTGAGCATGAAAAAAGCCACCCGAAGGAAAAAATTAATAAATATTAACAGATTTCCGTTGAATTCTTTCTTTCAATGTTACCATGATGTAAGTGGGCAGGTTTGCCCATCGAAACATTTAACAAACAATTAATTCTAGTAATATGGGAAGAAAACGAGTACCCTTCGCTCCTAGTCTGAAAATTGATTTGGACGGAAATCTGATTTCAGAGAAGAAAGAGAAAGACGTCAATGAGTTGACGCTGTTGCAAACCATTGAGCGCGTGGTGGAATTGTCCAAGGACAGCGAACTGGATGATGAATTCCTGGAGAGCGC
>JBGUJU010000064.1:0-2473 GCA_045114065.1 Sodaliphilus sp.
GGAACACGATAGTTGGCATATAATGACCAAGTTGTTGTCAATTGATGAATATCATTGTCGTCAGAAAAGCCACTCTGAACAAACATACTGTGACGATCAACATTTGTGATTTCTTCACCGAAAGTCAGTTCACCTTTGGGAAGCGGAGCAGAGATAGTCAGTTTTTCAGCAATGAGTTGACTTTTTGTATGCGTTTGGCTGCTTGCCGTAGCTTCATCATCATTTGTCATGGATGTTGATTCTTGTTCTGAACGATTGCTGTAATAATCTGCACTGAAATCCAGTCCCCACTCACCTACTTGTCCAACATAGTATGCATTAATCGCATGGTTGATTCTCGGCTTGATAATCGATTCACTGATCGCGTGGAATTCATCCACCAATTCACCGTCTTTTGTTACGAATTGATCTCCTTCTGTTTTATCTTTTGATTTCCCGATATGATTCATCGCTGTGTAAGTGATGCCGACAGAATGTTTATCATTTATCTGCCAGTTCCATCCTAAATCAGCATTATAAATCGAATAGTGACTACGTTTTATAGAACTGCTGTTGTAGTCCCAGGTGTTCGATGTCATCATTCGAACATTATTTGTTGATGTGCTGTAATTGGTCCAGTCAAACACTTGTCCACGAGTGAAGAAATCCATTCCGTTTTTCAGGCGATAGTTTAAATTGACACTGATTCTATCTGTTGTCACTTTACTTTGCGTGTGAGCCGCATTGATATTGCCGCTCAGACCATCGCCTTGTTTCTTGATAGTTTTGAGACGAATGACGGATTTGACATTCTGGCCGTATTCGGGACCAGGGTTGGTGATGATCTCTGCTGACAGAATCTCATCAGCACGGTAACGGTCGAGTTCAGACTTATCGCGCACTTTCTTATTGTTGATATAGATTTCAGGTTCACCACGTCCGGCGATGGTGCCGTCCTCCATCATCAAGGGAAGATGGGCCAGCATCTCAGTCACTGAGCCAAATTGTTCCAGTACGGTGCCCTGAACGTTGGCTTGCAGCCCTCGTTCGGTGATTCGGGTCAATCGCTTAGAACCTGTAACAATAACACCGCTCAATTCGATAGGCTGCTCTGTCATCATCATAGTGCCAGCATTGTACACACCGTGGATGAGGTTTTGTTCATCAATGCAGAGTTCTTTAGTAATTGTCTCGTAACCAAGTGAAGCGATAGACAACGATACCTGGTTTTGACTACAAGGAATGGTGAAAATGGAATCACTGCATTGACGATATGTCTCCTCTCCTTCAGGAGTGATAACGCAGACCGTGTAAGGATAGTTCAAACCATCAGGGAAAAAGACCTTTCCTTGGATTGACGTCACTGCATTCAAGTGCAATGCGATCAGCAACGCCAGTATAATTGATACGTTTCTCATAATATTATGTTTATTTGATAGTTATACATTAGATGCCATTTTACTCAATGCAAAATTATTGATGAGCGTAGGAGCCTGCAATACCCAAAAGGGTATTTTTTGGTTTTATGCAATATAATGTGTAATTTTGTCCTTTCAAAAGATCACATTTATGGCACGGGTAGAAGATTTCTTTATTATGGACAATGCGGTGACGGGGATCACCGATGAGGATTACCGTAACATCCAGGACGTAGTGGACTCGGTGGATGCGTTATCGCACATGACCTACAAGAGTGTCTATATCATCGACTACTTCAAGAAGAACTTCCTGTATGTCAGTGAGAACCCGTTGTTCTTGTGCGGTTTGTCGGCCAGCGAGGTCAAAGAAATCGGTTACAAGTTCTATATCGACAATGTGCCGCAAGATGATGTGGAACGCCTGTTGAAAATCAATGCTGCCGGCTTTTATTTCTCCAAGGACATCCCTGCGGCCGAGAAGCGATATTACACGCTATCTTACAATTTCAGGGTCATCAACACGGTTTCCAAGAAAGTTCAAACCATCAACCACCAGTTGGCACCGCTCAAGATGTTGCCCGACGGCACCATCTGGCTCGCGATGTGTGTCGTTTCCATTCCTATCCATGCCAATGACGATTCAATCATCATGCAGGACAACCGCACTAATGAGCGGTGGAATTATGACCTGGAGAATGACGTATGGAAAAAGGTGCCTCAAACTAGGCTCACCGAACAAGAGGCTCAGGTCATCAAGCTATCTGCTATGGGTTTCACGACCCAGGAAATTGCAGACCAGATTTACAAGTCGTACGATACAATCAAGAGCTACCGCAAGCGAATTCTTGAGAAACTAGGTGTTGATAACATCGCACAGGCCATCAACTACGCCACGGCCAACCGCCTCATCGACTGAATCTTAATGAGAGTTTGCTTCAATTAAAGAAGGGAACACAACCGCGTCCCCTTCCAATCATATACACTGGCACCATCAACGGAGGGATTTGAACATGCGGTTGATGCACTTCTGTTTCTGTTCCAGGTTGGGATGGACATAGAGATCGAGCGTCGTGCCG
>JBGUJU010000065.1:0-3700 GCA_045114065.1 Sodaliphilus sp.
GGAAAGAGCCCGGTGCAATACCGAACTCTTTACTCTTAAATCAATAATGTTTAACCCGTCCAACTTTTTGGGGTCACTTCATTCTTAATAAAAACAACTGATTAGTCTGATTTTTATGAGGGCTGGCGCGTTCTTGGTATTAACGACAACTCAAACAACATTGCATCCGCGTTCCGTTTGACACAGGAGCGTGGATGCTTCTTTAACCTTTATCCTTTAACCTGCGAGCAACCTCGCATAATCCTTAGCGGCTTTGCGCTTTAGCGTGAGGAAAGGAGTGCGGATGTTACTGGAATCACTAATCAGTGAGCGGAGGTAGCATCTGTTAAAGTAGTGTTAAATCACAGTTTTGTTGTAACAAAATGGCGTTCTCTTGTGTCTAATAGACAAAAGAGAATTAGAAATAGCAACATGAGAACACAGCCATGTAAAAATTAGTGATGTTTAATGAAGAATCACCGGGACCTGATGGTTCCGGTGTTTTCCTTATTGGGGGTTGAAGAACGCTTTGATTTTGTTGATGATGGCAGCAGGGTCGTTCTCGTCTCGGCTGAGGCGCTCCATCGGGCACCAATCAGTGCCGGCGCGGTTGATGATATGATCCACCAGCGTGCCATAGTCGGCCTCAACGTGATGGTGCTGTAGCAGTGCCAATGCCGGCTCGCTCATGACGTCGGCATGGACGTGCTTCGCGCCGCCCACAACCATACATGCTGCCGCCGCCTTGCCCACCGCCTTGTCGGCGATGAGAGCGCCCTTGAGGATTTCGGGATTCTCGGTCACCAGGGTCAACAGGTCTTTCACTCCTCGCTGGGTGAAGCGGTGCAGTGTGCCATCACCGCTCTTGATGACGAGGGTCAGCCCCTCATTATGCAAAATATCAATTAATTCTTTTATCATGCCGCAAAGATACAAAAACTAGCGACTGAGGACTAGAAACTAAAAACTATTTTGTACTTTTGTAGCAGAAATTCAAATCATTGGTAACTATGAAGATTGGAATCATTGTGGCGATGCGCAAGGAGCTGGACTTACTCCTGCCGTTGCTCAAGGACAGCGAGGAGAGCCGCATGAGCGGCTTTGAGTTCCACTGTGGTAAGGTGGGCAAGCACGACGTGATGGTGATGCAGTGCGGCATCGGCAAGGTCAATGCTGCGATGGGCTCGCTCATGCTCGTCAACCATTTTTCCCCACACTTTGTCATCAACAGCGGCGTGGCAGGCGGTGCCGACAAGTCGGTCAACGTGATGGACGTGGTGGCAGGCGCCCGTGTCGCCTATCATGACGTGTGGTGCGGCCCCGAGAGCGAGCTGGGCCGTGTCCAGGGTCTGCCGCTCTACTTTGAGGGCGCAACCAAGCTGCTCGACCTGCTCCCCGAGCGTGATGACATCCACAAGGGCCTGATCTGCTCGGGTGACCAGTTCATCGACACGATGGAAGCCGTGAGTCGCATCAAGGGCAATTTCCCCGATGCCCTGGCGGTGGATATGGAGTCGGGTGCTATCGCCCAGGTGTGTTACCTGTGCAAGGTGCCGTTCCTTGCCCTGCGTGTCATCAGCGACTCGCCGGGCGCCAGCCACGACAACACACGCCAGTACCTCGACTTCTGGACCGATGCGCCCCAGGAGACGTTCAAGTTAGTCCAGGATATTATCAAGAAATTATAAATACAAGGTTTTAGGCGTTAGGTGGCATCCGCGTCCTGAAGCCTAACACCTAAGACCTAAAGCCAAAAATTATGGAAAAGATTGCAAGTTTCAAGATTGACCACACGCGGCTGCTGCGTGGTATCTATGTGTCCCGTAAGGATTACCTCGCCGGAGGTGATGTGGTGACCACCTTTGACATCCGCATGAAGTTGCCCAACCGCGAGCCTGCCGTGAGCCAGAGCGCCCTGCACACCATCGAGCACCTGGCAGCGACCTACCTGCGCAACCACAAGGAGTGGGGCGACAAGGTGGTCTATTGGGGACCGATGGGCTGCTGCACGGGCAATTACCTGCTGCTCAAGGGGGACCTCGAGAGCCGCGACATCGTGCCGCTGATGCAGGAACTGTTCCAGTGGATGGCCGATTTTGACGGCGAAATCCCCGGAGCCAATGCCCACGACTGTGGCAACTATATGCTCAACAACCTGCCTATGGCACGCTGGGAGGCCCGCAAATACTATATCGAAGTCCTCCAGGACATCCAGCCCGAGAACCTTACCTATCCCGAGGATTGATCGTTTTTTTTATTTTGTTATTACTATTCAAGTAATAAATTATATTTTTGCGGACAATGTTTGAGCAAGAGATCAGCAAGTATGACCTTTTGGCAAAGCAATACCTTGAGAAGGTAGCAGCACCGATGGGGGACTTGGAGTACAGAAAGCACTCCGAGATACTCTTCTCTTGCCACAGTTGCGGTATTGAGGGGTCTTCATTTACCGTTGATGATACGCGCGCCCTTTTTGAACAGGGCTTGGGTTACTATCCTGTGGGAAAGACCTTGTTCGAGTGTCAGGAGATGGCCGACCACTTCAAGGCTTACGAGTGGATGCACAACCACTTAGATCATCCGTTTGATGTAGAACTGATGAAAACCCTCAATCGTCTTGTGACTGAAGGCACTTTGCCCTATCGGGTGCCTGGTGCTGTGCCGGGAGAGTTCACCACGGTTGATATGGCAGCAGGTGACACCGTTTTTGGGGATCATGAAAAACTGATAGCCCAGGTGCCAAGCCTCATGGAGTCAACAGCAAGGGCAATGGATGAAGGAAAAATTCATCCGATGGTGTTGTCGGCACGTTTCCATGGTTTCTATGAGTATCTGCATCCTTTCCGTGACGGCAACGGTCGCACTGGACGATTGTTGTCTAATTTCATCCTTTTGCAGCATGGCTTACCCGAACTCATCATCCGCAAGGAAGACCGCAACCTGTATATTGCAGCCTTAAAAGCAAAACGCACCGAGGGGACAGACGAACACCTGATTGCGTTTTTCTTCAATGCTGCAATCAAGCAGATGGAGGACGAACTCAACCAGAAGAAAAACGGAAGTAAACCGATGCTTTTCTTCTGATTCAATCTTTTATGTGAACTGAATTATCTGAGTACTAATAGAACAACAAGAAACACAATCTTTCTGCAAATCAGAAGATTGTGTTTCTTGTTTTTGTCAAATAATACTATTGTTTTAGGTCGGTGGAGAAGGAGTAGGGGACATCCTGCTTGGCCGTGCCGCGTTTCTTGTTGGGCGTGGTGCCCATGACGTAATGGATGTTACATCCGTTGGTCATCTTGCTGTGGTCAAGGTAGTTGCGGGTGTAGGGCTTGCCGTCGATGGTCATCTGCTGGATGTAGCAGCCCTCGCCCTCGCTGGTGATGGTTACCTGCTTGCCGTTCTCCAGGTTGAGCGTCATCTTATCGAAGTAAGGTGAGCCGAGCACGTACTGGTTGCTGCCCGGGCACACGGGGTAGAAGCCTAATGCCGAGAATACATACCATGCTGAGGTCTGGCCGTTATCCTCGTCGCCGCAGTAGCCGTCGGGGGCAGCGGTATAGAGGCGGTCCATCACTTGGTGGATCCAGTACTGGGCCTTCCACGGCTGGCCACCGTAGTTGTACAGGTAAATCATGTGCTGGATGGGCTGGTTGCCGTGGGCATAGTTGCCCATGTTCATGATCTGCATCTCGCGTATCTCGTGGATGGTGAAGCC
>JBGUJU010000067.1:0-2264 GCA_045114065.1 Sodaliphilus sp.
CGCCCGTGCTCACCGTGATACGACTCGCGTGAGCGCCGGTGTTCCAATAATAGGTAGTACCACCCGACGCATACAGCGTGGTGGACTGATTCTCACAGATGCTGGTGTTGCCGGTAAGCGCGACCGTAGGAAGCGGATTCACCTGGACACGGATGCTCTTGGTATTCGAACAGCCGTATGTGTTGGACACGGTCACCGTATAGACGGTGGTCGTTTCCGGGGTCACCGTGCGGATGTTGTTCGCGGTGCCGTCTTCCCAGACAAAGCTCGTGCCGCCGTCGATGTGGGCATAGGTCTTGTCCGTCGGGTTGGATGAGTTCCAGGTCGTTCCCTGGCCGCCCACTAGGCTGGTGCAGTTATTGAACATATTCGTCGAGGACGTCACAGCCGCAGTGCTCCAGCCACTGCCCACATAGATGGTCCGCAGATTAGTGCTACCTTCGAACATTTTATTCATATAGGTTACCTTGGACGTGTTGAAGTGGCTTAAATCAAGGCTCGTTAAGCCAGTGCACTTTTGGAACATTTGATTCATATATATCACCTTGGACGTGTTGAAGTGGCTCAAATCAAGGCTTGTCAATTTATAACACTCCATGAACATCCATTTCATATTGGTCACCTCGCTGGTGTTCAGGTAACTCATGCCCGTGATGGATTCAAGGTTATACATACAATAGAACCAATCGCAGGTGGTCGTCGGGCGGGCGCCAGCGAACGAGGGGTCAAAAACCACCTTGGTCACATTGTATTTGGTGTCGTCGGTGTCCCAGCCGGTATCGTTGCTGCCCGTGTTCAGGTCGTAGGTCGTGCCCGTGCGACTGCTGCGCTGGTTGTCGTAGTAGAACGTCAGCGTCGTGTTCGACGGCGTGTAGCAGGCATAGGCCACAGGCGCGTTCTTGTCGGTGAAGTAGCCCGGGTTGCTCGGGCCGCCGTCGATGTGGGCATAGGTCTTGTCCTTCGGGTTGGAATCGTTCCAGGTCGTGCCCTGGCCGCCCACCAGACTGGTGCAGCCAGTGAACATATCACTGGAGTACGTCACAGCAGCAGTGCTCCAACCATTGCCCACATAGATGGTCCGCAGATTATAGCAGCCATAGAACATGCAAGTCATTCTGTCCACATTCGACGTGTTGATATTGCTTAAATCAAGACTCGTCAAATCATTACAGTGGGTAAACATCCAAGCCATATTGGTCACCTCACTGGTGTTCAGGTATTCCAGACCCGTGATGGATTGAAGATTTCCCATATTGGAGAACCATGACCAGGTGGTCGTCGGGCGGGCATTGGCGAACGAGGGATCAAAGACCACCTTGGTCACATTGACATTGGTGCCGTCGGTTTCCCATCCGGGATCGTTGCTGCCTGTGTTCAGGACGTAGCTCGTGCCCGTGCGGGAGCTGCGCTGGCTGTCGTAGTAGAACGTCAGCGTCGTGTTCGACGGCGTGTAGCAGGCATAGGCCTCAGGCCCCTTCTCGGTGAAGTAGCCCGGGTTGCTCGGGCCGCCGTCGATGTGGGCGTAGGTGGCATCGATATGATTGGCATCATAGGTCGTGCCCTTGCCGCCCACCAGGTTGGTGCAGTCTTGGAACATGTAGTAGGAACTTGTCACGGCTGCTGTTGTCCAACCCGAACCCGCATAGACGGTCCTTAGACTGGTGCAGTTACTAAATATGTAATTCATATTAGTAAGCTTGGACGTATTGAAACTGCTCAAGTCAAGACTTGCCAGGCTACTGCAATCACGGAATATACCGTTTGCTTTAGTCACCTTGGACGTGTTGAAACTGCTCAAGTCAAGGCTCGTCAGATTTGTACAGCTCGCAAACATATAAGACATATTAGTCACCTCACTGGTGTTCAGGTAACTCAGGCCTGTGATGGACTGAAGGTTCTCCATTCTGTAAAACCAAAAATAGGTGGTCGTCGGGCGGGCATCGGCAAACGAGGAGTTAAAGACCACCTTGGTCACATTGGCATTGGTGCCGTCAGTGTACCAGCCGGGACTGTTGTTGAGCGTGTTCAGGTCGTAGGTCGTTCCCGAGCGGCTGCTGCGGTAGTTGTCGTAGTAGAACGTCAGCGTCGTGGTCGACGGCGTGTAGTTGGCATAGGCCTCGGCAGCAGCGGCGCCGAAGGCACACATCATGGCCGTCACCAGGACGGCAAAAAGGAGGAGTAATAATTTCTTTTTCATAGTAATTTGGTTTTATATGTTAGTAATTGCCGCAAATATAGTCATTTTTCAATTAAAAAACAAATTT
>JBGUJU010000068.1:0-3323 GCA_045114065.1 Sodaliphilus sp.
GCAAAGTTATTATACAAGTTCATCTATGTATTGAGTAATCCTCATAATACAAAAAACTAACAGCTGATTATTTAGCATATATTTTCTGTCCATTCTTGATATAAAAACCATGTGTTGGCTTCGAGTCCAATCTTCTACCTTGCAAGTCATAAAACAGATCTTCGGATTGTGTGCTTGAGAATATTTCAGTAACGCTGCTTGTTGAGTACTCGTTATCACCAATATGGATTGTGTATTGGCCGCTTGCGGGCGTCGGCAATCCCTTGAAGGTGGCAACATCTCTTATCAGGGTTAAATCACCATCATCGACATGGGGCTCCAACTCCCAAGCATAAACATGATAGATATCGTCTCCATTCCGATAATACAGGGAGTAATCGCGATGCGCCCACCAAAGCTGTACATTTTCAAATACCACATTTCCATCCTCAATGTAACAGTTTGCATAGCCCTGGTCTACAGGAATATCGTCATACGAACCTTCCAGCCACCCGCTGTCATGGGCATATAACGGGTCTGCATTGATTTCGCGCGCAAGGTACTCCCCATAGGCATATTCCATCCACAATGATTGAGAACAAACGATATTTTCCAAGTCGTTCATCATAAAAATATCTGTGAATGACCCGAAATCCTCTAACCACTGGTCTGTCAACAGACCATCTGTTGACTTTACGGTCAGTAGTCTCTTGGGCACAGCCTCGCCATAACAGCAAAACGAAGTATTCACAAGGGTATCCGTGGATGCTTCAACCGTCCATTCAATTCCATTTAACGTCGTGAAATGATCGCCTGGAGAGAGGCTAAAATCAAATGCAAGAGTCTCTTTTTGCTTCTCAAAATCATAGATATACAATTGTTTATCCGCCCATCTGTAACCATACTGTAGTTTTACAGGATTATATGGCTCACCATAATGGACCATATAACTGTCATCAATGATACGATAATACTGAATCCCGTTTTCGGCAGTTTCCACATCACTATGGTATTGAAAAAGTGTCGGTGTTTCATTCCCACTTTCCAAGACGGCCATGGCCCAACGATGGTAAACCCCAGCATGCAATACTAGCGGGTTAATTGACAGTAGTACTGCAAAGAAAATACTTTTCATAGATAATCGTTTCATATTCAGAAATTTATTATAGTTCAACATCAAAAGATAGCAAGAATATTTTACACACTCGAAACTGGCTAGTCTTCCGTCTCATGCAAATACCCCTTTTATATATAGACACACAAATTCTCATTTACTAAACCCCAAAAGTGAATTTTATGTATTCCACGAGAAAGAATTCGAACTTCACGCCGAAGGCCAGCTGGATGTTTCTTTGTCGTGTTCATTGTAATCTATTGTTTTGGTTTAGTAATCATCGTAATTTTAGATTGCAAAGGTAGCAAAGATCATAGTTAAATCGACTAAAATGTGGACTAATTCCGACTTAATTTTCTGAATTACAAAACACTGAATATCAATCATATAAAAAATAAAATTCTAATTTTGACTTAATTGGCACAAATGATGGGGCTGAAAGTGTTAAATTTGCATGTGGATTTCACCGTTTTCTCGTGAGAATCGGGTGAAAATCCAGCCTAAACATATTTGACAAATGATACACTCCAGACACATCATCATTGTACTTTTGGCCGTCTTTGCTCTCATGTCAGTAGGCTGCCATCATGACAGCGCCACCATGCAGCAACTAGCAGGGCTCGACTCCATGGTCTATCACCAGCAAGAGAGGGAGGCGTTGCCCATACTCCAGAAAATGGACGTCAACGGCTTCAACGACGAGGAAAAGTCTTATTACTCGTTATTGCTCGCCATGGCACAGTATAAATGCTATCAACCATTCACCAGCGATTCGGCCATCAACGAGGCCGTTGAACACTACAGGAATTCGAACGACAAGGTGAAATACCTGAAAGCCCTTGTCGCCCAGGGGTGCGTCCTTGAGGACTTGGGGCACCTTGATTTAGCGGTTGAGAGTTACCATCGTGCCGAGGAACTGCCGTTAGCCACCGATAGTTCAATGATCGCTTATGCCAAATTGAGAATGGGTGTACTCTATCAAAATCAGATTATTGGCTCCAATACCATTGCGCTGCAGAAGTTGCAAGAAGCCCTGCCTTTATACCGAAGTCTTGGAGATAGGCACTATGAACTCATCTGCCTTTCAAGTATTGCCGGGATTTATCGAAACATTGAAGAAAAGCACGATTCAGCAGTTTTCTATCTCAATAACGCCATTGATTTAGCAAAATCCTTGAATGAGCAATATGTGGTGTTTGCTAATCTATTCCTTCTTTCAGAGTATTATCTAGTCAGGGAACATGATTATGAAAAGGCGAAGCATTATGCCCTGCAAGCGATATCAACAGACGGAATAACGATAGATCATCCGAGAGCGCATTATCGCCTTGCTTCGTCTTACTTGTTCCTGGGACAACCCGACTCTGCTGTTTATTATCTAAACAAAGCCCCTATTGCCAAGAGTGCGATGGACAGCATTGTTTATTATGAACTCATGTCCGAACTGGAGCACCGTTATTGGAAAAATGAAGGGAAATCCAAAAACTACATCCAACAAGCACATGCCATAGCCGATTCTTTGACCATGAACAGCCTCAATCACAGATTATTGGCCGTGGAGAAGAAATATGATGTGCAGTTGGCGGAGTTGAACAAGATTAAATACCAGTCAAGATTTAGAGGTGCACTGCTGGCATTGGCGGGAGTGATTATCGCTTCGCTGCTACTGTTGTTGGGGCTGATGCGCTACCGCAACCGATTGAAGATGAAGCAGAACGAGGCCGAGATGCTGAAGGCCGACCTCGAGGACTCGTTGACGAATCTGAAAAAGATGCAGCGACTGCTCGGCGACGGTGAGCAGTCCGACGATGGCAAGAACAACCATAGCAACAAGTTGCGTGCCATCGTTAACCAGCAGATTGACGCCGTGCAGCAACTGATGAAATTGTCTTACCAATATCACGGCGAGGATTTTGCCGTCAAGTTTAGGGAAGCGATGACCTTGCCCAAGACGGGCGATGAGAGCAACTATTGGTCCAATCTGCAGACCCTGGCCAACGACCTGCACGACAACATCCTGGTCAAGGCCCAAGAGACCGCTGGCGGTACCCTGAACGACAGCGAACTTAATATGTTGGCCCTTTATTGCTTCGGTTTTTCCTTCACGACAATTATGGTGACGATGGGCTACAAACATATCGGCACGGTTTATAACAAGAAGAACCAAATCGACAAGAAACTAGGTGTTCCCGACCTCGACGACTTCGTGAGTCAATACCAATGACGTCCC
>JBGUJU010000069.1:0-12164 GCA_045114065.1 Sodaliphilus sp.
TGCGTTTACTCAACCAAATGTCCAATCCAATAAAACTGAAAACTAAGTTTGAAATTAATTTTACTTGTTGAATTGTTTTAGTAAGTCTGGGCCTGAGTGCGTCTCAGCTTATTTTTTCTTCTTGGGACGCTTGGCTCCGTACTTGCTGCGGCGCTGGGTGCGGCCTTCTACGCCGGCGGTATCCAGGGTGCCACGGATGATGTGATAGCGAACACCGGGAAGGTCCTTAACGCGTCCACCGCGTACCATGACGATCGAGTGCTCCTGCAGGTTGTGGCCCTCACCAGGGATGTAGGAGTTCACCTCCTTACCGTTGGTCAGACGGACACGAGCAACCTTGCGCATTGCCGAATTCGGCTTCTTGGGCGTGGTCGTGTAAACACGAACACACACACCACGACGCTGCGGACATGAGTCCAGAGCGGGCGATTTGCTGGTCGATTCCAGCGCAGTGCGGCCTTTTCTTACTAATTGTTGAATAGTAGGCATTTCGTTGTTTGTAGTTTTAATTAATTTGTAAGTTATTTTTCAGTTTGCTTCCCTGCCCTTTTGGACCACTTAACATCACACGCTATCAAGCATTTAGACGTCATTTTCGGCCCTACCAGCGCAAAAAAGCGTTGCAAAATTACAAACAATTTCCTTAACAGCCAAACATTTAGCCATATATTTTTATATATAATGTATCCACAACCGTCCATTTTAATCATCTGTCGCCTAGCGAAGTACATTTAATTAGCTGATTATTAGATATTTGATGAATTGTGAATTTTATTCAATCTTAATATTATTTAACTTCATTTAAGCACCTACTACCTCTTTTTGTAGCCCATTTCCGGCACATCGAGCCATCCACCACACGCCACAAATCGCGCGTCGACATGTCTCCCCGCAGGTGACCAAATCCTCCGAAATCAGGTAACACATTATATATATAATATAGGGGTGAAAAATACACCCCAAAAGCCCCCGGCGCGCGGAGCAAATCATACGATGCGAGGGCATCTTAACAGTTCCTGTTGCGGAAGACCAAAAGAATGGTTATCTTTGCAGGAACAAAAAAAAGACCAAATTATTATGACCATCACAACAATTGCCAATATCTGCCTGCTGGCAGCAGCGCTGCTAGGGCTATGCGCGATGCTACGTTGGGACCTGCAGAATCTGCAGCAGAACGACTACAGCAACAGCCGTTACAATGCTTGGCTCAGGGAGAGCAGCGACCTCACCTCGCCCAAACGCTTAACCGTGATCGCTGTCCTTATCGCCAGCTTCACCACCATGGCCCAGATGTCTTGGATGGTTGTGATGCTCCTGGCCATCATCCTGGCCTGCATGGCCATTGCCATGTTGCTCAAACGGCACGAAAAACCGCTGAAGTTTGACTCCCGTGTCGCACGTCGATTCAACACTGCCATGATCCTTGCGTTGATGATGATCTTGGGAACCTACTACCTGGGCAAGCACCTGAACAAGGCCGACGTTCTGCGCCCCACATCGATGCTGGCGATGATGATTCTCGCAGTTTCACCCTTGCTCACCATGACTGCCAACGCGATCTTCCGCCCCTTAGAAAAGAACCGCCCAAACGGTCAAAACGAGGCAGAAAACAATCATTAAAGTATTCATTTAGATAATACCTGTTGAACTATTGACCTGCAATCTTCTAGATATGGGATTTGAACCTATTTTTAAGCTATAAAAATCGGGGCAATTTGGTGATCCAATGCCCCGATTTGTCATAAATCTTAATATTTTTAATGTAATACTTTAAAGTAGCATCATCAATGCATTTAATAACAATTTATTAGATTATTGATAATGGCTGATTTTCCTTATAATTGCGCGTCTGAGTCATTTTGAGTGAAGGTGTCACTCAATTCTTCATCCTGGACAAGGTCTTCGTCAGGAGATTCTGACGAGAAATTTCGATCTTCCGGCAGTTCACCCAACGCCTCAAACGCTCCCGGATGGAGAATATCCAGATACTCCTTATAAGGGATGAAACGCCCGCCCATCGACTTGAGATGAGCTGTCTCGAGCTGGCAGTCAATCAGCCTGGCACCCTTGTATTTCATGAACTGCGCCAGATGTATGAGAGCCAGTTTGGATGTGTTGGGCTCACGCGAGAACATGCTCTCGCCGATGAAACATTTGCCCATAGCCATGCCATATAAGCCACCCACTAACTGCTCGTCACGATTCCACACCTCGACACTCTTGGCGAAGCCTCGCCGATGCATGTGGGTATAGGCGGCAATCATATCCTCGCCCAACCATGCACCCTTCTGGCCATAACGTCCGTTCACCTCGCTGCATCCGTGGATAACACCCACAAAGTCCTCATTAAAAGTCACATGATAGGTATCCTTGTTCATCAAGGTGTGCATCGAGTGAGATATGTGAATCTCGTCAGGGAATATCACAAAGCGCTGCATGGGACAATACCATGCAGGATAGGGCCAGTCACGGAACGAGAACCACGGGAAAATGCCGTAGCTGTAGGCCAGCAACAAGCGTTCCTCACTCAGGTCACCGCCGATGGCCAGCAATCCGTCCTCCTCTCCCATGCGGGGATCGGGAAAAACGATATCATCACTCAGTTCAAAAACCATCTTGCTCTACCCCACTGTTTATTCTTGTTCCAACTCATTGATGACGTATTCGCCACCCTGCTTGAGTGAGCCAAAAAGTATCTCACGCACAAGCCTGGTCTTGAGGCGGTTGTGGATCACACGATCCATCTCGCGAGCACCATATTCCTGGCTGTATCCCTCGCGGAGCAACTGCTCTCGCGCCTTGTCACCCAGGGTGAGCGTCACGCCCTTGGGGGTGAGCATCTCCTGCAGTTCGCGCAGTTTCTTGTCCAGGATCATGCCTGCCATGGTGTGGTCCATGTCATTGAACACGACGATTGACGACAAGCGGTTGATGAATTCGGGCTTGAACGTTTTCTTCACCTGCTTGAGCATCGCCTGGCCGGCAGTGACGCTGGATGCGAAACCGACAGATGCCTGATGGGCAAACTGCGCACCGGCATTGCTGGTCATGATGAGTACCACATTGCGGAAGACCGCCTTACGGCCCTTGTTGTCGCTCAGTGTGCCATAGTCCATCACCTGCAGCAACAGGTTGAAGACATCGTCATGGGCTTTCTCGATCTCATCGAGCAGCAGCACGCAGTCGGGGTGCTTGCGCACGGCATCGGTCAACAGACCACCGTCTTCATAGCCCACATAGCCTGCGGGAGAGCCAATAAGCTTGGCAACGGTGTGCTTCTCGACATACTCGCTCATGTCAAAGCGCACCAGTTCCACACCCATCTCGCGTGCGAGGACACGTGCCACCTCGGTCTTGCCCACACCAGTGGGTCCGACGAACAAGAGCGAAGCCAGCGGCTTATTCTCGTCGGTCAGGCCCGCCTTAGACATCTGCACCGCCTCAACCACTTGCTGCACAGCCACATCCTGGCCGTAAATCTTATCTTTGACTCTTTCCTCCAGCGTCTCGAGGCGACCGTTGTCCTGCTCGTCCATCGTCAGGGCATCAACCTTGGCGATGCGTGCCAGCACATTGGCAATGAGGGCCTTGTCCACGCGGTGCTCCTCATCGTCCTGAGAGTGCATCTGTACCCATGCCCCAGCCTCGTCGATCAGGTCGATGGCCTTGTCGGGGAGATAACGGTCAGTAATGTGCCGAGCACTGCCAGTGACAGCAAACTCCAGCGCATCATCGTCATACTTGACCTGATGGAACGTTTCGTAACCTTCTTTGAGCATCTGGATGATCTTGATGGTCTCGTCGATGCTTGGCTCTTCGATCGGCACCTGCTGGAAACGGCGCATCAGCCCCTTGTTGCGCATGATGTAACGGTTGTATTCCTCATAGGTTGTCGCACCGATGAAGCGCACCTTGCCACCCTCGAGATAGGGTTTCATGAGGTTGCTGGCATCCATCGAGCCTTCGCCCGTCTGTCCGGCGCCTACAATATTATGGATCTCGTCGATATAGAGGATGGCGCCCTGCTCGGCGGCAATGCCTTTCATTACCGACTTGAGGCGTTTCTCAAAGTCGCCACGGTACTGTGTCCCGGCGATGAGCGAGCCCAAGTCCAGCTGATAGATCTTCACGCCCTGGAGCGACTCGGGTACATTGCCGTCCTCGATGCGCTGAGCCAGCCCGTAGACGATGCTGGTCTTGCCGACGCCTGGTTCGCCGATGTGCAACGGATTGTTCTTGTCCTTGCGGCAGAGCACCTGCACAGTGCGGTCCAGCTCGGCCTCGCGCCCGATGAGCGGGTTGTGGTCCTGCAGATGGTCGTTGATGCACAACACATAGTCACGCCAACCCTGGGTGGCCTGCTTCCTCTCGTCCCGAACTTCAACATCGGGCATATCCTCTCCTTCTTGCTCCTGTTCCTCCTGATTCTCTTCCTTCTGGTTCTCGGCCCTCTGAGCCTTCAACATCGGCAGATAGGTATCGTTCAGACGAGCGAAAAAACTATCTCTATCATCTCCGAGAAGGCCATCTAGCTCTGTTGCAGCGTTAGATTCCTTCAGTTGCAAAATATAATCGAACAACTCAGGCAATCCCACCACCTCAACGCTATTGGCCTCGCAGTGTTTTTCCAGGAGCTGCATGAGTTCGCCATACTGATGGGAGGCAAACAGCTCGTGGGTGGGCTCATCTCTCGCTTCAAAGTCGAGTCTCTCGATGTAATCCCGTAACTGAGCCTTCACTTCGACGAGTGTCAAATAGCCGTCAAGATCCAATGATTCGATAAAATCCGTCATCTTTTCCTCATTCAAGGCTGCCAGCAACAGGTGCTCTGGGGTTAATAACTTGTTGCGACAGGACTCGGCAATAATCATTGCCGAGGTGATGACATCATTAAGTTCTGTTGTGAATTTCACTTCTAAAAATCTGTATTAGTTACTGTTTCAATTTACACTATTTATTCCTGTTCACAGGTGACACGCAGGGGGAAGCCCTCGTTGCGCGCCATCGCTATCGCCATCGACGCCTTGGTCATCGCTATGTCATAGCTGTAGATGCCCACCGTGGCACGCCCCTCGCGATGCACCTTCATCATCAGGGCTACCGCTTCGTCCACGGGCTTGTTGAACACCTGCCGCAGCACCTCGGTGACAAATTCCATCGTCGTGTAGTTATCGTTGTGGAACACTACTTTATATTGATGCGGTTTCTCAATACGCACCTTATCACGGGTTGCCGCCCCGGTTGATGTCCCCCCGGAACTGGTTCCCTGTTTGCCATTGTCTGCCATATATCTAGATGTCTTTCAAATTTTCCATGACAAAATTAATCATTATTTTTTATTTAAGCAAATATCATGCCATGAGAAAGATAGGGAGTCCTTACTTTTTATAGTAAGTGTTCCCCACTCTGGCAACGGCCAGCACAGCCTAGATTTTTTATCATATATTATAGCCCATATATCAAAAAAAATCACTATTTTTGCAAAAAATTAATGAGAGTGTCTCCAATCATACAATACTTGAAACGTCCGTTCCTGGGTCCGCTGTTGGCTATCGTTTCAGTGTTCTCCTTTCATCTGACGATGATGGGTGACACGCCCGACTCGCTCTACCACGTCTACCTCAATGCTGACCAAGGCCACAGAATCGAGCTCGCCAACACGCTGGCTCACCTACTGTATGACCAGGAGATTACCGACACGCTCTACCAATGTAAATCCTCCTCAAGCCCCGACCTGGTTGACGCTACCATGCATTACCTCATGGCAGAGCATTACTACGATATCGAGCAGTATCAATCGGCGATGGAAGAAGGAAGCCAAGCCCAAGCGTTGACCCATAAAATGAAGGAATGCAAATTCCTGAGCGACTTGCTGGGCGTGTTGTCCAATGCACAATTCCGCCTCGGCTACTATAACGAAGCGCTCAAGACACTGCTCCAGGCCTACCAGGTGGACAAGAAGATGGGCAATCAGGAACTCATCAGCAGTGACCTGAACTCCCTGGCTGCCATCTATGAGGTCGTCGGACGCCCGGAGCCAGGCATCCACTACATCGAGAAAGCCATCAAGATAGAGCGCAAACTGAACCGGAGCGACAGGCTCGCGACCCGGTTGGGTCTGGCGAGTGAACTCTACCTGCTCAACAACGAGCCTGACAAGGCTATGGAAGCCATCCAGGAAGCCTACACCCTCGACAAGGAGAAAGGCCACAGCGAGAAAGCCGCCATCAGGCTGGTACAGAAGGCCGCCATCCTTGCAGCCATGTCACGGCTAGACGAGGCACGCCGCACCATCACGCAGGCCATGCCCGAGCTTGAGAAGGCCGACAACACCTACTCGCTCGCTGTGGCCCATAACCAACTGGGTGACATCGAGAAGCAATTGAACCATAACGATGAGGCCCTTACCTACTACAAAAAGGCGCTGGAACTGAGCATCATCTGCGGTTCAGCCAAGGTAGAGCGCACTGTTGAACGCGCCCTGTGGGAACTCCTTCGCACGAGCAATCCCAATCAGGCCCTGATACACCTGGAACGCTACACCGTGCTTACCGACTCGATGCAAAACCAGATGTCTGTAATCCAGAGGGAAATGATGGATTCCACCAATCTGGATCTGGAGCAGCTGGAGGTGAACAAGAAGCACCGACAGCTAGACAGCTTATTGATGTGGGGCGGATTTGCCATCTGCATCATGCTAGCGTTAATGCTCGCCGCAGCGGTGTACCTGTGGCGCCGCAGCAGGAAAACCCTCCAGATGCAGCGACAGATACTGGACATGAGATCGCGTTTCTTCACCAACGTCACCAACAAGTTGCAGACACCGTTGACGATAGTCATGGGGGCAGGCCAGCAATTGCTTGCAGGTCAACGGGGCAACAACGATGAGAATAAGCGACTAGGCGAAATGATTGTCAGGCATGGTGAGAACATGCTGGGCCTTGTCAATCAACTATTGGACATCGAGAAGGTGGATTCAGAACTTGCGGCGCCTGACCTCAAGCGGGGTGACATCGTGATGTTCGTCAGGCTGCTTGTTGACAATTTCACTACCGACGCCCGCCAGAAACTCATCAACCTCGAGTTCCACTGCCCCGTCACATCACAGATTGTGATATTTGCTCCCGACTATATCCGCAAGATTGTCCACAAACTGATTGACAACGCCATCCGATATACGTCACGAAACGGCAATATCGTCGTCACACTGGCACAAACAGAGAACGACAAGATGCGGCTGACGGTGAGCGATAGCAGCAAGGGCATCCCCGCAGATGAGCGCAAACGCATCTTCGAGCCTTTTTCACAGACTGTCAATGGTGACGAAGGAGTGGAAACCGTCGTCGGGCTTTCACTTGTCAACCAGCTTGTCCTCACCCTGCAAGGCACCATTACCGTTGAGAGCGAGACAGGTCTAGGCACAACCTTTATCATTGACTTCCCCGTCCAGCAGGTCGAGGACGGCACCTTGCCCGTTGAGGAAACGTCCCCGCAACTCACCGCTGAAATCATGAAGCCCAGCGACATAAAAAAGCATAAACCACTCGCCTTCATTGTCGAGAACAATAAAGATGTCGCATTTTTCATTGCCCGGCTCCTGAGGGAGAAATTTGAACTGCGCTTTGCCACCGACGGCAACGAGGCGCTGCAGAATGCACTGGAGATGGGACCCGACCTGATCATCACCACCATCATGATGCCTGTCATGGACGGCAAAGAGCTGATTCGTCGGCTGCGCTCGACAGGAAACTTCAAGCAAGTCCCCATCATTGCCATTACCTCGGACTTCAGCGAGCAAGAACGGCTGTCATGCATCGAGGCTGGTGCCGACAATGTACTGGTGAAGCCCTTCAATTCCACCGAGTTGTGCCTCGTAGCTGACCACCTCATCAAGCAGCGCACTGCCATGCGCGAGATTGTCGGTAAAATCGTGGACAGCACCCCCGAGATTCCCGAGCAGGAGTTGAGCAAAGAAGACCAGCAGTTCATCAACCGTCTGGTAAACGTCATACATGTCCAGATCTCCAAGGGCAACGTCAATGTTGACCATATTGCTGCGGCTCTCTCACTGAGCCGCAAGCAGCTACGTACAAAGGTGATGGAAATCACTGGGCTCACTACCGTGGCCTACATCCTACAGGTGAAGCTCAATTACGCCCGCCGCATGATTGCCAACGAAGAGCTGTCGATGACAGAAATCGCCAACAAATGCGGATTCCAGAACCTTTCCCACTTCTCCAAGGCTTTTAAACAGCAATTCGGCACAAGTCCCCTGCAATTCCGCAAGAGTATTGAAGCTGCCGATCTGATGTAACCCCCGATTTGATTCATTACTAACAAAACCCTAAAGCTATGACACCGACCTCAGAACAAAGCATCCAGCCAGCAAATGACAAGTTCCTGCAAGCCGAACAGATGATCAATAACACGATTGCCGGCATGGATAACGAGACTCACATCGAGTATGGCTCCACCATGGAGCGCAAGAGCAGCCCCCCAAAGTGGAAAAAATTACTGCATCGGCTGCTGCTAAGGCACGACTAAGACTTTTCGGCTATTTTTTCTGCTGTGATAAAAAGATATTTTGTACCTTTGACCTCACATTCTTAATTCTTATTCAAGTCAAATGATGAAACGATTCCTCATAGCCTCAATTATGTTATGGAATATGCTCTTCGGCCACGATGCCATCGCCCAGGACTGGGCAAACAAGGCCCGCTATGCCCAGGCCAACGTCGAACTGCTGTCACGTGGTGAAGACCCGCAGCGCGTCGTGCTTATGGGCAACTCCATCACTGAATTCTGGATGGAAACCCATCCACAATTCTTCGGGGACAACAACCTCGTGGGACGCGGCATCAGCGGACAAGTGTCCAGCCAGATGCTGGCACGCTTCCGCCAGGATGTCATCAACCTCAAGCCTCGCATCGTCGTCATCAATTGCGGCACCAATGATATTGCCGAGAACAACGGCCCCTACGACGAGGATATCACGCTCGACAACATCATGTCGATGACCGAACTGGCATTGCTCAACGACATCGAGGTCGTGTTGACCTCGGTGTTACCCTGCGATGAATTCTGCTGGAATCCCACGGTAGCAGATGTTGTCGGCAAGATCACTCGCCTCAACTCGCGCATCAAGGATTATGCCAGCAGCAGGCCCCATGTCCATTACCTCGACTATTACCCATCGATGACCCTTGATGGCCAGTCCATGAACAAGGACTATACCGAGGACGGCGTTCATCCCAATGCCCATGGCTATGACACCATGGAGAGAAGGCTCATCGAGATGCTGGAGCAGATAGGAAGATAGTTCGGGATTGGAAGCCGTGACAGGAGTCACGGCATAGTCAAACACTGACAACTGAAAAACAATTCATACATTCAATCAATCAATATCACATTTATGAGAAAAACATTTTTTCTTTTCATGGCATTATTTGCAATGACAGCAGTAGCAGCCAACCCGATCAAGGCGGTTGACCGCGACAATCTGGACCCGAGCACCACGCCGGGCGCCAATTTCTACCAGTATGCCTGTGGCGGCTGGATGTTGAACCACCCGCTGGACCCGCAGTATGCGCGCTTCGGCACCTTTGACCAGCTGGCCGAGAACAGCCGCAACCAGGTCAAGGAAATCATCACAACGCTGGGCAAGAACAACCCGCGCGGCAGCATCAAGCAGAAGGTGGGCGACCTCTATGCCCAGGGCATGGACAGCGTGCGCCTCAACAATGAGGGCATGGCACCGCTCAAGGCCTACATCAACCTGCTCAAGTCACTCACGCGTGACCAGTTCATGGCCGCTATCGCCGACCAGCACAACGGCATTGCCGCCCCATTCTTCAACTCAGCCGTCATGGCCGACCTCAAGGACTCCAACACCAACATGATGTACCTCATGCAGGGAGGCCTGGGCATGGGCGACCGTGACTACTACCTGGAGAAGGACGCCAACACCGTCAAGGTGCGTAACGCCTATGTCAACTACATCCAGCAGCTGTTCCAGCTCATTGGCTACAAGAAGGCTGACGCCAAGAAGGCCTCTCAGCACGTGATGGCCATTGAGACCGCCCTGGCACAGGTGGCGATGACCCGCGAGGAGACCCGCGACTATAGCAAGCTCTACAACGTGGTGAGCCTGGACAAACTGCGTGCCGACTATCCCAATATCAACTGGAGCCAGTACTTCGCTGGTCTGGACATCAGCGAACTGGACAAGGTGTGCGTCTTCCAGCCCAAGTCGCTGGCCAAAATCAACGAGATGGTCAAGACCCTCAAGGAAGAGGACGTTAGGGAATACCTCATCTTCAAGTATGTAGATGCTGCTTCGCCCTACCTGAGCGATGCCTTTGCCGACGCCAACTTCGACATGTACAGCCGCGCCATGAGCGGCAAGCAGGTGAAGATGCCGCGCTGGAAACATGCCCTTGACGTGCCCAACACGATGCTGGGCGAGGCCGTGGGCCAGCTCTATGTCGAGAAGTTTTTCCCTGCCGACAGCAAAAAGAAGATGCAGCAGCTGGTGGACAACCTGAAGCGCGCCCTGGGCGAGCACATCGCCACCCTGTCGTGGATGAGCCCCAAGACCAAGGTCAACGCCCTCGTGAAGCTGAACAGCTTCACCGTCAAGATCGGTTACCCCGACAAGTGGCGTGACTACAGCGCCCTGGACATCGACCCCGGCAAGAGCTACTGGGAGAACATCATGGCTGCCCGCCGCTTCCAGTCCGAGTATGAATATGGCCAGCTGGGCAAGCCCGTGGACAAGGAGCGCTGGTACATGACACCCCAGACGGTCAACGCCTACTACGAGCCCTCGACCAACGAGATCTGCTTCCCTGCCGGCATCCTGCAAGCACCCTACTTTGACCCCAATGCCGACGATGCCTGCAACTATGGCGCCATCGGTGTGGTTATTGGCCACGAGATGACCCATGGCTTTGACGATCAGGGCCGAAACTTCGACGCCAACGGTAACATGGTGGACTGGTGGACGGCCGAGGATGCTGCCAAGTTCCAGCAGCTGGCCGACAAGCTGGGCGCACAATACAGTGCCGAGATTATTACCGATGATGTACATGCCAATGGCACCTTCACCATGGGCGAGAACATCGCCGACCACGGTGGACTGCGTGTCGCCTTCAGCGCCTTCAAGAACACCGAGCAGGGCAAGGGCGACAAGAAGATCGATGGCTTCACCCCCGACCAGCGCTTCTTCCTGAGCTATGCCAACGTGTGGGCCAACAACATCACCAAGCAAGAGATGCTGCGCCGCACCAAGCAGGATCCTCACAGCCTGGGCGTGAACCGCGTCAACGTGGCCATCCGCAACCTGGAGGAGTTCTTCAACGCCTTCAACATCCGACCCGAGATGCCCATGTGGCGTGACCCCGCCGACCGAGTTATTATTTGGTAAGAGACGTTAGACTTTAGACTTTAGACGTTAGACTTTAGACGATTAGCCGTTAGCGGACATCCATCTGTTAACGGCTAATTGATTTTAACAAAAAATAAGCGCTCCATGCAGTCTTTTCGTCAAATATGGCATCATACCAATAAAGGACAACTTTATTGGATGGACATGGAGCGTGTCATCGGGGCAGCTCTGGCTGGTGACCAACAGGCTATCGCCAAGCTCTACAATGCGTATTCCCACAAAGTGTTGGGGATATGCTATAACATCGTGGGCAATCGTGCCGTGGCCGAAGAATTGTCCCATGATGCCTTTGTGCTCCGTCACAACGGTTTCTCACCTACCATTGCCAACAATTCCGTCTACACTCAAGGTTTTTTTCAAGAGGTATCCACCTTTGTCAACGCTGTTGAGGGAAAGAAGGCCAATGTCCTTACCGACCTTCAATCCATCGAACCGACACTAAAACTGATAGACAGAATACCTTAGCCTGGGAAAACATTGAATGAAAGATGGTGCAAGGCGAGGAAAGCAATTCAACTGTTGTCAGGGATAAGGTTTATCTTCTCATCTATTCGTCTATTCATCCAAACCGCGTGTGAATGAGGGGGAAAAAAGGGAGAGTCTCTTCGATGTCTTCCTCCCGACTGCTGCTCATCTTTTCGTCTATTCGTCTACTTTATTATATATAAATAGACAAATAGATGAATAGATGGGTTGTGTCATCGCAAGTTTTGACACA
>JBGUJU010000070.1:0-4354 GCA_045114065.1 Sodaliphilus sp.
TAATTATATTAATAAAAATCATAATTATTTTAATATGTAAAAATTAACAAATATTAATATAATAAATATTTTTTTAGAAAATGAAAAGATGAAAATCTTATTAATATAATATTTTTTATTATTTTTTTTATTATTATCTTTTTAATTTTATTTAATTAATTTTATTCTTTCATATTTAATTTATATAAATTTATTTATCAATTTTACATAAATGTTGTCAAATAAATATAAACAAATAATTTTACCATCTTTTTTAAATTTTCAGCCACAAGTTTCTCAATCATTTCCATGTAATTTTTATTTTATTATATCATTTCATTATAGTAGCAGGAAATATATTCGAAAAAATAAAAGAGACAAGTAATGATATTTGTGTTATATGCCTTTGTAAAATAAAAGAGCCAGTGAGACCTGATGGTTGCCATCATATATTCTGTAAATTATGCTTTCAATTATATTCCCAATCATTTACCCATTGTCCTACTTGTAAAAAAAATTTTATAAAAATAATTGATATATTCGTACCAAATAAAAAAATAAAAGATGATTTCAATCCTTTTTTTAATGATCTAACTGGTGATAGACTTTATAGATTATCCCTCAAAGAAATTCCCAAAGATATTTGTGTAGTATGCAAAAAAGATAAAGATAAAGAATTTTTAATTCTTTGTGATAAATGTGGAATGAATTATACACACTATTATTGTGATCCTTCTCCACAAATAGGAATAGGCTTTTATATTTGCCCAATTTGTAGAATAAGATGCTATAAAAAATTAAAAAGAATATAAAAAATATGAAAATAAAATTTGGTAATTTATATTTGTATAATGAATATAAGATAATATTAAAATTTAAATAAAATTTCAATAGATATTTTAAAAATATTTGTAATTATATTTAGATTAAGATTATTTTATATTTTTTACTTATTTTTAATTTAATATCTATGCTTTTTCATAGATTAAGATCTTCTGAGTCATTTTTTATACAATAATTTATGTATACATTTAATGTTTCTAAAAAATTTTTATAAAGTGTTTTTTCATATTCCTTTGAATTTAAAACATCTAATACTAATCTTTTGACTTGTTCAATGCTCTTAAAAATTTTTTTATAAATAATATTTTTAATATGTCTAAACGATAGTTCTATTGGGTTAAATTTTGATTCATAAGGAACAGAATATAGGACTTTTAATTTTTTTTTTTTTACTATTTTTAATGTTTTATTTGATATATGAGATACATGATTATCCATTATAAATAAAGTTTTTTGCTTTTCTTCTTCATTAAGCTTATCTATTGTTTCTAAAAAAAATTTTATGAATTCTGCGGTGTTGGTGTTTTTTTTTGTAAATTTATAATTTATTACTTTTTTATCTGATACAGCTAATAGAAAATTAATTTTTGTATTATTTTTATTCCCAAAATGGGCTGGATCCCCTTGCTTTAACCATGTTTTAAAACTTGGATTTTTTAAATGAAAATTGCTTTCGTCTAAAAATATTAAATTCATTTTTAATATTAATGCTCGAATAATAATCTTAATAAATAAAAAAGACATTTTTTTATATATTTTTTTCTCTAAATCAATAGGTTTTATAATCGTTTTCCTATACGAATATTTTAATTTATTTCTTAATTTTCTGTGTACAGTGGTTTTACTTAAAATTTTTCCATATTTTTTTTTATAACATTCAATTACTTTTTTTATTGAAATAGAACTTTTAAATTTCAATTCTTCAATAATTTTACTTATTTTACTATTTGTTTCATCGTATAATAAAGGGACTTTTTCTAGATTTCTTATTGCTATTTTAAAATAGGGAGCAATAGTATTTTCATTTAAACTATAATCATTATCAATACTTTGATTATTATAACTATTAATAATTTCAATTAAATAATTGATTTCTTCATCACTTGCCTTAAATAAATTAAAATTCCCAACAAATCTATTAAAAAATGTTATTGATTTAACTAAATAATAGAAATAAGATTTTTCAGTAAATAATAATGGGGAAACTGTATCTGTTTTCATTTTATGATTACAAAATTTAGATATTTTTTTTTGAGGTAACCTGCTTTTACTAGATTTATTTTTATTATATTTTGCCATTTATTATTTAAAAAAAATTTGGAAATAATAATTATAAATAAAATGAAAAAAACCATAAAAGATAACAAAAAAAATAAAAATAACCAAAGATATTCTAGGTATAAATTAACTTCATATAGTGGCCAAAAGAAATTAAAATGTAATCATTGTGGTCATACATATTCTAATAAATCAAATTTTGAAAGGCATTGGAGAATTAATCACTTAAAAAAAGATGTCCCAAATGCTGATAACAATATTTATTGCAATAAAAAAAATAGAGATGATAATTTTTTAGGAAGAAAATTAAATCAGGAGAATAAAATTGAAAATGAAACTCCATTTAAAAATGATAAATTTGTAATTAAGAAAAGAAAGGAAACTTTAATTGAAAATAAATATGTAAATTGTAATAATTCAAATATAAATAAGGAATTCATTCAAATTAATAATAATAATATAATAAATAATGATAAAGTATGCAATAATGAATTAAATAAAATGACAATTAGTAATGATTCTTTGAAAGAAGTAATATTTAATTTAAGTAATAAAAATGAATTAAAAATCTATATTGGAAATATTATAGACTATAATTCAAATGCACTAAACTATAATAATAATTCAAATAAAATAAAAAATGATTTATTAGTGGAGAATGGCTTTACATCTACCTTAACACCTAAAATTAATAAAATTGATAATATAGAAAAAAAAAAATGGAAAATTAGAAAAACAAATAAATTTTCTAAATGGGATATAAAAAGAAATGATTTAAAAATTGAGCAAAGAATAACAATATCTTAGTTTAATAATTATCAAATGAAAAATATAAATAACAAATTTAATAATAAAGGAAAAACTAAAATTTCTGGGATAAAAAATAATAATAAAAAAATGCCAACAACAACTGGTGCTCTTGAACAAGATAATTTAAAAATAGAAAATATAAATGATATAATAGTAAATTCTTATGAGAATATTTTATTTTCTTATAAAGTATTTGATTTAGGCAAATATTTTTATTTTGAGGATTTGCAAATTGGTCAAGGAAAATATAAAATTGTTTATTTCGGTTTGAATAAGAGAAATAAATCTCCTATAATTGTAAAAATAGATAATATTTCAAAATTTAGATCCCTACAAGATGAATTCAAAATAATAAAGATAATTGAAAATCCAATATTCTTTCCAAAAGCTATAGATTGCTTTACTAATAATAAATCAAATTATATTATAGAATATATGCTTGGGCCAACTCTTGAAAAATTTGTTAATATAATTGGTGTAAATAACCTTACAAAAAATACAATATATAGAATAGGAATTGATTTATTATATAATATAAGACACCTTCATTCTTTTGGTTTTTTACATTTAGATTTAAAACTTGATAATATTGTACAATTATGGGAGCCTGTTATAATGGATTCTTATATTATTCATTTTACTTTAATAGATTTTAATTTTGCTATTAGATATAAATTATCTAATGGAAAGCAAAATGAAAAAGAAAATATATCAAAAACATGTGGAAATTATTATTTTGCTAGTATTAATGCATTAGAAGAATTACCTTTATCAACTAAAGACGATTTAATATCTATATGTTATATATTAATAAATTTATGCCTAATGGACAATTTACCTTGGAAAAATATAGAAGGTGAAAATAATGAAATTCTTAAAAAAAAGATAGCATTAGAAAAAAAGTCTTTTAATATTTATGAAACTCTTAGTTCACAAAAAGATAAATATAAAGAAATAATTGAACTTTATAATGAAATTGAAAAAATCGATTCAATAAAAAAAGTAAATTATCTAGAATATATTGAAAAATTAAAAAAAGGAATAAATATTAATAAAAAAGAAAATTGTAAATTAGAATTATTAGATTGGGAAAAAATAATAATAGAAAAATTAAAAAAATATAAAAGAATAAGAAGAAAAATAAAGGATGATAATGAAATAAAAGAATTATTTAAAGGTTATCCAGAGCTGGTATTAATTGCATTTTGTCACAAATATGAAAATATACTCAATAATAGTGATGATATATTATAAAAATTAAAATATATAAAATAAAAAATAAATTAATATAGAATATAAACATTTATATTTAATATTTATTCTTGTTTTATATTTTAAATCGATTATTTTATAAATATTTTCATTTTCTAAAAAAATATTTATTATATTAATATTTGTTAATTTTTACATATTAAAATAATTATGATTTTTATTAATATAATTA
>JBGUJU010000071.1:0-2521 GCA_045114065.1 Sodaliphilus sp.
GACGCTGCCATCCTGGTTGCAGTTGGCTGCAGTGAGGTTAATGCCCGTGGCATTGCCGCTCAGCAGGTAGTTGATCAGTGCCGTCACATCGGTGATGTTCACGTTGTTGTCGCCGTTCACGTCGCCACGCAGGCCGGCGTTCTTCGCGGTGAAGTAGCCCGGGTTGCTCGTGCCGCCGTCGATGTGGGCGTAGGTCTTGTCAATGTGGTTGGCATCGTAGGTCGTGCCCTGTCCGCCCACCAGGCTGGTGCAGTTAAAGAACATATCACTCGAGGACGTCACGGCCGCCGTGCTCCAGCCACTGCCCACGTAGATGGTACGCAGATTAGTGCAGCCATAGAACATGTTGTACATATTGGAGACCTTGGACGTGTTGAAACTGCTAAAGTCAAGGCTCGTCAGTCCCCAGCAGGCACCGAACATGGAATTCATGCTAGTCACCTTGGACGTGTTGAAGTGGCTCAAATCAAGGCTCGTTAGTTTTTTACAATTCGTAAACATCCAAGACATTTTGGTCACCTCACTGGTGTTCAGGTGCTCCATGCCCGTGATGGATTCAAGATTATTCATGGAATAGAACCAACCGTAGGTGGTCGTCGGGCGGGCACCAGCGAACGAGGGGTCAAAGACCACCTTGGTCACATAGGATTTGGTGCCGTCGGTGTCCCAGCCGGTGTCGTTGGAGCCCGTATTCAGATCGTAGGTCGTGCCCGTGCGGCTGCTGCGCTGGGTGTCGTAGTAGAACGTCAGCGTCGTGTTCGACGGCGTGTAGCAGGCATAGGCCTCGGGGGCATAGGATGTGAAGCGGACATTGCTGATGGCGAAGTAGTCGCCCGACGCATTGACGCTGCCGTCCTTGGTGTAACTCCAGGTGAGCGTGTGGGTGCCGTTGCCCAGTTCCACCGTATAGGTCTCCCAGTCGTTGTCGCGGGCGTCATAGCGGAACTTTTCCACGCCATCGACATAGAATTTGCACACGTCATAAAAGGAGGCCTCACCCCAGGCCTTGAAATCGAACGAGAGGCTGCCGGGACCCGCTACGGTGGCTGTCATGACCGATGCGCTGCTGTGGATGCCTGTGTTGCCCGACTGGGCACAGGTGCGGCCTGCGTTGGTCTTGACCAACCAGGGGTAATTGTCGGTCGATGGCGTGGAGAACGTGATGTCGGTGCCAGCGGCGTTGATGGCAGCAGACAGATACTGGTCGTAGGGCTTCTGAGTAGCGAAATTCTTCCAGTAGCCATTTGTTGATGTGTAGGTGTTGGCGTAGGCATCCTCGGGGATATAAAGCGTTGCGTTTTCATAGACTGTACTGCTGAAAATATACGAGTTGTACAGGCTTGGTGCAATCTCGTTCAGGCTGATGATAGTCTTTATAGCGTTACAGTACGAGAACGAACCGGCATAGATATTGGTGAGATTGACGGGGAAACAGACGGTTTCAAGCGCATAGCAACCGCGACAGGTGCTGCCGTAGATCTTAGTCACGCCAGCAGGGAACATGATGGATTTGAGTGTGCTGCAGCTCGCGAAAGCGCCATCGGCGATATAAGTCACTCCGTTGGGGATGTCAATCTCGGTGAGTTTGGAACAGTACGTAAAGGCATAAGAGCCGATGGAATCTATCGTGGCAGGCAGGTTCACTTTCGTCAGGTTGCCACAATCCCTGAAGGCATAATCGCCGATGCCCTTCACCGTGTAGTTCGTATTGTTATAATTCACCGTCGCAGGGACAGTAACCGTGCCACGGTAGTTGTTATAATCCTCGTCCCTGTAGGTGACCTTCACTTGACCACTCCCCCTAATTTTATAGAAGATGCCGTCCTGATAGAAGTCATAGTTGTAGTCACCTGGGGCTTCCTGGATGTGGGCGAAGAGCCTCCAGCCCTCTGTATCCTGATAGTTGGGTACGGCACCGCGGGGCACATACAAAGTTGCGTTGTTGAGTACCGACTGGTCAAAATTATAGTAACCATCAAGTTCAACCCACTTATCTGGATTAAACATCCAGCAAGTGATGGAAGTAAGATTCGGACAATTCTGGAAGACATTAAGCGTATACCCATTAGTAAAGGGGTCATAAAACGAGCAATTTTTGCCCATCACAACCGACCGAAGTGCTGTGCAATTTTGAAAAGCACGTGAATTAATAAGGGTTACCGTATTTGGAATTGTCACACTGGTCAGGCTCGTACTTCCTCTGAACGCTTCGCTGTCGATTTCCGTAACGTAATAGTATTTGTAAGTGCTGATGTTCTGAACACCTTCGGGGATGGTCACATTGCCGCTGTAAGAGTTTCCAGCATAGGTCTTGTAGGTGATTGCAACAGTGCTGTCCGTCAAGATCTTGTAGTAATAGCCTCTATACTCGAAGTCGTAGGCACTGGCGCCGAGGGCACACATCATGGCCGTCACCAGGACGGCAAAACGGAGAAGTAATAATTTCTTTTTCATAGTAATTTGGTTTTATATGTTAGTAATTGCCGCAAATATAGTCATTTTTCAATTAAAAAACAAATTT
>JBGUJU010000072.1:0-5167 GCA_045114065.1 Sodaliphilus sp.
TCAAGAAGCGCAGCGGCAACGACGCCACCCTGCAACGAACCCAAGACAACAACTAAACAAAACAATAAAAAACAAAAGAGTCATGAATAAGATATTAATCATTTTATTAGGACTGCTGGCATTAGCATCATGCAGTAACGGAGATGAACCAAAACCTGAACCGTCAGGGGACGCCACCCTCTATATGGCCGTGAATGGGTTACCCGGGTTTCCCGATAAGATCTACGACCTTGAAGGTAACACGATTTACGAATGCGAGGAGGGTGGCAACATTCAGTCGCTGGTCGCCGAGGGTGCTGACTGGTATGCACTCATCAGCAAAGAAAACGGCACCTTTTTTGTCGTGAAAAATGGCTCGAAAATACTCACTGGAGAAGGAAAAGTCTGGTGCTTCACGGTCGAGAATGGCGTTGTCTATACCGTGCAGGAGAATAAAAACTTTGAGGTCTGGGCGTGCAAGGGTTATGAGTCCCAGCAAGACAAAGGCTCTTGGTATAACCAGCAACTCTTTTATGTGACCGAGGGTGACCTTGACTGCGTCGAAAATTGGCTGTATA
This sequence comes from Sodaliphilus sp., assembly GCA_045114065.1. Taxonomy (GTDB): domain Bacteria; phylum Bacteroidota; class Bacteroidia; order Bacteroidales; family Muribaculaceae; genus Sodaliphilus. Next base: position 558 of record JBGUJU010000072.1, read on the forward strand.
ATATTTTCATGGTGCATGACGGTAGTGTCACCATGCCATTTCGCGGCCCTGAGCCGAAAATTATGATGGATGGTTCAACCTTCTCACTAAATGAGTACTTGGATCATGGTTTCAACCAGGTATATGGTATAGATTTCTATGCCGGTTCCTGGCTGATTACCTACGAGGAATTTGAGTCCAGGAAAAACATGTACTGGTGGCATAACGTCAATTACGAATGCCCTGCTGATTTTCAGCCCTATGCATCATCCATTGTCAATGGCCACGCATTTATCCTGGGACGGAAAACCACTTCTCAAGGTGTAGGTGGTATACATGGCATACCTGCTGTCTTGATTGACGGTATTGAGACTGTCTTGAATAATGACATCCTTGATTTCTCGGCTGTTAGTATAGTGTCTCACGGCGTGGACACTTATATCCTTGCCCGTCACAGTTCAGGTTCACTTTCCTACATTTATAAGAACTTGAGCGCCATCAAACTGCCCGATGTCAAAACTCCATACAGCGTGGGACCCTATGGTTCCCAAAACTCTAACGACGGAAAATCGAATCTGTCAGCATTGGGCATCAAGGCTATTGCCGTCGTTTCTAACCGTGAAGATTAAGGGAAATTTTTACAAAACACGATAAAAGCGATAATATGAACACGATAAAAAAACTGACGATCTTGCTGCTGGCATTGCTGGCATTGACCGCTTGTCACCACGATGATGAGCCCGATGGGGCTGAGTTCTTCCAGAACTTGACACCATGTCCCACCGATGGCATTTATGAGGGTAGGGTTTTTAGCCGTTCGTCTGAAGACAAAATCGGGATATGGTGCGAAATCACCAAGTCCCCCGCAGATGTCGACCCTCAAATGCCCAATGTGTCTAAAATGCGTACAAACATATATATAAGCCGAGATGTGTTTTTGGGATATCCGCCCAAAGACAACACCGAGATCAAGTTTCAGATACTGGGAATCGGACATTTCCCTCCTGAAGGCTTTCCCTATAGTTATTACTTGCTTTGGGATCGCTTATACTACATCTGCAATATCAACCTCATTGCGGTAAAGGTAAATGAATGATACTTAAACAATTTAATGCATCATACATTACGATGAAAAAGACAATGATTGCACTTGTGTGCACGCTGATGGCCGCCGGAACGGCCATGGCGCAGAAGGCGTTCACATTCGGCCCAAAGGTAGGAATCGACTATACCCACCAGTGGGGCAAAAACATCAATGACGAAAGCGCTTTGAGCTACCAGGCAGGTATGTTCATGGAATACCGCTTGAATAGTAAGTTCGCTATCGCCCCTGAGGTGGTGTTTGCTGCTCATAATCGCCCCAAGATGGAATGGCACTCGTGGATGAACGAGTATCCTGCTCGTGACGTAACCACGACTTATCACACCAATTACATCAACATTCCCGTTATGTTCAAGTATTATGTGACACCATCGTTGAGTATTGACCTGGGTCCGCAGTTTGGCTTTAAAGTTTATGACCGATATACTGACAAGTGGGAAGAGCGTGGTAAAGAGATGAAAGAAAAGCACGACATGGGTCACCGAAGTTTTGATTTCGGCCTTGGCCTTGGTGCTACCTACAATTTCAGTGAAAAAGTCTTTGTTCAGCTCCGCTACACCCTGGGCTTGGTGCCGCTATATAAAGACGGTAACGCCAGGAACGGCAATGCCCAACTCTCCATCGGCTACCGCTTTTAATCATATCAGCCGGGTTGTGAGATGAGATAAACACCCTTTTGGGTATTGCTGTCAAGATGAAGAACCTGTATTTTGCAACGAATTAATCACATAAATAAAAGAGAAAGAATCATGGAAATGACAAAGAAACTGATGACAATGTTGCTGGCGATGCTGGCACTGACGGCCTGTGAAGACAGCAAAGAAGAGCCTATTCCTGAGCCTAATGTTAAGGAGACAACACTCTACTTTGCCACTGGCATTGCGGGCTATCCGGAATTTATCCTCAACATGGATGGTGATACCGTCTATATATGTGAAGACGAGGAGAGCCGCATTCATTCGCTTGTTGCCGAGGATTATGATTGGTATGCCGTTATTCGCAAGGGAGACGGCCTATTCAATGTGCTGAAAAACGGCAATTCCATTCACGTGACAGGGGAAAACATACGTGGTTTCACCGTTGAGAATGGTAATATCTACACGGTCCAAGAAAATGAGTTGAGCGACAAGATATGGCTTTGCAAGGATTTCAAGCGCATCTATGAAATCCCCAACACAACCTATTACAATACTTTCTCGGTAGATCATGGTAGTGTTGTCATGGGAGTTTATGATGAAAAACCGTGTTATTGGTATAATGGTGAAATTATCACGATTGAAGGGCTGGAAGGCGGATTTGATTGGGTCTATGGAATTGACAAAAAAGGAGACGACCTGTTGATTACTTATCAAGACATCCCCACAGGCAAAAATATGTACTGGTGGAAGGGTACACGATATGATTTTGAGTCGTGGTTTACTCCCAAATGCTCCCGAATTGTGAATGGCCATGCCTATATTTTAGGCAAGAAGATCACTCAACAAGGTGTCGGTGGCGTTGACGGTGTCGCAACTGTAGTCATCGACGGCACGGAGACCATTATTTCTGATGCCGTGGGCTCTTCGGCCGAACAGATTATCGTTGATGGAGAGGACGCATACATCCTTATCAGACGCGGTAGTGGAAGCTATACTGAAATATACAAGAATCTGGAAGCTATTACCCTGCCTGATGTTGAGGTTCCTGATTTTTACAAGCCATATTATGGTGATAAGTGCAGTTTGGGAAAAATTGGCATCAAGTGTTTTGCTGTTGTGAGAAAACAGTGATCAATATGACAACTAATAAAAACAGACATTATTGAAACCCAATAACGACATGAAAAAGAAATTAATGATCCTAATACTGGTAGTACTCACGTGCATGAGCGCCAGCGCCCAAGTGAAATTCGGTGCCAAGGTGGGTCTTGACTTGACCAACTTTTGGGGCAAGGATTGCGGACACCAGATGGTGCTTAATTATCAGGCTGGCTTGCTGATGGAGTACAAGTTCCATCCCCACTTCGGCATTAGTCCTGAAGTCGTGTTTGCGGCCCAGGGCGGACAGGAAAAGGCCGATGACGGAAGTGAAATGGGTGGTTTTATCAGGAGTGATAAACATTATCATACCAACTACATCAACGTGCCTGTGATGTTCAAGTATTATCCTACCCAAGACTTCAGCATCGACTTCGGCCCGCAAGTGGGTTTCAACGTGTATAGCAAGTACACGAAAGGCAAACATGAAGCCACAGAATACAAAGACATGACCAATGCCGTTGATTTCGGGTTGGGCCTTGGGTGTACCTATAACCTTGATAAGAATGTCTTTATTCAGCTGCGCTACACCCTGGGACTGACCAATGCCTTCAAGGTGATGCATGGTACTGCATACAGCATAGGAAACTACCGCAAGAACGGCAACGCTCAACTTGCCTTCGGCGTAAAATTTTGACGAATAACTTCAATAGCCATGAAGAAAAAAGCTATATTTCTAGCGGTATTTGGGTTGTGCAGTCTCTCCTGCCTGGGGCAGGAGGGCAATGTGTTTCAGCACTTCAGCCTGTCGGGAGGTCTTGGTTCTACTGGTCTCACGATTGACATGGGCACGATGATGACCGATCATTTCGGCCTTAGGGCCGGTGTGGACCTGTTGGGAATCTATTTCCATGGCTATGAGGACTATGAGGATCTCAACAAGAAGCTTTATCTGCTTGACTCTGACCTTGAGCCATTGCCCGGGCAAGATGCCGATACCCATCTCACTAATTCATCGGGACACCTGTTGCTGGACTTTTACCCCTTCAAACCGTCAAAATCGGGTTTCCATGTGACCGTGGGTGCGTATCTGGCATGGCATCGGCAAGTGGAATCTCTCGAGAATGCAGATAACTGGGCTTGGAGAAAGATTGCCGACTTCAACGCACGCCGTGGCGACTATGCCGACGTGCCTGCCGAAATGGGCCCTGCGACGATTGGGTATTATGGCTATCTGGTCCCCACCACCGCCGAAGGCTCTTTTAATGCCCAGATGCTAACGAACCGTTTCCGGCCCTACGTGGGTATCGGCTTTGGTCGTGCGGTGCCTGGGGCTCGCCGTCTGAACGTACAACTTGACCTCGGCGTGCAATTCTGGGGCAGGCCCAGACTCTATGACGGTATGACTGGCAAACGCCTCACCCAAGTAGCGTATAAGAGCCAAGCATCCTTCGGCCGCAATACGGTCTATCCCGTCATCACCATCCGCCTTGCCGGTCGCATCCTGTGATACTAGCCAAGAAGTGTTAACGAAATGTTAAAATGGGGGTAAAAGTTTTCCGAAAATATTATGTATCTTTGCAAATCATAACACGACTATAACCGATTAATCAATTACAGATATGATAAAGACATTACTTTTATCGATTTTGGCCCTGCTGGGCATGACCCAGGCAGTGGCACAAGAGTACGAGTACGTCCCCTTCGTGCGTGAGGGCGTCAAGTGGGTGTGTGACGCACCTTATCTGGAGTGGATGCAAATGTGGCACAACTATTATACTCTGGAACTCGCT
>JBGUJU010000073.1:0-7540 GCA_045114065.1 Sodaliphilus sp.
CCGACCGCCACAGGTCTATAGAACCGCTGTTCAATATCGGGAAAAAGTGAAATGCCACCTAGGGTGACGCATTGACGAAGTCAGGAAATCAAGGCCAATTCGGTTCAAATTGAGATGATTGTTGTAACTTTGTACCAAGTAATAATGCATTGTTCCCATTAATGAATAACCTCATGTCCATAAAGCACCTGTTTTCATTTCTGGCAGTAGTCGGATTGCTGGTATCTTCGTTTTCACTCACCTGCCGAGCCGACTCTTCTCTTGATACTCTCCAGCAGACTAGCAAGGTCGTGTCTGGTCAGGTCAATGAAGGGATGGTGACCGCCTATTCGATGGTGACTCGTGATGGCAGGCGCATGGTGAGTTATAAGGGCGTCGACGGAGAAGACGAGTTCGAACTTGTCCCGATCTCAGAACTGCCCGAGGGGCTACCTCAAGTGCGTCCGTGGAAAATCTATAGCATCAAGTCAGCTCACACTGACATCGGGCTCCACAACTCCCAGTACATTCAGCGCCACGGATGTGTCAGGCACATCAGTGATGCCGCCGCAATTGTCGATGCCGACACGCTTGGAGACGACGACCCCTCGGCCTACCGCTTCATTATGGAGGGCTATTGGTTCTGGCACAACTATCCGCAGGACATGGGACAAACCGAGGCTGGACGGGTGGTGTCCAATTACTTCAAGAGAGGCCGATTTGACGTGGGAGCGACCTGTGCAGGCAACCACACCCATGTCTATGGGTATGAGGAGTTGTGCCGCTCGATCTATACCAAGAAATACCTTGAGGATAACTGGGGCATCAAGTCAAAGACGATGATGATGATTGATAATCCGGGAATGAGTTGGTCCATCGTTGCACCTTATGCCGATGCGGGAATCGAGAACATCGTGTTCGCGCCCAACCAGTGGAACCCGTTCCCCTCGACCATCTGGCCCTGCGACAAGACGATGCGCCGCTATACACTTAATCCCGATGCTGGCGGCGGTGGGAACCGGATTGATGTGAGATACGCTTCATCCCTGCCGATGGTCTTTTTCTGGGAATCCCCAGACGCATCGGCAAAGCTGCTTGTTTGGGCTTCTACGCAGTATGCCAGCGGCATGGACATTTTCGGCCTGAATATTTCTGGGCCTATCAAGAGCCTGGACGATGTCATACAGAAGACGGCTGCCGGTTTGAAGACCCTTGAAGAGCGGTATCCCTATGACATCTGGCTGGCTGCCAACTACGATGATGATGAGCCAGCGAACAGGCAGTTGGCTGACTTCTTCAAGGAATGGAACGATGTGTGGGAAACCCCCACATTCTGCACGCTTGGCTCTCTTGAGGAACCTTTCGACTACCTTCGTGAGCATTATGGAAATGATATCCCGACGCTCCGTGGAGAAATCACGAGCGGATGGCTGCAGCATCCGGTATGTACGCCCGAACTTCTTGCAACCAAGTTCAGTGCGGACCGGCTACTGGCCGAGGCTGAGGCGCTGACGTCGGTCGCTGCGGCAAAGGGCCGGGAATCCTATCCGCATGACGATTTCAAAAGGGCGTGGTGGTATCTGATCATGAATGATGAGCATTCTTATGGTGTGTCGGGTTACAGCGGAAGGCGTGTGTTTGAAACATGGCTGCAGCACCGGGATTGGATCGGCAAGGCTCGGTCTACGGCAGATACCCTTCTAGACAAAGCGCTGGAAAAACTCGGGGTAGTCAAGCCCGAAGGGCCGGAAGTCATCCCTGCGAACGGAAAGACAGTTGAAAACCGTTTTTACAGAATCACAGTCACCAGAGAAGGCATCATCACATCTATCTACGATAAGGAACTGGACCGCGAGTTGATTAACGGAGAGGCGAACAAACTCCTGTACACGCAAGATAACCACCAGACCTGGTGCAATCCTGCCTTGCTCGGAGCGGAGATTGTCCAGACGGTCAGCCTCGCCAAGAACGAGAAACTCATCTACATCGACAACGTGCTGAAACATCCCACCGACCTGTTTAACAATCACAGGTACTATCGGTATGGTTATTACCAGTTCCCGTTCGCTGTCGATAATGCGCGCTTCTACGCCCAACTGAACGGCCCTGTGATGGAGCCGTACAAGGATTTGACCGGTCATAGCACCGACGCTTATGTCGGCGCCAGGGAATGGTCATCCGTCGAGAATGGCGAGTTTGGTGTGGCGCTCATCCAATGGGACTCCTCGTTGATGGAATTTGGCGAAATCCATCCGGACAAGACCTGCTACTCGTTCGGGAAGTTGCCTGAAGGGAAAAGCGCGCTCTACAGTTACCTGTTTACCGACTGGCTCCAGATGCATAACCCCGATTACGAGAATGTGAATCTCCGTTTCCGCTATGCCATTACCTCCTATGCTAACACATGGCGTGACGCCCACATCCCCACGATTGCAAGGAACCTGACCGACCCTTATTCATCTCTTCTGCAGAAGTACATCAGCGCAGATGCTCCCAACGTCCAAGTCGTCACTGTCAAGGCTGCGGAGGACGGACGGGGCTATATCGTGCGACTCAAGGAGACTGAAGGCAGGAGCGTCATCACGTCCATCAAGCGTGATTTCCTGAAGCGCAAGAAGATGATCCGCACAGATATCCTCGAGAATGATATCGAGGTCATCAGAAACGGAAAAATCGCTGTCAAACCCTACGAATATGTCACTGTGCGCATTGCACCCGAAATGAAGGTGGAGTTCTCCGAGCCAACGAACGACGGATATGAGTATACGGGACTGATTACGCGTCCCTGTGCCACTCATGGCGAAGCCGACGGCCAGTTGTATCTGGAGTGGGGCGCCAACATGGATAAGGATTTCGACCATTATGAACTTTACCGGTCAACCGAACCGGGATTCCAATGCACGCAAGAGACTTTCGTTTGCAACGTTCGCAACGAGGTTTATGACGGCATCCCTTACCGCGTGGCCCGATACGAGGACACTGGACTTGACTCCCACCGAAGATACTACTACAGGATTCGACCCGTCAGAAAAGACGGCGTGAAAGGTGGCTATTCCGAAGACTTCAGCGCTATTACAAGATTGATGCTACCAAATAACATCTCACATTGAAAAATTACTTATCTTTGTGGGTCAAGAGTCTGATGCAAGGCTGTTATGTTAACAGAATGATTAATCAATAAAAATATGTGCTTATGAAAAAGATCTTACTCACTTTGCTTACATGTTTCATGATTGCCATGTCCACCAGTGCACAGGTGAGAGTGTGTGGAGCTTATCTCGAGGGGGACGGCCAAGTCAACAGTCCTTATATCAAGAACGGCACTGTCACTTGGAATGCGACCAGTCGCACCCTTACGCTGGACAATGCCGTTATTGATTACAGCAGCAACAGTCCCCAGGATGGTATCAGTCCCATTCGTGTGACCGGGGATGCTACCATCGTTGTGAAAGGAAACTGCAGATTGTCCACCACTGGCTATGAGGCAATAGCAGCAGATAGTAATAATTCCAAGAATCTGACTATCAAGGGCAGTGGCACCCTTACCACGTCCAGTTCATGGATTGACATTTTCCTCGTTGTTACCCATTTGACTATCCAGGACATCACATTTAATACAGTCAAGGGTATTGCCAATAATTCCGAAGGCGATGGTGTAGGACTCACCTTTGATAACGTGCAGGCTACCATCAGGGGTGAGGTTATGAGAATCGGCGATGGCATCACCTTTAAGGATTGTGCCATCACTTATCCTGAGGATGCCTACATTGACAATAGTGTCTATGGTTATGGCATTTATTATGGCAATCACAAAATTCCTGATCAGATCATTATCTCTCGTAAGGGTGGCATTAAAGGAGATGTGAACAGCGACAATGAGGTCAACATCGCCGACGTGAACGTCGTTATTGACGTTGTCCTGGGGGGTGCCAGCAATTCGAATGCCGATGTGAACGAGGACAATGAAATCAACATTGCCGACGTCAATGCCGTTATTGACATCATCCTTGGCGACACTCCGGCTCAATCAATTGTTGAAACGATCACGGTGAACGGCGTGAGCTTCAAGATGGTGAAGGTGAATGGTGGAACCTATACCATGGGCGCACGCGATGATGACACCGAAGCTTTCAATTCTGAGAAGCCTGCCCATCAAGTGATGCTCTCGTCATTCTACATTGGCGAGACCGAGGTGACCCAGGCGTTGTGGGTGGCCGTGATGAGCAATAATGGCAGCAACCCGAGCCACTTCACTGGAGACTTGAGCCGTCCTGTTGATCAGGTGTCATGGAATCAATGCCAAGACTTCATCACTAAGTTGAACCAGATGACGGGCAAGCAATTTCGTCTTCCCACCGATGCCGAGTGGGAGTATGCCGCCCGTGGTGGCAAAATGAGCAAAGGCTACAAATATGCCGGTAGCAACGATATCAATGAGGTAGCATGGTGGGGATATGAGATGGGTGGTACTTGTGTAACTTATGGCACATGCCCTGTCGCTTCCTTCAAACCCAACGAACTGGGCCTTTATGACATGACTGGTAACGTATTTGAGTGGTGCCAAGACTGGTATGGCGCTTACAGCAGTGAACCACAGACTGATCCGACGGGTCCCGAGACGGGTACTGACCGCATAGTTCGTGGTGGCAGCTGGGATTTTGGCGCCAAGTTCTGCCGTTTGTCGTACAGGAGATCCTATGTGCCTAACGGCAACTATGTCTGCAACGGCCTGCGACTTGCCATGTAATCGGCAAAACAGCATCAAATTGTGATTTAGCCCGAGCGATGCTATGCTTGCATGACCATAGCCGAGAGTGAACGATATTCCGTCGGTGCCGAAAAGGGCACTGGAAATACTGATATTATTTGAATGTGTTTTTTAATAAATTGATTATGAAACTCCTAAGAACATTATTGCTCATGGGTTGCACCATAGCGGCGTTTGTCGCTGCAGCCCAACAGTCCGATCCTGTTATCTCATCGATCAATGAGTCCTATCAACAGGCCAAAGAGTCCTCCAAGAAGAACAAAGGCATGGGCAATGAGATGGTGACCACGCTCAATTACACCGTGTACGGGCAAGGCAAAACCACCGAGACGCTCCACTTCTTCTACCACACGGTACAAGGTACCTACATGATTACCGATGATAGTGACCCGCATTTCTTCTACTACCCCCTTTATTTCGTCACTCGCAGTTATAATATCGGCAAAAAGAAGTACAACGAGGAATACCTTTTTGACTCGTCTTCCCAGCGACTGCTGTTTGTCCTGACGCAAGACTATGATGAAAACGGGAAGCGCTTTGACCGCCGATTCTATTTCCACGACGGAAGCCTCTATCACGTCATCGGTCCCCCTGCCACTGATTTCATGAAGGACATGGTCTTCTATCAAGCCGAAGACCTGAGGCACGCCTTTGACTGGATGATCCGCAATCCAAAAGAATAAAAACTACATCATCGGCGGCAGCTGGAATACATTATAACAACTCAAATATCATTTATTATGAAGAAATCATTGATGATAATACTGATGGCTTTGATGGTGAGCCTCATCTCGACGGCTACCGACTTCAAAACCTTCGAGAACGAGAAATTCACGATCGGCTACCCTTCGGATTGGGAGGTGACTTTTTATGGTGATGATTGGATGAACGTGGCCACAGATGATGATGAGATCCGTTTTGATGTCACCTACAATGATGAGGGCCCAATGAAGAGTCAGCTGCAAGAGGCCGCAGACAATTGGGAGTACATGAAAAAGAGCAACGGTCACCAGGTGGACCAGAAACTGGTGAAAGATGACTATGCGCTCGTACGGTCGATAGAGACCGATGAGGATGACGGTACGCAGACCGTTGTCGTGTGGTTCCTGATGATTACCCAGGAGCCGCAGTGTTTCTCTGGATCAATCCAGAGCCCGATGAGTCGCGCCAACGAATCGCTCGACATACTGGTAGAAATGCTGGCAACCCTCACCCAGAAATAACAAAGCGTACAATAGAATTCTTGCCGCAACAGATTGACCGATCATCTGGTGCCTATATTTCTTGTGATACTTGAAAAAGATATCGACTATCCAAGTCACTGATTAGTAAGGAAAATAAGTGTTTAGCGACAGATGTTGACGGCGAAAACGTAAAATAATTAGACACTTTTGGACGAAAAGCCAAGTTTTCGTTTGTTTTTATGGGTCGCAACTTGTTTCTCATAATTATACTCATTATCTTTGTCGCAAACAATAATTAGTTAGGATTATGAAACAAATAGAATCTGAGAGTTTCAGCAAAGAAGAACTCTTTGAAAAGATCAAGGCTGAATATGCCCAAAAAGCAAAATACCAGATTGTTACTGGCATCGTCTTTGGTCTATTGTGGTTAGCAATAACCTTTTTTACTGTGTATTATGTGCATTTCAAGGCTGATTCCTCTCCGTTTGTTTTAATGTCTGTCATCTTATTGGTGATAACTCTTGAAAAGGGTTTATCCTCTTTAATAGCTAAAAATATAATGAAAGCCAAAAATGCAGAGGAATTATTGAGTCGGCATGATGCCTATACAAACAAAATTGGCAAATGCCTCCCATTCATTGCCGTTCCCGCTCTGTTCCTGATCGGTTATCTGATTTTCCACATGATAACACAGACCAACATCGAGAGGTTCGGAGTCGTCTTGTTCTGGCTGATAATAGCATTCCTTGTGTTGTGTATTATTATCTTGTTGATGATGGTTATTCCAATGAAAGGAAATGCCAAGGGTGTTTGTTGGAAAGACGATGCTTTCGAGCGTCTGCGTGAACTTGTCGATAATGAGCAACAAGACACCTAATAGCGTTCCGCTTCAACTTGTGCGGAAAGGGAGGGATTGTAATCGGGTCCGTCATAGGGTAACGGGACATTGATTTTCAGTGAGTTATAAACTACATTTTCTATCATTTTACGCTGCTACCGTCCCCATAGCGTCCCGGGACGAAAGCCTCGTAAGTCATTGAACCTTAGTTAATAAACCCTAATTATTTTACACATTTTTATATCATAAACTGGCTATCCGAAACGGGATGTCAGATTACTAATTCTGATTCTGCCTTTTCTTCAAGTGTCTTTCGGATGAAGGCATTGATGGTGAGGCCAGCTTGTTTAGCAAGCATGGCAATTCTGCGGTGGATGGCTGGAGTAAGCCTTACATTCAAGGCACCCGAATAACTTTTATCCGGTTCGATGCCCTCATCGGCGCAATAAGCGAGGTAATCGTCCACGGCCTCATGAAATGCCTCGGTCAGTTCCTTCACACTCTCGCCCTCGAAGTTCACCAAACCGTTGATGCCCTCCACTTTTCCGTAGAAAACACCATCCTGTTCGCTAAAAGCGACTGAGCCTAAATAGCCCTTATAATTCATTGTATTCATATCTTTCTTATTTAATAAATCCTGCTTCTTTCAAATCTTCCAATACTTGCTGCATCGCATATCGCTTGACGATATTGCCTGGATGCGGTTTGTGCAACATTATGGGCCGTTTGTCACCGTTCTTGAAAATCACTCGAGAGCCAGATGTGTGGCCT
>JBGUJU010000074.1:0-17544 GCA_045114065.1 Sodaliphilus sp.
AGGGACGGGGAATCTGCGTCAGCGCATAGAAGTTGCGCCAGATGCACGTCGGTTTCAGTTTTTCAATTTCGTTCATTTTCTTGATTCTGTTAATGTCTTACAGGTTTAAAAAGAATTGTAGTTTTGATTACGGCTGCAAATATAAGTAAAAGTTTTTAGTTTCTAGTCCTTAGTTTTTTAAAAAACTACTCAAACAACTCAAAACAACATAGCATCCGCATTGATTTTCTAAACAACTGATAATTCTGAATAATCTGATAGCATCCGCATTGATGCTCGCTGCGCTCGCAGTTTAGAGTTTAGAGATTAGTGAAAGCATCAGCATTGTAGGGCCTCGCCTTGGCGTGGCCGCCCGTGCCTCACGCTAAGGCGCTAAGGCGCAAAGATTTTTAAGCTCGCCCAATTGGCTGGAATGCGGATGCTTCATTAACCATTATCCTTTAACCCTTCTCCACGGCGCCAGCCGTTTCTTTAACCGCGGATGTCTTGTGTTTTCTTTACGTGAATTATCGCGAATTAATCATTAATTAATTCATGGTAATTATATGTAAGAAAAACCGAGTGCGTCAACCCCTTAAATATCCTTTGCGGCTTAGCGTGTTAGCGTGAGATGCAATGCGCGGATGTCATAGTATTGATTGTTTTCCTTTTATCAAGCTGTTTGAGTTGATTTTTAATTAACTAGGGACTAGAAACTAAAAACTATTTTATTACCTTTGCGGAGGATTAAACAAGATTTTAGTGTATATGAAAAAGATTATTGTTTCAGCAATTATTGCTGTCATGGGTTTGATGGCTGGCATGGCTCAGGCATCCGAGGCTGGCCAGGGAAATAACGAGATTATCCTCCACGCCTGGTCGTGGTCGTTCAACACCATTAAGGCTCACCTGCCCGAGATTAAGGAGGCGGGCTATACTATCGTACAGACGTCGCCCATCAACGAGTGCGTCGTGGGCGAAGGCGGCGGCCGTCAGCTCTTCGGGCACGGCAAGTGGTATTACCACTACCAACCGACCGACTGGACCATCGGCAACTACCAGCTGGGTACACGCGACGAGTTCAAGGCGATGTGTGACGAGGCCAAGCGTCTGGGGCTGCGCGTCATCGTGGATGTGCTGCCTAACCACACGGTGATTGACCGCACACAGATTAATCCGCGCCTGGATAGTGCCGTCGGAGGCCGCGAGAACCTGTTCCATGCCAACGGTCTGTGGCCCATCAAGGACTACAGCGACCGCTACCAGTGCACGACAGGCGAAATGGGTACGCTGCCCGACGTGAACACCGAGAATCCCGATTTCCAGTATTACTATATGCAGTATGTCAACGACGTGCTGGCCTGTGGCGCGAGCGGCTTCCGCTATGACACGGCTAAGCACATCGGCCTGCCGAACGAGATGCGTGACCCCAAGTCGCCCGAGAACGACTTCTGGGATGTCGCCATGGGCCGCAAGGCTGTCAAGGGCCTGAGGTTGGCTGTGCCGCGTGAGGACCTGTTCATCTATGGCGAGGTCTTGCAGGACCGCAATGTGCCCGAGCAGGGCTATGCCGAGTATATGGACCTGACCGCCAGCAACTATGGCTGGGTGCTGCGCAACGTGCTCAACAAGCATGATGCCCGAGCCGACAACCTGCTCACCTGGCACCACTCGGTGGATCCCGCCCATCTGGTGACCTGGGTGGAGTCGCACGACACCTATTGCAACGAGCACGCGTCGGCTGGCATGAGCGACGAGCTCATCCGCCTGGGTTGGGCCTTCCTGACCGCCCGCAAGTATGGCACGCCGCTGTTCTACAGCCGCCCTCACGGCAGCACCCGCGACAACTACTGGGGTGACAACGAGATCGGCAAGGTGGGCAATGACGAGTTCAAGCACCCCGTGGTGAAGGCCGTCAACGAGTTCCGCCACCGCAATATCAATCAGCCCGAGAACATTGTCTATAGCGAGAACGGCAAGCAGATCATCGTCGAGCGCGGCAGCCGTGCCGCCGTGGTCATCAACCTCGACGAACAGCCCGCCCAGGTGGCCATTCCCGTGACCCTGAGCAACGGCAAGTACCGCGACGCGGTCACCAAGCAACGCCTCCAGGTCAAGAAAGGCATCCTCAAAGCCACCCTCGCCCCGATGACCGCGTACATTATCTATAAGTAACGTTAACGGCTAAAGCTGGCTTTAGCCGTGGATAAAGGAGAATGTTTAATGTTTAATGAGTTTTTACTTGAAAGAGTAGCAATATGGAAAATTTTCAATTTCAATTTGAGAAACTGAATGCTTGGCAGGAGGCACGAAAACTTGTGGCAAACGTTTATCGATTGTTAGAAAAGTTTCCAAAAACCGAAAATTATGCTCTTTGCGACCAGTTGCGTAGAGCCTCTATCTCTGTTCCTTCTAATATAGCAGAGGGCACAGGTCGTATGGCTGTTAAGGAGCAAATCCATTTTCTTGAAATCGCGTTTGGCTCGTTAATGGAGGTGTATTGCCAGTTACAAATAGCTGTTGACCTCGGTTATATTACTCCTGAAGATTTACAAGAAACAAAAAGAGAAATCTTCACCACTTCAAAACTCATTAGTGGCCTGCGCACGAGTAAGGCGGCCCAGTTAAACAGCTAAAGCCAGCTTTAGCCGTGGATAAAGGAGAAAGGGGAATGAACTAGCACTATAATTCATTCTCCTTTATCCATTCTCCCTTCTCCATGGCGATAGCCGTTAAAGAACTCATTAAACATTAAACATTATCCATTATGCAGGAGAAAAATGAATAATTGTATTCATTTTTCGACTTATAGTTCCAGTGGGAAGTCGACGGGGTGGCGGCGCTGGTAGTGGGTCCAGAAGGCGGTGCGGGCCTGCATGGTGAGGCGGACGGCGTATTCCTCGTCCTCTTCATTGTCGACGAAGCCGCGGGCATGGACGTAGCTGCGGGCGATGAGTTCGATGAAGCGCTTGGGGCCCCACAGGCGGCGCAAGGAAGCACAGCCGTCCTCGATGTTCACCTTGCCGAAGCGCATGCGGTTGATGTCTACCACGGCAAAATGATAGCCCAGTTCATCCTTGTCCCACAAAATGTTGCCTGGGGAATAGTCCAGGTGCAGGACCTCACGGTTGTGCATCATGGCGGTGAAACGCCCCAACTCCTGCGCTATCTCCTCATAGGTTCCTTCCTTCGCGTCTCCGAACTCGTAGAGCGTGTGCCTAAGCGGTGATTGCATGCTGACGAAATAGCTCAGCCCCAGCAGACCGCAGCGGCGCTCCTCGATGTAGGCGATGGGTTCGGGGGTGTCGATGCCGCGCTCGAGCAGCAGAGTGGGGTAGAGGAAGGCCCGCAGGCCCTTGGGCTGACGGATGCCCAGGGAATAGACCACGCGGTTGACGAGGTGGGTCTTGCAGTAACGCTTGACGTTGACGTGGGTGCCGTCGGGTGCCTCGATAACGCGCAGCTGGTTGCGCTTGTCGTAGATGACTTCGCCCAGGTGCTCAAAGTCCTCGGGTAGCCGTTCCAGCCACTCGTGCAGGTGTTCATATTTCGGATTAATCAGCATTCTATGTTTAGATAGTAACGCCTTTCGCTCAATCTCACGCAAAGCCGCTAAGGCGCAAAGTTTTTTTAAGATTGCTCGCAGGGCTCGCAAGAAATCTAAGACTTTTTTGATTTCTCGGCCGCAGGCCGTTGAAAAGTACCGCGGCGGCCCCATTTATAATTGAGCACCTTAGCGTGAGGTTATTTGTGCGCCTAACATTCGCAAGATTGTGGTCAGTTTTTCAACGTGGTTGCCGCGGACGATGACGTGGTGGTTGCCGATGCTGCGCTCCAGGAAGTAGTCGAGGGGCTCGTCGAGGCGTAGGTGCAGCTGGGTGCGACACATGTTGGGATTGGTGGTGCACTCCAGCAGGTGGGCGCGGCTGATGAAATAACGCTCCATGCTAGCCCCGCCGCACTTGACTACGGTCATGTCCATCGGGTCGATGATGCCCTCGACGGCGACCCCGCTCAGCGACTCGTAGTGGTCGCGCACGATATAGCGGTCGGTCATTGCGGGGGCGATGGTGCAGTGGGCAAACACCATCTCGTGGGCGGCGTTATCCAGAATCTTGGACGGGTTGGCCATGAAGGTCATCTCGCCCGTGGCTGCCTGCACTGCCAGCATGGTCAACAGGGTCTGCTCGTCGCCCTCGCAGCCGGCGGGAATACCCTCCTGGTTGAGCAGTGCCAGTGCCACGCAGCCCGTGGTGCGGGTCGTGGGGATGAGGTCGAAGCAGTTGAGTGTCAAGGCATCCAGGCGGTAAAGCTCCACAATGTTCTTGATAGAGCGGTAGAGGCGCATCGCCTTGACGACCTCGTCGCGTGAGGGCTCCTTGACGCCCACGGCCTTGCTGATGAACTCGTCGGTGATGTCCTGCACCTCGTCGTCGGTGACGGCCTCATAGCCCTTGACCACCTCGTCGAGAGGCACATCTTCCATCACGACAGCCCAGCGCTCGCGTATGGCGGCATAGTCCACACCGCTGGCGATGAGCCATCCCGAGGGTTTGCCGATAACACCCACGCGCTTGCCGTTCAGCTTGTCGATGGCATCTTGGGCGATGGCATATTCATCGATGCCCTGCATGATGAAATCGGTGGGACCGTGCAACACGCGGCCGTGGCGGTCATTCTGCCGCATCCATGACAATATCTCGAGCGAGGCGGCTAGCGAATTCTTCAGGCCGTCGGCAATGAGCACGACGTAGGTTGGCAGGCGGTCGATGTGGGCTTTGACCATCTCCTCCACGCCGCCGCTGCCCACGAGCACCATCGTGGCGCCCTCAGGCAGAGGTTTGTCCAATTCCTCGGGGAAGATATACTGCACGTCATATTTCTCCTTGATGGTGTCGAGCAGCTCGTGATGGTCGGTAAAAATTGACTCGCGCGTTGCCAGCGAGGATGCGAATGTAATCAGATTGAGTTTCATCATGTCAAGAGTTTAAGCGTTAGAATTTAAAGCGTACACCGGCGAGGGCGATACCCTGCTCGCCGATACCCAGTTCGGCAAAGCCGCGCACCTGCTGGTTGCCGACTTCGACGCCGATCAGCGAAGCCTGGAAATTGAAGAACACATCGTTGGTGATGTTCTTCTCGCCCGTCAGCTTGCCGTTCTCGTTATAGGCCTGATCGCTGAATCGGGCTATCGAGGCACCTGCTGCCACCTTGGAGTACAGGCCCCAAATATCCTTGCGCAGCCAGTTGAACTTCACCGACGGCATGAGGGTGTAATAGGAGCGGAGCCTGTGGTTCTCGAGCCGCTCTTTCCTGAAGGCATCCTCATTGTTGTTGGCGAACACGGCGACCGCACCGACGCCCACCAGCGGGCTGGTGTGGTAGAAGTATTCCACGCTGAGCGGGCCGACGTAGTGGTCATTCTTGGTGCTCTCGCCGAAGATGCCGGCACCGATTTTGCTGAAAACGTCAATCCATATCGAATTGGGCATAACGCCGTAGCTGACGGCAATCTCATGACGCGGCTCCTCGTCCTGCGCTTGGGCGGGCATACACATGAATGTGCAAACGACCAAGGCTGCTACTAATAAAAACTTGTTTCTCATAAACGTGTCTAATATGTGTTAGAAAAGCTATTACGTTGCAAAGTTAGAGAAAATCCATGAGCCTGACAAAAAAGCGGCCGGAGAGTGCTCTCCAGGGCCGCTTTTTATCGTGGGTCAGTTGATTGCTATCAGAACTTGAAGCGCAGACCAGCCAGGGCAAGACCCTGCTCGCCGACACCGAACTCGGCAAAACCGCGCAAGTGTGTACCGCCGGCTTCAACACCGATCAATGAGGCCTGGAAGTTGAACAACAGGTCTTTGGAGACGGCATTCTCACCGGTCTTCTTACCGTTGTCATCACAGTCCTCATCGTTGAAACGAGCATAGGTGGCACCCGCTGCCACCTTGGAATACAGGCCCCAATGTTTCTTGCGCAGCCAGTTGAATTTTATCGATGGCATAACGGTATAGAAGGACTTGGTGATGACCGAAATCTTTGTATCCTTGTAGAGGCAGTCCTGCTTGCTGGTGGCAAATACGGCAACAGCACCGACACCTATCAATGGGCTGGTATGATAGTAATATTCAAGTCCTACGGGACCAATGCGGTGCTTGGTCTCGTGTTTCTCACCAAACATTGCGGGAACGATGTCAGTGAAGGCATCAATCCATATAGAATTAGGAATACCGCCATAGCTGACGGAAACCTCATGACGAGTTTCTTCGTCCTGCGCCTGGGCAGGAACACTCACGAATGCGCAAATGGCCAATGCGGCCAGCAAATACTTGATCTTCATAAATGTGTTTGATAGTTTAGTAAAAAGTGGCGCAAAGGTAATTGTTTTTTTGAGGTGGGCTTTTGGAAAGGGCTTTTTTCTCTTGTTGAGGCACCAAAAATCTTCAAAAATAGTCCACAAATCTTAAATAATGTTAACAGAAAGCATTTTCTTGTTCGAAAATTATGTTTAATAACATATTTAGCATTACCTTTGCAGTCGATTTTTCATCATTATGCTTGTGACAGGTGCTGTGAAGCACGGGGTCACACAGCAAAAAAGGTTAAGATTTAGTTTTAAGGTTTATGTTAATGGTATTAGAGGTTAATTAGATTTTTTTCAAAAATGATCCACGGCGTGAGTCGGGGATTTTTTTATCCCTTTCTGGTGCTTGTATCGATTCAGCCATTTCACCCCGTGCCCCACGCTAAGACGCTAAGGCGCTAAGTTTTTTATCCTTGGTGGCTTTACGGGGGCAAATTGTTGAATAGTTACTTCGGATTTATGGGGCGCATGGTGTTAATCTTTTAACAATATATTTGTTAAATTAACGTGATTTTCACGCGCGCGTGTTAGGTAATAATGTACTTTTGCACCTTGTAAAAAAGGCTTTAGGTTTTTGTCCTGAGGCTTTAGACATTGGACTAATATTAAAAAGCAATAATTTATTATGGCAGAATCAGTCAATATCAGGGAATTAAATGACCTGATTGCAAGTAAGAGCAATTTTGTGAACCTCATCCGTCAGGGTATGGACCAGACTATCGTGGGCCAGAAGCACCTCGTTGACTCGTTGTTGATTGCGTTGCTCGCCAACGGGCATGTGCTGCTCGAGGGCGTTCCCGGTCTTGCTAAGACCAAGGCTATCAGCACCCTGGCATCGTTGATTGATGCTCGCTTCTCGCGCATCCAGTTCACGCCCGACCTGCTCCCCGCCGACGTGGTGGGAACCATGATCTACAGCATCAAGAAGGAGCAGTTTGAGGTCAAGAAGGGTCCGGTGTTCGCCAACTTCGTCCTTGCCGACGAGATTAACCGTGCTCCCGCCAAGGTGCAGAGCGCGCTGCTCGAGGCTATGCAGGAGCGCCAGGTGACCATCGGTGAGCAGACTTTCAGGCTTGACGACCCCTTCCTGGTGCTCGCCACCCAGAATCCCATCGAGCAGGAAGGCACTTACCCGCTGCCCGAAGCCCAGGTGGACCGTTTCCTGATGAAGGTACTCATCGGCTATCCCAGCAAGAGCGAGGAGAGCGAGATCATCAAGATGAATATCGCACCCGACCCCGTCGAGGTGCGTCCGATGGTCACTCCCGCCGACATCGTTGACACCCGCAAGGTGGTACAGCAGATCTATATCGACGAGAAGATTCAGAAGTATATCGTGGACATCGTGTTCGCCACACGTTTCCCCGCCGACTATGGCTTGACGGACCTGAAGAGCATGATCTCCTTCGGCGCCTCGCCCCGTGCATCCATCAATATGGCACTGGCCTCGAGGGCCTATGCCTTCCTGCGCAACCGCGGCTATGTCATCCCCGAGGACGTGCGTGCCGTCTGCCACGACGTGATGCGTCACCGCTTGGGTCTGACCTACGAAGCCGAGGCCAACAACATTACCAGCGACGAGATCATCAGCAACATCCTGGACAAGATTGCTGTGCCTTGATATTCAAGTTGCAAGCAACTTGAAGTTTAGAGTTTAGGCGTTAGTATCATTTGCTAACAACTTAAAACTAAAAACTTACAACTTAAGAAATGGATACCAATGAACTGCTGCGCAAGGTCCGCAAGATAGAAATCAAGACAAAGGGCCTGTCGCAGAACATATTCGCCGGCGAATACCACTCGGCCTTCAAGGG
The DNA here is from genome assembly GCA_045114065.1 of Sodaliphilus sp. Taxonomy (GTDB): domain Bacteria; phylum Bacteroidota; class Bacteroidia; order Bacteroidales; family Muribaculaceae; genus Sodaliphilus. Next base: position 8,161 of record JBGUJU010000074.1, read on the forward strand.
CAGGGGTATGACCTTCAGCGAGGTGCGCGAGTACCAGTATGGTGACGACGTGCGCGATATCGACTGGAATGTCACTGCTCGCTACAACCGCCCCTATGTGAAGGTCTATGAAGAGGAGCGTGAGCTCACGGTGATGCTGCTGGTCGACGTGAGCGGCAGCAAGGACTTTGGTGCCGTGGGTGTCGCCAAGCGCGAGATGATGGCCGAGATAGGAGCCACCATCGCGTTCTCGGCCATTGAGAACAACGACAAGGTGGGCGTCATCTTCTTCAGCGACAAGATAGAAAAATTCATCCCGCCCAAGAAGGGCCGCAAACACATCTTGCTCGTCATTCGCGAGTTGCTGGATTTCCAGCCCGAGAATACAGGCACCGACATCAATATGGCCCTGGAGTACATGACCAGCGCCTTGAAGAAGCGTTGCACCACCTTTGTGGTGAGCGACTTCATTGATGAGCATGACTACAGCAAGGCCTTGTCCATTGCCAACCACAAGCATGATGTCATTGCCCTGCAGGTCTATGACAAGCGTGAAGCCCAGTTGCCCGACGTGGGCCTGATGCGTGTGCGTGACGCCGAGCGTGGCACCATGAAGTGGGTGAACACGAGTAGCAAGCGTGTGCGCAAAGCCTACAGCCGCTGGTGGTATCAGCAACAGCAGACGGTCAACAGTACCTTGCAGCAATGCAACGTCGATATGGCCAGCGTGGCTACCGACGAGGACTATGTTGCCGCCCTGATGGGATTGTTCAAGTCGCGCAAGGCGACTTGAGGTTTAGGGTTTAGAGTTTAGAGATTGAAAACTGCAAACTGACAACTATTCATCATGTCAAAGAACGTGAGACATATCGTGATGACTATCGTCCTGCTACTGGCCGCTGTGCCGATGGCTTGGGGCGGTAACGTCACATTCAAGGCCAAGCTCGACAGTGCCACTCTGCTCATGGGTAAGACCACAACGCTGCACCTGGAAATCACCCAGGACAAGGGTGCGCGTGGTTTCTTCCCCAACGAGCAGGCCGACACGTTGAATGCTATGGTCGAGATTGCCGAGCGGCCAGCCGCCGACACGACCGACCTGGATAATAACCGCATCCAGATCAACCGTGACCTCATCATCCAGAGTTTTGACTCGGGAATGTGGGTGATCAAGCCGATCCCCTATGTGGTCAATGGTGATACGGCCTACTGTAACCAGCTCACCCTCAAAGTGCTGCCAGTAGACGTGAGCCAGATGAAGGACATCCATGACATCAAACCCGTCGAGAATGTGCCCTTCAACCTGCTGGACTGGCTGCCCAATTACTGGTGGGCTTGGCTGCTGGGACTGCTGCTCATCGGAGCCGGCATCTGGGCCTATCGCAAGTATTACAAGAAAGGCATTAACCCGTTGAAGCCCAACAAGAAGCGGTTGCCGCCCTATGAAGAGGCGATGATCAACCTGCAGAACCTCAAAGCCGCCCAGTTGTGGCAGCAGGGCCAGGAGAAAGAGTACTTCACGGGCCTGACCGACATCCTGCGCGTGTACATCGACCGCCGCTTTGACATCAATGCTGTGGAGATGACATCGTCACAGATCATCGATACCCTCAAGAAGAATGAGGAGACCAAGGCTGTGAACGAGCAACTGGAGATGATCCTCGAGATTGCCGACATTGTGAAGTTTGCCAACGCGCGCCCGCTTGCCGACGACAATGAGGTCGCCTACCAGCGCGCCGTGAACTTTGTCGAGGCCACGCGCCCCGTTGTTGAACAACCCGAAAAGAAGGAGGAGGTAAAGAAATGATGAACCTTGCTCATCCAGGATGGCTGTGGCTGCTGCCCGTGCTGATGATACCGCTCATCGCATGGTACATCTATAGCCAAGACAAGAACGAGCCCGAGATGAACGTGTCGTCGACCCGCGCATTTGACGGCTTGGGCACAAGTTGGAAGGTGTGGCTCAAGCACCTGTCGTTTGCCCTCAAACTGGGTGCGCTGGCGTGCCTCATCATCATCCTGTGCCGCCCGCAGACTAAGGACAGCTGGTCCACGAGCGACGTGGAGGGTACCGATATCGTCATCGCCCTTGACGTCTCCACGAGTATGCTCGCCAGGGACTTTTCACCCAACCGTTTTGAGAGCGCCAAGCGTGTAGCGACCCAGTTCGTCAGCGGTCGTGACCATGACAACATCGGCCTGGTGCTGTTTGCCGGCGAGAGCTTCACCCAGGTGCCCATGACGATGGACAACGCCACTCTGGTCAATGCTATCGGTCAGACCGAGATGGGCGCCCTCGAGGATGGTACCGCCATCGGTGACGGTATTGCTACCGCTATTAACCGTATCCGCGACGGTAAGGCCAAGAGCAAGAGCATCATCCTGCTCACCGACGGATCCAACAACACCGGCGTTGTCGCTCCCAATACTGCCGCCGACATCGCCCGCAAGTATGGCATCAAGATCTACACCATCGGCGTGGGCAGCAACGGCACTGCCGACTATCCTGTAGCCATTGACTATGCCGGTAACATCCAGTATCAGCGCATGCCCGTTGTCATTGACGAGGCGACCTTGAAGAACATTGCCGCTACTACCGGTGGCAAGTATTTCCGTGCCACCTCGGGTGGTGTGTTGAGCAACATCTTCAAGGAGATCGACCAGCTGGAGAAGACCCACATGGACGTGCAGCGTTTCACCCACACCGAGGACCACTACGAGCCCTGGGCGCTGCTGCTGTTGGGCCTGCTATTGTTAAGCTTGCTGCTGGACTACACGTTATTGAGACACATCCCTTGATGTGCTGCGCACAGTTTAGAGTTTAGAGTTTAGTGTTTAGAGAATTAAGAGCTATGATTAATTTTGCTCATCCGCAATATTTCTATCTGCTGCTCCTGCTGCCCACGCTGGTGCTGCTGTTCCTGTGGAACCGTCGCGACCGCCGCAAGCGGCTGCAGCGCTACGGCAAGCGTGAGTCCATCGAGCCGCTGATGCCCGAGGTATCGCGTTACAAGCCGTGGATACGTCTCGTGCTGGAACTGCTGTTGCTCACGATGGTCATCGTGGTGCTCGCCCGTCCCCGTGCCGGCTCCAGCAAGACAACGACTCAAGTGCACGGCATTGAGGTAATGGTTGCCGTGGACGTTTCCAACTCGATGAACGCATCGAGTACCGATAACCCGCAGGACGTGAGCCGCCTGCAGCGTGCCAAGATGATCCTGCAGAAGCTTATTGACCGCTTGGATAATAATAAGGTGGGTCTCATCGTGTTTGCAGGCAACGCCTACATGCAGATGCCCATGACTAGCGATGCCGCCTCGGCCAAGCTGTTCCTTAACGGCATCAATACCAATATGGCTCCTACCCAGGGCACCGCCATCGGTGCCGCTATCAATATGGCGCTCAATGGATTCTCCCAAAGCAAGAAATCCCAGAAGGCCATCATCATCATTACCGACGGTGAGAACTTTGAGGACGATGCCGTCGAAGCCGCCAAGCAGGCTGCCAAACTCGGTGTCCAGGTCGATGTCATCGGCGTGGGCTCTACGACAGGCGCTCCCATTCCCATGGATGGTGGTTACCTGACCGATGACAGCGGTAACCCCGTGACCACCTATCTCAACGAGAAGATGGCGCAAGAGATTGCCGATGCCGGTAAGGGCGTGTATATCTCGGGCACAGCATCGGATGCTGTCTCGACCCTGCAGGAGACACTTGACAAACTTGCCAAGAGCGACCTGGCAGCCGTGACCTATACTCAGCACGACGAGCAATTCCCCGTGTTTGCCACCTTGGCACTGTTGCTTCTGCTGGCATTGTTGCTCCTGCTCGAGCGTAAGAATCCGTGGCTCAAGAAGTACAATTTCTTCACTAAGGAAAAGAAAGAAAACACAGTAAGCGATGAGATTAAGCAAGATAAATAAGCATCTGGTGACATCAGCGCTGGCCGTCATGCTGGCATTGGGCGTCTCCCTGCCCACTATGGCTCAGAACAAGGCTCCCAAGATGACCAAGCAAGAGAGAGTGTGTCTGCGCAACGGCAACAAGCTGTATGAGAAGAAGCGCTATGCCGAGGCCGAGGTCGAGTACCGCAAGGCCCTGCAGGCCAATCCTGCCAGCGAGAAGGCGCAGTTCAATCTCGCTACTGCCCTCATGAGGCAGGGTAGCGTCACTGCCCAAGAGAATGACGACAAGAACCCGATGAAGCAGGCCGAGGGTATCCTGACCAACCTTGCCAAGGGCGCACAAGACAAGCAGCTACGCGGCAAGGCCAGCTATGACCTGGGTAACATTGCCTACGGCCGCCAGGACTATGGCAAAGCTATCGAGTTCTACAAGCATGCCCTGCGCTGCAATCCTGATGATGAACAGGCCCGTCACAACCTGCGCCTGGCCCAGCTCAAGAAGCAAGACCAAGACAAGAATCAGGACAAGAACCAGGATCAAAACAAAGACCAGAACAAGGATAACAAGGACCAGAATAAGGACCAAAACAAGGACCAGAATAAAGATAAGCAAGATCAGAATAAGGATCAGCAGAATCAGGACAAACAGAACCAAGATCAGCAGAATCAGCAGAACCAAAATCAGAATCAGGACCAGCAGAAACAGCAACAGCAGCAGGGCGGCATGAGTCAGCAGAATGCCGAACAGGTGCTCAAGGCTATGCAGGACCGCGAACGTGCCACCCAGCAGCGCATCAACGCTCAGCAGGCTCAGCAACAGCGCCATGAGCGTCAGCGCACGAATAGGAAGTGGTAGTTTAGTTTCTAGTTTCTAGTCCCTAGTTTCTAGTTCCTAGTCCCTAGTTTCTAGTTCCTAGTTTCTAGTTTCTAGTTGGCATCCGCTAATATCTAAAGTCTAAGGTCTAAAGTCTAAGGTCTGAAGTCTAAAGTCTAAGGTCTCAAAAAACAATGAAGCGAATCATCAATATAGCAATCCTTCTCTTGATCGTGGTCGTGGCCCATGCGACATCGTTTACTGTCGAAGCACCGCGTCAGGTCATTGAGGGCAACAAGTTCAACGTGACCTTCGTGCTCAACAATGGCGAGGGTAGCAACTTTACTCCGCCCGAGGTGAGCGGAGCCAAACTCATCTATGGTCCCAGCGTGTCACACAGCTACAGTTCCTCGTGGGTCAATGGCAAGTCGAGCAGCAGCTCCAGCGAGGAATACACGATGATGTATAAGGCAACGGGGACCGGCAAGTGTCACATCGGTGCCGCTAGCATCGTGGTCGGCGGCAAGCGCTATACGACCAAGGCGTTGACCATCGACGTGCTGCCGGCAGGTAGCCAGCCTAGCCAGCAGCCACAGCGCACACCAGGCGCTCCCACGCCTTACAGTGACCCGATGACGCAGAGCGCCGATAAAGCCGTGAGTGGTAAGGACTTGTTCGTGCGCATCGAGATGAGCAAGCCGCGCGTGTATGAGCAACAGGCTGTGGTCTGCACCATCAAGTTGTACACCAAGTATCAGGTGTCGCAGTTCATGCCCACCATCCAGCCCTCGTTTGACGGCTTCCTTATTGAGGAAATCCCCATGCAGCCTAGCCTCAACAAGATTGAGACACTCAATGGCCAAGAGTATATGGTGGCTGTCCTCAAGAAGTGTATTCTCTATCCTCAGCAGAGCGGTAACTTGACCATCACCTCGGGTAACTATGACGTGAGTGTGGTGCAGTTCGACACCTTCAAGAGCATCTTCGGCACCATTTCCAAGCCTGTCGAGAAAGACCTCAAGGTGACCAGCAACAAGGCGACCATCCACATCCTGCCGTTGCCCGAACCCAAGCCCGCCTCGTTCACGGGTGCTGTGGGTAAGTTTAATGTCACTACCGACCTCAAGCCTGCCACAGGTCTCAAGACCTACAGCGCTGCCACCTACCGTTACATCATCAGCGGCACGGGCAATATTAAGTACATCAAGGCCCCTGACGTCAAGTTCCCTGATCAGTTTGATGTCTATGATCCTAAGACTGATGTCCAGGTCAACGACGCTGCCGGTGACATGAGTGGCAAGGTGGTAATGGACTACACCTTCATTCCGCAATATGCGGGCGAGTTTGAGATTCCTGCGGGCGAGTTCTCCTACTTTGACCCCGAGACGGGCAAGTATGAGACTATCACCGTTCCCGCCCGTCACCTCACCGTTGCCAAGGGTGAGGGCCAGCCCAGCAACCACTACCGCATGAAGAATATGGACATCCGTCCTATCAAGAGCGGAGACCTGGGCCTCAAGAAGTCCCATGGCTATTTCGTGGACGGCTGGTCCTACTGGTTGTGGTTCCTGCTGCCCCTGCTTGCTGTAGCCGCATTATTGCTCTACTACCGTAAGCAACTCAAGGAACGCGCCGACGTGCGCCGCATGCGCTCCAAGCGGGCCAGCAAGGTGGCACAACGCCGCCTGAAAGCCGCCCGTGGCTTCGCCTCGCGTGGCGACCGCAACGGGTTCTATGCCGAGATGCTCAATGCCCTGTGGGGCTACATGAGCGACAAGCTGTCCATCCCCGTCAGTGAATTGAGCAAGGACAACATCAATGCCGAACTCGAGCAGTATGGCATCGACGAGCAGCTCCGCCGTGAGTCAATGGAGTTGATCGACAAGTGCGAGTTTGCCCAGTATGCTCCCGAGCTGGCTTCAAGTGACATGAATGCCGTGCTTGATGAGGCAGCAGGCATCATCGACCGATTAGAAAGTGTTAAACGCAAGAAAACCATCGTAGAGTCATGAAACAGTTCGTTATTACTATACTTTTAGTCGTGCTGGCTTTGCCCGTTCTGGCAGGCGATAACCCCTTTATCGGCCGTGCCAACCAGGCCTATAAGCAGGAACTCTATAACGAGGCTTTAAAACTCTATCTGCAGGAAGCCGAGCGAACGGGTGTCTCGTCGGACCTGTACTGCAACATCGGCGATACCTATTATCGTCTCAAGGACAACGTGCACGCCGTGCTCTACTACGAGCGGGCGCTCTTGCTCGACCCGTCGAACAGCGACGCACGTTTCAACCTGGAGTTCGTGAGAAGCAAGATGCAGTTGCCCGACGATGCCGGCGACTCGTGGTTCAGCAACTGGGTGGATCAGACGGTGAGCCGCCTGACGAGCAACGCATGGGCCATTATCGCCATCATCACCTTCCTGTTGCTGTTGGCAGGCGTGGCAGCCTATCTGTTCCTGGACAACGTGCTGATGCGCAAAATCGGCTTTTTTGGCGGCGCCGTGATGCTGGTCGCCACCATCCTTGCCAATCTGGCGGCCTTCCACGTCTATCACAAGGCAACGGGTGGTAACGGTGCCATCATTATGCCCGAGAGCGTTACCCTGAGCACTGCTCCTCGCGAGCCGCGTGACAAGGAGGAAGAAGCCTTCCAGCTCCAGCAGGGCACCCGTGTCGAGATCATTGATTCCATTACCGACAAGACCCACGGCAAGTGGCTGCAAGTCTCGACCGCAGGCGGCCACAAGGCTTGGATCAATGCCCAATCGGTTGAGGTGATATAGGTTTTAGGCTTTAGGTTATGCTCGACTACTTGAATGACATAGATACCGATGCGTTGCTGGCGGTGAATGGCCTGCACGACATATTCCAGGATGCCCTGTGGTGGATGGTGTCCGCCAAGTGGTCGTCCCTGTTGCTGGTGCTCGCGTTGGTGTGGATATTGCTGCATCAGAACCGCCGTCATGCCTTGCTCGTGCTGCTGATGCTCGTGTTGGCCTTTGTCATTGCCGACCAGGTATCGTCGGGCCTGATTAAGCATTTGGTGGAACGCCTGCGTCCCACCCATGACCCGTCGCTCGGCGATGCGGTTCACGTCGTCAACGGCTACCGAGGCGGAATGTACGGTTTCGTGTCGAGCCATGCCGCCAACGCCTTTGCTGCCGCCACGCTTATCGCTCTGATTATGCGCCACCGGCTGGTGACGATCTCTCTATTGGCGTGGGCTGCGTTGCAATGCTATAGTCGTATCTATCTAGGCGTTCATTATCCTGGCGACATCCTGGGAGGTGTTATCGTGGGTGTCCTGGCAGGCTGGCTCGTTTGGGGCCTGATGCGCTGGATTCAGCACCGCTGGCGCCTTCCTCAGGGTCACTACACCCGCACCGATGCCACGGTCATCGCCTCATCCCTCGCCATCACCGTCGTCGCTATCCTCATCGCCGCCCTCTTCCAGACCATCTAACCCCCCGCTACCCCCGTAATTGCATTTGCTGGAATTATCATCGCCCTGCGGGCGAGAAATCAAAGAAAATCCATTTTTTCTTCTCGTGCTAAGTACTGCTGATTGTGTTGCCGCGACGGAGCCGCGGCATAGGGAACTGGGCTGCCGAGAAACGGATATCCCGGAATAGGGGATGTGGCGCTGGATGGACTGGATTGAGGGGAGGGGGTGTGCCATCTCAAAAAGCAGAGATGGTGAAATGGCTTGGAAAAAAAACCTCATTCTCTTGCATTCCAGCACTTTTTCTTTTATTTTTGCACCCTATAAACGCAATCAATAACAATTAAAACCGATAAAACAATGAAACAACTCATTAACCTCTTCCTTTTCCTTCTCTTGGCCCTCGCCACAGCCTTTTCCGCCGCAGGTGGTGGTAGTGCCAGCGTTACGTATAATGGAATCAACTATTCCTTTAACTATTCTGGTTCTGGTGCTAATGCAGTAGGAACACATGCAACTGTTGCTCGCAATTCTGCTTTTAGTGGTGCTGCTAACATCGCTTTAAAGATAACCTATGAATATACCTATTATGATGACAATGATGGGTGTTATCATACCCGCACTCTGACAGCACCCGTCACTACCATCGGCTATCATGCGTTCTATTATTGCAGCAACCTGACGAGCGTGACCATCCCCAACTCCGTGACAACCATCGATGACGCGGCGTTCCAGTACTGCAGCAGCCTGACGAGCGTGACCATCCCCAACTCCGTCACCAGCATTGGTAGCGCGGCGTTCTCTCGCTGTACTGGCCTGACGAGCGTGACCATCCCCAACTCCGTCACCACCATTGCCTCAAATACGTTCTATAACTGCAACAGCCTGACGAGCGTGACCGTCCCCAACTCCGTCACCACCATCGGCTACCAAGCGTTCTATGGCTGTACTGGCCTGACGAGTGTGACCATTGGCAACTCCGTCACCACCATCGACAACTATACGTTCTATAATTGCAGCAGCCTGACTAGCGTGAGCATCCCCAACTCCGTCACCACCATCGGCTACGGTGCGTTCTTCGGTTGCACTGGCCTGACGAGCGTGACCATCGGCAATTCCGTCACCACCATCGGCTTAGATGCGTTCTCTGGTTGCACTAGTTTGTCGAGCGTGACCATCCCCAACTCCGTCACCACCATCGGTGCCTCTGCGTTCTCTAGTTGCTACAGTTTGTCGAGTGTGACC
>JBGUJU010000075.1:0-7278 GCA_045114065.1 Sodaliphilus sp.
GGGAGGATTACGTGAAAATAGAAAAAGATGAAATAACAATCCGAGATTTTACGGAAACAGATCTTCCACTCATGTTTAAATGGTTGACAGATAAGAGAGTGCTGGAGTATTACGAAGGTCGTGACGTCAGGTTTACGATGGATACTTTGTCTGCACATTTTTTGGAAGAAATTCCAGATGGATTCAGAATGATCATCGAGTATAAGAAATCCCCCATCGGATATGCACAGGCCTATCAATTGAGTGGTGAACTGTTCGATGAATATGACTATCCTGACGATGGACATATAGTGTTTGCTATGGATCAGTTTATAGGTGAGCCGAAATACTGGAGTAAGGGAATAGGCTCATCTTTTTTGAAAATGATGGCTTCTCATCTGAAAGAAAATATGGCTGCGGAACGAGTTCTTCTTGACCCGCACCAAGATAATAAAAGGGCTATAAGGGCATACGAGAAAGCCGGGTTTAAAATCATTAAATCACTTCCAAAACATGAGATGTTTGAGGGAGAAAAAGTAGATTGCTGGCTGATGGAATTAGCACTGTAGATTCCCGTTTGCCTGGATGACGCAAAATCGGGATTGACCGAGCTCTTTGAGCGAGGGATACTTCTTGTCCGAAGGGCAAGAAGGTGGGCGTGAAAAAGATTAGAACAATCGGAATTGACGGAGGGGTTGATATGGAGAAATCAATTGCCATTGATAATAAAGAATACACCATTCCAGCGATATTTTCTTACTCGGAAAAAAATGAAAAAATGCCAACAGTAATTTTGTGTCATGGAACAGGTTCGCAAAAAAATGAAGTTGGTAATTTATTTGTAGAATTGTCCAGAAAATTACTGAATATTGGTATCGCTTCAATACGGTTTGATTATGCAGGATGTGGTGATAGTAAAGCTGATCAAACGAAATTGAGCTTTTGTGGTGAAGTAAATGATACAAAAACAGTTTATCAGTATCTTTGTACACAGGAGATTGTTGATTGCAATAATATCGGTATTTTAGGATTTAGCCAAGGAGCTCGCGTAATGGCAGAGCTGTTGAAAGATGTGTCTCCAATAAGATTTGCCATAAGTTGGTCTGGTGCATGCCATAATGGTATTGGAGTATTCAAAGGATGGTTTAATGAATATTATAAAGAAGCATTAGAGAGTGGCTATGCAAAGATACCACTGTTTTGGCGAGAGGATCTACTACTTTCAAAAAAATGGTTTGATGATATTTGTGATACAACTCCAATGGTGGGAATACAAAGGTATGCAGGTCCTATATTGGCTATAGCTGGTGATGAAGATGAATTGGTTCCCTATCATCATGCAAAAGAAATTGTAGAAAACAGCAAGAATAATAAAAGTAAGGTTGTGATTGTGCCAAATTCTAATCACACTTTTAATGTTCTAATACCTAATGCCTCTAAAGCAAATGATGTAATAGAAATAACCCTGAAATGGATAAAAAACATTTTGCAAATAAATTAGGTAAAAATGCTTCAGAAAATTCCAGTTTACCGGGAAGTCGCCAAATCGGAGTTTGTCGGGTAAATAGCAAACCCAGCCGAGCCAGTCAACGGTCAAGATGAACGGCGCATATGCGCAGCCGTTGACAGCCCCGCCCGCCTTTGCTGGTAGGCAATCAAGGGGCGACAGCAAGAAGTGCCACCGCCCCGCACTATTATTCAGAAAGGGGAATTTCCATGACCGACCAGATAGCCTATCAAGAATATATCCAGCGCAGGTACAACGCCTTTTGCAAGACTGTTATCCGCTGTGCCGCCTTGGACAAGATTTTGAAGCTTAAACGGCAATGGGAACGGCAAGTTTCCCTTGACTATCTGATGAACGAGAAGTTTGTCCAGTTTGCCGCGTCGGAGCCGGACGAGGAATACCCATTTACCGTCTGCGGTCAGACCGTCCTGCTCTGCAACGCCGCCCTTGCCGACGCGATCTCTGTTTTGCCGGAGCAGACGCGGGAAGAAATCCTGCGCTATTACTTTCTGCGCCAGCCGCAGCGCGTGATCGGCGCGTGTATTGGCCGGTCACGCAGCACAGCGGGGCGGCATATCCAGCTTGCCTTGCAGCGGCTACGCGAAGAAATGGGGGTGAGCCGGTATGAGTAGACTTCTCCCCTATGAAACAATCCTCAAAGCCCGTGAGGGCGACCCAGAAGCCGTGAACGCTGTCCTGCTCCACTACGCCGGATATATCCGCTATTTCTCAAAAGTGAACGGGCAGGTCAACGCCGAGGTGGAGGACTATGTAAAGCAGCGGTTAATTGACTGTCAATTCAAGTTCCGGCTTGACGAACCACCGGACAAGTCATAAAAACTGAATACCAGCCGCCACCGACGCGGCCAGCGAAAGCAGTAAGTCTTGAAAAAGATTTACTGCTTTTTTTGTTGTCCGGCTCCGCTCCCGGCCATTTTGCCCCCTGCCGGTTGTAGTAGTAAGCGAGGAGGGAATTTTTCTGCCCTGGTGTTTGGCATTTGGAGCATTTACCCGTAGTAGAGGGCAAAGAGAAAGGATTTCTCCAACACCGGGTAGAAACCACTGCGTCCGGTGTCATTTTAGCGAAAGCGGGCAGGAATGCCCTTTACAGGATTAGTAGTAGCAGAAAAAGAGAAACAAACTTTTGTGGTTGCAGTTTTCCAAAAAAGTGGCGGACGGAAGTGAGAGAAAGTTTGCAGTCACGGAGAGCAAGTTTCTACCACGGTGCCAAAATCCGCAATTCTGCAGTTTTGCCCCTCGCGGGAAACTTGTTGGGGAGTGCCTTCCCCAAACCCTGCTCATGCGCCCTTACGGGCGAGAAAGGAGGTCACACCATGCGAAAGAAATACAACACGCCCCACCGCAGCCGCGTTGTGAAAACCCGGCTGTCCGAAGATGAGTATGCCGACTTCACAGCGCGGCTTGCGCCCTATGGTATCAGCCAGTCCGAATTTCTCCGGCAGGCGATACGGCGGGCGACCATACGCCCGGTTGTCCATGTGTCGTCGGTCAATGACGAGTTGCTTTCCGCTGTCGGGAAGCTGACAGCCGAGTACGGCAGGATCGGCGGCAACCTCAATCAGATTGCCCGGTATCTGAACGAATACGGCGTACCCTACAACACCCTTTCCGGCGAGGTACGCGCCGCCATATCCGACCTTGCCGTCCTCAAGTATGAAGTCCTCAAGAAAGTAGGTGACGCGGTTGGCAACACTCAAGCATATCAACTCTAAAAACGCCGACTACGGAGCCGCCGAGCAATATCTTCTCTTTGAGCATGACGAGTTTACCATGAAGCCCGTCCTTGATGAAACCGGCAGGCTTATCCCCCGCGAGGACTACCGGCTGTCCACGCTGAACTGCGACGGGGAGGATTTTGCCGTTGCGTGTATGCGGGCCAATCTCCGCTATCAGAAAAACCAGCGGCGGGAAGATGTGAAAAGCCACCACTACATCATCAGCTTTGACCCGCGGGACGGGCCGGACAACGGCCTGACCGTAGACCGGGCGCAGGCGTTGGGGGAGCAATTCTGTAAAGAACATTTCCCCGGCCACCAAGCCCTTGTCTGCACCCACCCGGACGGGCATAACCACAGCGGCAACATCCATGTGCATATCGTCATTAACAGCCTGCGGATAGAGGAAGTGCCGTTCCTGCCCTACATGGACAGGCCAGCGGACACGAAAGCCGGGTGCAAGCACCGCTGCACCGACGCAGCCCTACGCTACTTCAAGTCCGAGGTCATGGAGATGTGCCACCGGGAAGGACTTTACCAAATCGACCTCTTGAACGGCAGCAAGAACCGTGTCACAGACCGGGAATATTGGGCGCAGAAAAAGGGACAGGCCGCACTGGACAAGCAGAACGCCCCCATGATTGCAGGCGGTATCACGCCCCGGCAGACCAAGTTTGAAACGAACAAGGAGAAGCTGCGGCAGACCCTACGGAAAGCCCTTGCCACCGCTGCCAGCTTTGACGAGTTTTCCTCTCTGCTGTTGCGGGAGGGTGTGACCGTCAAGGAGAGCCGGGGGCGGCTGTCCTACCTCACGCCAGACAGGACGAAGCCTATCACCGCCCGGAAGCTGGGCGGCGACTTTGACCGCACCGCCGTCCTTGCCGTTTTGGAGCAGAACGCCCAGAGGGGCGTAACGGTTCGCTACACCCCGCAGCACCAAGCCGCCAGAGCCGCCGAACAGACCGCAGCCATACCCGAATACCTACACGCCGGGAAAGGCCGCTTACAGGGCGAAAAGACAGGGAAAATCGACCCCAGACAGGACAGTGTGCAGCGGCTTGTGGACATTGAGCAGAAGATGGCCGAGGGCAAGGGCAAAGGCTATGAACGATGGGCGAAGATACACAATCTGAAACAGGCCGCCAAGACCCTGACCATCTACCAACAGTACGGCTTTTCTTCCCCGGAACAGCTTGAAGCCGCCGTTGCTACCGCCTATCAGGAAATGCGCCAGACCAGCGGCGAACTGAAAGCACTGGAAACGAAGCTGCAAGGGAAAAGGGAGTTGCGGCAACAGGTACTTGCCTATGCCAAGACCAAGCCCATCCGCGAGGGGCTGAAAGCGCAGAAATCCGAGTAAGCCCGCGCCGCATACCGCCAGGCAAACGAGAGCGATTTTATCATAGCCGAAGCCGCCGCCCGGTATTTCAAGGCACAGGGGCTTACCAAGCTGCCCGGCCGAAAAGCGTTGCAGGCCGAGATCGAGCAGCTTATCTCCGAGAAAGACGGCCTGTACAACACCTATCACGAACAGAAGCAGCGGTTCAGGGAGTTGCAGACCGTCAAGCGGAACATCGACCAGATTTTGCGCCGGGAAGAGCCGCACCGCAGAAAGGAGCAGAGCCATGAACGATAAGCCGTCCCGCATGGACTACCGCCAGCACCAGGCAGCCCGCCGCCTTGTGCATGAGTGCTGTAACTACGACGAGGGGAACTGCCTGCTGTTAGACGACGGGGAGCCTTGCGTGTGCGTCCAGAGCATTTCCTATTCCCTCATGTGCCGCTGGTTCCGTGTGGCTGTCCTGCCCCTTGACGGGGAGCTGGCCGCAGCCCTCTTGTACCGGGGGAGCCGGAAACGCTGCGCGGTCTGCGGGGCGGCCTTTGTCCCCAAATCCAACCGGGGGAAATACTGCCCCGGCTGCGCCGGGTGCATGAAGAAACGCAAAGCCGCCGAGAGAAAGCGGAAACAAAGGCAGAAATGTCACGCTTTAGAGCCTTTCAAACCCGCATAAATCAAGGCTTTTTTCGTGGGTGTCAAAGGGTATGCGATACATTTATCCTTTCCCCCCGGAAATGCCGTCCTAATGCGTGACAAAGCCCAAAAACGACACAACACAGAGGGAGGTGATACTATCGCTGATTATATCAGGGCAGACACCACGCTGCCCGCCTATCTTCCATACCCCCGTTTCCTGCTGAAAATGGAGATTTCACAGACCGCCAAGCTGCTGTATGCGCTTTTATTAGACCGCTCCACCCTGTCACAGAAGAACGGCTGGCAGGACGGCGAGGGCAGGATATTCATTGTCTACCCCGTTGCGGAGATAGCGGAAATGCTGGACAAGGGTTGTACCGCCATCAAGGGAGCCTTGAAAGAACTGGACGCAGCCGGGCTTTTAGAACGGGAACGGCGGGGCTTCTCCGCACCCAATCGGCTTTATGTGAAAGTGCCGCCTGTCCCAGTGGTACGGTTTTCCGACCAACTGATGGCCGGAAAAGCGACCCTCATACAGTCGGAAAAGCGACCTTATGACGGTCGGAAAACCGACCCTATGATGGTCGGAAAACCGACCCCTAACAAAACTAATATAAACAACTTAATAGAGAACCAAACAATGAGAGCGAGTGGGGAGCCGCCCACAGCTTATGGCCGATATGAGAATATTTTTCTGTCAAAGGACGAATATGACGAGTTACAGGCAGAATACCCGGACAGGCTGGAACGGCTGATTGAGGAAATGAGCCATTACCTTGCCGCCAGCGGGAAAGCCTACCAGAATTATGCCGCCGCCTTGCACAGATGGGCGGCCAATGACAAAAAGGGAGCCGTAAAACAGGGCATCCCCGACTATACCTGTATGGAGGGAGAAAGCTTATGACAAGTGAAATCAAAGATATTTTGGAGAACATGACAACCGCCGCCCCGGAGATGGAGGACTATATCGGCGAGGACGGACTGCTTTACTGCGGAAAGTGCCATACGCCGAAAGAAGCCTACTTCCCGGAGGGTAAGGAGCTGTTTGGCCGTGACCGCCACCCGGCAGAGTGCGACTGCCAGAGAGCCGCCCGTGAGCAGCGGCAGGCCGCCGAGGAACACCGCCGCCATGTGGAAGCCGTGGAAAATCTGAAACAGAGGGCTTTTGCCGACTCAGCCATGCAGCAATGGACATTCGAGAACGACAACGGCAGAAACCCGCAGACCGGGATTGCCCGGCGGTATGCGGAGCATTGGGAAGAAATGCAGGCCGAAAACATCGGCTGCCTGTTCTGGGGGAACGTCGGCAACGGGAAAAGCTACCTTGCGGGCTGTATCGCAAACGCCCTCATGGAGAAAGAAGTCCCCGTATATATGACGAACTTCGCCGTTATCCTGGGCGACCTCTCTCCCGGCTTTACAGGCCGGAATGAGTATATTTCCCGCCTTTGCCGCTATCCGCTGCTTATCATTGACGACTTCGGCATGGAGCGTGGCACCGACTATGGACTGGAACAGGTATTCCATGTGATTGATACCCGATACCGCAGCAACAAGCCGCTGATCGCCACCACCAACCGCCCGCTGGACGAGTTGAAAAAGCCGACAGACACGGCCCATTCCCGGATTTATGACCGACTGCTGTCCATGTGCGTCCCGATACGCTTTACTGGCGTCAACTTCCGGCAGGAAACCGCAAAGCGGAAAATGGAAACCATGAAGAAACTGCTGGCTGAATGAAAGGAGTATTGCCTATGGAGAATATCAAGCAGCACGACCACCGTACCACCCGCCGCCCCGACTGCGTGACGGAAATCCGCATGGGGAATACCGTTCTTGTCGTGTCCGGCTTTTTCAAGAAAGACACCACCAGCACCGCCGCCGACAAGATGGCGAGGGTACTGGAAGCGGAAGCCGCTGCTACACAAAAAAAGGCGATTTGACAAGCTGTAAAGAAGCAGATTTATCACTTTTACCGCTGTACAGCCGCCCCTGTTCCGTGGTACAATGAAACCACGGAATAGTGGGGCTGGCTGTCGGAAACGGAGGATTTTATGTTAAGACAAGCCACCCAAAACCTC
>JBGUJU010000076.1:0-1984 GCA_045114065.1 Sodaliphilus sp.
ATATTTACAAAAAACTTCGGCCGGATTTACCTTCTTTTTCCATTTTTTCAAAAAAATATTAATAATTTTTGAATGAAATGGAAAAAAGAAGGTAAATTCGGTGTTATTTGCATTAACCCAATCCCCAATCCCCAATCCACAATCCCCAATCCCCAATCCATCTACCCGTAACTTGCAAAAAATTTTCGCCAAATTTATTTTTATTTTTTTTAAATTTAATTTAAAAAAAATAAAAAGGTGGGGATTGTGGATTGGGATTCATGGATTTGGATTGAAGATTGGATGGAGGTCAAATCTATAAAATCCCTAATCCACAATCCCCACCTTATTAATTTTTTAATATTAATATTATTAAATTTAAAAATAAAATAATTAAAAATGAACCGATTGTATTTTTTTTAAAAGTGTTATTTAATCAAATCATTAAAAATTTTCAACAAGATCCCGATTTAATCTAACTCCAATCCAAGCACCCAATCCCCAATCCCCAATTCCAATCCCTCGATATCAATTATATTGTTTAAATATTATTAAAACTCACATTATTATATTAATGATATTAAGCAAGAATAATATGATGAACATACACATGAAAGACCCCGATAAGGGGGACCAGGAAAATCCACCGTGATTGATGGCTGAAATGAAGACACACAAATAACACAAAATTAACACAAAAAGAATTAATAACTTTATTAGCTTTTTGAATTTCCTCACCTTCTTCGCCCCAGCCGTCAAGACATTCAGAATCAATTCATTCCCTTCTTCATCCTTCACATCCAATTGCGTTTGATCCCTTTCTTCATTCATCTTCTTTTCCTTCTTTTCCTTCTCTTCCTTCTTTTCCTTCTCTTCCTTCTTTTTCTTCTCCTTCTTTTCCTTCTCTTCCTTCTCTTTCTTCTTTCCCTTCTCGTTTTCTTTCTTTTCTTCACTATCTCTACTTCTGCTTCTCCTATTTGTATTAATTTCGTCGTCTGAGTCGCTGTCTTTTTTATAAAATCTTATGTTTTTCATTTTTTTTTTAATTATTAATTCAAAAATTCAATCCCCAATCCCCAATCCACAATCCCCAATCCACAATCTCCAATCCACAATTTCCTATCCCAATCCCCAATCCCAATCCACAATTTCCTATCCCAATCCCCAATCCCAATCCACAATCCTTTATCAAAAATTTAGAAGTTATTAAAATTATTAAGTTAAAAAAATATTAAAAAGGCCATTTCTTAGTGTCATTTGCTTGATTCTCATTGGGAACAATGACATGCATGTTATAGGCCATATCAGTCACAACCATCTTCGCGATGAAGACTACGATTGACTTTATTATGAAAAACCAAGGGATAGAGGAAAGCACAAACCACCCTACACATAAGAAAAAAGGCAAATAATGAAACAAGGGGATTCTAAGGAAAAAACCACCCCTGTTATCCCTGTTATCGCCTCCATTGTCACCCCTGTAGTTACCCACTTCATCTTTATATTCCTCTAACCCCACCTCTGCGACAGCTTTCGCGAATCTTCCTCTCGAGTCTCTTCTTCGGTTCATTTTTAATTATTTTATTTTTCAAATTTAATTAATATTAATATTAAAAAATTAATGTGGGGATTGTGAATTAGGGATTTTATAGATTTGACCCCCATCCAATCTTCAATCCAAATCCATGAATCCCAATCCACAATCCCCACCTTTTTAATTTTTTTAAATTAAATTTAAAAAAATTAAAAATGGAAGGTAAATTTGGCGAAAATTTTTGCGAGTTACGGGTAGATGGATTGGGGATTGTGGATTGAGGATTGGGGATTGGGATTGGGTTAATGCAAATAACACCGAATTTACCTTCTTTTTTCCATTTCATTCAAAAATTATTAATATTTTTTTTTTGAAAAAATGGAAGAAGAAGGTAAATTTAGCGAAAATTTTTGCAAGTTACGGCTAGATGGATTGGGGATTGTGGATTGAGGATTGGGGATTGGGGATTGG
>JBGUJU010000077.1:0-4013 GCA_045114065.1 Sodaliphilus sp.
AGGTGCCTTCGGCTGCCAGATTCTCAACGGTGTAGAACTTGTCGGTGATACCAGTGATCAGGCGATAGAGCTCATCACCAGTCTCGCTAGCCCTGAAGGTAGCAACAGTAGCATTACCGGCATAAACCTCAACCAGAGCGATGTCGGGTGAGTACTGATCCTCGGGCGAGGTGATGGTAATCACGTCACCGGTGCTGCCCGTCACGAGCCAGCTGTGGGTACCGCCTGCACTCATGTTAAACTCAACAGCCTCGGTCTGGGTGGAGCCCACTACGAACCTGCCGGCGCCATACTGGCCGGTGGGGGTGGTCAGCTTCACGGTGAAGGTCTTGTTCTCGTAGCCTGCAGGGATGGTGTACTTGATGTAGCCATCGGTCGTTGCAGACTCGTGGGTAGCATTGCGGAAATAGATGGCTCCATAACCGCCATAGAGATTGTTGCTAGACCATGGTGCTGAGAGCGTGACAGCCTGATAGCTCTGGTTGGTATAGGAGGCGCCATTAACGTTGCCGAGCAATTCAACTACCTCGGGTTCAACTGGCTTAGCCGATACCTCAAGGGTATAGCTTGCCACGTTAGCATCGGGAGTAGCATCGGTCCAGTCGGCACGGAATTGGGTCAGGTTGATATATTCCTCGACAGCGGGCAGCATGACGGGAGCATACTTCACCAGGTCGGCTTGGCCATTCAGGGTAACGGTTGCTGCAGGAGCGCCGCCGCCACTGATGGTAACAGAAGCATTGGTAATGCCGAAGGCTGTGGGAGCATAGGTCACAGTAACGGTCTTGCCTGCAGTAGCCTCGGCCACGGTGATGGTGGTGGGCTGAACGCTGTAGATACCATTGCCACCGCTGACAGCCAGCGTCAGAGGACCATTCAGGTTCTCACCGGTCACGGTGAAGGTCTGGGTCTGGGTCTCACCAACGAGGGCAGTGAAGTTCAGTGCAGTGGGATTAGCCGTAATCGTGCGCACAGGCTCGGTAGCAATACCGGTCAAGGCAACGGTTACTGCCTGGGCGCCACTGCTGGTCACGGTAACAGTACCAGTGTGGGTGCCAGCAGCCGTCGGGTTATAGGTAACCGTGATGGTAACACCATTGGTAGCAGCAGTCTTGGTAATCGTGGTCTTGTCAATCGAGAAGCCAGTTCCGCTAACAGCCAAGTTAACCACACTTGTCAAGTTCACGCCAGTAACATTAAAGGTCTTAGTCACAGGTGTGCCTACTACAGTGTTAAGGCTCAACGAAGCAGGATTAACCGTTAAAGAAGGTGTTGATGATGCTGCACCATTCAAGCTTACGGTAACAGGATTAGCACCTTCACTAGTCAAGGTTACTGTACCAGTGTGGGTACCGCTGGCGCTCGGATTATAGGTAACCGTGACAGTTGCACCATTAGTTGCAGCAGTCTTGTCAATCGTGGTCTTGTCAATCGAGAAGCCAGTTCCGCTAACAGCCAGATTGACAACACCGTTCAGGTCAGTACCCGTTACATTGAACGTCTTGGTCACTGGCTGGCCAACTTCGGTTGAGAAGCTGAGCGAAGTGGGATTAACAGTAAGCTTGGGACTTGACGTGGCAGTACCCGTCAATTGTACGGTAGCAGACTGTGCACCAGTACTGGTCATCGTAACGGTACCCGTGTGGGTGCCAGATGTGGTCGGATTGTAGGTCACAGTAACGGTAACGCCATTGTTGGCAGCAGTCTTGGTTACAGTGGTCTTGTTGATCGTGAAGCCAGTACCCTCAACCGAAAGGTTGACGACAGTGGTCAGGCTGTTACCCTTCAGTTCGAACGTCTGAGTCACGGGAGTTCCGACAGCGGTGTTGAAGGTCAACTCCGAGGGAGTGGCAGTAATGCTCGGTCCGGTAGCAGGTGCGGTAGCAGTACCCGTCAGTGAGACAGTTTTGGCTTCGGCACCGCCGCATGTGATGTTGACTTGTGCAGAATGAGTACCACCAGCCTTGGGAGCATAGGTCACAGTAATCGTGGCACCAGCCATGGCCTGAGCAGCGGTCAGCGTTGAAGGAGAAACCGTAAAATTGGAACTGCCTACAACATTGAGGGTCACATTACCCTCAAGATTCTTGCCGCTGATGGTAAACGTCTGGGTGTATGTGTTGGTCGTGCTGCAATCGGTAAAAGTAAGAGCTGTAGGATCAACGTTAATTGTAGGAGTTTCGGGTAAGCCATTGGGAGACTCGATACCAATAACAGCACGCTGATTGGAATTAAACGTATAGCCAGAATAGGTAAAGGCATTCATCGAATACCAGTTGTTGCCATCACCACTCCAACCAAAGTTCACATGGAACTTGTTGGTGTTGCCGTTGTAACCGTCGACATTGAAGGCATGACCTCCGCCACTGCTAGAAACGCCACAGAACACGACAGGACGTTTTGCCGCCATCTCAGCTATAATCGCGTTGGCCCAAGTTTCTTCAGTATAACCACCAGTATCCTTGTTAATCACACGTGCGGTTGACTTATAGCCCCAATTCCTAAACATTGAGGCGATGACGGAAGTATTGTAAACGCTGATACCGCTACCCACATTAACCCCACCGTATTCCATCTGCTCGGCCTGACCAACATAACGCATCAGAGTAGCGACAGCATTAGCAGATGCACCAGTGGTACTTGATGAGTAGTTGTTCTTCATGTTGTTCCAGTCAAAGGTCGTAGCAGGTAATGAGGGATAGGTATAGCTGACATAATTATCACTATAAGTACCGATATTCAGATATCCTGAATAAGAAGACATCGCACTCACCGATGCGGGATACTTCCAGTAGTACATCACCATCGAAGCCGAGGTTGCAGGGCAACCCGTCAAGCACTGATATTCTTTATTGTTGTAGGTGAACTTGCACTGATTGTAGTAGGGAGCTTCCTGATCCCAGTTACAGGTCAGATACGGGCCGTAAATCTCGGCGCTCAACACCGGACCACGGTGCTCCGAAGGTTTCTGGACCTGGATGTTGGGGTTCTCATGTAAGAACTCAATTTGCTCCTTGTAGCAATCCAGCAAGTACTGCAGTCCTTCGGGGATACGATCCAACTTCAGCGGAGCATCACCGATCATGAGTACCTCCT
Organism: Sodaliphilus sp.; assembly: GCA_045114065.1. Taxonomy (GTDB): domain Bacteria; phylum Bacteroidota; class Bacteroidia; order Bacteroidales; family Muribaculaceae; genus Sodaliphilus. Next base: position 3,097 of record JBGUJU010000077.1, read on the forward strand.
CGGCACGGTCATCACCAGCAATTACAAGAAAAGTGGTAGAAGTGTTGTAGATGTAATAAACCGGCTTATTGATCTTGGCATTGCCAATCTCGGTCTTGACCAAGACGGGATTGAGCGCAGCAGGAGCCATAATCTTGCCGCCATACATTTCAGTAGCCAAAAAGCTTTTGGCCTTTCTCATAGCCGCAGCCTGGTCGACAGGCGCAGCCGTCAATGACATCGCCGTCAGAGCGATGGTCAACAGCAATAGTAATTTCTTCATAAATTATAAATTATAAACTAATATGATTTCAAAAAAAGATGTTAATCAGATTATGTTTCATTTTTAGCGGGGGCAAAGTTACAAAATAATTTAGGAAATATCCAAATTTTCAGCCACAAAATCCAGTCATCAGGAAAAGCCTGACATTATGTTACAAAAAACTGGTTTTCAGCTACAAATTGCCATCTCAACTAGTGCCGAACAATTGCGGGGCGGCCCGAGTGAGCCACCCCGCAAAGCGTCAGGTTATTTCCAGCAATCCCTTACGGGAAGCTTTGATCTATCATTTTAACGGCCCCTCATATAGGCGTCCTTAGCCCTATTCATGGTTGCAGCCTCATTGTTGAGCATGAGTTCAATCAGCGCCGTGACATCGGTGATGGTAACCTTGCCGTCCTGATTGGCGTCGGCGCAGATGAGGCAGAAGTTGGTGTCAACTCCGTTCAACAGATAGTCAACCAGAGCAGCAACGTCAGTAATGGCAATCTTGCCATCGTGGTTAACGTCACCCAGGTCAAATCCGTGACCGTTCTGGAACAGGGTTACCTCCTCGATATTGCTCCAGTCACTCTCGGTACCGTCGTTGTAGATGGCCTTCACCTTGTAGAGGAAGGTGCCTTCGGCTGCCAGATTCTCAACGGTGTAGAACTTGTCG
>JBGUJU010000078.1:0-38552 GCA_045114065.1 Sodaliphilus sp.
CTGCGCTCATCATCGATGAGCTTGCATGGTGTTTCCCATAAAAGTCGAGTCTTCGACCCGACCTGCCTCTACGAGGCAAAAGCCAAGCCCATGATACAGAAGAAATGCTTATTTGACTTTTATATAGTGAATTATATCGATATTGAATACCTTTAGCGGACACCAATAATAAAGAAATTCGCGCAATTCGCGTTTCAAAAAAGGGTCATCAGATGATACTGTTGTCACCGTCGCGCCAGGGGGCGTGAAAAAAATCGGGAGGCGCTGTGGTCTGCCACTGTGCCTCCCTGCTAACATGAAACAAATCTTCTTCTGCTTGGTTATGCTAAATGATATCAGAAGTAGTATGATTTAAGTTTACTAGCTAACTTAAAGTTTAGAGTTTAGGGTTTAGAGGGTGTTTAGATTGCTGCAAGTATGAGGGCTGATGCCGACTGCGCTGCACTCTAAACTCTAACCACTAGACTCTAAACTCCAGTGAGCAAGGCTCACTGGATAGCGTTGAACATCGCGCTGATGGCCTCTACCGAGCCGTTGATGTAGGCGTAGATGCACGAGATCAGGCCGATGAAGATCACGCCAGCCACACACAGGATGAGCCCTGCACGCTCGGTCCAGTGACTCTTGATGGTGGGGATGACGCACTCGTCCTGACGCAGGAACATGGCTTTGACAACGAGCAGGTAGTAGTACAGCGAGATGATCGTGTTGACCAATGCGATGAGCACCAGCGCGTAGATGGCTACCGAGCCCTGATGGCATGCGCCGACGAAGATGAAGAACTTGCTGAAGAAGCCTGCAAACGGGGGGATACCACCGAGCGAGAACATCGCAAGCATCATCGTGAAGGCGAGCCAGGGATTGGTCTTGAACAGGCCGTTGTAGTCGTCCATGGTGACCTTGCCCGTCTGGCGTTCAATAGCGGCAATCACGCCGAAGGCGGCGAGGTTGCTGAAGATGTACACCAGCACGTAGTAGATCATCGAGGACATACCCATCACGTTGACGGCGATCACACCGAGCATGATGTAACCGGCCTGGGAGATGGACGAGAACGCCAGGAAGCGCTTCAGGTTGCGCTGACGAACGGCGAACAGGTTACCCAGCGTGATGGTGAGAATGATGATGGCATAGAGCATCCATTCCCACACGCGGCTATAGGCAGCGCCGAAGACCTGCACCAGGATCACCAGGAAGGCAAATGCGGCAGCACCCTTGCTGATGACCGACAGGTAGCTGGTCACAGCTGTGGGCGAGCCCTGGTAAACGTCGGCAGTCCACTGGTGGAAGGGCACGAGCGAGAGCTTGAAGCCCACACCAGCAATGACAAATGCCAGGGCAGCGATCAGCAGTGCCGACTGGTTGCCCAGCAGCATCGTGGCGATGTCCTTGAAGTAGAGCGAACCGCTCATGCCGTACACGAACGAGATGCCCATCAGGAAAATCGCCGACGAGAAGATGGCGGTGAAGATGTACTTGGCAGCTGCCTCGTGGGACTCGTAGTGGCGCTTCTCAAAGGCTGCCAGGGCAGCAATGGGCAGCGACGCGGTCTCGAGACCGATGACAAACAGCAGGAAGTGGCGTGCCGACACCATCAGGAACATACCGAATAGCGTCAACAGGATCAACTCGTAGAACTCGCCGCGGCGAACGCTGACGAAGTCGCTGTTGGTCCACTTCACGGCCTGCAGGAGTACCAGCACGACGCCCACGTTGAGGATGTTCTTCATCACCCAAGTGGCCGAGTTGGACTCGAACATGCCACCGAAGGCTTCCCCTACCCCAGCCGGGCAGCAGAAGCAGTATATCGTGTAGAGCGCCATCATGATGACCGAGAACACGGGCATATAACGCTGTGAGCGCTCAGGCATGAAAGTGTCGTAGATGAAAACGAGCAGGAAAACCAGCAACAGGCCTATCTCCTGCGGCATCAATAAGAACTGTGAATAATCCATCATATCTTGTTTCTTTTTTAGTTTCTAGTTTCTGGTTTCTAGTCCCTAGTTTTTCATATCCTGTCCCCGTTTTCAAGTTAGCGGATGCCAACCAGAAACTAGGGACTAAGGACTAGAAGCTCTTGAACACTTTCATTACATCACTCCGGGAAGGGCAGCCTGCAGCGCCTCGACAACGGGGTAGAAGCTGCTCTTGATAATATCAATAAAGAAGTTGGGGAAGCAACCGATGGCTGCCACAGCGAGAATCAGCGTGGCGGTCGAGAGACGCTCCTCCCAGGTGGCATCGGTCAACGTGCGGTGGTGCTCATCCTGTACCACGCCAAACAACAGCTTGGCGACAACGCGCAGGATGTAGACCGCAGTCACGACGATCGAGGTGGTGGCCATGATGGTCAGCACGCGGTGGAACATGTCGGTGTGCTGGAACGAGCCGAAGAAGATGGTCATCTCGGCAGCGAAACCGCTCAGACCCGGCAGACCCAGCGAAGCCAGACCGGCAATCACGTAGCCCACGCCCAGGTAGGGCATGATGTGCATCATACCGCCCATGTCGCGGATGTCACGCGTGTGGGTGCGACCGTAGATCATACCGATCAGGGCAAAGAACAGGGCCGTCATCAGACCGTGAGAGAGCATCTGCAGCACAGCACCGGTCATCGCCGTGGTGTTGAACATAAGGATGGCGAACAGCACCATACCGCAGTGGCTCACCGACGAGTAAGCGTTGATGTACTTGAGGTCGGTCTGCACACAGGCGCTCAACGCACCGTAAACGATGCTGAAGCCCGTCAGCAGCAGGAAGATCCATGCCAACTCGTTGGCAGCATAGGGCATCAGGTAAATCGCGATGCGGAAGCAGCCGTAACCTCCCAGCTTCATCAGCACACCGGCGTGGAGCATCGACACCGCCGTGGGCGCCGAGGCATGACCGTCGGGAGACCATGTGTGGAACGGGAACATGGCACCCAGCACGCCGAAGCCGACAAACGTCAGCGGGAAGAGCACCATCTGCCAGTTGTGGGGGATGGCGTCGTTATGGGCGATGTCCAGGATGTTCATCGTCAGCGCCTGGCCCTCGGGAGCCGAGTGGAAGTAGATGCCGATCAAGCCGAGCATCAGGAAGGCCGAGCCACCCATCAGCATCAGCGTCAGCTTCATCGCGCTGTAGTTCTTGTTGCCGCTGCCCCACACACCGATCAACAGGTACATGGGAATCAGAGCGACCTCATAGAACATGAACATCGTGAACAGGTCGATCGAGATAAAGAAACCGAACACACCCGTGGACAACAGGAAGAACCACATGAAGAACTGCCGTGGCAGCGGGTTCATCTTCCACGAGGCGAACACACCAGCGAACACGATGAACGCCGACAGCAATATCATCACGACGCTCACGCCGTCCACGCCCAATGCCAGGTGGACATTGAACGGGGCGTACCACATCACGTCGCTGCGCAGGATCATCTCGCTGGTATCACCAGCACCGCGGGTCTGCAGGAAGATGCTGACCAGCCAGATGGCGAGTACCATGAGCACACTGGCTCCGACAACGGCAACGGTCCTGATGGCCTTGATGCCTTGGTTGCGGCACAGGGCCAGGCCTCCGAGTGTCAACAGAGGCACGATCACAAAGTAAATCAGTATATTATTGAAAATTTCCATTTGATATATCCTTTCCTTTTGTTAGACCGTTGATTAGAGTAATACACAAACCATGGTGATCGCTGCCAGCAGCAGGGCACCCAGCAGATAGACATACACATAGGCCTGGATGCTGCCCGACTGCAGACGGCGGATGCCGAACGATATCGAGTTGGTGGCATCTGCCAGCAGGTTGAAGAAGCCGTCGATGATGTGACGGTCAAACCATGCGATGGGCACACAGATGGCCTGGAAGATCACCTTGTGGGTGATGAACTGGTAGAGCTCATCCATGTAGAAGCGCTTGTAGCTCGCTGTCCACAGGCCGCGCATCGCGTTGGCCATGCGCTCGGGCAGCGGGTTCTCCTTGCGGTACATGATGGTAGCGAGGGCAATACCCAGCAGGGCAACACCGACGCTCGAGCCAGCAACGGTCCAGTCGATGGACGTCTCCAGCGCCTTGCCGTCCCAGGTCACCAGGTCGTGGAAGGGCACGAAGCCGGCAACACACGAGATGGCGGCGAGGATAATCAGCGGCAGCGTCATCGTCCAGGGCTGGTCCTTGGGAGCGTGGTGAGGATCATGAACCTCATGTTTCTTCCAGAAGAAGATGAGGTAATAGATGCGGAACATGTAGAAGGCGGTCATGCAAGCCACCATCGACATCCACAGACCCCAACCGAGGCCGCGGTGATAGGCAGCGACGAGGATCTCGTCCTTGCTGAAGAAGCCGGCGAACGGGGGAATACCTGCAATCGCCAAGCAACCGATGAGGAAGCAGATGCTCGTGATGGGCATGAACTTGTGCAGGCCGTGCATCTTGTCGTTCTCATTGCTGTGGACGGCATGGATGATAGCACCGGCGCACAGGAAGAGCAACGCCTTGAACATAGCGTGGGTGAACAGGTGGAACATCGACGCCATGTAACCCAGGCCGTAGCCGTGGTGGATCTCGATGAGCGTGTTCTCGGTCGAGCTCACTGCCAGCGAGGTCATCATGAAGGCGATCTGCGAGATGGTCGAGAAGGCCAGCGCACGCTTGATATCGCTCTGGGTGCAGGCAATCGCGGCGGCATAGAAGGCCGTGAAGGCACCGACCACCAGGATGACGTTCATCGCACCCTGCACGAGGACATACAGCGGGAACAACCTAGCCACCAGGAATACACCGGCGACAACCATCGTAGCGGCGTGGATCAACGCCGACACGGGAGTGGGACCCTCCATAGCATCGGGCAGCCAGATGTGCAACGGGTACATCGCACTCTTACCGGCACCGCCGATGAAGATGAAGGTCAACGCCCAAGCCACAACCGAGCAACCCATGAAGGTGGCGCCTCCAACGGTGCTGATGGCGCTCTGGGCAGTCTCCAGGCTACCCGACATCGTGGGGCCGAAGACCAGCTTGTCGAAGTCGAACGTGTCGGTATAGAAGCTCAGGATCATGATACCCAACAGGAAGAACAGGTCAGCCAGACGGGTGACGATGAAGGCCTTCTTGTTGGCATGGTTGGCGGCAGGCGTCGAGTAATAGAAACCGATGAGCAGGTAGGACGACAGACCCACCATCTCAAAGAAGATGAAAATCTGGAAAATGTTGGTGGCAACCACCAGACCCAGCATCGAGAACGTGAACAGCGCCAGGAAGGCGTAGTAACGCTGGAAACCCTTCTCGGCGTTACCGTCATGGTCACTCATGTACCCGAGGCTGTAGAGGTGCACCATCAACGATACCGTGGTGATGACCACGAGCATCATCGCAGCGATGGGGTCCACCAGGACGCCCATGCGCACCACCAGCGTGTCGGTAAACGACAACCAGGCAGGATTGGCAACAACGACAGCCTGACGAACACCGTCCAGCATCTGGCCCTGGCCGCTACCGAAGAAGTAGGTCAATGCCACGCCATAGGCAAGAACGGTATCGACGAGCATCGCCAGCACGCCAATCACGCCGGTAATTTTTCTACCCATTTTCACCCCGACGAGTCCCAGGAACAGGAACATGAACAGGGGTAATGCTACAACTACTATTGCTAAACTTAATGGCATAATCGTTAGAATTTCAGTTTAGTGATCTGGTTGATGTCCACGTTCTTGGCAATGCGGAACACATTGATGATGATGGCCAGGGCAAGCGCCGTCTCGGCAGCCGCGATAGCGATCGCGAACAGCGAGAAGAACATGCCGTCCATCTGACCGGGGAACAGGTAACGGTTAAACACTACAAAGTTGATATCCACCGAGTTGAGCATCAACTCCAGGGAGATCATGATCGCAATCATGTTCTTGCGTGTAATGAAACCATAGACACCGCAGCCAAACATGATGAGGCTGGGGATGAGATACATAAATAATGTCAAATCCATAATCGTCATGAATGTTTAGCGGCGACGGGCAATAACCACACCTCCGATGATACAAGCCAATAACAACACACTGATGGCCTCAAAAGGCAACAGATAGCCGAACTTGTCGGTACTCAACAAGAACTGGCCGATTCTCTCCATCGTGACGTCCAGGTCGCTCGAGAGCAGGCGTCCGGCAAAGCCGGCATAGCTGAACAGGCCGTAGCCGCACAGGGCGACACCGCCAAGCGCAGCCGACAATCCCAGCCAGCGGCGGTGACACGCCAGCACGTCAGCATCCTTACCGGGCTGATGCGTGAGCATGATGGCAAACACGAACAGCACGAGGATACCGCCGGCATAGACAGCGATCTGAACGGCTCCCAGGAACTGGTAGTCCATCTGGAAATAGATGATAGCTGTTGCAAAGAGCACAAACAGCAGATAGGTTGCCGAGCGCAGGATCTTGCGCGTGGTGACCGTCAACACCGAGAAGGCGATGATGGCGATGGCAACGATAAAATACAAAATGATGTTACCTAATGATTCCATTATTCCTTGTTTTCTTTAGGTTCTTGTTTATTCTCGTCAGCAGCAGGTTTACCGGCAGCAGGCGCTGCGGGCTTGGCAGCAGGTGCGGGAGCGGGAGCTTCGTCCTTCTCGGGCAGGTAATTGAGCTGCTTGACGAGTTTCTCGCGTGTGAACACCGCCTGCTCAAAGTCGTTGCTGAAGCGGATGGCATGGGTGGGGCACACCTGGACACACAGGCCGCAGAAGGTACAGCTACCCAGATCGTACATGTAGGTGTCCAGTTTCATTTTTTTCTTACCGTCTGGCAACTCGGCCATGTGCTTGGTGATGGTGATGGTCTGGTTGGGACAATTGCGCTCGCAGCTGCCGCAGGCGATGCACTTGTGACCACCATTGTCATCATAGATGAACTCGAGTGTCGCACGGAAACGCTCCGGGATATGCAGCTCGGCGCGGTTCTCGGGATACTGCTCGGTCACCTTGGGGGTCACCAGCTCCTTGCCGGTGACCGCCATGCCCTTAAGAAGGCTGTGGAAGCCTTTAAAGATTGAGACGAAATACTCCTTGATGCTCATATTTCTAAGTTTTTTCTTGTTTTTACATTATCGCATTAGCGTTCCACCTGGCCGCCCAGGATATCGAGCAGCTCGGTGGTGATGCCCTGCTGACGCAGTTTGTTATACTCCAGCTGCAATTCGTCGAGCAGCTCCTTGGCATTGTCACTGGCTGCCTGCATCGCCATCACGCGTGCGCTCTGCTCGCTCGCCGTGCTCTGGATGAATACATCCTGGAGCATCGACTTGATGTGCAGGGGCAGCACGGTGTTGAAGATGGTGTTGGCGTCGGGCTCGAACAAGCAGGGGCTGTTGGCGGCACGCGGGTCGACATTGTCGGCCAGACCCTGGTAGCTCACGGGCAGCAGCTGCTCGCGGGTGAAGACCTGCTTGCCGGTCGAGATGAAGTGCATGTACAGCATCTCCACGCGGTCATAGGTATGCTCCAGGAAACGGGTCTTCATCAGGTCGGTGAAGGCATACAGGTCCTCGCTGCCACTGCGGGTGTTGAGGGCCACCTTCTCCATCTGGACGTCCTTGCCCTTGCCGGTAATCTTCTCGACCGCCTTGGTCATCTTCTTGCCCACGGGCACGACGGTAATACCCACCTGGCTGCCGTACTCGTTGCGCACTGCCTGGATGGTAGTGAGCAACTGCTTGAAGATGTTGACGTTGAAGCCGCCGCACAGGCCGTCGTCGCTGCCGAACACCACCAGCGCCACGCGCTGCACATCGCGATCGGCAATGAGCGGCGAGTCAAACTGCTGGTCGGTCACCAGCAGGTGGCTGATGACGTGCTGCACCATGTGACGGTAAGGCGACAGTCGCTGGAGCTGGCCGGTGGCCTTGCGCATCTTGGACGAGGAGATCATCTTCATAGCACTCGTCGTCTTCTGCGTGGAGGCTACCGAACCAATGCGCGTCTTGAGTTCTCTAAGTGTTGACATCTTGCTAACTTAATGATTGCTGGAAGTGTTAACTGGCGGCAGTGTATCGGGCAGTAACCTCGGCGGCGGCAGCCTTGAGCTTGGCCATGACGTCGTCGTCGATCTTGCCGCTACGCAGCACCTCGAGGACGTCCTTCTGGTGCTTGCCGCGCAGGTGGTCAATAAACAGCTTCTCAAACTCGGCCACCTTGTCCAGGGGCACGTCGCGCAACAGACCGTTCACACCGCAATAGATGACAGCGACCTGTTCCTCGACCAGCATGGGCGTGTACTGGGGCTGCACGAGCAGGCGCTCGTTCTTGCGGCCCGTGTCGATGGTGCGCGCGGTAACAGGGTCGATGTCGCCACCGAACTTGGTGAAGGCCTCGAGCTCACGATACTGTGCCTGGGCGATCTTGAGAGTACCTGCCACCTTCTTCATACACTTGATCTGGGCGTTACCGCCGACACGCGATACCGAGATACCCACGTTGACGGCAGGACGGATACCCGAGTTGAACAGGGCCGACTCGAGGTAGATCTGACCGTCGGTGATCGAGATCACGTTGGTGGGGATATAGGCGCTCACGTCGCCCGCCTGGGTCTCGATGATGGGCAATGCCGTCAACGAGCCACCACCCTTGACGATGGGCTTGAGGGGTGCGGGCAGATCGTTCATCACGCTGGCAACGGCCTGGTTCTCGTTGATCTTGGCGGCACGCTCCAGCAGACGGCTGTGCAGGTAGAAGATATCGCCGGGATAAGCCTCACGGCCCGAGGGGCGCTTGAGGATCAGAGAAATCTCACGATAGGCGACAGCATGCTTGGACAGGTCGTCATAGATCACCAGGGCGTCACGGCCGGTGTCACGGAAGTACTCGCCGATGGCGGCTCCCGCAAAGGGGGCGTAGTAGCGCATCGAAGCCGAGTCGGCAGCGTTGGCAGCCACCACGATGGTGTAAGGCAGTGCGCCGCTCGCCTCGAGCTTATTCACCAGGGCAGCGACCGTCGAGGCCTTCTGACCGATGGCGACATAGATGCAATATACCGGCTTGCCGGCATCATAGCCAGCACGCTGGTTGATGATGGTATCCACCGCGATGGCGGTCTTGCCGATCTGGCGGTCACCGATGATGAGCTCACGCTGGCCACGGCCGATGGGAATCATCGAGTCGATGGCCTTGAGGCCCGTCTGCAACGGCTGGTTCACCGGCTGGCGGAAGATGACACCGGGCGCCTTGCGCTCCAGGGGCAGGCGCAGCCTGTCACCCTCGATGGGTCCCTTGCCGTCGATGGGCTTGGCGAGCACGTTGATCACGCGACCCAGCAGGCCCTCGCCGACCTCGATCGAGGCGATCTCGCCCGTGCGGCGCACCTTCATGTTCTCGGTCACGGTGTCCACCTCGTCGAGCAGGATGATACCCACATCGCTCTCCTCCAGGTTCATAGCGACACCGGTCACGCCATTCTCGAACTGCACGAGCTCGTTGGCCTCGACATTGTGCAGGCCATAGGCATGAGCCACGCCGTCGCCGACCTCCAGGACGGTGCCTTCTTCCTCAAAGGCGACCTGTCGCTTGGCGATGTCTTCGACGAGCTGTTGTTTCAGTATATCTGATTGTTCACTGGGATTAATCATCTTGAAAAAATCTCTCTAAGTCTTATTTCTTTTGCAGTTGTAATCGCAATTCGTTCAGTTCTCTCTTGACCGACGCGTCAAGCACCAGCCCGTTGATGTCAACGGTGAAACCGCCGATCAGCTCGGGGTCAATCTTCTTCTCGATTTCCAGTGTCTTGGCGCCGAGGCGCTTCTTCACGATGGCGATGATGGAGTCCACCTCGGCATCGGGCATGGGAACTGCCGTGGTAATGACCACATGGGCAATCTCATGGTCCTCGCGGTAGAGATCGACATAGGCAAGGGTGATCTTCTGTAGATACTCGGAGCGGTTATTACGCATGCACAGCAGCAGGAACTTGTCCAGCGAGCTGCCGGGCGTGCCGCCCACGAGCTTGAGCATCAGGGCTCCCTTCTCCTCGTCGGGGACGTTGGGGTTGAGCATGGCACGCTTGAGCTGGTCGATGGCGGCATGTCGAAAACTGATGGATTTCAACAGTTCATAGATTTCGGCCGAGTCGCCGTTCTCGACAGCGAACTTGTACAATGCCTTGGCATAACGGCGTGGAATCAGTCCGTCACTCATAGCGCGTTAGTTTTTAGTCTCAACCTCACTCAGATATTGGTCAACAAGCGCACGCTGGGCGTCGTCGTCGGCAATGTTGCGGCGGATCACCTTCTCGGCAATCTGCAGGGCGAGCTCGCCCATCTCGAGACGCAACTGCTTTTCCGACTCCTTGCGCGCCTGTTCAATGGAAACTTGAGCGGCCTCGGTCACCTTCTGCGCCTCGGCGGCAGCCTCACCCCGTGCCCTCTCGACGAGCTCGTTGCGTGACTTCTCGGTCTCGCGGAGCATCTCGTTGTGCTTCTCGCGGGCCTCGGCGATGATCCTGTCCGCTTCGGCGTTGGCGTTGTTCAGGCGTGCTTCGGCTTCTTGATAGTAGGCCACACCCTTGTCAATCTTGTCGGCGCGTTCCTCCATACTCTTGATGATGAAGGGCCATGCCCACTTGGCAAGGATGAAGTACAGGCACAAGAATGCCACAAACATCCAGAACACCAGGCCAAATTCAGGAGTGAAAAGTTCCATCTGAACCCAGGATAATTACATGATAATAGCGAGCACGCAAACGATGAGGGCCAGGAAAGCAACACCCTCGATCAGAGCAGCGATAACAATCATGTTGCTGCGGATGTCACCCGTGGACTCGGGCTGGCGTGCGATAGCCTCCATGGCACTGCCACCGATTCTACCAATACCGATACCTGCTGCGATTGCTGCAATACCTGCGCCAATAGCTGCGCCAAGGTTGGCCATAGCCTCTAATAAAATCATTCCTAACATAGTCTTAAAATTTTAATGATTAATATTTTGTTATTTTTTTAATTTCTTGATTGTCAATTTATTCGGTAGCCTTGTGTTCATGAGGCTCAACAAGCGCCATCGAGATGAAGATGGTGCTCAGGATCGTGAACACATAGGCCTGGATGAAGCTCACCAGCACGTCCAGCAGGAGCATGAACAGTGTAAATGCCACCGAGAAGATACTCGTGCCGATGCCCACGCCCACACCGAACAGGTTAGTAAAGATGAAGATGAGCAACACGAGGACAAGGACCACCATGTGGCCGCTCATCATGTTGGCGAACAGTCGGACCATCAGGGCCAGCGGCTTGGTGAACATACCCAGCACCTCGATCAACTGCATCATCGGGACGGGACACTTGAGCGCCATGGGCACCTCGGGCCAGAAGATTTCCTTCCAGTACTCCTTGGTACCGCTGAAGGTCGTGATCAAGAACGTCAACAGGGCGAGTACCAGCGTCACGGCGATATTGCCCGTCAGGTTGGCGCCACCGGGGAAGATGACGATCAGGCCCAACAGGTTCATCGTCAAGATGAAGAAGAAGGCGGTCAGCAGGTAGGGGGCATACTTGGGCGCATGCTTGCCCAGGATGGGACGGATGGTGTCGCCATAGACGAAGTCCACCACCAGTTCCAGGAAGCCCTTGGTCCCTCGGGGCGCCTTCATGCCGTTGCGGACATACCAGCGCTTGAGGGCCATCACCATCCATATCACGAGCAATGCCGCGATGATGATGCCAGCCACGTTCTTGGTGATCGAGAAGTCCCAGGGACGCACCTCGGTGCCGTCGTCCATGACCTGTACCACCTTGCCATGATGCTCCTCGCTGGTCGAGATCTTGAAACCGTCATAGGTCTCGCCGTCGGTGATGCGGTTGCTCATGAAGCAGTGCAGCCCGTCCTGTCCCCAGACGATGATAGGCAAGGGGATGCGCTGCGTGTGATTGAACGGCACTTCCCAGCCATAGGCGTCCCCCAGGTGTTCAAAGATGGTCTCCTTGGGGTTGAGCTCGCTGGTGTGTCCGTGTGCGCGGTGCTGGGCAGTGCTGTAGTAGCCCCACCCCATCAGCGCGACAATCACGAGCGCGACGATAGCGATTATGATCTTGCTTTTCATATTACTGTCAATACAAGCACACCGACACCACATTATCCTTGACATCGGCCACGCCGCCGTGGATGTCTCGCTCCACGGTGTTGCCATCGGCCACGTAGCTCATCTTGCCGGCCTGCAGGGCGGCGATGAGGGCGGCATGGTTATTCAGCACCTGGAACTGGCCCATGACGCCTGGCAGGGTCACGGAGTCAACAGTGCCTTCAAACTCGATCATTTCAGCCGATATGATTTTGAGTGTCATTTTATAAAATATAATAATGTATAGAACAATCCAGTGGTGATTAGCTCTGCTCGAGCAGCTTCTTGCCCTTGGCGATGGCCTCGTCGATGGTGCCGACGCTCAGGAAGGCCTGTTCGGGCAGGTCGTCCACCTCGCCGTCGAGAATCATCTTGAAGCCGCGGATGGTCTCGGCAAGCGGTACCATCACACCGGGCAGACCGGTGAACTGCTCGGCCACGAAGAAGGGCTGCGACAGGAAGCGCTGGGCACGACGGGCGCGCGAAACGACCAGCTTGTCCTCGTCGCTCAGCTCCTCGACACCCAGGATGGCGATGATGTCCTGCAGCTCGTTGTACTTCTGCAGCAGGTGGATGACGCGTTGTGCCACGTCATAGTGTTCCTGGCCGATGATGTTCGGGTCCATGATGCGCGAGGTCGATGCCAGGGGATCCACAGCGGGATAGATACCCAGCTCGGCGATCTTGCGACTCAACACGCAGGTAGCATCCAGGAAGTTGAACGTCGTTGCGGGAGCGGGGTCGGTCAAGTCGTCGGCCGGCACATACACGGCCTGTACCGAGGTGATACTGCCCGTCTTGGTCGAGGTAATGCGCTCCTGCAGCTTACCCATCTCACTGGCCAGCGTCGGCTGGTAACCCACGGCCGAGGGCATACGGCCCAGCAGCGCCGATACCTCACTACCGGCCTGGGTGAAACGGAAGATGTTGTCCATGAACAGCAGGATGTCCTTGCCGCCGCCGTCCTGGTCGCGGAACTGCTCGGCCACGGTCAGGCCGGACAGGGCCACGCGCAGGCGGGCACCGGGAGGCTCGTTCATCTGGCCGAACACGAGGGTGGCCTGACTGCTGGCCACAGCCTTCATGTCCACGTCCTTGAGGTTCCACTCGCCCTTTTCCATGCCCTCACGGAACTTCTCGCCGTAGTTGATAACGCCGCTCTCGATCATCTCGCGCAGCAGGTCGTTACCCTCACGGGTGCGCTCACCGACGCCGGTGAACACCGAGAAGCCGTTGTGGCCGTGGGCGATGTTGTGGATGAGCTCCATGATGAGCACCGTCTTGCCCACACCGGCACCGCCGAACAGACCGATTTTACCACCCTTGCTGAAGGGCTCGATCAGGTCGATGACCTTGATACCGGTATAGAGAATCTCCTGTGTGATCGACAGGTCGCTGAAGGGGGGAGCCGGCTGATGGATAGAACGGCGGGCACCTTCCTGCAAGGGCTGCAGGTGGTCGATGCTCTGACCGATCACGTTCAACAGGCGGCCCTTAATCTGCTCACCCGTGGGAACCGAGATGGGACGGCCCTTGGACAACACGCGGGCACCTCGCTTGAGGCCGTCGGTACTGTCCATGGCGACGCAGCGCACGGTGTTCTCGCCGACGTGCTGCTCAACCTCAAGAATGAGTTCGCTGCCATCGGGACGCTCTACCGACAAAGCGGTGTAGATAGGGGGACGCGTAGTGCCTTCTCCCTCAAACGCGATATCGACAACAGGCCCGATAACTTGGGTTATTTTTCCGAAATTTTCAGCCATAATACGATGATTGACTTTATATTGTGTTATTGTTTGATTGATTCATGATCAAGCACCGAAGTACCAACCCTGGGTCACGATAATCGCCATCACGACCAGGTTGACCAGGCCGATGGGCATCAGGTAGCGCCATTCCAGCGCGAGCATCTGGTCGATGCGCACGCGGGGGAAGGACCAGCGGATCCAGAAGAAGATAAAGGTGATGAAGAATGCCTTACCCAGGAACCACACCACGCTGGGGATGTAGTCCATGATGGTGTTGAAGCCTTCCCAACCGGGGATGTGCAACGGCATCCAGCCGCCCAGGAAGAGCAGCGTGGCGATGCCCGACACAATGAACAGGTTCAGGTACTCGGCGAGGTAGAAGAAGCCGAAGTGGATACCCGAATACTCGGTATGGTAACCGGCGGTCAGCTCATGCTCGGCCTCGGGAAGGTCGAACGGGCCACGGTTGTTCTCGGCATTGGCGGCGATCATATAGATAATGAACGCGAGGATGGCGGGCAGGTGACCCTTGAAGAGGAACCAGCCGTCGGCCTGAGCCTCGACGATGCCCGAGATGGACATTGTGCCTGCCAGGCACACGACCGTCAGGATCGAGATGCCGCAACTCAGCTCGTAGCTGACCATCTGGGCACCACTACGCATCGCGCCGATAAGGGTATACTTGCTGTTACTGGCCCAGCCTGCGAGCAGGATGCCCAGCACACCGATCGATGACACGGCGACGATAAAGAACACGCCGATGTTCATGTCGATGATCTGCAGGCCCTTGCCCCACGGCAGGCAGGCGAAGGTCAGCATCGAGGCGATCAACACCAGATAGGGCGCCAGCTTGAAGAGGAACTTGTCGGTGTTCCACAGGGTGATGAGCTCCTTCTGCAGGATCTTGATCACGTCGGCAAACACCTGGAGCAAGCCCCACTTACCCACGCGCATCGGGCCCAGACGGCACTGGATCCAACCGCAGACCTTGCGCTCGTAGAAGATGTAGAACATGGCGATGAGCGAATAAGCTACCAGCAGGCCCACGGCCACCAGCACACACTCGATTGTCGTGGTCAGCCAGCCTGGCATGAAGCCATTCATCCAGTCATCCAACCATTTCGTGACTATTCCGAAGTCAAACATATCTTATCTCTCTTTAGTGGTTTTGTTCTGTCTTAATTAACTCGTTGATTAGCGGTCGATGTCGGGGATGACAAAGTCAAGCGACGCCGTGATGGTGATCAAGTCGGCAATCAGGTTGTCGCGGCACGTCAGGTCAACCACACCGATCAGGTTGAAGCACGGTGACTGGAAGTGGACGCGCACGGGCTTGGTGTTGCCGTCACTCTCGATATACACGCCGAAGGCGCCACGGCTCGCCTCTACCTGCTGGTACCAGTGTCCTGCGGGCAGTTTCATCACCTTGGGGACCTTCTCGGCGCAGTACACGCCCTGGATGCCCTCGGCCTCGAGCTTATCACAGGCCTGACGCAGGATCTTGATGCACTGCTCCATCTCCTTCATGCGGACCATGTAGCGGTCCATCGAGTCACCGTTCTCATAGGTCACCTCGTCGAAGTCGAACTCGTTGTACAGCGAGTAGGGATTGGTCTTGCGCACGTCGCAGTGCCAACCGCTGGCACGGCCCGAGGGGCCAGTGATGTCATAGGCGATGGCGTCTTCCTTGCTCAGGATGCCCACGCCGGTCATGCGGTTCACGGCGATGACGTTGCCGGTGAAGAGTTTGTGATACTCGTGCAGGTTCTTCTCGATGACGTCACAGGCGTGGCGCACATCCTTGATGAAGTCCTCATGCACGTCGGCCACCACGCCGCCGATGGTGCTGTAGCTCATCGACATGCGGGCGCCGCAGGTGCGGTCAAAGATATCGTAGATCAACTCCCTCTCGCGGAAACCGTAGAAGAAGGCTGTCGTGGCACCCTGGTCCATCGTCAAGCAACCGTAGCTCAACAGGTGGGACGACAGGCGCATCAGCTCGTCCATCATCAGGCGGATGAGCTCGGCGCGGCGGGGCACCTCAAGGCCGAGGGCCTTCTCGACACACATGCACATGCAGTGGCGGTTGATGTGGGCAGCCATGTAGTCCATGCGCTCGGTGTAGAGGAGCATCTGGGGATAGGTCAGGCTCTCGCACATCTTCTCGATACCGCGGTGGATGTAGCCGCTGACGACGTCGATCTTCTTGACCGTCTCGCCATCGAGGCTGGCGCGGTAGCGCATCACACCGTGGGTGGACGGGTGCTGCGGTCCGACGTTGACGACATACTCGTCGTCCTCAAATACCTTGCCGTCGACCTTCTTGACCTTGCCGTTCTCGTCCTCGACCCAACGGCAGGTGTAGTCCTCGTTGGTCTCGTCGTCGAGGCGCAGGGGGTTGCTATCGGGGTTGTAGTCCTTGCGCAGGGGGTAACCCACCCAGTCGTTGCGCAGGAACATGCGGCGCATGTCGGGGTGACCGATGAACACGATGCCGAAGAAGTCATACACCTCGCGCTCCTGGAAGTTGGCCACGGGCCACAAGTCCACGACGCTGTGCAGCATCGGGTTCTCGCGGTCGGGGGCGGTGACCTTGACATGCAGCAACTCGTGGGTGCTGGTGTTGGTCAGGTAGTAAACGCAGCCGAATGCGTCAGGCCACTCCATGCCCACGACGGCGCTCAGCACGTCATAGTGCAACTGGGTCTTCAGGGCACGGGCCAGGTCATGCCACTGTGCGTCGGGCACAGTCACCAGCGGGAACTCGCCGGTAACGTCCACCTGGGCCTGGGGGCACAACTGAGTGATTTTGTTATCTATCTCTGCCATATTGTATTTTTTTTAGTTTCTAGTCCTTAGTTTCTAGTCCCTAGTTGTCAGCCGCTAGTAGCTAACAGCTAAAGGCTAATAGCTAAAAGCTTATTTTGCCTCTTCCTTCACATACTTGAGGCCGTCGAGTTTCTCCTTGCGGTTCACGCCGCCGAAGTATTTCTGCACCTTGATCTTGCGCTGCAGCTGCATCAGGGCATAGAAGAATGCCTCGGGACGCGGCGGGCAACCGGGCAGATAGACGTCGACGGGGATGATCTCGTCAACACCCTTGACGACACAGTAGCTGTTCTTGAACGGGCCACCGCTGACGGTGCACGAGCCACAGGCGATGACATACTTGGGCTCGGCCATCTGCTCATAGAGACGCTTCAACGCCGGAGCCATGCGGTAGTTGATGGTGCCCTGGCACATGATGTAGTCGGCCTGGCGGGGGCTGTTGCGTGCCACCTCAAAGCCGTAGCGCGCCATGTCATAGCGGGCGGCGCCCAGGCACATGAACTCGATAGCACAGCAGCTGGTGCCGAAGCACAGCGGCCACAGCGAGTTGCTCACACCCCAGTTCATCAGCTGGTCCAGCTTGCCAACGATGATGTTGGTGCCGCCGGCACGCAGTTGCTCGACCAGGTTATCGATATACTCGTTGTCCTTGAAGTCCTCATGCTTCATCGACTTGATTTTCACTTCCATCTCAACGCTCCTTTCTTCCAGGCATAAGCCAGACCTAAAACGAGAATAACAAGGAAAGTACCCACGGCGAGCAGCGCCTGGCTGCCGATGTTCTTGCAGATGGTTGCCCACGGGAACAGGAAGACTGTCTCGACGTCAAACATCAGGAACAGGATGGCAAACAGGTAATAGCCCACATGGAACTGGGCCATCGAGTCGCCTCGTGTGGGGATACCGCACTCAAAGGGCTCGCCCTTCTTCTTGGTGTAACTGCGCGGACCGATCAGCCACGCGATGACCAGAGCGCCGACTACCAACAACACACCGGTCAATGCCGCGGTGATGGCGAGTGTCGTGCTCTGTACTCCGAAAATTGATGAATCCATAAAACGAAGTTTTATTATTGTTTGTTTTAATTTTTGGCAGGTTTATCCATGTGAACAATTCAAAGCCCCTACTACACAACGACTTACACACACGCGCGTAATACATTAGTATAGCAAAGCCCTGAAATTCGGTGCAAATTTACAAATTATTAATTAAACTGACAAACTTAACCACCACCATTTTTTGCAGTTGTTAACAAGTTGTGCTCGCTGCGCTCGCAGCCTTTAGGGGCATCCGCGTTCCGGGCCTCACGCTAAGGCGCTAAGTCGCTAAGAGTTAAAAACTACGAATTAAGCTAAACTGCCGCATTGTTTTTCTTTACGTGAATTTTCGCGAATTGATCATTAATTAATTCATGATTAATTAACGGTAATTATATGTAAAAAACCAAATGCGCCAGCCCCTTAAATATCCTTAGCGTCTTTGCGCCTTAGCGTGAGGAACGGGCGGCCACGCCAAGGCGAGGCCCTACACTGGATGTTGGCTGAGGGCTGCAAGTGCCTAAAAACAAAAAACTTGGAAAAAGTTTTATTTATCAACAATAAGCATTATATTTGCAACATGATTATATATTAACCTCAATAAAATAGAAAATCATGAAGAAGCAACTACTTTCCAAGATGTTGACGCTTGCGGCGGTCCTGACGACCCTGCAGGCGAGTGCCGCAATATATATCGTGGGTGATACGCCGTTCGGTGGATGGGACCTGAGTAACCCTGTCCAGATGACCGACAACGGCAACGGAACATACAGTTACTCGGGCATTATTTCCGGGACAGTGTACTTTTTGTTCGGTGACGGCCGAGCCGATGATTGGGAAACGTTTGGCGCGAACTATCGTTATGGCCCTAACGCGAATGGCGATAATGAAGAAGTGAGCCCCAACAATTGGGTAACGACCCAGAGGAGCAATTCCGGTGCCTATGTCTTCTCTGGTAACGGGTCAAATTATACCATCACCTTTGACAAGACCAACATGCGCTTCAAAATAGAAGAAGGTCTCTACTCCTTTGAAGAGAATGGCATCTACTATCTCCTCACGGGTTACAATACCGTGAGCGTGACCAAAGGGTCCACCTATGGCATGGACTATGAAGGCGATATCGACATCCCGTCGAGTGTCACCCACGACGGAGTGACCTACCAGGTGACCGGCATCTTCAACTATGCCTTCCAGTCATGCCATGACCTGACCTCAATCAACATTCCCACATCGGTGACAAGTATCGGGAATTCAGCTTTCTACTATTGCACATCATTGACCCAGGTGGTGATTCCCGAGTCGGTCCAGACAATCGGCGATTGGAACTTTTATCATAGCGATAATTTGACAACGGTGATCCTACCCTCTACCCTACAGTCTATGGGAAGCGAATGTTTCGGTTCTTGCGCAAACATATCCCGAGTGACCTGCAGGGCAACGACACCGCCAACACTTGGCAATTACTGTTTCTCCACGGTCTATACGACCCCGCCCACGCTCTATGTCCCTGAGGGCTCGGTCAGCACTTATCAGGCCGACAACAAATGGAATGTATTCTTCAACCCCATCACTGCGATGCCCGACTATGACTTCATTCAAGTAAACCTCAAGTTTGTCATCACTGGTGGCCATACGGCCAAAGTTGTGGGCTGTGCACTTAGCCCGGATAACGCTCAGGGATCGTGGGGCATCCCTAACGAGGTAGCCTATCAGGGCGTGACCTACTTGGTTACCGAGGTTGGCGCTAGAGCATTCTACGGTTACAACAAGATCAGTACTGTCTCTATCGCTTCTAATATCAAGACTATCGGAATATTTGCGTTCTATAATTGCACAGCATTGAAAAACTTGAGTTTAACAAATGTCGAGATTATTGCCGGCAGTGCATTTGGCAACACCACATCGTTGCAGACTGTCACACTGCCCAACTCGCTGACGTGTATCAACAATTATGCATTCGAATACAGCGGATTGACCTCTGTCACCATTCCCTCCTCGGTCAAGATTATCGACGCCAACCCATTCCTTGGCTGCCAGTCTCTGACGGATATCACGGTGCAGAATTCCAACGAAAAGTTCACATCGGTGAACGGAGTCTTGTTCAACAAATCAATGACAAGCCTCTTAGCATATCCCATCGGCAATAGCGCCAGCAGCTATATCGTGCCCGAGGGTGTGACCCAAATCGGCATCAATGCATTTGGAGGCGGAAACATTCTGCAAAAGGTGACCTTGCCCTCAAGCCTGACCGAAGTCCATTACTATGCATTTTCTGAATGCCCGTCACTGACCAATGTCACCTGTCTGGCTGAGACTCCGCCTGCAATTTATGAGTTGCCAAGCATCAGCACCTTTGCTGCCACGGTATATCAGAATGCCGGACTGCGTGTCCCCTATGGCTCACATGAGGCCTACCGCAATCACGCCATCTGGGGGCAATTCAACAACATCGTCAGCGAGGAGGTCATCGACCCGACCATGGCAGGTGACGTGAACGGTGACGGCAGGTTGAGCATCAATGATGTGACCGACCTCATCAACACCCTGCTCAACGGCTTGACAGGCAATGCCGCTGCCGACGTGAACGGCGATGGCCAGATAAAAATCAGCGACGTGACCTACCTCATCAATATGCTCCTCAACGGCAGCAGTGGTGAAACCGTGGGCTCCGGCAGGAGCAACTACCTGATCAACAGTGTGCCCTTCTCAATAATCACGGTCGATGGCGGCACCTTCATGATGGGTGAAGAAAACGACGATCTTGCCACTCCTGTTCACCAGGTGACCGTGTCGGACTACTGCATCGGCGAGACCGAGGTGACCCAGGCCCTGTGGACAACCATCATGAAAAGCAATCCGAGCAGCAACCAGAGTGACAGCTACCTGCCAGCCGAAAACATGGACTGGAATGCCTGCCAGGAATTCACCACCAAACTGAGCCAGTTGACCGGCCAAAACTTCCGCCTGCCCACCGAAGCCGAGTGGGAGTTCGCTGCTCGTGGCGGGAACAACAGCAAGGGATACACCTATGCCGGCAGCAACACCCTTGATCAGGTGGCATGGTACAAGAATAATTCCGGCAACAGGACACATGTCGTAGCCACCAAGGCCCCTAACGAACTGGGACTGTATGACATGAGCGGCAACGTGTTCGAGTGGTGCCAGGACTACTGGGGCTACTACACCAGCGCGGCGCAGATAGATCCTCAAGGACCCAGCTCTGGCGATGGACGAGTGTGTCGCAGTTCAGCCTTCAACCGTGACACCAATGGGCATGACTGGTTCAAGTGTGGCGGCCGCACCTATGATTATCCCGGCAATCCGGCCAATGACACGGGTTTGCGACTGGCCCGCGATGCCAGATGAGCTTGCTGCGCTCGCTGATTAGCGAGTCATCCGCACACTCCTCCCCCGCCTGGGGGGAGGTGGCGCGAAGCGACTGAGGAGGGGGAGCCTCACGCTAAGGCGCTAAGACGCTAAGAGTTAAAAACTACGAATTAAGCTAAACTGCCGCATTGTATTTCTTTACGTGAATTATCGCGAATTGATCATTAATTAATTCATGATCAATTAACGGTAATTATATGTAAAAAAATCGAGTGCGCCAGCCTCTTAATATCCTTAGCGTCTTCGCGCCTTAGCGTGAGGAACGGGCGGCCACGCCAAGGCGAGGCCCTACAGTGCGGATGCCAGCTAATGGCTAAAGGCTAATGGCTAACATCCGCGACCTTGCTCGCATTTTTTATTACAAAAATGAAAAAAATCGCCGCCAAAAACTGACAACTGAAAACTTATCACTATCTTTGCCTTTTTAATGAAAATCAATGGCTATCTGATATGAAAAAGATTTACTTGTCAATGATAGTGCTGTGCCTGACGGCGTTGTGCAGCACGGCAGCCGGCGTGAAGGCGGGCAGCATACGGACGCTGGTGGACAGTTGCGGCTTCTTCCCGCAACTGAGCCCCGACGGGCAATGGGTACTCTACTCGCCCACCGAGGGCACCAGCCTGATGCTGAAGAACCTGACCACGGGTGCCGTCACGACGGTGGCCAATACGGGCTATCCGGGCTTTGACGCCATCTTCGGGCACGACGGCAAGGTGTATTATGTCACTCAGCAGCGCAAGAAGAACGGCATGGTCTACCGCACGGGCCACTGCTATGACCCAGCCACGGGCGCGAGCAAGGTGGTGCTCAAGGCCCAACACGGTCGTGTGCAGCCGCTGAACGCCACCCGCGGCACCGTCATCATCGGCGAGCGCCAGATCTATCGCTCGGCTGCCAACGTGGGCTCCTATTGCTACACGCGCGGTGACCAGCTCTTCCTGGTGGACGAGGGCGGCACGACGCGCGCCATGCGGCCAGCGACACTCAGCAACGGTTACCTGTGGGCGTCACTGTCACCCGACGGCACCAAGGTGCTGTTCGAGGCGGCTTCGCGAGGCCTGTTCGTGTGCGACCTCAACGGCTCCATCATCCTGGAGCTGGACCAGTACCTGATGCCCAGCTGGTATAACGACGACTACATCATCGCCATGAGCAACGCGGGCAACGTGCGCACCAGCGGGTCGCGCATCTGGCTGCTGTCGGTCGATGGCGAGACCATCAAACCCATCTCGCCCAAGGAGGACCGCGCCGTGCAGCCCATGACGGCAGGCGGCAAGGTGCTCTATTCCATCCTGTACAGCGGCGAGGTCAAGCAGATGGAACTGGACCTTCCCCACCCCATGTTGCCCGACATCGCCCTCGGCAAGGGCAAAGTCGAGAAGGTGAAGAGCGCCAAGAAGCACAAGGATGTGCCCCGCGTGTTCATCAACCCGGGCCATGGCGGACACGACAGTGATGACCGCCACATCCCCACATGGGTCATCGGCACCCGCGACACGCTGCACTACTACGAGTCCAACTCCAACCTGACCAAGGGTCTCGCGCTAGAGGAAATCCTGCAGAACAAGGGCTACGAGACCGCCATGTCGCGCCGCACCAACACGACCGAGGACGACCTGGACCTGTTTGAGATCGTCTCGCTCGCCGCCAACAGCGGTGCCGACATCTTCTTCTCGATCCACAGCAACGCCACGGGCATCGAGAAGCGCATCAACTTCCCGCTGGGACTGTATCGCGGATGGGACGGCAAACCCGCCGTGGAAGGCAGCCTCAAGCTCAGCGAGGCGGTGATGAAGCATCTCGCGACCAACGAGCTTGCCGTGTGGACCCACAACGAGCGCAGCCGTGGCGACTGGTCATTCTATGATTGGGGCTACAAGGTGGGCCTGGGCGTGCTGCGTTTCAACAAGCTGCCGGGCTTCCTGAGCGAGGGGTCGTTCCACGACTACCTCCCCGAGCGGGAGAGGCTCTTCAATGACAGCTACTGCTGGCTCGAGGCATGGAACCAGTCGCTGGGCATCGACGAGTACTTCGGCAGGAAGGGCAAGTTCAAGAATGGCGTCATTGCCGGCACCGTGCGCTGGAGCGACAAGGAGCGCCGGGATGACGACCAGCGCCTCTTCGGCGAGGACAAGCTCAAGCCCGTGAACGGTGCGCTGCTGCGCCTGTACAACGGCCGTGGCGTGATGGCACGCATCTACACGGTGGACATCAAGGACAATGGCGTGTTCGTGTTCACCAACCTGCCCAAGGACAAGTACAAGCTGGAGCTCTACGGCAACGGGGACCTCTTCCAGACCGTCAAGATCAAGTCAAAGAAGAACCAGACCGTCTATAAGAACCTGAAGCTCAAGAGCGACCAGAAGCCAAAGAAGAAAAAGTGAGCTTTTAGCCTTTAGCCTTTAGCCTTTAGCTATTAGACGATAAGCTTTAGCCGTTAGCCTTTAGCTATTAGCTATTAGACGGCAGTTGGCTGCTGCTATTGATTACTAACTCGATTAATATAATAACTTATCATATTACAATTCTTCTCATGATATCAAGAGATTATAAACAGCTCATTGTTTGGCAAAAGTCCATGGACCTGACCATGGAGATCTACTCTCTAGTCAAGTTCTTGCCAAAAGATGAAACATACGCTTTATCGGATCAGATGCGACGTGCAGCGGTTTCTATACCGTCCAACATTGCTGAAGGCCGGGGCCGGAACTCAGATAAGGACTTTTTAAGATTTCTTTCACTTGCAAGAGGCTCGCTCTGGGAACTGGCAACACAAGTTGAGATATGTGAGAGACTTCATTATATTGATTCCGACAAATCAAAAAGAACAACAGAATTGATTATTGAAATCAGCAAGATGATTAAATCCCTATCAGAAACAATCAGTCCCACCAATAACCCAGCCCAAAGCTAAAGACCAGAAGCAAAAAGCTAACGGCTAATGGCTAAAGGCTTAAAATAACAAGACGATGAAAAAACTATTGACTATTCTGATGGCAGCGGCGATGCTGCTGCCGACGATGGCACAGGAAGTCGAGGTCACCTCACGCCAGCGGCTGCTCGAGGGTGTCGAGGGGCCCGCCTACTATCCCGTGCTCAACGCGACGGGCGACCGCCTGCTATTCTCGACCGAGGACGGCGCACTCAAGTTCCATGACCTGACCGACGGCGTGACCCGTGTCGTGACCCGCGATTATGTCGCCGGCAACGATGCCTGCTGGGGCGGCGACGGCAAGGTGTATTTTGTCACCCAACAGGAGGGTGAGGACCACCTCATCTACCGTGCCGGACAATGCTATGACGCCACGACCGGCAAGAGCGTCACCGTCACCGAGGCGCAGCATGGCGCGGTGCGTGCCGTACCTGCCACCCGTGGCGGAGCCCTGAGGGCACCCGGCGGCAAGAGCTACGACTCGTCGAGCGACATCGGCAGTGCCGCCTGGACCGATGGCAACCGCGTCCACGTCATCGTGGGCGGCAAGGAGCGCGTGTTCTCGCCCGTAGATTCCTGGGCAGGCTACCTGTGGGCCTCGCTCTCGCCCGATGGACGCCGCGTGGCATTCTTTGCCGCCGGCAAGGGCATCGTGGTCATCGACCTGCGTGGCCAGATGCTTGCCATGCTGGGCAACTACGAGATGCCGTGCTGGTACAACAACGATTACCTGGTGGCGCAGAACGCCAAGGACGACGGCCACCAGTTCACCTCGTCACAGCTCCTGCTGCTCAAGGCCGACGGCACGTGGCAAGCCGAGCTGACCAAGCCCACGTCGATGGCGATGCAGCCCACCTGTGGCGGCGGCAAGATCGTGTACACGACCATCGACGGCCTGCTGTATGAAATGAAAATTGCTATTCACGAATAAAACCGCTCAGACGTCATGAAAAAGAATCTTTTCAAATCAGTGATGATGGTGATGCTGGCGGTTATGGCCGTGAACATCGCCAATGCCCAGCAGCCCCACGTGTACATCAACCCGGGCCACGGCGGCTATGACAGCGACGACCGCAACATGGTCATCTACCCCTTCCACCAGGGCGACAGCGCCGGCTCGTGGGAGTCGAAGTCCAACCTGCGCAAGGGCCTCGCCATGCAGGAAATCCTGCAGAAGAAGGGCTACCGCACCAGCATCTCGCGCGTGACCAACACCACCGCCGACGACCTGGCGCTCTCGACCATCGTCGCCCTGTGCAACCAGAGCGGTGCCGACGTATTCATCTCGATCCACAGCAACGCCACGGGCACCAGTGCGGTGAACAACTTCCCGATGGTGTTCTACCGCGGCTACACGGGCAGCCCCCAGATTGCCAACGCCGACGTGCTCGCCGCCGACCTCGAGCCGGCACTGTATGCCAGCCAGAGCACCGTGTGGACCCACAACTACCAGATCTGGGGCGACTGGTCGTTCCGTCCCGAGTGGGGCACCCAGGGCTATGGCGTGCTGCGCGGCAACCGCGCTGTCGCCAACCTGAGCGAGGGCTCCTTCCACGACTACATCCCCGAGGCCTACCGCCTGCTGGGCCTGCAGTACTGCTGGATGGAGGGTTGGAACCTCTCTCTGGGCACCGACAAGTACTTCGACCGCCTGGGCAACTTCAGCCAAGGCGTGGTGAGCGGCAACGTGCGTGACGACCGCATCAAGCGCCTGCAGGAGAACCCGCAGCCGTTCATCGTCTATGGCGATGACCAGCTGATGCCCATCCACAATGCCACCGTACGTCTGCTGGACGACAACGGCACCGAGGTGCAGCGCACCATGACCGACACCTTGAGGAACGGCATCTACACCTTCAAGTATGTCAATCCCGGCATCTACACCGTCGAGGTGAGCGAGCCGTCCCACTTCACCCAGACCGCTACGGTGACCGTCACCGCCAACGCCTCGACCTACCAGAACTTCTACCTCAAGCGGGTGCGCGACACGCCTCCCGTGGTGGTGAACTACAGCCCCGTGTGGAACGAGGGCGACCCTGCCGTGAAATGCAGCACGCCCATCATCCTGTCCTTCAACTGGGATATGGACAGCGCGACCACCTGCAGCGCCTTTACGCTCGACCCGCCCCTGGAGGGCAATTTCAAGTGGGAGGACTCCTACTACCGGCTGGTGTTCACGCCCAAGGACGCCTTTGACGTGAACACGCTCTACACGCTCACGCTCAAGAAGAGCGCCGAGCATGGCGGCGGCACACCCATGGAGGAGGATTTCACGATGAGTTTCTACACCCAGCCGCGCAACCACCTGAGTGAGCTGGCGGTGTTCCCCTATGAGGGCGCTCCCGTCCACTACACCAAGCCCACCGTCGAGCTGCGCGTCGACTCGATGCTCGACACTTACAATCTGTTCCAGAAACTGCGTGTGCTCGACAGCGAGGGCAACGAACTGGCATGGAACAAGCGCAGCATCAAGTATAATAAGAACGGTGACGACTACGGCTTCGTGCGCATCCCGCTGGTCAAGGACATTGAGCCTGGCAAGGATTACCACCTCATCCTCGACGTGGACATCGCCGACACTGCAGGCATCCACCTGCCCGCCGCCCGCGACATCGTCTTCCAGGGCGTTGACGCCGGCGCCAACAAGCCCGGAATGGAGGTTGTCGAGCCCTTTGAGAGCGCCGATGGCTACAAGGCCTGGATTTACGTCTACAGTATAAATACCGAGTACCTCCCCGTGACGGCCTCGACCGTAAGGCTGTTCGGCAGCAAATCCTTGCAACTGGATTACGATTTTCATGACAAGAGGACGGTACTAATGCAATGCGACCACCAACCAGACATCACCTACTACAAGGGCGACACGGTGGGGATCCACGTGTGGGGCGACATGAGTTTCCACAAACTCTATGCAAGCTTCGACAATGGCAGCGGTTCTTTCATCAATATGCCCTTAGCAACCATCGATTTCCACGGTTGGCGATATCTGACGATGCCGCTTAACGATCTGGAGGACGGTGACTACAAGTTTGTAGGTTTCATGTTATATCGCGAAAACGAACTGATGGGCAACACAGGTGTTATCCGCTTCGACAACCTGCTCAGGAAGGCGTCCAGCGGCATCGACGAGGTGCCTATCGCAGGGCTGAAGGTGCGCTGCGAGGGCGACTACATCGTCGCCAGTGCCGACACCTGGATCCAGGGCATGGAACTGCTCGACATCCAGGGCCGCATCGTCAAGACCGCCGGCAGCAACTGCCTGAACGTCTCGGGCATGACCCCTGGCGTCTATATCGTCCGCGTCCACATCAATGGCCGCAGTGTTACTAGTAAGATTAGGCTTTAGGTGTTAGGTTTTAGGCTTTAGGTTTTAGGGGGCATCCGCTCCCTTTGCCTCACGCTAAGACGCTAAGACGCTAAGAGTTGTAAACTACGAATTACGCGTTCCGGCCCTCACGCTAAGGCGCTAAGAATTATTGATTAAGATGGCATCCGCGTTCCGTTTGACAGGAACGCGGATGTCTTGTGTTGTTTTACGTGAATTATCGCGAATTGTCATTAATTAATTCATGATCAATTAAATTAACGGTAATTATATGTAAAAAAAAGCGAGTGCGTCAGCCCCTTAAATAATCTTAGCGCCTTAGCGTCTTAGCGTGAGTTAAAGAGCATCCGCCTTTAGGCTCGCTGCGCTCGCAGGTTAGAGAGCATCCGCGCTCATTGGATTGAAGACAACTTAAACAACTTTTACAACTGTTCTCAATTATGTTGTAATCGTTGTTTAAGTTGTTTTTTCAAACCATTGCAACTCACCGCATGTCATTGTGTTTTATTGTATTTCAGGTTGTTTAAAACTATTTGACGTTCATAGTTTTCTAGTTGTTTGAAAAATATGTATCTTTGCCGTTTGTTATGACAGAGAGACGAAATATCGCTGTGCTGGGCAGCACGGGGTCTATCGGGCGACAGACGCTCGACATCATTGCCGAATATCCCGACCTGTTCAACGCATGGCTGCTTGTTGCCCGCAGCAGCGCTGACCTGCTTATCCAGCAGGCACGCCAATACCGGCCGCACATGGTGATTATCGCCGATGAGCAATACTATGACTATGTGAGCAGTGCGCTCGAGGACACTGACATCGAGGTGGCTACCGGCAGCGCCGCCATCGCCCAGGCCGTGACCATGACTGAGATTGACACGGTGGTTACTGCCATGGTAGGCTACAGCGGCCTGGAATCGACCATTGCCGCCATCGGTGCCGGCAAGCGCATCGCCCTGGCCAACAAGGAGACGCTGGTCGTAGCCGGCGAACTCATCGAGCGGCTGCTCAAGGAGTCGCCCGGCAGTGTGCTGTATCCAGTGGACAGTGAACACGGCGCCTTCTACCAGTGCCTAATGGGTGAACGCATGCAGGACGTGGAACGACTGTTGCTCACGGCCTCGGGCGGTCCTTTCCGCACGATGCCCAAGGAACGGCTGGCGACTGTCACGGCTGCCGACGCGTTGAAGCATCCCAACTGGTCGATGGGAGCCAAAATCACCATCGACTCGGCCACGATGATGAACAAGGGCTTTGAGATGATCGAGGCACGGTGGCTGTTCGGCATCAGACCGCAGGACATCGAGATTGTGGTGCATCCACAGTCGATTATCCACTCGATGGTCGCCTTTAAGGACGGTTCGGTAAAGGCGCAGTTGGGCCTGCCCGACATGCACCTGCCCATCCGCTACGCCCTGGGCCTGCCCGACGGGCGGCTGGCGAGCGACTGCCGCAAAATGACCATCGAAGACATGGCCCTGCTGACGATGGAGCGTCCCGACACTGACAAATTCCCATTGCTGAATACGGCCTATGCCGCTGCCCGCACTGGAGGCACAGCCCCCTGTGTAATGAATGCTGCCAACGAGATTGCTGTGGCATCATTTTTGCAGGACAAAATCAGATTTACCGACATTTATAACATTATTGAGAAAACGATGGCACAAGCGCCCCACATCGATTGTCCCGGCTATGAGGACTATGTGCGCAGCAACCAGGCCGCCCGTGAGTACGCGTCCCGCCTGGTCGACGAGATAGCCATCTGAAACTAAAACACAAGAGAATAAACTAATGAGTACTACATTTTGGATTAAAGCCCTTGAACTGATTCTGGCATTGGGCATCCTGGTAATGATTCACGAGTTTGGACACTACTTTTTTGCCCGCGTGTTTGGCGTGTGGGTCGAGAAGTTTTACCTGTTCTTCAATCCCTGGCTGACGATTGCCAAGTGGAAACCCGGCAAATACCTCAAGTGGTTCTCGCACGGCAAGGAGATGGCCGTGGCCGGTGAGAACGACCCCAACGAGAACAAGAAATCGTGGCGTGCCACCGAGTACGGCCTTGGCTGGCTGCCGTTGGGCGGCTACTGCGCCATCAGCGGCATGATTGACGAGAGCATGAACACCGAGGCCATGAAGGAACCCGCCAAGCCCTATGAATTCCGCAGCAAGCCCGCGTGGCAGCGCCTGCTCATCATGCTGGGCGGTGTATTGTTCAACTTCCTGCTGGCCATCGTGATTTATGCCGGCATCGTCTATACCCAGGGAGAGCAATATGTCAAGTTTGCTGATGCCACCGACGGCATGCTCTATAATGAGAGTGCCCACAATGTGGGATTCCAGGACGGCGATATTCCCCTGTCGGTCGACGGCAAGGTGCTTGATCACCTCGACAGTGACAGCCACCAAGCCTTGCTCACCGGTAAAGAAGTGAAAGTGCTGCGCAACCACAAGGACACTATCTCCATCCCCATCCCCGATGACTTCATCTTCCAGGTGAACAAGGATGTAGAGAAGACTCAGATGCCGTTCATCTCCTTCAGCATGCCGCTGATTGTCAATCAGGTTCAGCCCCGCATGGGTGCCGAGAAAGCCGGTATGCAAACTGGCGACCGCGTGATGGCTGTGAACGGAGTGCCCACGCCCGACATGGTCAAGTGCACCAATGAGTTGCAGAAACACAAGGGTCAAAGCATCAGCATCCAGTGGATGCGCGACGGCAAGGTGATGAACGCCACCGATGTACCCATCGACGACAACGGTATGCTGGGTGTCACCAAGATGATGGACCCGACCAAGGTATACAAGACAACAACCGTCCACTACAATATTCTGCAATCCATTCCTCGTGGCATTGAGTTGGGCTGGACCACGATGTCCAACTATGTAAAGCAACTCAAGTATGTCTTCACGCCGCAGGGTGCTCAGAGCCTTGGAGGCTTCGGTGCCATCGGCAGTTTCTTCCCCGAGAAGTGGAACTGGTTGGCATTTTGGGATATCACTGCCCTCATCTCGGTTATCCTGGCGGTGATGAATGTCCTGCCCATACCGGCCCTGGATGGCGGACACGTGATGTTCCTGATTTATGAAATGGTGACCGGCCGCCAACCGAGCCTCAAATTCATGGAGAGAGCCCAGATGATTGGCATGATTCTGCTGATTGCCCTGCTGCTGTTCGCCAACGGCAACGATATTTATCGGTATTTCTTTAAATAGCGATTAGCAGTTAGCAGATACCGGACGAAGTGAAGCGACCATAAAACCAAAAACTTAAACAACATGACCTATAAAACCGTAACACTGAAACGCGGCCGTGAGGATTCGCTTGAGCGCTTCCATCCCTGGGTGTTCTCGGGGGCCATCGCGTCTGCCGACGACACCATCGAGGAGGGCGACCTGGTGACCGTCTATGCCCACGACGGCACACTCATGGGCAACGGCCACAGCCAAATCGGGAGCATCGCCGTGAGGATGTTGACCTTTGACGACACGGCTATTGACGAGGCCTTTTACGAGCAACGCCTGGGTGACGCATACCGTATGCGCCAGGCCTTAGGGTTGCAACGCGAGGACAACAACGCCTGGCGCCTTGTGCATGGCGAGGGCGACTTCCTGCCCGGCCTGGTGGTGGACATCTACGGTCCCACAGCCGTCATGCAGGCCCATTCGCCGGGTATGCACTTCGCCCGCAACATCATTGCCCAGGCTCTGGTCAAGTTGCCTGGAGTGCACAACGTCTATTACAAGAGCGAAACCACCCTGCCCTACAAGGCCCACCTCGACCCCGTCAATGACTACATCGTGGGGGGTATGGAAACCGATGAGGCGCTGGAGAACGGCCTTCGTTTCCACGTGGACTGGCTCAAGGGCCAAAAGACCGGCTTCTTTGTCGACCAGCGTGAGAACCGCAGCCTGCTGGAGCGTTACAGCCACGGGCGCAAGGTCCTGAACATGTTCTGCTACACGGGCGGCTTCTCGGTCTATGCCCTGCGCGGCGGAGCCGAGTTGGTGCACTCGGTCGACAGTTCGGCCAAGGCCGTTAGGCTCACCGACGACAACGTCGCCTTGAATTTCGCTCCCGAGGACGGAAGGCACAAGTCCTTTGCCGAGGATGCCTTCAAGTTCTTGGACAATATGGAAGAGAATGCCTACGACCTGATTATCCTGGATCCCCCCGCATTTGCCAAGCACAAGAGTGCGCTGCGCAATGCCCTGGTGGGCTACCGCCGCCTGAATGCCAAGGCGCTGGAGAAAATGCCTCATGGCAGCATTCTGTTCACCTTCTCGTGCTCCCAGGCTGTCAGCAAGGAGCAGTTCCGCCTGGCAGTGTTCAGCGCAGCCGCCCAGATACGCCGCAAGGTGCGCATCCTGCATCAACTCACCCAACCTGCCGACCATCCCATCAACATTTTTCATCCCGAGGGCGAATACCTCAAGGGACTGGTCCTGTACGTCGAATGAACAAAACCAAACATATAGACAAACAAAAACGAACAAACAAAATGAAGAAATTGACCATTCTTTTTGCAGCCGTGGCACTGATGGCCATGACCGCATGCAACGAGAAACCCGCAGAGAACAATGCAGCACCAGCCGACGCCAAGGCGCCCGCTAAGACTGAACAACAGACTCCCGCAGCCGACAACCCTGCCGACCAGCCCAAGGTTAATGTAGAGCACATCAAGGCCACCAACGACGGAAAAGAAGCCGCCATGGCTGAATTCACCGATGCCAAAGGAACCAAAGTAAAGTTGGTGAACAAGGGCGACGGCACCGTCAACGTCCGCATCTGGGTCAACGGCAAGGATGCCCCCGCTTTTGATGTCGACTCCAAGAACTGTGTGACAGGGGATAAAAACTACATGCTGCAATCGGCCGACGGAACAACGGTTATCCTTGTCACCGAACCTGGCAAGGAGAACGTCACCGTCATGAAAGGCCAACAAATCGCTTATTCCACCAAACAATAATCCACCGCAATGAAAAAGACCCTGTTATTGCTCATCGCAGCCTGCGTCATGGTACTTACCGGCTGCAACAAGATGGAAAGCAATGAAAAGAAATACCTCAAGGGGATGCAAAGTGATAACTACGAGGAATCCAGCAAAGCCTTTAGCGAATTTTGCCATTGGCTTGAAAAGGACCGCGAGACGATGACCTACGACTTCCCCCACATGCGCCAGGAGATGGGCCTCAAGGCCGTTACCAGCAAGGACGGGCACCTGAGGTGCTACAGTTGGGACACTCCAATCAACGACTCGACCCACGTCTATGCCAACATCTCACAATGGGTTTCGGGCGAGAATTTCATCGCCTTCTCCGGTCCCTTGTCCAAACTGCTCAGGGTCAATGACCCCGATATCAAACAGGCTCAGGCTGTGGCCCACCAGATCGACACCATCTTTGACCTGGATGCCGGCGGGCAGCACATCTATCTCATTGCCCAGTCCTATATCAACGTGAACGGCAACCGCCGTGCCTATGTCTCGGCTTGCTTCATCAACGGCATCAATCTGGTCCACATTCCCTTCTTCTTCGGTGGCACAGAGCGCGCCGGCAGCCTTGAGTTCCGCGACAATCAACGCGCGCTGACTCCCGTTGACCAACTCTTCAAATGGGACGCAGAAAATCATCGTTTCTATTCCTACCTGACCGATGACAACTACAACCGTATCCCGGGGAAGTTCACCGAATACGTCCTTGAGGGCAACCGATTTGAGCGCATCCAGACCGACGAATAAAACGCCCATCTGAACCCTATTCCAGAACATTCAATTCAACAACATTAAAACATCATCATGAAGAAATTCGTTTTTGCCGCCATCGCGACGGCTTTATCAATGACAGCAATGGCACAGACCAGCAACTTCAACTACAGCGTGGACCGCTTCGCCGACATCGAGGTGCTGCGCTACCAAGTGCCCGGCTTCGAGGACCTCTCACTGCAGCAGAAAGAGTTGGTGTACTACCTCACCGAGGCAGCCCTTAACGGTCGTGATATCCTCTTTGACCAGAACTGCAAGTACAACCTCATGGTCCGCACGACCCTCGAGGACATCTACCGCAATTACACAGGCGACAAGCAGGACAAGGACTATCTGGCCTTTGTCAAGTACCTCAAGCAGGTGTGGTTCGGCAACGGTATCCATCACCACTACTCGATGGACAAATTCACGCCCGAATTCTCCAAAGCATTCTTTGACAAGCAGTTTGCTGCCCTGCCCGATGCCAAGCAGCGCGAAGGCGAGAAGAAGGTGCTCGACCGCGTTATCTTTGACCCCACTTTCATGGCCAAGCGCGTCAACCAGGCCGACGGCCAGGACCTGATCCTGACCTCGGCATGCAACATGTATGAGGGTGTGACCCAGCAGGAAGTTGAGGATTACTACAACAACCTTAAGGACACCACCGACCTCACCCCTATCTCATGGGGCCTGAACTGCAAGGTCGTGAAGCGTGACGGCAAGATTGTCGAGGAGCCTTACAAGGTGGGCGGACTCTACAGCAAGGCCATCGAGCGTATCGTCTACTGGCTGCAGAAGGCTGCTACCGTAGCCGAGAACGAAGGCCAGCGTGCCTACATCAACGAGTTGATCAAGTTCTACCAGACCGGTTCGTTGAAGACCTTTGACGACTACAGCATCATGTGGGCCGAGGAAACCGCCAGCGAGGTGGACTTCATCAACGGCTTCATCGAGAGTTACGGCGATCCCCTGGGCATGACCGGTTCATGGGAAGGTATGGTCAATTTCAAGGACAAAGCCGCCTCGCGCCGTTCCAGACTCATCAGCGAGAACGCCCAGTACTTTGAGAGCAACTCGCCCGTCGATGACCGTTTCAAGAAGAAAAATGTCAAGGGCGTGAGTGCCAAGGTCATCACCGCCGCCATCC
Organism: Sodaliphilus sp.; assembly: GCA_045114065.1. GTDB lineage: Bacteria > Bacteroidota > Bacteroidia > Bacteroidales > Muribaculaceae > Sodaliphilus. The sequence continues at coordinate 34,231 of JBGUJU010000078.1, forward strand.
TGGCCGGTGACAGTTATCCCTCCACCCCTATCGGCATCAACCTGCCCAACAGCAACTGGATTCGTGCTGCCCACGGCTCCAAGTCGGTATCTATCGACAATATCACCGACGCCTACAACAAGGTGGCTGCCGGCACAGGATTCAACGAGGAGTTTGCCTACAGCAACGTCGAGGTTGAACTCATGAAGAAGTATCTCGACCTGGCCGATGCCCTGCACACCGACCTGCACGAGTGCCTGGGCCATGCCTCGGGTCAGTTGCTTCCCGGTGTTGACCAGGATGCCCTCAAGGCCTACGGTTCCTCGCTCGAGGAAGGCCGTGCCGACCTGTTTGCCCTGTATTACCTTGCCGATCCCAAACTCGTCGAGTTGGGCATCTTCCCCAATATGGACACCTACAAGGCCGAGTACTACAAGTACATCATGAACGGCCTGATGACCCAACTCACGCGCATCGAGCCGGGTAAGGACATCGAGGAGGCCCACATGCGCAACCGCAAGTTCATCAGCGAGTGGTGCTACCAGCATGGCAAGAAGGACAATGTCATCGAGTATGTCAAGCGCGACGGCAAGACCTATATCAAGGTCAATGACTATGAGAAACTGCGTGGTCTGTTTGCCCAACTGCTTGCCGAGGTGCAGCGCATCAAGAGCGAGGGTGACTACGAGGCAGGGCGCCAACTCGTCGAGACCTACGGCGTTAAGGTAGACCCCGAAATCCACAAGGAGGTTCTCGCCCGCTATGAGGGTCTGAACATCGCTCCCTACAAGGGCTTTGTCAATCCCATCTACACTCCCGTGTATGACAAGAACGGCAAACTCATCGACGTCAAGGTTTCCTATACCGAGGGCTACATCGACCAGATGCTGCGCTACGGCCAGGACTACTCGCCGCTGACCCACTAATTGAATCCATTATCATTCCCGCTATAAAAACGGGGAGGCTGACATCAACGACAGCCTCCCCGTTTGTTGATAAAGCGGACGTATTGTTGTTTATACCTGATATTTTCATTACCTTTGCGACATAGTAACCATTAACCAGTCACAACGATGAGAAATCTGATTTTGACCAGCCTGCTAGCCGTCATCTGTATCGCGGCCACGGCTCAAGGGAGCAGGGCCGACTACCGTGTTGTACCCCTGCCCGACAGGATTGACGGCATCCGAGGAGCCGACTTCCGACTCAACGAAAATTGCATCATCAACTATCCTACCGGCCAGCGCGACATGGAACGCAACGCTGCCCTGCTGAGCCAATATGTCGAGGAGTTGACGGGCTTGCACCTCAGCACATGCCCCACCGTCAATGCCAAGGACGGCCTGGGCAATATCTCGCTGCTGATTGACCCCAAGATGGATAATGACGAGGGGTACCGCATCACCGTCATGCCACGGGCTGTGGAAATCAGCGGACGGACAGCAGCAGGGGTCTTCTACGGCATCCAGACGCTGCGCAAGTCACTGCCCGCGGGTCAATGCCCCGAGGTGCTGCTGCCCGCTGCCCAGGTGAGCGGCAGTCCGCAGTTCGGCTACCGAGGTATGCACCTGGACTGCGTGCGCCACTTCTTCGGTGTCGAAACGGTAAAACGCTACATCGACATCATGGCGCTGCACGGCATGAACAGGCTGCACTGGCACCTGACCGACGACCAGGGTTGGCGCATCGAAATCAAGAAATATCCCCGCCTGGCCGAGGTGGGCGGTTGGCGCAACGGCACCACACTGGGCCATAACTCGCCCGTGAACGACGGCATCCGCTATGGCGGCTATTTCACGCAGGAAGAAATCCGCGACATCGTGCGCTATGCTGCCGACCGCTATATCACCATCATCCCCGAGATTGACATGCCAGGCCACATGGTGGCGGCACTGACAGCCTATCCCGAACTGGGATGCACAGGCGGCCCCTACGAGGTGTGGGGCATGTGGGGAGTGCATGACGACATCCTGTGTATGGGCAAGGACCACACGCTGCAATTCGTTCAAGATGTTCTCGACGAGGTGATGGAACTTTTCCCCAGCCGTTACATCCACATCGGTGGTGACGAGGCGCCCCGCGTGCGATGGGAACAGTGCCCGCTGTGCCAGGAGCGCATCAGCGTCCTGGGCATCCACGGGACCGAGCGCCAGAGCGCCGAGGCCCTGCTGCAGGGCTGGTTCACCACCCGCATTCAGGACTATCTGTCAAGGCATGGCCGTAGCATCATCGGCTGGGACGAGTTGCTGGGTTGTGACGTGGACCCGTCGGCGACCATCATGTCATGGAGAGGTGCCGAACCCGGTGCCGAAGGCGCCAAACTCGGTCATGACGTCATCATGTCACCTGTGGGACCACTCTATTTTGACTACTACCAAACCAGCAACACCTGGAACGAGCCGACGGCCTTCGGAGGCTGCAATACGCTCAAGAAGGTCTTTGACTTCGAACCCATCCCCGCTGAAATACCTGAGGCTGCGCGCCGCCACATCATCGGCGTGCAAGCCAACGTGTGGACCGAGTACATCACCTGCGAACCACAGATTCAGTACCAGGTGCTGCCCCGCATGGCTGCACTTGCCGAAGTGCAGTGGCTGCGGCCCGCAGACAAGGACTACGGCGATTTCTTGGCACGCCTGCCGCACCTTGTAGACATCTACAAGCACTATGGCTGGACTTACCGCGCCAAGAGTCTGACCGAAAAGGATGAATGATAAGGATTCAGATATCAATGGCGCTGTGTCATCATAGCGACTATGTAATATAACCGTGCTCTCGCACGGGAAATCAAACAAATTATTTTTTAATTTTCTTCTAATTTCCCGCCCGCATGGCGGTTATAATTCAAGCAATTAAATAATGACACATTTCAACAGCATAATAACCAAAATCACGTTTAACCAAAAGCATCTGCACAGTATGAAAAAGATAGTATTACTCCTATTGATTGCGTTGGGCGCAGTCGGCTCGGCACTCGCTGTCACGGCCGACGACGTGCGCATCTACATCAATCCGGGCCACGGCAGTTGGGGTCCCAACGACCGCCCCATGGCCACAATCCCCTACCCGATGCTGGCCTCCACGGGCAGGCCTGACACCTGCGGCTTCTATGAGAGCAACACCAACCTGTGGAAAGGCCTCGAGATGCGCCTCGCACTCATGAGAATGGGCGTCAAGGGCGAAAACATCACCATGTCGAGGACAGCCAACGGCCCGTTCCCTTATGTCAGTGGTGCAAGCAACGAATACCAGTATAACAAGAAGTTGACCGTCATTGCCGCCGAGGCCGAGGAGGGCGACTACGACATGTTCGTCTCGATACACTCCAACGCGGCCACCGAGGGCACCTCGACCAACTATCCGCTCTATCTGTACCGCGGAACCAACGAAAGCGAGGCCGTCAGCGGCAGCAAGGCGATGTGCCAAGTGAGTTGGCCGCGCCACTGGATGAACCAGGTGGATCCCACCAGCGGCAACTGGAGCATCACCAACACAGTCATCCAGGGCGACGTGACCTTCTACAACGGAGGCAGCAACACGACCAACAGCGCATCGGGAATCACCTACTACGGCTACCTGGGCGCACTCAAGCACGGAGTGCCGGGGTTCCTGGTCGAAGGCTTCTTCCACACCTACCAGCCGGCACGTCACCGCGCACTCAATCAGGACTATTGTCGACAAGAAGGCATCCGTCTGGCACGTGGAGCAGCCGACTATTTCGGTATCAGCGGCGAGACAACGGGCTATATCATGGGCAGCGTGAAAGACGCAATCAACAACCTGGAAAACAGTCTTTACACCTATGCTTCAGGGTCCATCGATGCCCATGCTCCCATCAACGGAGCGACCGTCAAATTATATAAGGGCGGCAACCTTGTCGGCACCTATGTCACCGATAACAACTACAACGGCATCTTTGTTTTCAACGGCCTGACACCAGGCAACGACTACAGCATCACGGTTACAGCAAGCGGATACAACCCGCTTACCGCACAAGGCAATTACACGGTGAGCGCCAACGAGACTTCCTATATGGTGCTCTACATGACACCCGCCAACGACAAGGTGAAAGGCATCTTCGCCTATGACCTGAACCGCAGCACCGGTAACAACGGCAACTACATTTTCTCATTCAAGTGCAATAGCAACGCCAACGCAGCCAATCTCGTGTTTACCGACAGTGTAAGCGGCGAAACGGTGGGACAGATTGCACTGAGCAATGTCGTTGAGGGTGAGAACTCCGTCACGCTGGCGCCAGAAGACCTGCCCGGCACCGACGGACAGGTCATGAACTGGGCCGTGAACGTGGTGGGAGAACCCATCACAACTATCCAGCGACTGAA
>JBGUJU010000079.1:0-17324 GCA_045114065.1 Sodaliphilus sp.
AGGTGCCTTCGGCTGCCAGATTCTCAACGGTGTAGAACTTGTCGGTGATACCAGTGATCAGGCGATAGAGCTCATCACCAGTCTCGCCAGCCCTGAAGGTAACAACGGTAGCATTACCGGCATAAACCTCAATCAGAGCGATATCGGGCGAGAACTGAGCATCGGGCGTGGTAATGGTGATCTTATCACCGCTGCTTGCCGTTACCACCCAAGCATAGGTCTGGGTAGGCGTGAAGTAGTGAGTTACACCAGCGGTCTGCGGCGTGGAAACAGTCAAGTTACCGATAGCCTCTTCGGCACTTGTACCTGAGGTGATCTTCATCGTGAAGGTAGCATTCTCATATCCTGCAGGAACAGTGTAGGAGATGTTACCATAGGAACCATCATTATCATAATTGTTCCTGAAGTAGATGATCTCATTATTGTGGCCACGCACATTGGTACCACTCCAGGGAGCAGTCAAGTTAACAGCATAATAGCCATTACCCGAGTAGCTCGTACCAGAAAGCGAAGCGATGAGTTCAGGCTCGGGCTCAGGCTCTACTGACTTGGCGTTCACCTCGAGGGTATAGCTTGCCACGTTAGCATCGGGGGTAGCATCGGTCCAGTCGGCACGGAATGTGGTCAAGTTGATGTACTCCTCATTGGCAGGCAACATCACGGGAGCAAACTTCACGAGGTCGGCCTGACCGTTTAGGGTAACGGTCACATCCTCGGCACCAGCACTGCTCAGAGTTATCGTCGCAGTGTTACCGCCGAAGGCCGTGGGCGAATAGGTAACGGTCACGTTCCTGCCGTTCATGGCTTCGGCTGCGCTGATGGTCGTCGGCGTGATGCTGTAAACGCCATCGGGATCGGTCAACGTCAGGGTCACATTGCCCGTGAGATTAGCACCTGTGACATTGAAGGTGGCTGTCGTGGGCTCGCCAACAACGGTCGCCATGTTCAGGGCAGCGGGATTCACGGTGATCGAGGGATTGACATTCTCCAAGAGGGTTACTTGTTCAATGTTGCTATCGCCGATACCGCCATTGATGTAGTTGGCCACAACATAGTAGTTGAAGGTACCGCCCTCGGTAAGACCGGTTACAGTGTAGTTCTTGCCAGTGATACCGGTGATGACACGATAGGTAGCATCGCCAGTTTCGTTGGCCTTAAGCTGCATAGCAGTGGTGAGGTCACCGGCATAAACCTTCACGTACCTCATGTCGGGCATGCCGCTGGTGGTAATCCTGATGTGGTCGCTGCTAGCGCAATCCAGAACGAAGGTGAACCAGTTGAACGTGCTGCCAGCCAGGTTTTGGGTCTTGGTCTGGACGCTGGTAGACACGGTCATCGTGTTGTTGGATTGATAAGGCTCAGAGTAAACCATCACGGTCACCTTGTCATAGCCCGTGAGGTCGTAAGTCTTACTCTGCACGTAGCCGCCGTCGCTCAGGTAGCTTGCGTTGTTGGAACCCCAATAATTCAGACTGCTTGCCGTCCAGCCGGCAGGCACATTGTTAGAACTACTCCAGTCGATGCTGTCGAGCAGTGCATAGGGAGGACGGAACGGCTTGTCGCTCACATAGAGGGTATAGCTCTCCACGTTGGCGGCAGGAGTCTCGTCGGTCCAGGCAGCGGTGAACGAGGTGGAAGTAATATTGCGTGCCTCGAGCATTACAGGTTTGTAGGTCTCCAGATCGGCTTTACCGTTGAGCTTGAGCGTCACAGTCTCGGCGTCGGTGCTGGTCAATGTGACAGTTGCCTCATGGTCACCTGCTGCTGCAGGATTATAGGTTACAGTGACAGTCACTCCATTCACGGCCTGATTGGCACTGATGCTGGTAGTGCTCAGCGAGAAAGCGTTACTACCGCTGAGGGCAAGATTTACCCTATTGGTGAGGTTGTAACCGGTAACGGTGAAAGTTGCGGTGACAGGATTGCCCACAATTGTATTCATATCGATTGAGGTGGGATTAACCGTAATCCTAGGATTGGTAAGCGCACCAGCGGGAGGCTCGATACCGATAATCATGGCCTCGCCATACTTGAAGACGTAGGCGCCAGCCTGACCCGTTGCACCAGTAGCGGTGGTGAAGTTGTGCAGCGTGCAATAGCCATTGCTGTCGCCACTCCAACCCCAGTTCACGTAGTACTGGCCACTGGCATTGCAGCCAAACACGTTGAAGGCGTGACCCGAAACGTTATAGCCATTCTGGATATCATAAGCGAGATACTCGATGGGACGACCATTATGCAGCTCATTCAACATATATTCGTTCCACTGGGCATCGGTATATTGCTGCGGTCCATTGGAGTAGGTCCAGCCAGATGACACGAGCTCGGTGAGCAGGAGGTACTGGGCATCGGTATAACCCATGTTTTTGCAACCCTGGAAGATCTCGGGGTCGTTAGCACCACTGGCACTGGTGCTGTATTGATAATCGGGAATTGCCTGGCCAGCATAGCGCATCAGCCATGCCACGGCGTTGGCCTGGTCTGTAGTGTAGGAATAGTTGGAGGGGCCGGTGTACTCGTCGATGATGTTAGCCCAGTCGGCTGCACGTTCAGGCAGAGCAGCAGCACTAAGGCCGCCAGTACCCGAGAGAGCTGCCACTGCGGGATAGGTCTCGGGCCATTTCCACTTGTAGTAGCACATGGCCAGCGAGGTGGCAGGGCAACCGGTGACAGCGTGACGGCCGCCACTGGAGGGGCACTGGTTGTTATAAGGTTCGCTCTGGTCCCAGTTGGCCGTTACCAGCGGAGCAACGGGGGTGGTGGCAAACTTGGGAAGCTTCACCGGCACCATCGTGCCGGCCTTGAGACCGTCGATCTGATATTTGTACTTGTTGAGCAGCCACTGCATGCCAGGAGGAATGTTGTTCAAGTCGAGAGCACCCTCCTCACCGTACATCAGGATCTGGGGTGCCAGATCATCACCAGAGACTACCACATAGGATTTGGCAGAGTTGAAGATGTAGTAATCCACAGCCGTGGGGCGAGCAACAGATTTTTCTGCCTTGACGAGCTGCAGGTTAGACACTGCCGAGGCTTTAAGATGACCTTCGGCTACTTGTTTTCTAAGAAACGCATTGGCAGCGGCCTGTGCCTGAGATGTGGACACATCGGCGGCCGACACTTGTAAAGCCGTAAGAACGACTGCACATAGTAACAATAATTTCTTCATAATAAAAAATAATAAAATGTAATAAAAAGAGGTTTAAAAGTTTTACGCTTCAATCGCGGCAAAAATACATAAAAAATCAATTATCATCCAAATTTTTAGGCAAAATAATCAAAAATAATAAACAAGCCGCCACCGTGCCATGAAAATATCGTCCTCAATAGCAAAATGCTATCTTAGGCTATGCCCGTGAACAAGAAATGCGGGGTGACCCAATCATGAGTCACCCCGCATCGTGTCAGGTGATGTCCCGCAATCCTAAGCAGGACGCTTTAATTTCTAACTTTACAACGTAGCAATCACTTTAGCTACGTTCAGGGAACGAGCCTCATCCTTGCTGAGCATGAGATTGATCAGTGCCGTAACATCGGTGATAGCAACCTTACCGTCCTGATCAACATCGGCACAGATGAGACAGAAGTTGGTGTCAACTCCGTTCAACAGATAGTCAACCAGAGCAGCGACGTCGGTAATGGCGATCTTGCCATCGTGGTTAACGTCACCCAGTTCATAGCCATGGCCGTTCTCGAACAGGGTTACCTCCTCGATGTTGCTCCAGTCGCTCTCGGTACCGTCGAGATAAACAGCCTTAACCCTGTAGAGGAAGGTACCTCCAGCAGTCAAGTTCTCAACAGTGTAGAACTTGTCGGTGATACCAGTGATCACGCGGCTGTTCTCGTCACCAGTCTCTTGAGCCATGCGCAAGGTATTGGCGGCATTGATGTCACCGGCATAGATCCTAATGCCCGAGATGCAGTACAAACCGCTCACTCCAGAGAAGGTCACATTGTCAGTGCTGGCACAGTCAAGAACCACGGTGAAGGTGTTGAAGCTGGTGCTGTTGACATTCACATTCTGCGAGCCAGCGCTTGTTGCCACATTCAGTGTGATATCGGTGCCATAGGAGTCGCTGAAGGTGCTGGCATCAAATACCACCGTCATCTTGTCATAGCCGTCAAAGTCATAGGTAGAAGTAGCCACCGTAAAGACATAATTCGTGGAACCCTGAGTCAACTGTCCAGTGATGATAGCGCCGTCATCAATAAACAGACCAGTGGTTGCAGTCCATCCAGCGGGCAGATAGTTGCTTGCATAGCTTACCTGGTTGGTATACTGGTTAGAACTGTTAAGCTGTGCAGTCAGGTTGCTGAAATCAACGTTCTGCAATTCAACATAAGCAGGAACCTCGGGCTCATCAGGCTTGACATTCACCTCAAGGGTGTAGCTGGCAACGTTCTCGTCGGGAGTAGCGTCGGTCCAGTCAGCACGGAACTTGGTCAGGTTGATGTACTCCTCATTGGCGGGCAGCATCACGGGATCATACTTGAGCAGGGTTGCCTGGCCGTTCAGGGTAACAGTCACATCCTCGGCACCAGCACTGCTCAGCGTAACCGTAGCGCTATTGTTGCCCAATGCGGTAGGAGCATAGGTAACGGTAACGTCCTTGCCATTCATAGCATCGGCGGCGCTGATGGTCGTCGGCGTGATGCTGTAAACACCATTGGCATCATTCAACGTCAGGGTCACGTTGCCAGTGAGGTAGGCACCACCAACATGTAAGGTAGCGGTAGCGGTCTCACCAACATTGGCAGTCATGTCAAGAGCAGCGGGATTAACGGTGATGGCGGGATCGGTGTTCTCCAACAGGGTAACCTCCTCAATGTTGCTGTTGGCTACAGCACCATTGGTGTAGTTGGCCATCACATAGAAGTTGAAGTTGCCGCCCTCGGTAAGACCAGTAACAGTGTAGCTCTTGCCGGTGATGCCGGTGATGACACGATAGGTAGCATCGCCGGTTTCGCTGGCCTTGAGCTGAGAAGCAGTGAGGTCACCGGCATAAACCTTCATGTACCTCAAGTCAGGCATACCCACCGAGGTGAGTTTCACATAGTCGCTGCTAGCGCAGTCCAGAACGAAGGTGTACCAGTTGAAGCCAGAGCCGTTGGTCTCGGTAATGGTCTTGGTGTCAACGCTGGTAGCTACAGTAACACTGTTGGTTGAGCTCTGGTCATAGGGCTGAGAGTAAACCATCACGGTCACCTTGTCATAGCCCGTGAGATCGTAGGTCTTGCTCTGTACATAACCGTTTGAACTCAAGTAGCATGCGCTGGTGGACTCGAAGTACTTCAGATTGTATTGAGTCCAGCCAGTGGGTATATTGTTGTTGGCAGACCAGTCGGTAGTATCAAGCAGTGCATAAGCAGGCTGGAAGGGTTCTGCGCTCACATAGAGGGTGTAGCTCTCAACGTTCTCGGCAGGAGTCTGGTCGGTCCAAGTGGCAGTGAACGAGGTAGAGGTGATGTTGCTGGCCTCGAGCATCACGGGATCGTAGGTCTCCAGAGGAGCTGCATCGGCAGTACCGTTGAGCTTAACGGTCACGTTTTCGGCATCGGTGCTGGTCAAAGTGACAGTTGCCTCATGGGAGCCAACCTGGGCGGGATTATAGGTTACAGTGACATTGACCCCATTCTCGGCCTGACTTGCACTGATACTGGTAGTGCTCAACGAGAAGGCGTTGTTGCCGCTGATGCTCAAGTTCACATTACCAGTGAGGTTGGCACCAGTAACCTTGAAGGTAGCGGTCACGGGAGTGCCCACATAGGTGTTCATCGTGAGCGTGGTGGGATTAACCGTGATCTTGGGATTAGTGAGAGCTCCTGCAGGAGGCTCAATGCCGATAATCATGGCCTCGCCATAGTTGAAGACGTAAGAGCCACTCTGACCCGTTGCACCAGTAGCGGTGGTGAAGTTGTGCAGCGTGCAATAGCCGTTGCTGTCGCCGCTCCAGCCCCAGTTCACGTAGTACTGGCCACTGGCATTTACACCAAACACGTTGAAGGCGTGACCTGAAAGCTGATAGCTACTGTAGTCATAAGCCAGATACTCGACAGGACGTCCGTTTTGCAACTCGTTCAATATCCATTCGTTCCACTGGGCATCGGTGTAATTCTGAGCGCTGTTAGTGTAACCCCATCCCGATTGCTGAACCGTGGTGAGGGTGTACAGCTTGGCATCGGTATAACCCATGTTTTTGCAACCTTGGAGGATTTCGGGGTCATCGGCACCGCTACCACTGGTGCTGTAATAATAGTCGGGAATAGCCTGGCCAGCATAGCGCATCAGCCATGCCACGGCGTTGGCCTGGTCTGTAGTGTAGGTATAGTTGGAGGGGCCGGTGTACTCGTCGATGATGTTAGCCCAGTCGGCTGCACGTTCACCCAGAGCCGACGCCGAGACGCCGCCAGTACCTGAGATGGCAGCTACTGCAGGATAGGTCTCGGGCCATTTCCACTTGTAGTAGCACATACTCAGCGAGGTGGCAGGACAACCGGTATAGACGCGACTGCCGCCACTGGAGGGGCACTGGTTGTTATAAGGTTCGCTCTGGTCCCAGTTGGCGGTTACCAGCGGTGCAACGGGGGTGGTGGCAAACTTGGGAAGTTTCACCGGTGCCAACGTACCAGCCTTGAGGCCGTCAATCTGATATTTGTACTTGTTGAGCAACCATTGCATGGCAGGGGGAATGTTGTTCATGTCGATAGCACCCTCCTCACCGTACATCAGGATCTGGGGTGCCAGATCATCACCAGAAACTACCACATAGGACTTGGCAGAATTGAAGATGTAGTAGTCCACGGCTGTGGGACGAGCTACAGATTTTTCTGCCTTGACAAGCTGGAGGTTGGAAGCGGCCGAGGCTTTAAGACGGCCTGTTGCAACTTGTTTTTTTAGAAACGCATTGGCTGCAGCTTGTGCCTGCGAGGCAGACACGTCGGCGGCCGACATTTGTAGAGCAGTGAAAACGACTGCTAAAAGTAATAGGACTTTTTTCATATTATTAAAGATTAAAATTAGAAAAAATAAGTTCTAAGGATGCATAATAACTCTAAATAAATGCTCAATTTCTTGAGGTCACACACGCTTCTATCATCTAGCCTTCGGCAGATGAATGGAAATAGCATTCACGAATTATCTAATCGACAAGACGTGAAGCAGCATGACAGCTCATGACGCACTGACATATCCGCCATAGTGGCGGCGACAAGAAATAGCATTGTCTTCATGAGTATCTGTTGATTAAATTATATTTATAATGTACAACGCGCAAAGTTAACAAAAATAATAGGAACATGCCACAAAAGAAATGAAATAATTATGAAAAATAAGTGATTAGCTTAAAAAAAACCACAAAATGCCCTATTTTTTAAGCTAATTGCCACTGTGGCGATACAGCGGCCCAGCCTCATCATAAAAAAAGGTTAATTGCATCGCCACAATGCCAGGAATTAAGTACTTTTGCAGTCAATATCTCATTCTTTATATATGTATGATGAAAACCGATGAGCGACATATCACTGTGGACTCGGCCCACCGCAACCGTGAGGAGAAACGGTGCACACTGGTGGGTATGACGAGTGACGTGTGCCTCTCGGCAATGAAAATTGCCACAGGCGTCGTAGGACACTCCAGTGCCATACTCGCCGACGGTATCCACAGCATCAGCGACACCGTGACCGATGCGCTGGTCTATGCCATGGTGCGCCTCTCGGGCAAGGGCGTCGACGAACGCTACCGCTATGGCCGGGGCAAGTTTGAGACACTTGCCGCCTTCCTGATCAGCATCATCCTGGTAGTGGTTGCCCTCGGACTCATGGCCGAGGGGTTCAAGGATGTTTGGGCTGCCATTCAAGGCGAGACCCTTGAACGCCCCCACAATGTTGCCCTCATCGTGGGCATCATCGCCGTTCTCGTCAAGGAGAGCCTGTACCACTACACGCGCCTCATGGGCCGCAAGACGGGCAGCAGCGCCCTCAAAGCATATGCCTGGCACCACCGGGCCGACGCGCTTTCCACTTCAGCGACCCTGCTGGGTGTGGCAGGAGCAATGTTCCTGGGCGAGCGCTGGCGTGTACTGGACCCGATAGCAGCCATTGCGGTGAGTATCCTAATCCTCGTGCTCGCCTACCGCTTGGGGCGTCCCGCTGTCGAGGAGTTGCTCGAGGTATCATTACCCGACGACGAGAAAGACAAGATTGCCGCCATCGTCAATGGCACAGCGGGGGTCAAAGCCTTCCACAACCTGCGCACGCGGCGCAATGGCAACCTGCGCGTGATCGATATTCATGTCAAGGTGGATGGCGACCTCACCGTCTCACACTCCCACGACATCACCCGTGAGATTGAACGTCGCCTGAGTGACGAATTGGGAGAAGTGCTGACCAACATCCATGTCGAGCCTTATCGAGGAGGCAACCAGTGTGAGAAAGATCATTAATCAATAAAATGAAATCCTCTAGAGGCCCTAGAGCATCTAGAACAAAAGCATAAACTGAAATTGGAAAAGATCACTCTACATAACACCCTGCCCCGCGTGTTCGCGGGCCAAGATGGCATCCACAGTGAAGTGTGGCAGCAGAATGTCACGCTAGAGCGCGGCAAACGCTACTTGATCAGTGCCGAGAGCGGTACGGGCAAATCGTCGATGTGCAGCTACATCTATGGCTACCGCCAGGACTACAGTGGGGTCATCGCCTTTGATGGCAACGACATCCGCACATTGACTGTCGAGCAGTGGTGCGATATCCGCCAGCGACACATTGCCTACCTGCCACAGGACATGCGCCTGTTCGGTGAACTCACGGCGATGGAGAATGTGGAACTGAAGAATCGCCTCACTGGCTTTAAGAAACTGGAGGAGATCCACCGCCTGTTTGAAATCATGGGCATTGCCGACAAGGAAAACAGCCTTGCCAGCAAGCTATCCATCGGACAGCAGCAGCGCGTCGCCATCATCCGCACACTGTGCCAACCGTGTGACTTCATCCTGCTCGATGAACCTGTTAGCCACCTCGACGACGAGAACAACCGCATCGTTGCCGACCTCATCACCCAAGAAGCTGCCCGCCAGGGAGCAGGCGTTATCGCCACATCGGTGGGCAACCACCTGAAGATGGACGGAGCCACCATCATCAATCTATAAGAAACCACCATGCAACAACTAGGGACTAGAAACTAATGACTAGAAACTAAAATGAACGATATCATCTGGAAGCTGCTGCGGCAGCACATCAGCAAGGGACAACTCATCGGCTTTGCCATCGCCAACCTCATCGGATTGACCATCGTGTTGCTTGCGGTACAATTCTACCGTGACGTGCGGCCAGTGTTCAACGACGAGGAGAGCTTTATCCGCAAGGACTACCTTATCATCACGCGCGCCGTGACGGGTGCAGGTGCGATGATGGGCAACAACGGCGAGTTCAGCGCCAAGGACATCAGTGATCTGGAAGGTCAACCGTGGTGTCGCCAGGTAGGCGAGTTCCTGAACAGCGACTTTGCCATTGATGCCCGCCTGGGCGTGGGAAGTGGCCATGCCATGCGCAGCCAGTTCTTCTTTGAGGCCATCCCCGACGAGTTTATCGACATCGACCCCGACGAGTGGGGTTTCTCCCCCAGCAAGCCCGAGGTCCCCGTCATCATCTCGCGTGACTACCTGTCGCTCTATAACTTCGGCTTTGCCGCCACCCAGGGAATGCCACGCATCAGCGAGGGTCAGGCCGAGATGATTCCGCTGGAGTTCACCCTGAGCGGCAATGGGCACCGCGACAACATGCCCGGCCGCATCGTGGGCTTCTCCAACCGCCTGAATACGGTCATTGTGCCCGAGGAATTCATGCAATGGGCCAACCAGCATTACGGCACAGGCATCCCGCAACAGCCGCAGCGCCTCATCGTGGAGGTGAGCAGCCCGGGTGATGTCAAGATCGAGCAATACATGGATGAGCACCACTATGAGGTGGCTGGTGACAAGATGTCGTCGAGCAAGGCCAACTACTTCCTGACCGTCGTCAGCGGCATTGTCATTGCCGTTGGCATCATCATCAGCCTGCTGTCGTTCTTCGTACTCATGCTCAGCATCTACCTGCTGCTGCAGAAGAACACCCAAAAGATTCAGGACCTACTGCTGCTGGGTTACTCGCCCGCCCAGGTGTCCAAGCACTACATCCTGCTTGTCGTGGTACTGAATGCCGCAGTGCTCGTGCTGGCCATCGTGCTGATGCTCATCGGCCGCCTGGCCTATATGGACATGATCCGGGCCTTCGGGGTCGGTGGTTCGGGGATCGGTGTCGCCATCCTTGTCGGTATTCTCATCATGGGTGCCATCACTGCCGGTAATATCCGTGCCATCCGCCAGAAAATCGCCTCACTCTGGCTCCACGAGAAATAATTCCGTCTGAAATCCCCCAGATTCCTTATCAACGAAAAAAACTCCTGACTCTTTCTTGTCGTTTCAGAGGTTGGCGCAGAATGCCAACTCCTGAAACGACTTAATGTATGACAACATCTTAAAACTGATAAGACTATGTTTACGAGAACAAAAGAAAAATTGTTAGAAATGTGGGGTGAAATTATCATTCTACGGGATCCAGCACCATGCCCGCTTAACGGTGAAAGGACGACAGGGCTGAAAGATGTCGGCAAGGCCTTCATCAAGGATATCAAGGACGCTTTAGGAAAAGTATAGACTAACAATTCGCTCCCACGTTGAATGGCTATGAATGGCTCATGCACCTGACGGTTCTTGAATATTTCATAGCTCTTTTTTTTCGCAATCGAGATGAAGGCAGCCTGAATAGCGCTACATCGCAGGGTTAATGTTATATAACATTAAAACGAGGGAAAAACTTGTGCAGTATTGGAGAAATCAGTACTTTTGTGCCAAAATTAACCTACTAACATAAAATAACAACTTAAACTACTGATTATCAAATGAGTATGGAGAAGAAAATCGTGGAATGCGTGCCTAACTTCAGTGAGGGACGCAACATGGCTATTATCAAGCAAATTACTGATGAGATTGAACGTGTCAAGGGCGTAAAGCTGCTCGACGTGGACCCGGGTGAGGCTACCAACCGCACGGTGGTTACCTTCGTGGGCGAGCCCGATGCAGTGCTCGAGGCTGCTTTCCAGGCTGTCGGCAAGGCCGGTCAACTCATCGACATGCGTGGTCACCATGGTGCTCACCCTCGTATGGGCGCTACCGATGTATGCCCGCTGATTCCCGTGGCAGGCATCACCCTTGAGGAGTGTGCCGAACTTGCCCACAAACTGGCCGAGCGCATTGCCCGCGAACACAATATCCCCTGCTACTGCTATGAGGCTGCTGCCATGAAGCCCGGCCGCCAGAATCTGGCCGTTTGCCGTGCTGGTGAATATGAGGCGCTGCCCGAGAAAATGAACACCGAGAAGGGTCCCGACTTCGGCGACCGTCCCTTCGACGAGGGCGTAGCCCGTACGGGTTGCACCGCCGTTGGTGCCCGCGACTTCCTCATCGCTGTGAATTACAACCTGAACACCACCTCGACCCGCCGTGCCAACGCCATCGCCTTTGACGTGCGCGAGAAGGGCCGCCCCGTGCGTGAGGGCAATCCCATCACCGGCAAGATCGTCAAGGACGAGAACGGCAACAACGTGATGAAGCCCGGTACGCTCAAGGGCACCAAGGCCATCGGCTGGTACATCGACGAGTACAAGATTGCTCAGGTGTCGATGAACATCACCAACATCAACGTGACGCCGCTGCACGTCGCCTTTGACGAGGTGTGCCGCTGCGCCCAGAACCGTGGTATCCGCGTGACGGGTACCGAGATCGTGGGCCTGATGCCCAAGCGCTGCCTCATCGAGGCCGGCAAGTACTTCCTGGAGAAGCAACAGCGCTCGACGGGTATTCCCGAGGAGGATATCATCAACATCGCCATCCACTCAATGGGCCTGGACGACTTGAAGCCCTTTGACCCCAACGAAAAAGTCATCGAGTTCATGCTCGAAGCCGACAATAAGACCGGCAACCGCCTGGTTGACCTCACCGTGACCGGTTTTGCTGATGAGACTTCGCGCGAGTCTCCTGCCCCTGGTGGCGGTTCCATCAGTGCCTACATGGGCGCCCTCGCCGCATCACTGGGTACCATGGTCGCCAACCTGTCGAGCCACAAGCCCGGTTGGGACGAGCGCTGGAACGAGTTCAGCGTGTGGGCCGACAAGGGTCAGGCACTCAAGGTCGAGCTGCTCCACCTCGTTGACGAGGACACCGACGCCTTCAACAGGATCATGGCCGCCTTCGGCATGCCCAAGAAGACTGAGGAGGACAAGGCTGCCCGCACCGCCGCTATCCAGGACGCTACGCTCTATGCCACCCAGGTGCCCCTGCGCACGATGAAGGCTTCGTTCAAGACCTTTGAAATTTGCCGTGCTATGGTTGAGACTGGTAACCCTAACAGCGTGACCGACGCTGGCGTGGGTGCCCTCGCCGCTCGCGCCGCCGTTATCGGTGCCGGCATGAACGTGAAGATCAACGCTTCGAGCCTGACCGACCGCACCGTTGCCGAGAAGCTCATCGCCGAGGCCAACGAGTTGGTTGCTAAGGCCAATGCCGAGGAAGCCGAAATCACCGCAATGGTAGAAGAGAAAATTAAGTCATAAGCCTGCGGCTTAGTGTAGAGTTTAGAGTTGAGGGGTTAGAGAACAACAAAGAACTAAGGACTAAAAACAATAATACAATGACCAAAGAAGAATTCATTGCCGACATTCGTGGTGGCATTCCCGAGGAACTGCCCGAAATGCAGGCCTACGACACCGAGATTAACCATGCGCCCAAACGCAAGGACATCCTCACCCCCGAGCAGAAGAAGCTCGCCCTGAGAAACGCCCTGCGCTACTTCCCCAAGCATCTCCACGCCGCCTTGGCTCCCGAGTTTGCCGAGGAGTTGAAGAAATATGGCCGTATCTATATGTACCGCTACCGTCCCAAGTATGAGATGTATGCCCGTCCCATCGACGAGTATCCCGCACGCTCACGCCAGGCTGCTGCCATCATGCTGATGATCCAGAATAACCTGGATCCTCGTGTGGCTCAGCACCCCCACGAGCTTATCATCTACGGCGGCAACGGTGCCATCTTCCAGAACTGGGCACAGTACCGCCTGGTGATGAAGTACCTGAGCGAGATGACCGACGAGCAGACGCTCGTGATGTATTCGGGTCATCCCCTGGGACTGTTCCCCTCGCACAAGAATGCACCCCGCGTGGTGGTCACCAACGGTATGGTCATCCCCAACTACAGCAAGCCAGACGACTGGGAGCGTGACAACGCCCTGGGCGTAAGCCAGTACGGTCAGATGACTGCCGGTTCCTATATGTACATCGGCCCGCAGGGTATCGTGCATGGCACCACTATCACGGTGCTCAACGCTGCCCGCAAGCAGCTCGTGAAGCGCGGCCAGAAGGGTGGCGACATCCATGGCATGCTCTTCGTGACCGCCGGTTTGGGCGGCATGTCAGGTGCTCAGCCCAAGGCTGGTAACATCGCTGGTGTTGTCAGCGTCACTGCCGAGATCAACCCCCTCGCTGCCGAGAAGCGCTACGATCAGGGTTGGGTGGATGAGTTGCACTATAACCTTGATGAGTTGATTCCCGCTATCCGCAAGGCTGTTGCCGACAAGAGGACCGTCTCGATGGCCTATGTGGGCAACGTCGTTGACCTGTGGGAGCGCCTTGCTGCCGAGGATATGCACGTTGACCTGGGTAGCGACCAGACGTCGCTGCACAACCCCTGGGCAGGCGGCTACTATCCCGTGGGCTTGACGCTCGAGGAGAGCAAGCAGATGATGGCCGAGGATCCCGACAAGTTCAAAGAGTGCGTCCGCGAGTCGCTGCGCCGCCAGTGCGCTGCCATCAACAAGTTGGCCGACAAGGGCATGTACTTCTTTGACTATGGCAACGCCTTCCTGCTGGAGTCGAGCCGTGCTGGTGCCGACATCATGACCGCCGACGGCAAGTTCCGCTATCCGTCCTACGTTCAGGATATCATGGGTCCGATGTTCTTTGACTACGGCTTCGGTCCCTTCCGCTGGGTTTGCACCTCTGGCGACCCCAAGGATCTGGAGACCACCGACCGCCTGGCAGCTCAGGTACTCGAGGAAATCTGCAAGGATGCTCCCGAGGACATTCAGGGTCAGATGAGAGACAACATCCACTGGATCAAGGAAGCTGGTCCCAACCACCTCGTTGTTGGTTCACAGGCCCGTATCCTGTATGCCGACGCCGAAGGTCGTGCCAAGATTGCCTTGGCATTCAATGACGCTATCCGCAGCGGTGAGCTGAGCGCTCCCGTAGTGCTGGGTCGTGACCACCACGACGTATCGGGTACCGACTCGCCCTTCCGCGAGACGAGTAACATCTATGACGGTTCACAGTTCTGCGCCGACATGGCTGTCCAGAACGTCATCGGCGACTCCTTCCGCGGTGCCACCTGGGTGAGCATCCACAACGGCGGCGGTGTGGGCTGGGGCGAGGTTATCAATGGCGGCTTCGGCATGGCCATCGATGGCAGCGAGGATTCAGCCCGTCACATCCGCGAGATGCTCTTCTGGGACGTGAACAACGGCATCGCACGTCGCAGCTGGGCCCGCAACAAGGGTTCGATGGATGCCATCCGTCGCGAAATGGATCGCACTCCCGAGTTGACAGTCACCATGCCCAACCTGGTTGACGACGACATCATCGACAACGCTGTGACTATCTTCTAATATTATTGACCATTAATAATCATCAAATACAGATATGACACATCAAATCAGTGCCGAGCACTTGACGGTCCAGAAGATCGCCGAGATCATCGAAGGCCATCATCAGCTCAAACTCAGTGCCGATGCCATCAAGCGCATCACTCACTGCCGCGAATACCTTGACAAGAAGATTGCCCAGAGCGACAAGCCCATCTATGGCGTGACCACGGGCTTTGGCTCACTGTGCAAGATTTCCATCAGCAACGACCAGTTGTCGCAGCTGCAGATCAACCTGATGATGTCGCATGCCTGCGGCGTGGGCGAACGCGTGCCCAACGACATCGTCAAGATCATGATTCTGTTGAAGGTGCAGTCCTTGTCCTACGGCTACTCGGGCGTGAAGCTTGACACCGTCGAGAGGCTCATCGACCTGTTCAACAACGATGTTTATCCTGTGGTGTACAAGCAGGGTTCGGTAGGCGCTTCGGGCGACCTCGTGCCGCTGGCTCACCTGTGCCTGCCTATCGTGGGCCTGGGAGAGGTTGAGTACAAGGGCGAGCGCATGAGCGGTGCCGACCTGTGCAAGAAGATGGGCTGGGAGCCTGTCAAGTTGGGTTCCAAGGAAGGACTCGCACTGCTCAACGGTACCCAGAACATGAGCGCTCACGCCGTGTGGGCTCTCATCAAGGCTGAGCGTCTGAGCAAGTGGGCTGATGTCATCGCCGCCATCTCACTGGAGGCTTACGATGGCCGCATCGAGCCGTTCACCCATGCCGTTCACGCCGTTCGTCCCCACCAGGGCCAAATCGAAACAGCTGCCCGCATGCGCGAACTGCTTGACGGCAGTGAGCTGATCAAGCAACCCAAGGTCAACGTACAGGATCCTTACTCCTTCCGCTGCATCCCTCAGGTTCACGGTTCGGTCAAGGATACCATCCGCTACGTCGGCTCGGTCATCGACACCGAGATCAACTCAGCGACCGACAATCCCACCGTATGTCCCGATGATGACCTGATCATCTCGGCAGGTAACTTCCATGGCGAGCCCATTGCCATGCCCATGGACTTCCTGTGCATCGCTATGGCTGAGTTGAGCAACATCTCGGAGCGCCGCACCTACAAACTGGTGTCCGGCACCCGTGACCTGCCCAGTTTCCTCGTGGCACAGCCCGGCGTGAACAGCGGTTTCATGATTCCGCAGTACACTGCCGCTGCCATCGCCAGCCAGAGCAAGACACTGTGTATGCCTTCATCGGCCGACACTATTCCCACCTCACAGGGTCAGGAAGACCACGTGAGCATGGGTGCCAACGCTGGTGTGAAGCTCTGCAAGGTCGTTGAGAACACCGAGCGCGTACTGGCTATCGAGCTGTTCAATGCTGCCCAAGCACTAGAATTCCGCCGTCCGTTGAAGTCTTCGGCAATTCTCGAGCATGTCTTCGCCGACTATCGCAAGGTGGTGCCCTTCGTTAACGAGGACCAGCCGATGTATCCGCACATCGCCAAGTCGGTAGAGTTCCTGCAGAACAACAAGATTGACTAACAACACGTCTCACGCTAAGTCGCTAAGACGCTAAGATCATTATATATATATATATAACTTAGCGACTTCGCGGCTTAGCGTGAAGCATTTCTGAACATAATATGAAAAGATTGATCAAGAACATCGCTTGCCTGGCAGGTATCGATAACGACAAGAAGCATTGCCTGCGCGGCAGCGAAATGGCTACACTCAACTGCATCAAGGACGCATGGCTGCTTGTTGACGGAGACCGTTTTGACTCCTGGGGTGAGATGGCAACGATGCCCAAGCCCGAGGACGATTGGGAGGTCATCGACGCCCAGGGCGGCACGGTGCTGCCCTCGTGGTGCGACAGCCACACCCATATCGTGTATGCCGGCAGCCGTGAGGGCGAGTTCGTGGACAAAATCCGCGGTCTCTCCTACGCCGAGATTGCACGCCGTGGTGGCGGCATCCTCAATTCGGCCGATCGTCTGCACCTCTTGAGCGAGGATGAACTTTACGAGCAGGCTATGCGCCGTGTAAGGGAAATCATCGCCAAGGGTACTGGCGCCGTTGAGATCAAGAGCGGGTACGGCCTCAACACCGAGGACGAGCTGAAGATGTTACGCGTCATCCGCCGCATCAGCGAGACGTCACCCATCAAGGTGGTGAGCACCTTCCTGGGAGCCCATGCCGTCGGCCGTGAGTACACGGGTCGCCAGGGCGAATATGTCGATATGCTCATCCGTGAGATGATTCCCGAGGTCGGCAAGCAACAGTTGGCAGACTTCATCGACGTCTTCTGTGACGAGGGCTTCTTCACCCCCGACGAGACCTCGCGCATCCTTGAAGCTGGTGCCAAGTGGGGCATGCGTCCCAAGATCCATGTGCAAGAACTCGCACCGTCAGGCGGTGTTGAGGTCGGCGTCAAGCACAACGCCGTGTCGGTAGACCACCTCGAGAGCATGATTGATGAGGATATCGAGATGCTCAAGGGCACCAACACCATCCCCACGGGACTGCCCGGCACCTCGTTCTTCCTGAACATGCCGTTCGCTCCCGCCCGCAAGATGATTGAGGCAGGACTGCC
>JBGUJU010000080.1:0-3723 GCA_045114065.1 Sodaliphilus sp.
GATCATGGAGAACATCCACGAGCAGTGCGTGAAGTTCGGTACTCAGGCCGACGGCACCATCGACTACGTGAAGGGCGCTAACATCGCTGGCTTCATGAAGGTCGCTCAGGCTATGCTCGAGCAGGGTGTTATCTAATCCCGCTTGACGAGATTGCTTAACTAAACCGAGTTATTCTAAGGGCAGGTTGTCATCAATGGCAACCTGCCTTTTTTGATGTTCGTTGCACTCGCGCGTAAGAATGTAGAGAATGTCTGCCTTCCGTTGATTGGAACGCGGATGCCTCATTTACTTCTAACCATTAACCTTCAACCTCTGAACCGTGAGCGCAGCGAGCTTTTAATATAAATTACCATTTTTCCCGCTTGAGTTTTTGAAACTTTGTGTATCTTTGCATCTTGGAATAATAACATAATTTATGAACGAAAACGAGAAACTGATTCAATCTATCATCGAGGCTATTCAAGAAAAGAAGGGACGTGACATCGTCCATGTTGATCTGTCAGGTATCGAGACCGCTGCTGCCCAGGGTTTCATTATCGCTACGGGAACAACTCCCATGCAGGTGACTGCTGTCGCCGATAGCGTGCGAGAGTATGTGGAGAAACACGCCGGGCAGCGCCCGTTCAATTACGACGGCTATGAGAACGCCCAGTGGGTCATCATTGATTACGGATATATCTTTGTACACATCTTTGTGCCCAGTTTCCGTGAGCGCTATAATCTGGAGCAGCTCTGGGCCGATGCTCGCATCAACACGATTCCTAATCTGGATTAATCGCAATACAGACTTTTTTAGCGATACCATATAATAATGGCTGATAACAATAATAATCGCAAATCACCTAAGTTCAATATCACCTGGATGTATGTCCTCATCGGCATCTTCCTGCTTTCCATGCTCTGGATGAACCAGGATGGGGGCAACTCGCAAGAGTTGAATTGGACCAAGTTCGAGAGCATCGTTGCTCAAGGACGCGTCAAGTCCATCACCGTCTACCGTGGAAAGAACAGGGCCGAGGCCGTCTTGAAGGACACCCTCTCGCGTGAGGAAATGAATTCCTTGCCGGCTAAGGACTCCAATCCGTTCGGGTTGGCTAATTCTGCTGCGGCAGTCAACAAGATTGCTGCCCAGATTCCCAGTCCTGACAAGTTTGAAGATAACGTCAAGGCATGGCGCGAGCAGGGAGTGTTCGCCGGTGAGGTAGAGTATGTTGAAGGGGGTAATGACCTCTCGATGATTCTCTACACCTTCGGCCCCATTATTCTGTTGGTCGCCCTGTGGTTCTTCCTGTTGAGACGCATGGGAGGCGCCGGTGGCGGCGGGGGTGGCATCTTTAACGTCGGTAAATCCAAGGCACGTCTCTTTGACAAGGACAACGACACCAAGGTCACCTTCAAGGACGTGGCAGGACTCGCCGAAGCCAAGGTGGAAATTGCCGAGATCGTGGATTTTCTCAAGAATCCCAAGCACTATACCGAGTTGGGTGGCAAGATTCCTAAAGGCGCTCTTCTCGTGGGGCCTCCGGGAACCGGAAAGACTTTGTTGGCCAAGGCGGTTGCCGGCGAGGCCGATGTGCCTTTCTTCTCGATGTCGGGTTCTGACTTTGTTGAGATGTTTGTCGGTGTCGGTGCATCGCGTGTGCGAGACCTTTTCCGTCAGGCCAAGGAGAAAGCGCCGTGCATCGTGTTCATCGACGAGATCGATGCTGTGGGCCGTGCCCGCGGCAACAAGGCAAATATGGGTGGCAATGACGAGCGCGAGAGCACGCTTAACCAGTTGCTCACCGAGATGGACGGCTTCGGCTCCAATAGCGGCGTCATTATCCTTGCTGCGACCAACCGCGCTGATATCCTTGACAAAGCATTGCTGCGTGCTGGACGTTTTGACCGACAGATCTATGTCGAGTTGCCCGAGCTCAGTGACCGTAAGGAGATTTTCCAGGTTCACCTGCGCGACGTCAAGACCGACGGGTCGGTAGATCTGGACTTGCTCGCAAGGCAGACTCCCGGATTCTCAGGTGCCGATATCGCTAATGTCTGCAACGAGGCCGCACTCATTGCTGCTCGACACAAGAAGCAGGCAGTGCAGCGACAGGACTTCATGGACGCCATCGACCGCATTGTCGGTGGCTTGGAAAAGCGTTCCAAGGTCATCACCGACGAGGAACGACGTTCAATTGCCGTTCATGAGGCGGGCCATGCTACCGTCAGCTGGCACTTGCGCTATGGAGATCCCCTCATCAAGGTAACCATTGTTCCGCGTGGTAAAGCACTCGGCGCAGCATGGTATCTCCCCGAGGAACGACAGATAGAGCCCAAACAAGCCCTGCTTGACAAGATCTGTTCCCTCATGGCAGGCCGAGTTGCTGAGGACATGTTCTTGGGGTTCATCGACACCGGTGCCCTTAACGACCTGGAACGAGCCACCAAGATTGCTTATGCCATGGTCACCTATTATGGTATGAGTGATAAATTGCCCAACATTTCCTATTACGATACATCGGGAGAGTCTTACGGTTTCACAAAGCCTTATAGTGAGGACCGTGCCCAGACCATCGACAAGGAGGTGCAGGCCATTATCGACGGACAGTATGAGCGTGCCCGCCAGATTCTCCACCAGTATGAGCGTGGGCACCATGAACTCGCCGACCTGCTCCAGCAGCGCGAGGTGATTTATACCGAGGACGCCGAGCGTATCTTCGGTCCGCGCCAGTGGCAGTCCCGCACCGAGGCCATCCTCAACGATAAGGCCTCCGATGATGTGACCAACGTTAATGACGGCAACGTCAGTGTGACGCCACCGCCTTTCAAACAGGACGATAATCAATAAGGAAGTTTCAAGAAGATGATGACTATGCCTATTATATTTAACGAGACACAAAAAGCGGCTGTGGTCAGCCTGCTCATTGAGATGATCAACGCTGACAGTGTCGTTGACCCGGCCGAGTGCGCTGTGTTTGACACCATCTGTGTCGAGTATGGCATCTGTGAGGAAACATTCAGCCTCGGGCGCTCGCTCGATAGCATGGTGGCTATTGATATCATGAAGCACATGAGTGATATCCAGAAGATAGCTGTTGCACAACTGCTCACCCGTGTTATCGACGCCGATGCCAAAGATGATGACAAGGAAATCCAGCTCCTTAATATAATATGTAGGGCGACTGGCGTTGATACACTCATCAATGCCAAGGATAGTCAAGAATAATTCTGAGACGTTTTTTAAGCAAACGATAGGGGAGGGGTAAAGTCTATGGCTTACCCCTCTATTTTTGCCTGAAAATCCTTTTTTCTATAGAAAATGGAATTTTTTTTAAAAATTTTTTCTGTCAATTAATCACTTGAAAATCAGATAGATAAACACAAAATCCGATTACCTGTTAATAACTTCGATGAAAAAAAGTTGCTAAAAAATTTTGCCAGTATCAAAAATGGCTATACCTTTGCACCGCTTTTCGCCCCAAATCGGGGCTGAGAGTAACTCAAAACAGAGTTCTTTGACATGTTTGCAACAATATAGACGTAGTACAAGAGAAAGGGAATTTTTGTTCCCGTTAATTCTAAAACATAGTACACGCAATAAAGCAGGAATCATCAGGGTCAGGACGTTGAACTCGGGTCTCGTGTTGCGTTTTATTTAACTTCTAGAGATAGAAAAAACGATAATACAACAACGAAGAGTTTGATCCTGGCTCAGGATGAACGCTAGCGACAGGCTTAAC
>JBGUJU010000081.1:0-4333 GCA_045114065.1 Sodaliphilus sp.
GAGGCCCAGATAGCATTATTCTCATACCGTATTGCCCACTTGACCGAGCACTTGAAGGTCAACAAGAAGGATCATACGACTCAGCGTTCGTTGAAGATGCTCGTAGGTAAGCGTCGCAAATTGCTCGATTACCTGATGCGCAAGGACATCAACCGCTACCGTGCTCTCATCGCCAAGAAGGAACTCGGTATCCGCAAGTAATCCTCAACGACGAGAAAACATTAAACGAACACCGTCACACTGCGAGAGTGCGACGGTGTTCTGCTTTATTATTATTACCGCGTACATCAATTTTACCGACCATTTCAATCTCAATACGGTTTTATTGTTGTATATTTGCATGCATGAAGGGGGTTCCTCTTGAGAATGAGCATTTAACAACAATTGTATTGAATCCAATAATTACAATAAAATGATGAAATCCAGATTATTATTGACGACTTTGATGCTGTGCATCGGCTTCTGTCTTGTTGCCCAGCAATCCAGTACCTGCCCTCCTAAGGACCAAGTGCGTAGAATGAATTCGATGCAAGAAACAACTACCCAACCACGATTTGGGAGCATTGAGGACTTTGACAAAGTCATTGCAAAGAATCCCAACGACACAGTTGCCTATTTCTACCGGGCCAACTTAAAAGCCGCAGCAGATGACCTGCAGGGTGCATTAGATGACTTGAACAAGGCTATCAGCATCAACCCTAATTACTATCAGGCGTTGAACTACCGTGCTCAGTTGAAGGAGGATTTAGACGACCTCGAAGGGGCACTCCTAGACTATAACCGGGTGATTGAACTGAATCCCAATGATGCCATTGCATATTCCAACCGTGCTTACATCAGGGACGAGTTAGGCGACACCGAAGGGGCAATGGTTGATTACGACAAAGCCATCGAGTTGGATCCCACAGATATAGTTTCCTACCTCAACCGCGCTATCATGAAGGCCAATGCTGAGGACTATCAAGGAGCCATCAATGACATGACCCAGATCATCGAGATTGACTCCACGTCGGTTGATGCATTTTACTATAGAGGCTCCTTTAAAGCCTTTTTAGGAGAGTATCTTGAAGCTATTGAGGATTTCAACAAGACTATCGAACTGGATCCTGAAAACAGTTCAGCCTATAGCAACAGGGCTCTTATGAAGGACAATGCCGACATTGACGGAGCTATAGATGATTACAACAAAGCCATTGAGCTGAACCCTGCCAATGTTACAGCCTATAGCAACCGCAGCTTACTGAAATATGAATCCGGTGACATCCAAGGTGCATTAGAGGACATCAGCGAAGCCATATTTTTGAGACCTGATCAGGCTGACCTCTACTTGATACGTAGCACAATAAAAGAGGAAGCCGGCGATTTTGAAGGGGCAAGGGTAGACCGTGAAAAAGCCCAGGAGCTCAACCAATAGCATCTGGGATTCCCAACAGAAGATAGATTTCAACCATAACTCATAAACAGGCAGCCATGACAAGATTAATGTCACGGCTGCCCTTTTTATTGTCAATCTGCGTCCTGAAAAACCCTCAACTGATTGGTATATCGGCGGGGTCACCGAAGAGGTCGACCAGCGCGTCAAAACGGCTCAGTGTAGCACCGCCGAACTTGGCAAGCGATCGACGCGCCTGCTCCATCGTCTTGCGCTCCTCGCCGATGCGACTCTTGGAGAAGAACTTATCGGCATAGCAGATGACTTTTTCCTCCAGGCTCTCGGGCAGCAGGTCGCGAGGCGGGTCGATGGGCAGGTGCTCTGCGATGATCTCGGCTGCCGTGAGGCCAGTGCCGGTGTGACGTTCACACACCCTGCCGTGACGGAACAAGCCCATCGCATCTAGCATCTTGCGACCCATGATGCCGTGCAGGATGTAGGGCTCAGTGCCATGACAATGGATGCCTGGCGCATCGGTACGGCACATGCCGATGTCATGCAGCATGGCGGCCTCCTCAACAAACTCAATATCAATGGGGGTGCCCCGGTCAATCAAGCGCTGGCTCAAGGCAACCGCCAGGTCAGCCACCTGCCGGCTATGAGAAACCAACACCCGGTAATCATCATTACCGGGTGTATAGTATCGTTCAATAATGGATAGGCAATCAAGCATATTAGTCAACAAACACTACCCAATTGTGCTCATCGGGATAGTCACCCATCTGGATGGCACGCAGGCGGTTATACAGAGCGGTCACCTTGGGACCAACCTCACCGTCCTTGCTGATGACATAGTGTACATCCTTGTCCATATCAACCACCTCGCTGATGGGAGCGGTAACGGCAGCGGTGCCGCACTCGGCAGCCTCATCGGCCTCGGCAAGCTCCTCCAGGGGGATGGGACGAGCCTCAACATCCATACCCAGGTCACGGGCAATCTGCTGGAGGCTCATGTTGGTGATTGAGGGCAGGATAGAATTCGACTTCGGAGTGATATAGCTGTTACCCTTGATGATAAAGAAGTTGGCGGGACCGCACTCATCGAGATATTTCTTCTCCTTGGGATCCAGGAACAGGGCAGCACTGTAGCCAGCAGCCTTGGCACGGGCGGTAGCACCCATACCGGCAGCATAGTTACCACCAACTTTCCAGCGACCGGTACCACAGGGAGCAGCACGGTCATACTCGCGGTAAACAGCAACCTTGGTGCAGTGGAAGCCTTCCTTGAAGTACGGGCCAACGGGGGTTACAAAGATAATTACAGTATATTCATCGGCGGGATTCACACCAACGCGGGGTGAGATACCGATCTCTACGGGACGCAGGTACAGCGAGCTACCACTACCGTAAGGCGGGATGAAGCGCTCGTTGAGTTTAACCACCTTCTTGCACATCTCCAGGAAGATGTCTTCGGGCAGCGGTTCCATCTTGATACCCTTGGCACTGTTCTGCAGGCGCTTGGCATTCTCATCGGGACGGAACATACGGATCTTGCCATCCTTACCGCGGAAAGCCTTCAGACCCTCAAAAATCTCCTGACCATAGTGCAGACAGCTGGCTGCCATGTGCAGCGTTATAGTCTCGTCCTCGGTGACTTCGATTTCACCCCACTTGCCGTCCTTGAACGTGCAGCGCACGTTGAAGTCAGTCTTCATGTAACCAAAAGGCAGATGTGCCCAATCAATGTTTTCTAAATTAGTCATACTCTGTTAGTTAAGGTTATTAAATGGTTTTTAGTTAAATCTCTTGGTAATTAGTTGGACGATGATACTACTATATGGCCACCTTCTGCGTCAGATTGCCGATCCTGACAAGATAAATACCTCGTGATCCTAGCCTCAGCTCTGAGGTACCTGGCTGCAAGGTCGCTTGAGAAACCATCTGGCCAAGAATGGTATAGACACGCACGTTGATACGCTTCGGTGTCACAATGGTGATAATACCCTTGTGGCCATAAATCTCGATACCATCGCTCTGTCGCGGATCATTCCAGGTTTTACCCTGAACTTCACGGTTGGTCTCACGCCACTGCACCTCGGCCAGAGCCACATTTCCTAGCCCCAGCGTCAACACAAGTGCCAATATGACCAGCAAGCGTTTCATCGTCTTTAATCAATCTACAAAGTTATAACTATTTTTCGGAGTTGACAAACCTTTAAAGAAAATTTTCTTTTTTCCCGAATTGCTACCCAACCGAGACACAAGATTTCCCCTCTCTATAGTGAGAGGTTCCCTGCCCGCCGTCGTTTCTCGATCCTTTCCAGTTCCCAGTGCCGGGACTCAGCCATGGTTTGTACCACAGCCATCACCCCTATAGTTACTATAGTCACTATAGTTACTATAGCTACTATAAAAAACAAGGGAGCCGCTGTTTTACCAGTGACTCCCTCTTAGGGGGCGGTTACCTACTCTCCCACTTTCGCAGTACCATCGGCGTGGTGAGGCTTAACTTCTCTGTTCGGAATGGGAAGAGGTGAACACTCACTCCATAGCCACCAAAATAAACTGTTTGACATACGGAACAAGACATATAAGAGAAAGCGTACAAAGAATGTACATACGGAAAGTCTTTGGGTAATTAGTACCGCTCGGCTTTGACATCGCTGCCTTTACACCTGCGGCCTATCAAGGTCGTAGTCTTCGACCACCCTGTGACGAAGTCTCATCTTGGGGCCGGCTTCGCACTTAGATGCTTTCAGCGCTTATCCGTTCCAGACATAGCTACCCGGCGGTGCCACTGGCGTTACAACCGGTACACTAGAGGTCTGTCCAACTCGGTCCTCTCGTACTAGAGTCAGAGCCCCTCAAACTTCAAACGCCCACAACAGATAGGGACCGAACTGTCTCGCGACGTTCTGAACCCAGCTCGCGTGCCACTTTAATCGGCGAACAGCCGAACCC